>CAXTKJ010000004.1:0-169441 GCA_964244835.1 uncultured Pyrinomonadaceae bacterium
AAACGATAGCCGACGAAATAATTGTGAATGTCGTTCTGCAAAGTCCAAAGAAGACCGGCAAAACCGAACGGCAGCGCGTAAATTAACTGCTCGCGCAGAAACGAAAAATCGAACGCCGTCCAGAATCCCGGAAAACGGAAATGCAGATAGACAAGCAGAACCAAAGACTGCGCGGTGGCTTGAATCATTGCCGCATAGATAAACGATTCGACCGTTGTAAAGACGACGACCGCCGAAATCATCAGCACGGCTTTCGTCAGCTGCGCCAGAATGATAAACGCCGTCGCCGTTTTCGCTTCGCGGTTGGCGACGGCGACCGTTTCGAGAAACGTCGAAAAAATCCAGAGCCAAATGACGACACCAATCTTCGGCGCGAGTGCGGTTAATTCGTCGCTTTGAAAAATCCTGCCGAGCAGCTGCGGATAAAAATAAAGCGCGAGAAAAGCGCACGCGCCGACCGTGAAATTAAAAAAGAGCGTGTTGGCAATCACCGACGGGCGACGCGCCGTTTCACGCGACAGAAAATAAAACGAACTGAGTCCGAAACCGAGCGGCAGAATCGCGTTGGCGGTCGTGATGACGAGAAAAACCTGCCGGTAAATGCCGACCTGTTCCTGCGTAAAATAGCGAACGGTGAGCAGCGGCAGCAGAAAACTGATCGCAAAACCGATGACTTTGGCGAACAAAAGCCACGCGCTCTGCGATTTGAGAGAGATTGTTTTTTCTTCTTCTGCCATTGGGCTTTTTACTGCGGCTGCAATTTTGTTAGCGTTTCAAAACTCTTCGGAATAAGTGAAAGGTGAAAAGTAATAAGTGATAAATTTTTCACGCTTTTACCTTTCACATACCACTTATCACGTCTCACTTATTCCGAAGTAATTTTCCTTTCATCTTATAATTTAGACTCTCAGCGATGAATGCCGTGCGTGCGTGTCATACCAACTCGGCAATGAACGCCGCGCCACCCGTTCGAGCTGCTTGACGAAATGCTTGCCGCGCTCGCTCTGAATCAAATACGAATAATCGCCGAACAGCCAGTACAACACGAAAATTTTCCGGTAATCCTTCAAAACCTGTTCGCGCGTTTTCCATCTTCCAGCCGTTTCTTCGCCGAATGGTCCTGACGCGCCTTCGGCAAATTCATATTCGGCTTTTTTGCCGTTTGACGACGGCAGCGGAATTTTGATGTCGGTGAAATGCTGCTGAATTGCTTTGAATTTATCGTAGCCGAGTTCTTCAAAAAGATTGAATTCTTCTTCGAGCCGCCGAAAAATCACTTTCTCCGAGCGAATCGAAACGTAATCCGGCTGGTTTTCAAATTCGCGCAATGCCCGCAGGCAAATCATTTCCGAACCGACAATATCGGCTTTCAGATAAAACGGAACGCCGTATTTTTGCAGACATTCGCCGAAATCAACGGCGGGAACTTTAATAATTTCGCTGCTCGTTCCCAACACTTCGCTGCGATACGCCCAATCTTCCGACGTGCTTCCCCACAAGGAATGATTTTTATTACGGTAAAAAATCACTTCGGCTTGCGCGGCGTTTTCGACGATTGCGCCTTCGACAATCGTCAGCCGTCCGGCATCAAGCGCGTCGGCAAATTTTTCGCGGCAGACGGCGACGATTTCCGGGTTGGCTTCAAAGGCGACGACATCGAAACCTTTTTTCAAATAGAAATCCGTGTCCTGCCCGTGATGCAAGCCGACATCGTAAATCAAATTCGGCTTTTTTGGAGTCGAGTTTTTATTCATTATCGCTTGGCTTAGTCAATGATTTGACGGTTTCGGGGAATAAACTCTATTTCGGCGCGGCGGCTCGATTGATAAAATTTCAGTAAAAGACGCGGCGCGATTTTGAGGGTAAAAATTATCAACTGCAAACGCTTCGATTTTCGATATTCGTTGGCTTGACGAAAAGCGGTTTGCGCCGCCGCGAAGTTTTCCTGAATTAAGAAAGACTTTCCGCGCTCGATTTCGAGTTCGGCGTTGAGTCTGGTCAGTTGTTTTTCGATGATGCGTTCGTGTGCTTCGTCGAGTTCGATCTGCTCGCGGACGCGGCGATAAACATCAATTTCGCGCTCGACGCGCTGAACAGAATCACCGGAAAGACTGTCGCGGCGAACGCGATATTTTAGTAAAACTTGCTTCTGATAACCGATGCGCGTTTTGTTCCGCGCCATTTTCAGCCACAGAATAAAATCGTGAGCGCGAACTTTTTCCGTCTCGAATTTTCCCGCGTCCACAACATTTTGTTTTCTGGCGACAACGCCCGACGTGATGATATTGCAGCGCAAATCGAGCAGACTTTCAAAATTCGCTTCGCCGTTTGATGGGGCGTTCTGCGTGAATTTCTGCCCGTCCATCGCCGAACCGCCAAACAAAAGCGCATCGGCATAAACTAAATCTAAATCGTTTTTTTCCAGAAACTCGATCTGCGAACGCAAAAAGTTTGCGTCCCAAACATCATCGCCATCAAGAAAAGCTAAAAATCTGCCGCGAGCGTTTTCGATGGCGGCGTTTCGCGCCTGTCCCGCGCCGAGATTCGGTTGTTTGAGGTAAATTATTTTATCTGCGTACGGTTTTAAAATCCGTTCAAGTTCAAGCGTATCGGGCGAACCGTCGTTGACGATGATGATTTCGTAATCCTGAAAAGTCTGCGCGAAAACCGAATCTAAAGTTTCCGCGATGTATTCGGCGATGTTGTAAGCCGGCGTAATAATCGAAACCGTCGGCGCGGTCTTGATGACGTTCGCGCCGATTATCTTTTCTATTTCTTTTGTTGTTTCGATTATTTGCATTGATGTTAAAAAGCAACCGATTTCACTTTTGCCTTTTTACTTTTTACTTTTTCCTTAAGTTCTAATCGGCTCCCAGCTTGCATAGCGTTCGCCGCGCAGGAATTTGTAAAAGCCAATCAAGGACGCGAGATTCGCCAGTACAAAATAAAGCGGAATCGCCAGAATTCCGACCTTTACGCCGCTCCTTTCCAAAAGCCAGCCGACGAGCGCGATGAGGTAGAAAAAGATTTGCAGCGCGAACACGACGGCGAAAATTTCGCTGTAAAGAGCGAGCGTGAGCGATGACAGAAAAATCATCAATAAAAAAACCGGCACGGCATAGCGCAGAAGTTTGTGCGAAATCAGTTCGACGGCGAAAAAGCCGCTGCGAAACGGATTCATCATTTTTCGGTTGCGCCACAAATCGGTAAAAGTCTGTGAGATGACGCGGACGCGCATTCGCATTTCCTTGTCGGCGTGGCGGTTGGTTTCTTCGGTGCAGACGGCGTTCGGCTCGTAAATCGTCCGCAAACCCTGTTCGTAAATTTTTGTCGCAATCAGAAAATCCGAACACGCTTCCGCGTACATCGGCTGATAAACCGCTTTTCTAACGGCGTATAAACAGCCTGACGCGCCAATCAAGGAACAAGCGCGGCTTTCGGTTTCCTTTAAAAAAGTCTCATAACTCCAATAACTCTTCGCCCCTTTGCCGACGTTGGAACTCGAATCGTCAACGTAGATTAATTTGCCCGCGACACAGCCGACGGTTTCATCAGAAAAGCTCGGCAGCATCTGCGTCAAAACGTCCGTTTGATACATCGTGGTCGCGTCGGAAAATAAAATCACTTCGCCATTGGCGCGTTCGACTGCCGCGTTCTGCGCCATTGTTTTGCCCAGTCTTTCCGGCTGACGATAAAGTTTTACGCCGCGTTCGGCAAAGGTCTTAACGATTTCATCGGTGCGGTCGTTCGAGCAGTCGGAGACGACCAGAATTTCTAATTTCTCTTTCGGGTAATCAATGCACAGAGTATTTTCAAGTTTCGCGGCGATGTCTTTTTCTTCGTTGTAGGCGGTGATTAAAACGGTTACGAGCGGCGCAAACGGCGATTTTCTAACGGAGCGCGGACGGATGCGGCTGACGAGATAGACGAGCAGCGGATAGCCGACGTAAACATAAATGAGCGCGACGGTGCTGATAGAAAAAATTGTTAATGCAGCCCAGTAAATCATTCGTTTCAAGCCGTCCGCCACGCGGAAAGTTTCTCGCTCCACGATTCGGTTTCGACTTCTTTTTTTAATCCTTTTTCGATGGCGTAAATGCGCCGGAACGCGACGGCGTAAGCCACCAAATAATAAACATACCAGAGATAAGCGATAGAACCGAAAAAGCTCGAAACCATATAAGCGACGAGGCTGCCCTGCAAACCGATGGACATAAAATAAAACCAATCGCGTGTCCCCGCCGCTCTCTGCGTGTGTTCAATCGCGGCGAGTTTGCGAAACGCGCTGACCATAAATATAACGTAAGCCGCCAGACCGAGAACGCCGATTTCCGAAGAAACCTGGGTATAAGCATTGTGCGTCTGCAAACCGTGAGGGCTGTAACTCGGCGAATTGCCGATGCCGATGCCCCAAGGGTTGCGAATCGTTACCCAAATCGAAATCATCAAACCGTCGCGCCGCTGTCCCGCCGAACCGACCGGATCGAGGTCTGGGAAAACTATTGAAAGGACGCGCAAACCGTAATTTCCGGGCGCGGCGGCGAGAAATATCACGCCGACCACCGCGCCGATAATCGTATATTTCAGACGCTCGTTGTAGCCGAGTTTCCAAACCATCACTGCCGCCATTGCGACAAAAGCCAGAAACGCGCCGCGCGAAAACGTAATCAGCATTCCGAACAAAAATATGCCGCCGATGCCGAGAAAAAACAGTCGCTTCAAAATACTTTTGGAAGCCAGCGCGAGCGCGACGACAATCGGAATCATCGTTACTAACTGAATCGCCAGATCGTTCGGATTATTGAAAAGTCCGGCTAAATCAATCGAAACGCGATAGCCTTCGGTTTTGAATTCGCCTTTCAGATAAAGATTGATCGCCGCCAGACTGATGTAAATGCTGATAATCAAAGACAGCCAGATTAAAATCATCAAACGCTTCCGCGTGCGGACGACGTTGACCATCACGACGAACATCAAAACGGCTTTGATAAACGGATCGTTAAAGGTCGTCCACGCCATCGCCGGGTCGCGGGCAATCGGCATCGTGATAACGGCAAACCCGACCATCGCTATAATGCTTTTGACTTCGGTGCTGAAAATCGTCAGCGAACCTTCGGCGGAAAGCTGCGTCGGAACGTAAATCAAAAGCGTGGCGATGGCGATGATAAACGCGCCGCTCTGCAAAAATCCCATTCCCGGAATCAATTCGTACGGGCGAAAAAAAACGAAAACCGTGAACAGAAAAATCCCTGCAAATGTAAAACTATGCCCGTTGCGGACGATCCAAGCATCGGAACTTAAAAGTTTTTCGCGGCGCAGCGACTGCTTCTTTTCCTTTTCCTGTTTCTGGTGTTCGGAGTAAGAAACTTCCTCGTTGACGGCGGATGATTCGAAAATCGGTGATGTCGGCAGAGCGGACGTTTCTGATTCGAGTTCGCTTGCTTCATCTGAATTAAGCGGCGGCGCGGTATTATCCGCCGCCGTTTGTTTTGACTCGTCGGGTCGTCCGCCGTTTGTTTTACGCGAAGAAACGGTTTCGTAATCTTTCGCGCCGCCTTTTCTGGCGTTCGGCTTGAGAGATTCGTAATCGTGTTTTTTCGCTTTTCCTGAAGCCATTGGCTGTGTCGAAAGTTCGCCCGGGATTTCAAATTTATAATTATATTCATTCCGCGACGGCAGAGCGAATTATATTAGCGGCGGATTTTCCTAAAAATCGAACGGCGGGAAGTTTTTGAGATTGGCGATGTCTTTTAACATCTCTGCTTAAAAAATTTGAGTTTAGAGTTTAACCAAACTCTAAACTCAAATAAAATGCCGGAAATTTAGCTTTGCCAATACGATCAGACAGTGATTTCTTCGGCACTTTCGACCGTCAAAAGCTGGCGCACCGTCTTTTTCAGAGCCTTTTCAAAATACCTGGCTTCGTTCACCCCGTTGAAGGAAAGCTGCTGTAAATTCGACTCGATGCGTTTGCGGTAATCGGACACGAGCGAATCGGACACGCCGAGCATCTCCGCGACTTCTAACTGCGTTCCGCTATCGGAAATCAAATAACAGTGCCACAGAACGCTGATCATCCGGTTGTATTGCTTCTCTTTGCCGCGCACCGATTTATTAAGATTACCGAGAAAATTTTCGACGAAATCGGTCGCCGTAATTTCGGCTTCGCGGCGCAGTACGTTTTCTTCGGGCGTTTCGCGGTTGTCGGCGAAATCGAATTCCATCCGGTCTTCTTCGCCGTTGTCCTGCGCCGCGCCGCCGACCGGCACGAGATAAATATCCATAATCGGCAGCCGCGACATCACGAACGAACGGAGCGAGCGAACATCAACCGGCGAATCAATCGCCTTGAAAACTTTGACGATCAGTTTTTCGAGTTCGACGTTGCTGATGACGATCTGCGCGTCGCCGGTGCAGCCGACCATTCTGGTATCGCGGCTCTGGAACGAGACGGTTTTCACGCGCTCTTCCATTTCCTGTACATTGCGGCGAGATTTTTCGTTTTTCCAATCCGCCAAACCGTACAAACGGTCGGCGAGACGACGGTGAGCATCAGGATTGTTAAGATTGTCGAAACGCTTAAAAGTTTTGCTGGTTTGAATCAGAGTCGAAACGCGCCGCGCCAAACGGTACGATTCCGGGTAGCGTTTGCGAAGTTCGGCAGTCAGCATATTCGTCAATTCGATCTGGCTGATTTCCGCTTCGATTTCCGCGTCCGTCATTCCCGTGTCGAGGTAATGCTGAAAACGCTCTTTGCCCAAAAGCGCGACGAAAAGCTCCTGCGTCAAATCGGTGTAAGCGTTATGCTTGCCTTCTTCGACGAGAAAACCGGCGCGTTTGGAAGCCCTGACCAGCGGATGCGAACCGACGATTCGGTGCAGTTCCGCCCAAATTTGATTTACGTCTGATGTCTTGAGGCTTTCGTTCCATTTCCCGACTTTTATTTGCCGGTGCTGGACGGTTTTCGGCAGAGATACCTGCTCTTTTGTTGCACTCATATTTTACCCTTCAGATTTATTTTTTTAGAAAGTGATGCCTGCTCCGCTCTAATGTCGGCGTAGAAATCTCCTTCCCGTTGGAGATATTGCATCCACAGCCGGCGAACTTTTCTTTCTCTAAACGATTGAAATTTTTAGAGATTTTTGGAAAAAGTTTTGTAAATTAACTCCGAGCTATTGCAGTTAATTCGGTTGGTAGGTCGGTCGGATATTTATCTTTCCGACAACAAATTAAATGTTAGCAATTATTTCCGATTTGGGCAACAGTTTTTTGTATCTTTCAAAATTGTTTTACGATGGGCGTAAGCGCAATTATTTCACCACTTAAAAACTTCACATACTCGCACAGAAAACAATTTGTGGAAAAACTTTATTTTTTAATCTTTAAGTTTTGGAAGCAGGCGGGCATTACAGATTTATTTTTAGATGTAACAGACACATTTCCCGTTTTATAGATTTTCTTTATGAAGATCGGAAGACTTTCGTTAAATTTTCGTATATGTTTTCGTTAAAAATGATAACTTTTTGTAAAGACGTAAATTGCCCTTCATCGCAGGAATTGCTCGCTTTTCAGTACGGCGAAACTCCGTCCAAGGAACAAAAGAAAATCGAAAAACACTTAACGGTTTGTGAGTTCTGTACTTCCGAAGTCGAATTTTACGCCCACTATCCGCAATCCGAAGAAGCCATCGCCAAAGTCGAAATTCCACTGCCGCTTTTAGAGTTAGCCGAAGCTCTTCTTGGCAACAAACACAAAGATTTTTCCACGCTCAACCGTTTGCTGTGTGAAAACGAAAGCGTGAAGATTTAAGGCAAAAGTAAAAAGGTAAAAGGCAAAAGTGTGGAATTTATTTCTTCACTTTTGCCTTTTACCTTTTTACTTTTGCCTTGATTTAGCTGCCGCAAATTTCGTCAATCGCTTCTTCGTATTTCTCGTCAATCACGCCGCGTTTTATTTTCAAAGTCGGAGTCATCTCGCCTTTATCAATCGAAAATTCGCGCGGCAATAGATAAACTCGTTTGACGCGCTCGTAATCATTCATTTCGCGGGTAAACTCGACCGCATCGCGCTGAACTCTTTTGATAATCTGCGCATTTTCGCAAAGTTCTTCGCGTGAACCTTCCGCCGCGATGCCTTCATCTTTCAAGGTTTGTTTAAGCGTTTCCCAATCCGGCACGATCAACGCGCCGACTTGTTTGCGACCCGAACCGACGGCGACGGCTTGCGCGACGAGCGACGATTGTTTCAAAAGAGCTTCGACCTGCTGCGGTGCGACGTATTTGCCGTTCGATAATTTAAACAAATCCTTCTTGCGGTCGGTGATGAAAAAATGCCCGTCTTCGTCTTTGTAACCGACATCGCCCGTGTGATAAAAACCTTCGTCGTCAATGACTTTGGCGGTTTCTTCCGGGTTATTTAAGTAGCCGCGCATCACATTTGCGCCGCGAATTAAAATTTCACCGTCGGATTCGGCGATTTTCATTTCGATCCCTTCAAACGGCGTTCCGATTGAACCGACTTTGTTGTCATCGGGACGATTGGCGCAAGTTACGCACGCCTCGGTCATTCCGTAACCCTGCAAAATCGGGATTCCCGCCGCCCAGAATGCGTAGGATAATTTGCGCGACAAAGGTGCGCCGCCCGAAACGAAAAATCGAAGGCTTCCGCCGACACCTTCGCGCCATTTGGAAAAAACCAGACGGCTGGCAATGGAATGTTTCAAACTCAAACTCGCTGAAACCTTTTCGCCTTTGTCTTTGGCGTTCCAATATTCCTGCCCGACAATCAAAGCCCAGTCGAAAAGCGAAGTTTTCCAGCCGCCAGCCGCCTTTCCTTTCTTGACGATCTTGTGGTAAACCTGCTCGAACAGACGCGGCACGGCAGTCATAATCGTCGGTTTGACTTCGCCCAGAAACGCGCCGATTTGGTCGAATGAAGCGCAGAAATGAATTGCCACGCCGTTCGCACACAAGACGTAAAAAACCGTTCGTTCAAAAATATGCGACAGCGGCAAAACCGCCAGCGAACGGTCGTTCGATTTGATCGGCAATCCTTTCGAGACTGCCGTGATGGTGTGCGTAAAATTTTCGTGCGTCAGCATCGCGCCTTTCGGTTCGCCCGTCGTGCCGGAAGTATAAATAATCGTCGCCAAATCGTCGGTTTTGATTTTGGCGAGATTTTCCTCAAAAATCTGCGAGTCAATTTTTTCCAGTTCTCTGCCGCGATTTTCCAATGTTTGATAAGTCATCGCGCGATTGTCATCTTCGGGCAGCGCGTCTTCATCAAAAAAGATTAATTTCTCCAAACGCTCGACCGACTGAATCGCGTTTTCGGCGTGGCGAAAAATCTTTTTGCCGGAAACGAAAAGCATCTTCGCGCCCGAATCTTCTAAAATATAACGAATTTGCTCGACCGCCTGCGTCGTATAAATCGGCACGTTGACGGCGCGAAGGGAAAGAATCGCCAAATCAGTCAGCGACCATTCAGGACGATTTTCGGAAATAATCGCAATCCTATCGTCCGCTTTGACACCCAAATCCGCCAAACCGAGCGCGATATATTTGATTTTTTCGATGACCGCCGCGCCCGAAAGATGTTCCCAAACGTCGTTTATTTTATGACTCAGCGCGTCGCGTTTATTATGACGACGAAACGATTCGAGACAAAAATGCGGAATCGTCTGCGGCAGATTTTCAAATCCGATTAAATTTTCAGCAACCATTGTTTGATTATTTTCCCAATCTAACTCTCGAAACAAACTCCGTATTTTAACATTTTCGGTCGGCAATGTCTTTGTGATTTCAGATTCCAAATTCCAAATTTTAGATTGAAAGCGGCTGGTCGGTGCATTCAGTTTGGAATTTGGAATCTGAAATCTGAAATTTTCAACTCCAATAACTGCGGTCGAGCGAACGATAGCCGATGGCTTCGCTGATGTGGTTCGATTCGATATTTTCGCTCGCTTCCAAATCGGCAATCGTCCGCGAAACTTTCAAAATCCGGTCGTGAGCGCGGGCGGAAAGTCCTTGTTTCAGCATCGCCCGTTCAAGCAGATTTTCGCTGTCCGAATCAATCGCGCAGAATTTGCGAATCTGCGTCGGCGACATCGCCGAATTGGAAAAAATGCCATCGCCCGTAAACCTTTCGAGTTGAATTTCTCTGGCTTTTATCACCCGCGCCCGAATCGTCTCGGAACTCTCGCCGACCGGAACGCCTTTGCCGCGCAGTTCCTTGAAATTCACCGCCGGAACGTCTATGTGAATATCAATTCTATCAAGAAGCGGTCCTGAAATTTTGCCGACGTAACGCTGAATTTGCAGCGGCGAACACTGGCATTCGCGCTGACTTCCGAAGTAGCCGCACGGACACGGATTCATCGAAGCGACCAGCGTAAAATGCGCCGGAAAAGTTAAAGAAGTGGCGGCGCGGGAAATAGTAACCTGTTTGTCTTCCATCGGCTGGCGCAGAACTTCGAGAACATTGCGGTCGAATTCCGGCAGTTCATCTAAAAATAAAACGCCCAAATGCGCCAATGAAACTTCACCCGGTTTCGGAATCGAACCGCCTCCGATCAAACCGGCTTGCGAAACTGTGTGGTGCGGATTTTTAAATGGGCGTTCGGTAATCAATCCGGTTTTTCCCGTCAGTCCGGCGACCGAATGAATTTTCGTGATTTCCAACGATTCTTCAAATTCGAGCGGCGGCAGAATCGTCGGCACTCGTTTAGCGAGCATCGTTTTTCCCGACCCCGGCGGACCGATTAACAGAATGTTATGCCCGCCCGCGCTGGCGATTTCTAAAGCGCGTTTCGTGTTTGCCTGCCCGCGCACTTCCGAAAAATCTACGCGATATTTGTTTTCCCTGACGTTGACTTCGGCGAGGTCTAATTTCAGCGGCGCAATACGCGGCGATTGCCCGCTCTGCAAATCGCGGCACAATTCCGCCGCTTCGCGCAAATCTTTGACCGGAAAAACATCAACGCCCGCGACGACTGCCGCTTCGCCTCCGTTTTCTTCAGGCAGAATGAGATTTTTAATGCCGTTTTCTCTGGCTCGCAGAGCAATCGAAAGCGCACCGCGAACGGGTCGAACGCGACCGTCCAGAGATAATTCGCCGATGCTCAAAGTATTTTCCAAAGTTTCGCCGTTTCCCAAATCGCCGTTCGCGCCTAAAATTCCGAGCGCAATCGGTAAATCGAAACTCGCCCCTTCTTTACGAACATCGGCGGGCGCGAGATTGATCGTCGTTTTGTGAAACGGGAAAAAGAACGAACTATTGGTAATGGCGGCGCGGATGCGTTCACGCGATTCACGAATCGCGGTGTCGGGCAAACCGACGATCAAAACCATCGGCGACGCATCGGCTTCGCCCTTTGCCGGTTGGAGATTTACTTCGATGTCAACGATGAGCGCGTCAATACCATAGACGGCGGCGGACTGTACGAGGAAAAGCATATTCGGTTTTATCTCTCAAAAAATTTAGTGGTAAAAAGCAGGTGTCTGAATTTATAACAGATTTTTTGAGAAATGTCAGTTTTCATCAAACCGCGACCGGCGCGGGGATTTTTCCCACGACCAATAATTTTCGAGTTTTAAATTTTCGATTTAAATTGAGCAAGCCATCCAAACTTTTCAAATTTTCCGCGTTTTTAAATTCGAGCGGCGGTAACGCCGAAGGCTCGCGCTTTAAAAATTCATTCGACCTGTTCGAGATGATTCAGATAAATGTGCAAATCGCCGAAAGTATGAACAAATTCGCCGACTTCCAAACCGCAGACGTGCGCGATTAAATGCTTCAGCAGCGCGTAACTTGAAATGTTAAAAGACACGCCCGAAAATGCCGCCGCCGGCAATTTTAAAAGCCTTTCTTTCAATTAACTTTCATAAAAGAAAGCGATTTTTTTTGGGCGGTTTTCCCGATTCTTTACGCCCTATTGTCTGAAGACAGATTTTGTCGGGAGAAAAATTATGAAATTCAATCAATTATACAGAAAATTATTTTTGTTGACGGCGGTGTTTGGCGGATTATTTCTGGCAAATCCGCCTGAAGCATTCGCGCAATTTACATTCAGCGGCGATTACGACCGGACGAATTTTGCCGCCTCGCTCGGCTATTACGTCGAGCCGCAAAACAATCTTCCGGGCGACGCGACTCCGAACCGGCGGACTTATCTGGTTTCGGGCGAATTGAACCCGGACGGTTCGATTATCGCGGGCGGCAGAATCGAAAGAAGTTCGGGCGGCGATTTTTGGCTGCGGAAATTCACCGCTTCCGGCGCGGTTGATACGTCTTTCGGCGGCAGCGGTTACGTCAGAACCGTTTTTTCCACTGACGTTTTCGGAAATCAGCAAAATTCGGGTCCGACCGTTCTCAAACGTCAGGCAGACGGCAAAATCGTGATGGGCGGCACTTGCCAACTCGGACAACAAGGCAGTCAAACTATCGGTCCCGGAACTGATTTTTGTCTGTTGCGCTACAACGCGGACGGTTCGATTGACACGAATTTCGGCGGCTACTCGTTTCAATTCGCCGGACCGACCAACTTTTTGACGCATCAGCTTTCGCTGGGCAGAGTTTGGATAAAAAGCGGGATTGACGAAGACGGCTCGCTTTACGGTTCGAGTTCCCAAATGCTCGATATGGCGATTCAGCCGGACGGAAAGATTATCGTTGTCGGCTCTACGACAAGTCGGGTTAATCCGTATTTTCAAGGCGTAGGAACGGCGCGAACTGAAGGAATTATTGTGCGCTTCAACTCGAACGGAACGCTCGATACGACTTTCGGTTTGAACGGCAGCGGCATTGCCCGCTGGATTCCGGCGAACACCGGCACAACCAGCCCTTGCTATCCAGCCCGCGCATTTTACGGCGTTCGTTTGCAGCCGGACGGACGCATTATCGCCGTCGGCTATGACAGCGTAAGCGATTCAAACTGTTTTTACGGGAATGTTTTTGCTGTCACGCGGTGGAACTCGAACGGAACGCTCGAAACCGCCCGCCGCCTCAACGCCGAAACAAGTGTTTTCGCCAGGGAAAGAGGCGTTTCGGCTTTAATCACGAACGACGGCGGCAAACTGCTCGTTTCCGGCAGTTTTCAAGGAAACGAAGCGTTGGCGCGTTTTAACTTGAGCGATTTGTCGGTTGATACATCATTCGGCACAAACGGCGCGGTCATTTACAATCTTGGCAATCAATCGCTCAACATTAAGGCAATTCAGCCGGACGGCAAAATTATCGCCGTTGACCCGGCTTTCGGCGGCGGCGAGCCGCTGCGTTTCAATCCGAA
Source organism: uncultured Pyrinomonadaceae bacterium (assembly GCA_964244835.1). Taxonomy (GTDB): domain Bacteria; phylum Acidobacteriota; class Blastocatellia; order Pyrinomonadales; family Pyrinomonadaceae. Next base: position 13,286 of record CAXTKJ010000004.1, read on the forward strand.
CGGTTCGCCCGACAATTCATTCGGCAATTCAAATCTTGACGGCAATAATCCACGCGGCAGACTTCGTTTGAACGCTTCGACTTTCAATACAACAAATGCGCCAATTACGGTCAATCATATTCTCCTGCGTCCGAACGGCAAATTTAACTTAATCGGTAACGGCACAGCCAACGAAGGCGGCAACAGCCCGCGCTCGTTCGTGTCGCAGAACATCAACAATATCCGCCCGAACGTCATCAGCGATTTTACAAACGACGGCAAAGCCGACATCAGCGTTTTCCGCACCGGCGCGTGGTATTATCTGAATTCCGCCAACAATCAATTCAGCGGCGTAACCTTCGGACAGGCGGGCGACCGTCCGATTCCCGCCGACTTTGACGGCGACGGCAAAACCGATGTCGCCGTTTATCGCCCGTCGAACGGTTACTGGTATATTCTGCAATCTTCTAACAACCAATTTCGTGCCGTTTTGTTCGGCATCTCCGAAGATTTGCCGCGTCCCGGCGATTTCGACGGCGACGGTTTCGCCGACATCGCCGTTTTCCGACCGTCGAACGGCACTTGGTATTATCTGCGAAGTTCCGACGGCGCGTTTCGTGGTGTTGCGTTCGGACAATCGGGCGACTTACCTTTGATCGGCGATTTCGACGGCGACGGTAAATCCGACATCGCAGTTTATCGAAACGGCAACTGGTATTATCTGCAATCTTCCGATGGACAGTTTCGCGGCACGGCGTTCGGTTTCGGAAGCGACTTTCCGACCGTCGGCGATTACGACGGCGACGGCAAATCCGACATTTCCGTCTTCCGTCCATCGAATGGTTATTGGTATCGCCTGAACAGTTCCAACGGCGCGTTCGTCGCAACTTTGTTCGGACAGAACGGCGATAAGCCGGTCGCGGCTGATTACGACAACGACGGCAAAACCGATTTAGCCGTTTTCAGAAGCGGCGCGTGGTATGGATTGCGCTCGACCGATAATTCGGTATTCGGTTTATCGTTCGGCGCGGCGACCGACGTACCGATTCCGGCGGCTTATCTGCCGTAAAAAAAGGATGAGGGATGAGGGATGAGGAATGAACAAACGATGATTCTTATTCATCCTTCATCCCTCATCCCTCATCCTTTGCCTTTCCCTTGCCGCTCATCTATTCTCATAAATAATGAACATCGGAATCACGGTTTATCCAACCTACGGCGGCAGCGGCATTGTCGGTTCGGAACTGGGACGCGAACTCGCCGCACGCGGTCATAACGTCCATTTTATCTCGTCCGCATTGCCGACCAGGTTGACGGAATTGAACGAGCGCGTCCATTTTCACGAAGTCGAAATGATGTCGTATCCGCTGTTCGAGCATCAGCCGTACGACTTGGCTCTGGCGACGAAAATGGCGACGGTGGCGCGTTCGGAAAATCTCGATTTGCTGCACGTTCATTACGCGATTCCACATTCGATTTCTGCGATTCTGGCGCGTGAATCAATCAAAAACAAACGGTATATTCCGGTGATTACCACCTTGCACGGAACGGACATCACGCTCGTCGGCGCAGACCGTTCGTATCTGCCGATTACGCGCTACGGTTTGCAGCAGTCGGACGGCGTAACGGCGGTTTCCAAATTTTTGAAACAGGCAACGATTGAAACCTTCGATTTCGACGAGATCGAAGTGATTCCGAATTTCATTTCGCCCGATTTATACCAGCGCGAAAAAGGCTCGCCGATTTGCAAAAATCTCTCGCCGAACGGTGAAAAACTGCTCGTCCACGTTTCCAACTTCCGCGCCGTCAAACGCCCGCTCGATTGTGTCGAGATCTTAGCGAAAGTCCGCGAAAAAGGCGGCAACGCGCATTTGATTATGGTCGGCGACGGACCGGAATTATCCGCTGCGCGTCATCGAGCGAAGCAGTTAGAAGTTATCGAGCAAACGATTTTCGTCGGCAAACAGGCGAAAATCGCCGATTATCTCGCCGTCGCCGACGTTTTCCTTTTGCCGTCCGAAGAAGAATCGTTCGGACTCGCCGCGCTCGAAGCCCAAGCCTGCGAAGTTCCCGTCATCGCCACGCGCATCGGCGGCATTCCCGAAGTCGTAACCGACGGCGAAACCGGATTTTTAAGCAACATCGGCGACATCGAAAAAATGTCTGACGACGCGCTGAAATTTGTCAAAGACGACGAAATGCGTCGCGCCTTCGGTCTGCGCGGGCGTGAATTGGCAATCGCCCGATACAGTTCGGAGAAAATCATTCCGCAGTATATTAATTTTTACGAAAAGGTTTTGAACCTAAAAGCCGAAGCGACACCGAAATAAAAATGGTTTCAAAAGGCTCAACGAAAGTTTACGGTTAATCAAAAACTATGAAGAGATTTATATGTATCCAAGCAAAACTTATTTTTTCCTTTTTCCTTTTATTACCTTTATGTATTTCAACCTCATCGTGTAACGTAGCCGATTACTCCACGAAAAAGCTACATATTTCCAACAGTGCAAAAGCAGACGATAACGTAATTGATTCCGAATTAAAAAGAAATCGTGAATTTTGGGCAGAAAATGATATTTACAGTTATCAGATGATAGTCGAGTGTTCCCGCGATTCTGCTATGGGCATTGATGTCCCCGTTGATATTGAAATAAAAGACGGGGTTATCTTAAATATTGATTGGAGTTCAAAAGACAAAGATGAAAAATTGACTCAGGGACAAAAAGAAATAGTTCAAAGACAATATGAAAATTATGCCTCATCGGTGGAAAAGCTATTTAATTTCATCGAACTCAAAAACAATGACATCAAGGAAAGAATCAGGTTAGCAAAAGTAACAGAGGGACTTCTAACTATTTCCTATAATTCTCAAATAGGCTATCCAGAACAAATAAAGTATCAATCTTTCGGAACTCACGGCAGTATGTTGTTCAGAGTTAAAAAGTTTGAAATCTTAAACTCAAAAAATTCTTGAATTTAATTAACTTCTTTATTTTCGTTTTTCTTTAAATCAAATGCTCGAACAAAAATCCGAACAACCTGAATTGATTCGCGGTGTCGGCACATTGGGCGCGACCGCGCTCAATATGATTGATATGATCGGGGTCGGACCGTTTATCACGATGCCGCTGATTATCGCGGCGATGGGCGGACCGCAGGCAATGATCGGCTGGATTGTCGGTGCGCTGCTGGTGATTTGCGACGGTTTGGTGTGGGCGGAATTGGGCGCGTCAATGCCGAAATCCGGCGGACCTTATAATTATCTCAAAGAAATTTACGGCGCGGGCAAACTCGGACGCTTGATGTCGTTTTTGTTTATCTGGCAGCTGACGTTTTCCGCGCCGCTTTCGATTGCTTCGGGCGGCATTGGATTTGCGGGCTATGCGACTTACGCTTTTCCAATCCTTGATAAAACTTTTTTCGCGCACGATTTTGTATTGCCGATACCTTTGCTCGGCGATTTTACTTTGAACATTATCGCCACGCTCGGAACTTTCGTGGCAATGGCGATGATCGGGCTGTGTGTTTTTCTGCTGTACCGCAAAATCACGATTATCGAAAAATTCTCGAAAGTTTTGTGGGTCGTCGTAATGCTCACGATCATCTGGATTATCTTCGCCGGACTGACGAATTTCAATCCCGCGCTGGCGTTCGATTTTCCGCCGAAGGCTTTTGAACTCAATCAAAACTTTTTCTTAGGTTTAGGTTCGGCTCTGCTCATCGCGGTTTATGATTATTGGGGTTATTACAACGTCAATTTTTTCGCGGGCGAAGTGAAGAATCCCGAAAAAACGATTCCGCGAGCGATTATGTTTTCGATTCTGGCGGTCTCATTGATTTATATCGTGATGAATATCTCGATTCTCGGCGTGATTCCGTGGCAGGAATTTATGGAGACGGCGAAATCGGATGCCAGAAAATATGTCGTTTCAATTTTTATGGAACGGCTTTACGGCAAAACAGCGGGCGTGATTGCAACGATTTTGATAATGTTCACGGCGTTCGCGTCGGTTTTTTCGCTTTTGCTTGGTTACTCCCGCGTCCCGTTCGCTGCCGCGATGGACGGAAACTATTTCAAAATCTTCAAAAAAATTCATCCGAAGCATCATTTTCCGTACGTTTCGCTTTTAATAATGGGCGGCATCGCCGCGCTCTTCTGCTTTCTAAAACTCGCCGATGTCGTCGCCGCGCTCGTCGTCATCCGCATCACGATTCAATTCTTGGCGCAAATCGTCGGGCTATTGATTCTGCGTCAAACACGCCCCGACGTTCCGCGCCCGTTCAAAATGTGGCTCTATCCGTTACCCGCACTCATGGCGATTATCGGATTTTTATACGTGATGTTTATGCGCCCGAATTTCTTGAAAGAGATTCGCTACGCGGCGGTTTTAATTGTTTTGGGATTGATAATTTATTTCATTCGCGCTTATAAAAAAAGTGAATTTCCGTTTGATAAAACGTATAATAAACTCGTTGATTGAGGTAAAAAATTATGTCGGCAGTTTTGGAATTAACCGAAAAATCCACATCGAACGGCAACGCCGGTTTTGCCGTCAAGCCTTATCGGTTCAGCGTGAAGATATATGACTTAATGATCGAGCGCGGAGTTTTGGACGAAAACGATAATGTGGAATTACTGAACGGAGAAATCATTGATAAAATGTCGAAAGGAAAAAAACACGCTTATTATAACGATTTGATAAGTGATTACTTAAAGGGAACTTTCGGCAAGGAATCAATCGTCAGAAATCAAAATCCCATTCACCTCGACGGATTTTCCCAACCCGAACCCGACATCGTTCTGGCAAAATTGCCGCGTGAAAAATATCTCGCCCAACACCCGACACCGGAAGATATTTTACTAATCGTCGAAGTCTCCGATTCGACGCTGTATTTTGACCGCAACGAGAAAGGTTTGGCGTATTCACAAGCCGGAATCGGGCAATATCTGCTAATCAATGTCGAAAACAGCACCGTCGAAGATTATCGCAATCCGAATAACGACGGCTATGCGACTAAACAAACTTACAAAATCGGAGATGTGTTTTCCCTGCTGGCTTTCCCGAAAGTCGAAATCGCCGTCAAAGATTTTCTTCAAAGTTGATTTTCTTACCAATGCTTAAAATTCAACGCCCGAAATTGAAAATTCAGATTAATAAATTATCTGTGTCCATCTGTGTTTATCTGTGGATGTTCTCTCTCTGCCTTTTCGCTTTTCCCAGTCTGACAAAAGCGCAGGTTCGCCCCGTTTATGATTACGGCGCAATCGGACTCGGACAGCTTTTGAAACGCCTAAACACGACGAAAAGCGTGATGCACATCGGCGCACATCCCGACGATGAAGATTCTGGTTTGCTTGCCTATTTAGCTCGCGGCGAAAATGCGCGGACGGCTTATTTATCTTTAACTCGCGGCGACGGCGGACAGAATATCATCGGTTCGGAATTGTTTGAATCTTTGGGCGTGATTCGCACCGAAGAACTTTTGCAGGCGCGACGTTTGGACGGCGCAGAGCAATTTTTTACACGCGCCTTCGATTACGGATTTTCCAAAACGCTCGACGAAGCGAAAAGCAAATGGGACGAAAAAATCATTCTCTGCGATGCCGTCCGCGCTATTCGCCAATTTCGCCCGCAAGTCGTCATCTCGCGTTTTTCCGGCACTCCGACGGACGGACACGGACAGCATCAATACGCCGGTTACATCGCGCCTTTAGCAGTCAAAGCCGCCGCCGATGCGACGCAATGCAAAGACGCGGGCGCAACGTGGCAAGTCTTAAAATTCTATGTCTCGCAAGGTTTCCGCTCGACCGAAAAACCGACTTTGAGCATTAATACCGGGCAATACGACCCACTGCTCGGACGCTCGTATTTTGAAATTGCAATGGAAGGCAGAAGCCAGCACAAAACTCAGGAACAGGGCGTTTTGGAATTGAAAGGCGAACGACTTTCGGGATTAAATTTGATTGAAAGCAAAGTTCCGAAAGTCGAAAATGAACGAAGCGTTTTTGATGGCATTGGCGCAAAAATAGACAATCTTTCATCGTTTGGAAACCAAGAATCTTTAGCTATCATTCAAGTTTCCGCCGCTAAAGCCTTGGCTGAATACCAACCCGCTAATCCGCAAAACATAGTTCCGATTTTGATGGAAGGATATAAAGCCTTCGACCGAGCCTCTTTCTTTCACAGTGATTGCGACGAAAAAAACGAAGCAGACTTTTTGCGCTGCAAAATTAACGTAGCTTCTGTGCAAATGCCGCTTCTCAAAAAACAGGAAGAATTTTTTGAGGCGATTAAACTCGCCATGGGAATCCAAATTGACGCTTTAACTGATAAAGAAACCGTCGTCCCTGGTGAATCGTTTTCTGTCGTTTCAAGAGTTTTCTACCCGAAATCAGAAAACGCCCGCATTAAAGAAATCAAACTGCGACCACCAAGCGGTTGGGAAGTCGCCGAAGCTGACGTGCCGAAAGAAACAACACAGGGATTTTTCCGCCGCGAAGTCGCCGATAAAGTCGCATATTTTAACGTAAAAGTTTCAAAAGATGCAAAATTGACCGAGCCTTTCTGGATGGAAAATTCGCGCACAGGAGATTTGTTTGATTTGGCAAACGGTGAAAATGTGATCGAACCGTTCCAACAACCGTTAGTTCGCGCGGAGGTAAAGGTAGAGATTGACGGGACAGAAATTATCTTCGAGCAGCCGGTCGAATATCGTTTCGCCGACGACGTACGCGGCGAAGTGCGACGCGATGTTCAGGTTGTACCGAAACTTTCTTTAAGCCTCGACCAAAACTTATTGATCGTTCCAAATACCGGAAAAGCGCAGACGCGCCGAATAAATTTGAGTCTCGTCAATAATTCTTCTGCAGAAATTAGCGGCGAAGCTAAATTAAATACGTCGAAAGAATTGAAGATTTCGCCGGCTTCGACAAGTTTCAGTCTCAAAAAGAAAGGCGAAAAAACTTCGCTGTCATTCGACATCACGCTTCCCGCGAACGTCAAAATCGGAGATTTTGACGTTCGCGCCGAAGTTTCGGCAAACGACGAAACTTTTAATCAAACGATGCACACACTCGCGTATCCGCACATAACCACGCATCGCTTTTATACTGACGCAACGGCGAAAATTAAATCATTCGATTTGAAAGTCGCGCCCGTCAAAGTCGGCTACATTTCAGGCAGCGGCGATGCGGTTGCCGAAGCGATTCGGCAGATGGGTTTGACGGTTGAAATGCTCGACGAGAAAGATTTGAACGGCGATTTGTCGAAATATGATGTGATCGTCGCCGGCATTCGCGCTTTTCAGGTGCGCGGCGATTTGATTGAAAATAATCAGAGAATTCTTGATTATGTCAAAAACGGCGGCAAACTGATCGTCCAATATCAGCGTCCCGAATACGAAAGTCTGCTGCCGTTTCCCGCCAAACTCGGTGCGCGGGTCGTGGACGAAAATGCGAAAGTAACGATCCTCGACCCGGCGAATCCGGTTTTTAATTTCCCAAATAAAATTAGCGATGCCGATTTTGCGAATTGGGTGCAGGAAAGAAATCTCTACGCTTTCACGACGTTTGACGCGAATTACCAGCCGCTGCTCGAAGCGCACGATGCGGGTGAAGCGGAAAATAAAGGCGGCTTGGTCGTCGCCAATATCGGCAAAGGAAAATATGTTTACTGTTCGTATGCGTTCTTTCGCCAGCTGCCCGCCGGAGTTCCGGGCGCGTATCGAATTTTTGCGAATTTGCTCGCGTTAAAATAGTAGCAACTTTGTTTTTCGATTTGGTATAATACCGGAAATGCTAAATTTTTAGCGTTCAAAATCTCATCAATTTTCTGAGGTACCAATTATGAAAAACTATCTGTTGAAATTCGCTTTTTTTTCGGCGGCGATGCTTGTTTTAAGTTTTTCCACCGTTTCGACTTTTTCACAAACCGCCAAACCCGAATTGAGCGTCGCCGGATTCCGGCTCGGCGACGAAGAGACGGCAAAGGCGAAACTGCAAGGCTATTCGCCGCGCTACGATAACCCGCTGAACCAGCCGAAATATTTTTTCTACAATGAATATGGCAACCAGGTTATGACGTTGACCGCGCAGTCGAAAGAAAGACCTTTTCTCATCGTCGGCATCGAAGTTTTCGCCGTCGGCGAATCTTACCAGAACAAGCATTACCAGATGAAAAGCATAAAATCTTTCGTCAGCGAATCGGGTTTCTACATCGGCGAAAAGCCGTCGGCGACCTCGCTGATTTTCGCCGTGCCGAATGTTACGGGCGCGAAAGACATCGTTAGAAAATTAGGCGCGCCGGAAGGCGATGAGAAAGCCGACAAAAAAGTGCGGATTTTGAGTTATAAATTAAACGAAGTCGGCGAATTGGAAACGAGCGAGAAAAATAAAGCGGTCAAATTCAGCGGCTACACGGCGCAGTATCGTTTCGTTAAAAATCGCCTGCGCCGTTTCAGCATCGCGGTCGAAGCAAAGGCGGCGGAAAAATTATAAACCTTTTACGCCTTGAAATTTTTCTTTAATTTCTGCCAGACTTCAAAGTATTCGTGCTGTAATTCCGAAGTTTCCATCGCGTATTTAGTCGGGCGAATGATGTAGCGCGATTCGAACATAAATGCCATCGTTCCAGACAATTTGACGGGTTTCAGATCGGCGTTCGAGGCTTTTTCGTACGCCTCTAAATCGGGTCCGTGCGCCGACATTTGATTGTGCAGACTCGCGCCGCCCGCGACGAAACCCTCTTCTTTCGCGTCGTACTGACCGAAACACAAACCCATAAATTCCGACATAATATTGCGGTGAAACCACGGCGGGCGAAACGTATTTTCCTGCACGAGCCAGCGGTCAGGGAATATCACGAAATCGCAATTCGCCGTGCCGAGTTCGCTTGAAGGTGAAGTTAAAACCGTGAAAATACTCGGATCGGGATGATCGAACGAAATTGAGCCGATAGTGTTAAATCGCCGCAAATCGTATTTGTAAGGCGTGTAGTTTCCGTGCCACGCGACGACATCGAGCGGCGAATGGTCAATCTTGCAGTTCCACAAATTCCCGCCGAATTTCGCCGTCAACTCAAAGTCGCCGTCCACATCTTCGTACCACGCAACCGGCGTTTCAAAATCTCTTGGATTCGCCAAACCGTTCGCGCCAATCGGACCCAAATCCGGCAGACGAAACTGCTGTCCGTAATTTTCGCAGACGTAACCGCGAGCCTCGCCGTCGGGCAGTTCGACGCGGAACTTTAACCCGCGCGGAATAATGATGATTTCGCCTGAACCAATTTCAATAATTCCCAGTTCAGTTAAAAACCTGACGCGATTTTTCTCGGCGACGACGAGCATTTCACCGTCGGCATTATAGAAAAATCTATCCGTCATATCTTTGTTGCAGGCGAACAGATGAACCGCGATTCCGTGTTGGTCGTAAGAATTGCCGTTACCCGCAAATGTCGTGATGCCGTCAACGAAATCAGTTTCCGTTTCCGGCATCGGCAAAGGATTCCAACGCAGTTGATTCGGAGTAGTTTCCAAATCGCCGAATGTTCCGACGACTTTTCCATTATCAATTCGCTCGAACGGTTTGTGCGTTACCGACGGGCGAATCCGATACGTCCAAGTCCGTTTGTTCAAAAGACGCGGTGCAGTAAAAGCCGTCCCCGAAAACTGTTCGGCGTAAAGTCCGAGCGGTGCTTTCTGCGGCGAATTTCGACCGATTGGAAGTGCGCCTTCAACCGCTTCGGTCGCAAATTCGTTGCCGAAACCCGTTTGATATTTTAATTGTTGTTCGCTTGTCGTCGGTGTCATTATTTTTCGATTTGTTTCAAGTATGCGAAAGCGTTGTCGGCTAATTCAAAAGACCTTTTAACGAGAAAATCAACATCCTCGATTTCAGCGATATAATCGGCTTTAACGCGATTTGTCCGCAGTCTGTCGCCCGTGTTTCCGATTGCGGTAAAAGTTTTGCCTTTGTCTTTGAATTCGTCCCAAATTTGCCGGTGCGAACTTTCAAACTGCCGAAATTGAAAGCCTTCGCTTTCTAAATAAGTTTTGGCGCGGTGATAAACCGCATAATAAATTCGGCTGATTGCCGTTCGCTTTGCCGCTTCCGTTTCGTCCTGCCGCAGTTTTTCGGCGAGTTCGCGGAACTTGTCCCAATCGAAAGTCATTGGGCAAACTCCAAGTCAATCAGTATTTTAGAGCGCGATCTTCTTTCATTGGCAAACCACCAATTTTCGTCGAACTTTTGCAACAGCGATGATGATTTGTCGGCTTCCGTTTTCGTTGGAATTCCGATTGTCAGACGATGATAATTCGCATCTTCCGGGTCGAGAAAAAATTCCAGTTTCAAACTTTGCTTTTCACCGAAAATTTCACGAAGTGGCGCGGGAATCTCTTTCAACAGTTCGAGCAAAAATAGATTCTCACTCAAAAATTCCGCAACCTTAGACGGATTGCGAATTTCATATTCACGCGCCAGCACATTGATCTGCTCAAGCGTTTTGGCGTGAACCTCGCGGTCAATCAATTCCGCCACATCGTTATACGGCGTAATTTTCGCGGTTGTTTTTTCGAGCGTCTCGGTTTGCATATTTTATTTTGCCCAAACTTTAATCTTTTTTACCATTTTCCTTTATTCTCTGATTATTTGCGCTTCCAAAAACATCTGTTTCTCAAACTTTCCATAATTAGAAAAATGAAAATGAGAAAAAACAAACTTGTCTTTATTCTGCCAAAGTATGCCTAAGTTTCTGTAATAGTCTATTGACTTCTTAGGCAACCACGAAAATTCTCCAGACTTACGCATTAACTCCGCCACACCTGCCGAAACGAAAATAAATTCAGCCGAAGCATTTAATATGCAATCATTAATTCGTTTGAGATGAAATGGCGACAAATCATTTACTGAAAGTTTATTTCGTCCGACTGTCGGAACGTGCAATAACTCAATGAACGAAATTAAACTTGCATCCTCGTCTTGAAAACCAATTCGGGCGAAGTTTTTGTGATACTTTCTTCCGTCCCCTTTGTAATCATCAAGCAAAAACGGATGATGAACTTTATATTTTTGCCAGAAATTTACGCCGTCTAGGTGATATTCAGTTACTTTATCAAATATCTGTTGCGACTCAATATCTTTACTGTAATTAGCATCTAATCCAATAAACAAAAACTTTGCGCTTTCAGGAGAAACTCCTTGAAAAGGTTTGTTCTGAAATAATTCATTAAGTTTGACGCTCGGATGTTTCAAATACATCTATAGATTTCCGCGTTTTGCCTGTTCTTCCTCAATCGAAACGAACAGAGCTTTGAAGTTGCCTTTGCCAAAACCTTTACAGCCTTTTCTTTGGAGAATTTCAAAGAAAACGGTCGGGCGATCTTCGACGGGTTTGGTGAAAATCTGTAACAGATAACCTTCTTCGTCGCAGTCAACGAGGATTCCGAGGCGTTTCAAATCTTCGAGATTTTCGTCAATCTCGCCGACTCGTGCCGGGATTTCGGCGTAATAAGAATCGGGAACGCGCAGAAATTCGATGCCGTTTGCCTGTAATTTTTCGACTGTTGAAACGATGTCTTTGCACAACAGCGCGATGTGCTGAACGCCCGGAGTTTTGTAGTAATCGAGATATTCTTCGATCTGGCTTTTCTTTTTGCCTTCCGCCGGTTCGTTGATCGGCATTTTGATATTGTGTCCGCCGTCCGACATCACGATGGACATCAGCGCGGAGTATTCGGTCGAAATATCTTCGTCGTCAAACGTGATATAGCGGTAAAATCCCAAAACATCGCGGTAAAAATCGCACCAGTGATTCATCTTACCGAGTTCGACGTTGCCGACCATATGGTCAACCAAAACCACGCCAACATCTTCGCCTTTGACTTCTTTGGCGGCGAATCCGGGCAAAAATGTTCCTGAATAACAGTATTTACTTTCCGCCGGAGCAGTCGCCGCCGCTGCCGACGAAACGGCGGTCAAATTCATCGAATTGTCGCCGACTGCTTCGCCCACTAAAATCGGCTTTTTCAGCGGCGCGTAAGAAATAAACGAGTGAATCGTGTCGCCATAAGTGTGAATAGCGGCACGTCTGACGCTGCCGTTTTCATCGGTCATATCGTGCGGCTCAATCGCCGATTTCGCGCCGCGCTTAATCGCTTCCGTGTAAGCGTGATCGGCATCTTCAACCTGAAACGCGATGTCGTAAACGCCGTCGCCGTGCTGTTTAATATGCTCGCTGCCGAAATGATCCGGCGACAAAGGCGTGGTGAAAACAAGATTAACGCGATTTTGCCGCATCACATAACTCGTCGTCTCACGGTTGCCCGTCTCTAATCCCGTATAAGCCGCCTGCGTAAAACCGAACGCCTTGCGATAATAAAACTCGGCTTGCTTCGCGTTGCCGACGAAAAATTCGAGATGATGTATTTTTTTCAAACCTAATGGATTTTTTTCTTCACTCATAATTGCCTCTTTGATTAATTTAAATTCATTACTATCACCGATTTATTGTCAGTCGTAAATTTCAAAGGAAAGTTTGTCTGCTTTCTTTGGTTTTTCTTTCCATCTTTCACTTATATCATTCACTGCCATAGTTAGACTGTAAACAAAAAATAAAGTTGAAATGCTGACGACCACAGATGTTTGCCAGATTTTTTTGGTGTTCGGCTTTTTAATTTCTTCATCATTGTAATTTGTAATATTGCTCGTTTCTTGTTTTCGAGTCCTTAAATATAACACTCCTGCGATTGCACAAATATTTACCAAAATCATCGAAAAAATAATACTTACCAAAGCAACGAATTCACTTTGATAACGAAAAAATCTTTGCCCTATCAATTCACAAACCACATAACCAAACAAACTTGATACAATCCACGTCAAATAGACAAACCAACTATCGGAAAAAAGATTTTTTCTTTCGTTCCAATTCAATAAATTCAAAACAAGATAGATAAAGCCGAACGGAAAACAGCAAATCAAAATCGTCAATATAAATCCGGCAAAATCTTCTTCCATACGCTTTTAATATATTTTCAAGATACTACTTTCCGCCGAAACTTTCGATGTATTTGCGCGTCGTATCCTTCAAAAATTGGTATGACGGAATGACGTATAAAATCGGCTGCATATCGGAGTATGAATAATCGGTTTTGACGACCTGTTTTAGATCGAACGGGCGGCGTTCGACTTCGCCCGTGAAGGCGTGTTCCAACTCGCCGAAACTTGATAAAAGTCCCGCGCCGAAGGCTTTGTTTTCGCCGTTTTCTTCGATCAAACCGTATTCGACGGTGAACCAGTAGAGCCGTCCGAGTTCTTCTAATTGTTCGTCGGTGGCGATTCTTGCGCCGTGTCCGATGAATTGCGAAAAGTCGGCAAAATCGCGGTTCGTGAAATTCGGGATATGCCCGATTGCCTCGTGAACGATGTCGGGTTCGGGGGTGTATTCGGGGCGCGATGTGTGGCGGATATATTGCGTACAGAGCATCGTGCGATACGAGAGCCACGAAAGAAATCCGCGCGTTTCGACCAAGCCTTCAATCGGCGCGAGCCGCCAATTCGATAATTCTTTCAGGCGTTTATTCATTTCCGACAACTGCGGGATTTTCTGCGTCGTGATGCCGAGTTTTTTCTTCGCGTCGAGGTAAAATTCGCTGGCGCGGCGCGACTGAATTTCTTCTAATTTCGTCGCCACAATTTGCCAGACTTTCTGTTCTTCGTCCGTGTATTCGACATCGGTGATCGTGCCGGTTTCGCGGAAATTTTTCGCCAGCTGCGCGATGTGATCGCGGCGCGTTCGATATTCCGCGTCGTTCGCGCCCGGATGGTCGAGATGAAGTTCGTTGATGTTCTCGAATTTCATATCACGAAATTCGGGCAAATCTTCGTCTTTGACTTCATAGTTCGTTAAATTCACGGCGGTTTTCGTGGTTGCGGTCATTTCGGTTGGCATAATTTTTCACCTCTTTGGCGTTTGATGTTTAAGTTAAAATAAAAGTTATCGGCTACTAAATTATTTTAGCCGAAACGCTGATTTGTTTGAATAGGCAACTTTTGTTTCTACGGTGTAAATTCTTTACAATGTAAGTTAAATCAGCCGTTCAACTTTACAATGTAAAATGATTGACGAAATTGACTGGAAAATCCTGAAAGAATTGCAGGAAAATGCGCGAACGAGTTACGCCGAACTCGGACGGCGCATAAATCTAACGACACCTGCCGTGATCGAGCGGATTCGCAAACTTGAAGACGCGCAGATTATTACAGGTTATCGCGCTGAAATTGACGCGGCAAAAATCGGTTTGCCGATTACGGCTTTTATCCGTATGAGTATTTCCGGCGTTGATTACTCAAAAATCATCAAGGTCGCCGAAGATTCGAGCGAGGTTCTCGAATGTCATCGCGGCACGGGCGGCGATTCCTTTATTTTGAAAGTCGCCGTTGCCGATGTCGAGCATTTGCAGAATTTGATTGATCGTCTCGTGCCGTTCGGTATCACGACGACTTCGATTGTGCTTTCTTCGCCGGTCAAACGTCGCGTGATCGAATTGATGAAGCAATAATGAATTTGGAAAAAACGAATCTATGAGATTAATTTGCTTCTTTTTCTGTCTTTTCATTTCGTCGTTTAGCATAATGGCTCAAACACAAACGGAGGAAACTTTATTTCGCATTTGGGATAAAACAGGTGAAGAAGGTTATATAAATTCAAGCGGGAAAATTATTATTCGACCGCAGTTTGACGGCGTTACGGAATTTTCCGAAAATCTGGCGGCGGTTTTGATTAAAGATAAATGGGGCTATATCAATCGTGCGGGTGAAATTGTTATTCAGCCGCGCTGGAAGCCGAATGACCGTTATATTCCAGCCGCGAATCCGTTTAAAGACGGTTTGGCATTGGTCGTCGAATATGCCCAATGGCGCGAAGACGGTGATTTATATTTTTGCGGTTACATTGATAAAACGGGAAAATATGTCGTTCAGCCGCAGATTCGCCGTGATTGTTATTCGATCAAGCCTAAAGCTGGCGCGAAAATTAGTGATAAAGGTGCGGCGAATTCGCCGAATGATTTAACATTGGAAATGCTTAAATTGCGGACAATCAGCGAGCGACCTGATTTTCGTAACATCTACGGTTATAAGAATAAACAGGGAAAATATGTTTGGCTTTCGCCCGATGCGGAAAAACATCTCGATAGGAATTGGATTAAGGAAAATTATGTCGGGCAGGAATTGAGGTAAAATTAAAAATCAACTTTGATTTTAGTGTTTTGAAATCACTTTTTGAAAAATGAATTTATGAAACAATGTCCAAGTTGTAAAAATACTTATACCGACGATTCTTTGCAGTTCTGTTTGTCTGACGGCACGCCTTTAGTTTCGATGACCAGCGATGCGCCGACGGTAAATATGTCTTACAGCGGGAACGAACCGCTGCGAATCAATATCCCGAATGATTCCGCGCCGACGGTTTTCGTGTCGCCGACAGCTAATCAAAATCAGCCTTTCGTGAACAATCAGCCTGCCGAAAAAAAAGGTTTCGGTTTGATCATCGCCGGAGTTTTGGGACTTTTACTGCTTCTGATCGGCGGCGGGCTGGCGGCTTTCTTGCTGATTCCACGCTCGGAGGATAATAGAAATTCTATTGCGACGACCAACGCTTCGCCGACGGCGACCGTCGCGCCGAAAACTTCACCGACCGTTGCGGCAAACAACGATGAAACCGCCAAACTCCGCGAAGAGATGGCGAATCTGAAAAAGCAGTTGGAAGATCAGAAAAATCAAAAATCAAATTCAACAGTTTCTCCGACAAAGCCGACTTATGATAACGGTAAAACGGCTTATGCTAATTCTCCGGGCGACGGTTTTCTCGCGCTTCGCAGCGAACCGAGTTCCGAATCGGGCGAGCGCGTCGCTAAAATTCCGCACGGCGCGGCGTTGACGGTGATTGACTGCCCGAAAGCATCGAACATCGGAAAAATGTCCGGTCGCTGGTGTCGGGTCGTGTATAACGGTCAGGCGGGTTGGGCGTTCGACGCATTTATGAAATTTTGATTGTTAATGGTGAATGGCAAATCGTTTGTTTCAAGCAAGTATTGTTTCTTAAATCGAAATTCTAGCAATAGACCATCCACCATTCACCATTCACCATTATCCGTTTGACCTTTAACTTTCTAACTTTTAACCTGTAATTTCGCTTCGACGGCGCGGAAAACAAACGTAATGATCAAGAATATGTTAAAGGACAATCTGCCGTTTTCCGTGAAAAGAAGCGCGGGCAGATTGAGCGTTTCCGTTTTGCGGATGCTTTCGCGCGCGTCGAGAAAAATTTTTCAGACTTCCGATAAATTTCTCAATTATACGCGGCGGCACGGCTTTGATCTCGAAAGTGAACTGCCGTCAACGCTTGCCAATTTGAGAGATGCGGCGAAATCTTCCGCCGTGCGAAACCCGTTCGGCGTGAGCGATTTTCTGATGCTGACCGAACGCGAAATTGCCGCGCCCGAAACAGTCGAATCTTCAATCATCATTCCCGTTTTCAACAAAGCCGAATTTACGTTTCAATGTCTGCGCTCCTTGTTTCGAGAGATTGATTTAACGCGCAATGAAATCATCGTCGTTGACAACGCTTCGTCTGACGAAACGGCGCGAATGCTGGCGCAGATGGGCAATCGCATTCGCGTTATCCGCAACGCCGAAAATCTCGGTTTTGTCGAAGCGTGCAATACAGGCGCGAGTGCGGCAAAGGGAAAATATCTCGTTTTTCTCAACAACGACACGATTGTTCAGCCCGAATGGTTAAGTGCTTTGGTCGAAACCGCCGAAAACGATACAACGGTCGGCGCGGTCGGCTCGATGCTGATTTTCCCCGATGGGAAAATGCAGGAAGCGGGCGGCATCGTCTGGCGCGACGGTTCGGCGCATCTTTACGGTTACGGCGAACACCCGGAAGAATCGCATTTTAATTTCCAGCGCGAAGTTGATTATTGTTCAGGCGCGTCTTTGTTGATTAGCAAAGAATTATTCGATTCGTTCGGCGGTTTCGATATTCGTTACGCGCCGGCTTATTACGAAGACACGGATTTATGTATGACGGTTCGCGCCGCCAATCGGAAAGTCATATTTCAGCCGCTCTCGAAAGCGATTCATTTTGAAGGGGCAACCGCCGGACGCGATTTAAATTCCGGCTTTAAAAAATTTCAGACGATCAACCGCGAGAAGTTTTTCCACAAGTGGAAAACCGTTTTGGAGACGAATCATTTCGCGCCGGATAAATCAAATATCGAAGCCGCCTCAAATCGCAGTCGAAACCCGAAAATCGTCGTCGTTTTCAGCGAGATTCCAAAACCGGAAACCGATTCAGGTAACGTCCGAATGCAGGCGATTTTGCAGACGCTTGCCGTAAATTACAACGTAACGCTCGTCTATCTGCACCGGCGCGGCAGCGACGCGCCATATCAACAACAACTCGGAAAACTCGGCATCGAAGCCGTTTGGATTGTTGATTTCGACCGCCGTTTCAAACGCGCCGATTTCAATTTCGTCGTTCTTTGCTATCCGCATATCGCTTATTACGTTTATCCGACGTTCAAGAAGATGTTTCCGAACGCAAAAATTATTTTCGATTCGGTTGACGTGCATTTCATAAGATTGCGGCGCGAATACGCCTTGACCGGCGATGCGAAATATTCCAAAGATGCGGCAAAACATCAAAAGATCGAGACGTTTCTGGCAAACGCCGCCGACCAGGTTTGGTGCGTAACCGAAGACGATAAAAAGAATTTGCAGGCGGTTGCGCCGGACGCGAAAATCGAGATCGTGCCGAACATTCACGCGCTGCACAATCGCGGGCGCAAATTCGCCGAACGCCGCGATTTGCTGTTCATCGGCAATTTCGGTCATCGCCCGAATGTTGATGCCGTGCGCTATTTTACAGACGAAATTTTCCCGCGTGTTTTGGAAAAAATTCCTGACGCGCATTTCCGCGTTGTCGGTTTTCAGATGCCGCCGGAAATTCTCGATTTGAAATCTGATAAAATTATCATTGAAGGTTTCGTGCCGGATGTTGCGCCGCTTTTTGAAACCAGCCGCGTGTTTGTCGCGCCGCTGCGTTACGGCGCGGGAATGAAGGGAAAAATCGGGCAGGCTTTTTCATTCGGTTTGCCGACTGTAACGACAAACATCGGCGCGGAAGGAATGAATTTGACGCACGAGCGTGAAGTTTTAATCGCCGACACACCCGAACGATTTGCCGACGAAATTTGCTGCCTTTACGAAGATGAAAAATTGTGGCAAAAGATTTCCGATAACGGATTCGGTTTTATAAAAGATAATTTTTCGCCGGAAGTCGTCGAAAAACAAATTCAAAGTGCGTTACGAAAAATCGGCACGGCGCAACTTTCAGAAGCGCGAAACGAGGTAAAACTTGAGCGATAATCAGCCGTTCGCCGTCGAGAATCCGGCGCGGCACGACGAAATCACGAAAATCGAACCGGCGCGCCTGAAAGACATTTTCGCGTGGCGCGAGCTTTGGAATTACCGCGAACTGCTTTATTTTCTGACTTGGCGCGATGTCAAAGTGCGCTACAAACAAACGGCAATCGGTGTTCTCTGGGCAGTTTTACAGCCGGTTTTGACGACCGCGATTTTTACGGTAATCTTCAGCCGTTTTGCGACTTTTGAATCTTTGCAGATTCCATATCCGTTGTTCGCTCTGAGTGGTTTGCTAGTCTGGCTGTTCGTCAACAATTCGATTAGTTTGGCGAGCGGCAGTTTAATCGGCAACGCGAATATGGTCACGAAAATTTATTTTCCGCGCCTCATCGTGCCGACGGCGGCGACTTTTTCCGGTTTGATTGACTTGGCTTTGGGCTTTGTCATTCTCGCCGGTGTGATGATTTATTACGCCGTGAATTTAACCGCGCAGATTCTGCTTGCGCCCGTTTTTGCGGCGTTGGGGATTTTGCTGACAATCGGTTTCGGAACTTTTTTCTCCGCGCTCAACGTGCGTTTCCGCGACGTAAAATTCGCGCTCCCGTTTTTTCTGCAAGTCTGGATGTTCGTGTCGCCGGTTTTCTACCCGTCCGAATCTTTGCCGGAAAAATGGCGAGTGATTTTCGCGCTCAATCCGCTGACGGGAATTTTGCAGGGACTTCGCGCTTCGCTTTTCGGCGGCGATTATGATTGGTTTGCCATCGGCGTTTCCGCGATTCTGACGTTTCTTTTGGTAATCGTATCGTTTCTCATTTTCAAACGAATGGAAGACGATTTTGCGGATTTGATTTAGTCAGAACCGCCTGCGTGAGCGGGCGGGTCGCATTCGCAAGGCAAAAGTAAAAAGGTAAAAGGCAAAATTTATAACACGCTTTCAACCTTTTGCCTTTTTACTTTTACCTTTTGCCTTCTGACGAAAACCCGCCCGCTCACGCAGGCGGTTCTGACATTTATGACGACGGCGGTTAAGGTCGAAAATTTATCAAAGATTTACACGCTCGGCGGCGCGAAGCATAACTCTCTGCGCGACTCGCTGGTCGGCTTTGTGCGTCGAACGGCGCGGCGCAATGAGAAAAATCAACTGCTCGCTTTGCAGAACGTCAGTTTTGAAATCGGCGACGGCGAAACGCTCGGCATCGTCGGCAACAACGGCGCGGGAAAATCTACGCTTTTGAAAATCCTTTCGCGTATTACCAAACCGACTTCCGGCACGGCGGAACTGCGCGGGCGCGTCGGCTCGCTTTTGGAGGTCGGCACGGGTTTTCATAACGAGCTTTCCGGGCGCGAAAATATCTTTTTGAACGGCGCGATTCTCGGAATGCAGCGGGCGGAAATCGAAAGAAATTTCGATGAAATCGTCGCGTTTGCCGAAGTCGAAAAGTTTCTCGACACGCCGGTCAAACATTATTCTTCGGGAATGTATATGCGGCTGGCGTTTTCGGTGGCGGCGCATCTGGAGCCGGAAATTTTAATCGTGGACGAAGTTTTGGCGGTCGGCGATGTCGCTTTTCAGCGCAAATGTCTGAACAAAATGCGCGATGTCAGCCAATCGGGACGTACGATTTTGTTCGTCTCGCACGATATGTCGGCGATTACGCGCATCTGCTCGCGGGCGATTGCTTTAAGCGGCGGCAAAGTCGTCGGCGCGGGCGCGGCGGTTGATGTTGTCCGCGAATATCTTTCGTCGAGTTGGGGAATGTCCGCCGAGCGCATCTTTGAAACGGAGAAAAATCCGCCGCAGAGCGAATTCGTGCGGCTCGAACGAGTCAGAATCATTGACGAAACCGGCGCGACTTGCGGCTCGCACGACATTCGCCGGAAAATCGGCATCGAAGCGACTTACGAAGTTCTTGAATCGGGAAAAATTCTCCTGCCGAATTTTCAGGTTTATAATCAAAGCCGCGTTCACCTTTTTACGATTCAGGATGTTTCCGACGAATGGAAAAGGCGCGAAAAAAATAAGGGCAAATACGTCAGCACGGCTTGGATTCCGGGAAATCTGATGGCGGAAGGCAGTTTTTTCGTCAACGTCGCCGTTGTTACATATCTGCCCGCGATGATCGTTCATTTTAACGCGCTCGAAGCCGTCAGTTTCGATGTCGCCGATTCTCTGACCGGCGACACGGCACGCGGCGATTACGCCGGAAAAATGGAAGGCGTGATGCGCCCGCTGGTCGAATGGGAAACTTGTTTATTTAATGGTGAATGACTAATGGTGAATGAAGTCCGAAAAAAGTTTCACCATTCACCTTTCACCTTTCACCATTTACCATTAAATTATGTTTTTTAATCCTTTAGAGTTTCCGGTGTGTCTGGAATTTCCGCTCTGGCTCGAAGAAACGGCTTGGGCGGAACACACGCCGTTTGCGATGTTTTTAATTGCGGCGACACATTCGCGTGTTTTGGTCGAACTCGGAACTTTTCGCGGCGTTTCATTCTGCGCTTTTTGTCAGGCGGTGAAATCTCTGCAAACTGAAACGAAATGTTACGCCGTTGATACCTGGCAGGGCGACGCGCACGCCGGAGCTTTGGAAGACGGAGTTTTGGCGAAATTGCAGGCGCATCACGATCCACTTTACTCGGATTTTTCAAGGCTCGTGCCGTCAACTTTCGACGAAGCGTTGAAAAATTTCGCGCCACATTCGATTGATTTGCTGCACATTGACGGTCTGCACACTTACGAAGCCGTCAAACACGATTACGAAACGTGGCTGCCGAAAATGTCGGGACGCGGACTCGTGCTTTTCCACGATACGAACGTCCGCGAAGGTGATTTCGGCGTGTGGAAACTCTGGTCGGAGTTAAAAGAAAAACACCCGAATTTTGAATTTCTGCACGGACACGGCTTGGGCGTTCTCGCCGTCGGAAAAGAAATTCCGACGGAAATAAAATTCCTTTTTGAAACTGATGATGCCGAAACAAAATTGATTCAGACGTTTTTTCACCAACTCGGCTTGCGCGTCAGCACCGTGCGAACCGCTAACGTCAGACAAAATGAAATTGAATCGCTGCAAAAATATGAACGGTTCGTCAGAAATTCGAGAACGCTGCGAACATATCGCGTATTTAAAGACGAAGGTTTGAAAAGTGTGATTAAAAAAGTAACCAAAACGGTTGGCGATAATGATTAATTCATCTTCAAAAACGCCTAATCTTTTAGTGCCAGAGCAAATTCGAGATTGATGCTTGGGGCAGAAACCCGCGCGTGAGCAAGGGTGCAAAAAGTTCCGGTTGAGGCACCCTTGCTCACGCGCGGGTTTCTGCCGCGAAACAGTCGCACTCAAATGAAAATCGCTAAAATCAATTAATTCCGCAACGTCCGATGACGAAATCCGCACTTCGCAAAATCTATCTCGCCAAACAAAAATCCCTTTCCGACACGGAAAGGGAAGAAAAAAGTCGGCAAATCGCCGCACGTTTTTTTGAGAAATTCGATTTGGCAAACGTCAAATTTCTGCACGTTTTTTTGTCCATCGAAAAAAATAACGAAATTGAAACGTCTTTTATTTTCAAACGTCTTTGGAATGATTTTCCTCAAATGACGACGGTCGTTTCGCGCGTTGATTTTGAAACGATGACGCTCGAAAATCTGCGTTTTAATCTTGATACGAAACTCGTTAAAAACCGCTGGCACATCTCCGAACCGACGACGAGCGAACTCGTCGAAATCGAACGACTCGACGCGGTTTTGATTCCGCTTTTATGTTTCGACAAAAAAGGTTTCCGCGTCGGTTACGGCAAGGGTTTTTACGATAAATTTTTGAGCGAATGCCGCAAGGACTGTTTGAAAATCGGCTTATCTTTTTTCCCACCAATCGCGGAAATTTCCGACGCGCAGGATTTCGATATAAAACTAGATTTCTGCATTACGCCGGAAAAAGTGATGAAGGGTAAATGGTGAATGGCGAGTTTTTTTGATTCACCATTCACCATTCACCATTATACTTTCGGATTAGTTTTCAAAAGATCGCGGATTTCCGCCAGCAGAACTTCTTCGCCGGTCGGCGGTGTCGGCGCGGCAGCCATTTTATTAAATAGTCCGACGGCGTAACGCGCCAGAAAAAACATCACAATCGCTACGATTAAAAACGTGATGACATCGTTAATAAATTGCCCGTACATCAGCAACGGGTCTTTATCCGCCAAGGCTTTAGCGAAAGTGGTCGAATCTAAAAACGCTTTCGTTTTCAAATCATACGCCTGACTCTTAAAATCAACGCCGCCGGTCGCCAAACCGACCAGCGGCATAATAATTCCGTCGGTAAAAGTTTTGACAATCGCGCCGAAAGCCGCGCCCATAATAACGGCAATCGCCAGATCGAGAATATTGCCGCGCGCGATAAACGCTTTAAAATCGTTCAACATAGACATAATTTTTTGCTCCTTAATTTTGAATGGATTGGTATTGGAAAAAGGCTGTGAAGTAACGAAAGTTTCGTATTTCACAGCCTTTCAAACGAATTGCTAAAACTTTAATTCAGGAACACCTTACCACAACTCACGCAGGGAGCAAACCTTTTATTTCCTTGACGATGTTCTGGACTTCTTCGTGGTCTTCGAGGGCGAACATAAAAAAGTCGTAACTCGTTTTGAAACAGACCACGCCGTTGCCGAAAAACCAAATTCCTTCCAGAATCGGGCTGCCGTTTAAGAGCCAGCTGATCGGTGCGCCGGTGATGGTTTTCGGATTGAAGACGTTCGTCATCAAAACTGCGCCGGACGCGAACGAAAACGCGCCCAAAAGCGGTGCGCCGAAGTATTTGGCGATGTCGCGCTCGAACTTTAATTTTTCGATTTCGGCTTCGCTCAGTTCGCCTTTTTCGACGAGTTCGTCCTGCGTTTTGAGATGCTTTTGAAACTGTTCGCCCGCCTTTTCGACCGACCACGCGGGCAGAGCCGAATTAAACAGCCAATGCGAACTGATGCCGGTGAAAACCACGCCCGCCGCCGCGCCGACTGCCATCGAAACGCCGGTCGTCGCGGCTTGCAGAGGATTTTCCGCGATCCATTCGGAAGTTTGACGAACGGTTTTCAACGCCGAATCAATCGTTCGCGTCCAACTTGCGCCGAAGTTAAAAGCCTTGGAAACGCGGTTGGCGTTGGTGTTAAAAGAATCCTTCGCGTCCTCGAAAACTTCGCCCGCTTTGTCGGCGGCGACATTGAAAACCGCGCCCGCTTTTTTTCCGGCTTCCTTGATAAGTTTTTCGGCTTCGACGGCGGCGACGGCGGCTTTGTCGGCGGCGCGTCCGCTCGCATCTTCCGCCGCGCTGCGAAGCGGTTCGCTCGCTTCCCAGGCTTTTTTCGCCGCATCTTCGGC
This sequence comes from uncultured Pyrinomonadaceae bacterium, assembly GCA_964244835.1. Taxonomy (GTDB): domain Bacteria; phylum Acidobacteriota; class Blastocatellia; order Pyrinomonadales; family Pyrinomonadaceae. The sequence goes on from CAXTKJ010000004.1 coordinate 37,072, forward strand.
GGTTTTCATCGTGCCTTCGGCGACTTTCACGGCTTGTTTGCCGACTTCGGATTTTTCGGCTTCCGTCTTGATTTTCTGTGCGCCTTCCTTCAAAGTTTCCGCGCCTTTTTTCGCCGCGTCCGCCGCGATTTTCGCGCTTTCGCCGAGTTTTTCTTTTAATCCGAGTTCTTTATCGAAATCCTCGAATTTTTCCTTGGCTTCGCGCTGCCATTTTTCAAATCGTTCTTTATAATCTGCCATCGTTTTATTTCTCCGTTGTCGAAAAGTACGTTTTTGCCGCCTGATTTGTTCGCTTTGATGCTGAAAGCGTCGTTTAACTTTGTATGATTGCACTGCGAGCGGCGGCGGTCAATTTTCAGTTTGCAAATTTAACTGCGCGGCAAAATATTGTAGCTCTTGATTTTTGAATTAAGCGTCGTCGCGTTTAATCCCAGAAGCCGCGCCGCTCTCGATTGATGTCCGCCGGTTTGGTCGAGTGAACGGCGAATCAGATCGGTTTCAAAACGGCGCACTTCATCATAAAAATTCACGCCGCGCGAAATATCTATGTCGTCCGAAGAACCTTCGCCGTCCTGAATCATCTCCCTCGCCAGTTCGGGGTTGCGAACTTCCGGGCGCAGACATTCGACCGTGATTTCGTCGGTCGGCGCAATGACGACGGCGCGTTCGATGATGTTTTCAAGCTCGCGGACATTGCCCGGATAATAATAATTTTCGAGCAGAGACAGTACTTCCGGCGAAACGGTTTCGCTGATTATTCGTCCGTTTTCCTCATTGTATTTACCGATGAAATGTTTAACAAGCGGCAAAATATCTTCGCGGCGCGTCCGCAGCGGCGGCAGTTCAATCGGCACGACTGAAAGGCGATAATATAAATCCTCGCGGAATGTACCATTCTTGACGGCTTCCTTTAAATCAACATTCGTCGCCGCGATGATGCGAACATCAACCTTGACCGGCGCGGTTTCGCCGAGCGGCGTAAATTCACGTTCCTGAATTACGCGCAATAATCGAACCTGAATTTCAGGTCGCAAATCGCCGATTTCATCGAGAAAAATCGAGCCGGTATCGGCGACTTCAAACAGACCTTTTTTCGCCGCGACCGCGCCCGTGAATGCGCCTTTCGTATGCCCGAAAAGTTCCGATTCAAGTAATTCCGACGGAATGTTCGAGCAGTTGACGACGACGAAAGGTTTATCGGCACGAAGCGAAGATTCGTGAATGGATTTAGCGACCAATTCCTTCCCCGTCCCCGATTCGCCCGTTACTAAAACAGTCGAACGCGCCGGCGCAACTCTTTCGACTAACCGAAAAACGCTTTCCATCTGCTCTGACCGCCCGATAATCGCATCGCGCTTGACCGAGCGCGTCATCGCCTGCCGCAGCGAAACTCTTTCCTCTTCCTTGCGCCGCTTTTTGATGCCGCGATTGACGAGCGCGAGAATCTGCTCGTTCTGAAAAGGTTTTCTGATACAGCCTTCCGCGCCTTTATCCCAAGCCGAAATCGCCGTATCAAAAGTCGCGTAAGCCGTAATCATCAAAACGACCGCTTCCGCATCCATCCGAATAATCTCTTCGAGTGCCGTCAACCCGCCTTTTCCCGGCATTGAGACATCCATCAAAACCACGTCATAAGTTTTCTGCTCAAACGCTTCGACGGCTTCCTCGCCCGTCTTCGCCAAATCAACCTTATACCCCGCGCCCGCCAGAATCGTTTCCAAAACGTCGCGCATAATTTCCTCGTCATCACAAACGAGAATCGAACCTTTCTTTGCCATAAGTATTTGAGTATAACAAAATGCATCAAGACAAAAAAAGCATCTTCAGGAATGAAGATGCTTAAAATTTCCCTATTATGAATCAAAAAAATTGATTTTTAGAAATCAAAACGTGCGCCAAACTGAACAACCCGAGGAGCGTTGATACTCGTTGTGACGCGACTGAAGCTTGTGCTATCAATATTCAAATCGGCACTGAATTGCGGAAGCTGTTTGTTCAAAACATTAAATACCTCGAAACGCAGTTGTAACCTAGTGTTTTCGGTAAAGTTAAAGTTTTTGTTTAAACTTGCATTCCAATTTAAAAACGGTGCGCCGTTAATAAAGTTGCGCGGCAAATTGCCGGTTTCACCAGCTCCGTTGAAGAAAAAGACTTGTCCTTCAAAAGGTGCGGTTCCAATTGGACTAGTGGCACGAACGCTCACCAATGTGAATCCGGCTGGGAGCGGCTGAGTTAAATCAACTCGCTGTGTTACCGTGCCGTTTGTTGCTTGTGCATTCAAAATGCTTGGATTGATAAAGTAAATTCCATTCGGCGTTTTGTAAACTCCGGTCAAATCTTTAATTTGATCTGTTGTCAAACTGGACTTAGCCGACTGTCTGGTTGAACGTCCTGCGCGTGCCGAGGTTCCGCGTGGGTCAATAATTCCGAGCGGTGCGCCCGAACTCAACTGAACAATCGAACCAATTTGGAATCCGCCAAGCAGTACATTTGCCAAACCACCAGTATTGAAGAATCGTTTTCCTTTACCAAAAGGCATTTCATAAACCGCGTTAGCGTTAAGCGTATGGGTTCGATCAAAGTCAGGTCTTCCGTATTGCAGTCCCGGATTGTTATTGTCCTGATAAGGACTTTGACGCAACTGAGCATCATCCGGCACATCAGCCAAGGTTTTCTGGAAGGTATAGTTGATCTGATAAAAACCATCGGTGAAACGGCTGCGAACTTCCGCCTGTAATGCGTTATAGCGATATTTACCGCCGTTAGTTAAAAGTTCAGCCGAGAAAATTTCTGAAGTCGGTTGAAATCTTACGCTACCCTGCAAACCATTTGTGATATATGTCTGAGCCAAGCCTCCAACCAAACCTTGCTGAATTGCCAAAATATTCGTGGCATTAGCCAAACTTCCAGCAGCAGCAGTCGTATTCAATTGGCTGAAAACCGTCAGTTGTTGGCTGCCTGCCAGACTATTAAAAGCTGCAGTACGCGGAAGTGCCGTATTAACCGCGGCTTGACAAGCCGTGATTTGAGCTGGCGTTCCGCCAGCCGTCACACAAGCATTATTCCGCAATAGACGTTCCGCATCGGTAATAGCCAGGTTCGATTGAGCGCGTTTGAAGTCTGCCAGGAAACCATTGTTGATGGTGTCAATTTGGTTAAAGTCAATCGAACGAATAATGTCGTTACTGAAACTGCCTACATATCTCAATTCCAAAACATTTTTGAAGCCGATCTGACGCTGAATTCCTACGTTATATTCATAGACGCTTGGAACCTGATAATTCGGATCAACTCCAAATAAACCGCCGCCACGGGTCGGATTATTAGCCAAAAAAGTTCTCGGTATAACCGGAGAAGACGGAATATTAAAACCGGGCAATGTTTCAAAACCGGTCGTTGGAGTGAGGGCAGCGTTAAAGTTCACACTGCCTGCGCTGTTTGTTGCATTGACGAGTGCCGCGCCTAAACCTGCATTACCTGCATTGAAACCGTCTGGAGCGCGTATATATTCGTCATTGACATAACCCAGACGAAATCCGCCTCTAAGAACGGTCTGACCACCAAGCAAGCCGGAAAGAATTCCATCCTGAAAAGTCGGCGAATAGGCAAAACTAATATTCGGCGAAAAATTATTTCTGTCGGGTTTGAAAAAGTTTCCGCGTTTGCCAGCATTAGTTCCAAGATAATCGAATCTGCCGCCCGGATTGGTAATGCTTTGGAGATTGTTAACATCCGGAATAACCGGCTCGATATAACGAATATCCTTGTTATTGAGCGGCGTGTAATATTCATAGCGCAAACCGAGATTTAAGGATAAATTCGGAGTAACGCGCCATTGATCGCTGATATATGTTGAATAAATGTTGTAATTCAAAGCTAGACGCGAAGATTGGAAACCGTAGGTATTGCCGTCTCCCAAAAATGCAATCTGCGCTCCGGTGCCGACGATACCGCCGAGTAAATACCGTAACGAATTGACGCGAGCTAAATCGGTCGCGTTAATACAGGTTGTCGAGCCACAAACTTGCGTCGCTGTTATAACAAGCGCAGATGCCGTCGGATTTCCCGTCGTTTGAATATTAAAATTCGGAGTAATATTTCCGCCGGTAGCAGCCAAATTGAATGATTCAACTTCCTGATGGTCAACTTGCGCTCCAAAGCGAAATGAGTGATTACCGACTGAATAAACAGCGTTATCCTGAATATTACGATAAAGTGTATTGCGTCCCTGTGTGCGGAAAGTGCCTTCAGGACTGGTTAAGCCGAAAGGTAAGCCGCCGATAGTGAAATTGCTCGGAACAGTATTACCTTCGTCAAAAATAACGCCCGAATCCTGTCCGCCGCCGCGGATTTCGTTCGAGAAATTGTTGCCGATAGTGGTTCTGAAAGCCGCGACATAGAAATCCGTCGGACCTTTAGTGCTAGCGAAAACATTGTTGGAAAATCCGGCTGCAATGTCAGTTCGAGCATCTACGTCATCGTTGCGGCGATAAACCAGGTTCAAAGTGTTTCTGTCATTAAAATCATAGTCGAAGCGAGTCGTATAATTATTTCTGACACGCGGATCGCCGCGGTTCAAAGTAACAGCTTGGGTAAAATTAGTTCCGGTGGTAACACCGTTACCGCTCGTCGGAAGCAAATCAAGTAAACGGGTTTGGATAATCGGATTAACTGCCAATGCTCCGCCCTGCGCTGCTGTCAATGCACTTGTGAAACCTGTTCCGGTTAAAACATTGACGTTTCTTGTTACACCGCCTGCATCAACAAACGTATAAACACCGGCGCGTGCTTGCGGAAGCAAAGTTGTCAACCCAGTAATAGTTGCTTGTTGAGCGAGTTGGAATCTTTCATAGTTGAAAAAGAAAAACGCTTTTTTCTTATCAAATGTCGGTCCGCCTTCACCAAAATGGAAAAAAGGGACGGGACCGCTAATGCTGCCGCCGTATTGATTTTGGTTCAGAAACGGTCGTGCTACGCCTAGTCCGGTCGCCGTGTTAATTGTCGAATTGTTGAAAAATGAGTTGGCGGCGAATTCTGAATTGCGGTTAAAGAGATATAAGTTACCGTGAAATTCCGAACCGCCGCGCGGTGTTACCAACTGAATTAAACTGGAACCGCCGCCTTGTTCGGCACCGGCATTTTGCGTCGTGATGGTAAATTCTCCTGTGTCATCAACGGTCGGCTGATCGGAAACGAAGCGATTCGTGCGGATAAAATTATCCTGCACGTTCAAACCATCACGCGTGATAGATGTCGCCGAAGATCTTTGTCCGTTAATAGAGTTTGTGGTGACATTCGCCCCTGCTTGCAATGTAATGAGTGCCAACGGATTACGTCCATTGAGCGGCAGTTCACGAATCTGCTGAGTGCTGACTGTGTTGCTTAACTCTCCATTAGAAGCGTTAATCTGGTCGCCGCCGTCGGCGGTCACGGTCACTTCTTCGCTAACCGCACCGACTTCTAACTGCACGTTTAATGAAAATTCACGCCCTACGTCAATCTTTACGTCGTTAGTTGTAAGCGTTTTGTAACCGGCAGCACTAACCTTCACCGTATAAGTACCGAATTCGAGTTGAGAAACTTCAAAAGTTCCGTTCTCGTTTGCCGTCACGGTTCTTTCCTTCTGCGTTTGATTGTCCGTCACTATAACGGTCGCGCCGGGAATCGCTCCATCAGGAGCTGAAACCGCTCCGACGATTTTTCCGGTAGTGTTCTGGGCAAAGCCCAACACTGCCGAAAGAAAAATCGTCAATAATACTGGAAAAGTCTTTCTCATAATTTTATTTTTTCTTTTGTCCTAAAAGTTGGAATGTCTTTTTCCACTCCTTTCATCTAAATCTGCTTGATGGAGCTGATTCGAATTTATGAAAGTTCGTGAAATTTGGGATTGCTATTATTCAAAAACGGCAAAAAATGTGCCAACAAAATTGGATTGCCTCTGAATTTGTGTCAATCTGTTGACACAAAGACTTTAGTTTGCCGCAATAATAACAACTTTTCCGATGATTATCTTTAGTCTCGGCGGATTGAAAACGAATTGGCGACAAAAGAATTATTTTATATCTTTGATCACAAACCGGCGATCCGTCCGAGAAAATGGATGTGCATTCAAAATTACAACCCGAATCCTTAGTTTCGGGCAGCGGGCAAGCATTCCTGTAACTGGATACAAAATTCATTTCACAATGAAATACAAAAACGAGGTTAAAATTTATACCGGTTGCCAAGGTTGGAATTACGACGACTGGACGACGAAAGCGGACGGCGAGACGATTTTTTATCCGCGTGGAACTAAATCAGGCGAGATGCTGGAAGTTTACGCGAAAGTTTTTAGCACGATTGAGGTTGATTCGACGTTTTATGCGGTTCCGGCGAGTTCGGCGGTGGAAGGTTGGTATCGGAAAACGCCAGATGATTTTACGTTTTCTTTGAAACTGCCGCAGGAGATTACGCACGAACAGCATTTGCGTTCGACGGCGTTTGGAGTTTTGGATGAATTTTGTGAACGGGTTTTGATGCTTAAGGAAAAGCTCGGCGTGGTTTTGGTGCAGTTGCCGCCGCAGTTTGAGGCGAATAAGGCGAATGCTCAGGCGTTGCGCGATTTTCTGGCAGTTTTGCCGAAAGAAATTCGGTTTGCGGTCGAGTTTAGAAATCGGGAATGGCTGATTGATTGGACGTTTGAAGAATTGAAGAAAACAAAAACTGCGCTTTGTCTGGTCGAAGGCAGTTGGATTCCGCGTGATTTGATTTTTCAGGCGATTGAAAAATTGAACGCCGATTTTGCCTATGTTCGATTTATGGGCGAACGCGATTTGCTCAAATTCGATAGAATTTACCGGCATCAGGACGCGAATCTGGCGATGTGGAAAGAGGAAATCGAACGGCTCAAAGCAAAGGACGTTTTCATTTATTTCAGTAATTTCTACGAAGGACACGCGCCGGCGAGCGTTAACAAACTGAAGCAATTATTCGGACAAAAGACGACTGCGGCGAGCAGTCTGGAAACGCAAAAGTCTCTTTTCTAGGCTTCGGGTTTCAAGTTTCAGATTTCAAACAAACCATTCAAATTGCCGACAATCGGAAGATTTCAAACTTTTTCTTCATCGGCGCGTAAAAGATAGCGAACTTTGGAGATAAGTTAAAAAAAGTTTTGGAGTTAAAAATTTAATCAATGGCAATGTCAAAATCAGGAAAAGTACTTCTCATCGGCGGCGGCGTTCTGCTCGCTTTGCTGGTCGTGGCGATTATCGGGATCGCTTTGCTCGCCGAATCAATGGGCAAACCGACGGTCGCCGACAACAGCGTTTTGGTGTTGAACGTATCGGGCAGTTTGCCGGATTATTCGCCTGACGACGCGACGGCGCAGGTTTTCGGTTTCGGTCAGGCACCGTCTTTTTCGAGTATGCTGGCGCAGCTTAGAAAAGCGAAAGTTGATGCGCGGATCGGCGCGATTTTGCTCGACATCAATTTTCCCGGCATCGGCTGGGGCAAAGCCGATGAACTGCGTGAAGCGATTGCCGATTTCAAGGCTTCGGGCAAACCCGTTTTCGCGTATATGGAAATGGGTTCAAACAAGGAATACTACATTGCGACCGCCGCCGACAAGATTTATCTGCCGCCGACCGGCGACATTTACATCAACGGTTTCGCGGCGCAGGCGCAGTTTTATAAAGGCTCGCTCGACAAGCTCGGCGTGAAATGGGAAGACGTTCACGTCGGCAAATATAAAAGCTACAACGAACAATTTACGCGCACCAATCATTCGGACGAAGCGAAGGAAGTCGTCAACGCGATTCTCGATGATTACTTCCTTCGCGTGAGCAACGCGATTGCTCAGAGCCGTCAGAAATCGCCGGAAGATGTCAAAGCGATTATTGACAACGCGCCGTATAACGCCATCGAAGCGCAGAAACAAAATCTGATTGACGGCGCGAAATACCGCGACGAAGTTTACGCAGAATTGAAAAACCGGCTCGGCTATAAAGACACGGACGATTTGCGCGTTACGACGACGAACGCTTACAAGGAAGTTACGCCCGAATCTCTGGGTTTGAATAACGGCGAGCGCATCGCGGTCATTTTCGCTTCGGGAATAATCACGCCGGGAAAATCCGCTGACGGCACTTTCGGCGGTTCGCAAACTATCGGTTCGGACACGATTGTCAAAGCCGTTAAAGACGCGGCGGACGACAAATCAATCAAAGCGATTGTCCTGCGCGTGGATTCGGGCGGCGGTTCGGCTCTCGCTTCGGACTTGATGTGGCATACCATCGAATACGCGAAAACGAAAAAGCCTTTCGTTACTTCGATGGGCGATGTCGCCGCGTCGGGCGGTTATTACATCGCCTGCAATTCAAATAAAATCGTCGCTGAACCTTCGACCATTACCGGCTCAATCGGTGTCGTTCTCGGTCGTCCCGTCTTAGGCGGTTTGTATAAATGGCTCGGCGTTGACAATGATTACGTTACAAAAGGCAAAAACGCCGGAATTTTCCGCGAAGACAAGGAATGGACGGAAGACGAAAAAGCCGTTTTCCAGAAAAGCGCGAACTTCTTTTATTGGGATAATTTCGTTCCAAAAGTCGCGCAGGGACGCGGCAGAAGCGTCGAACAAATTCACGAAGTCGCGCAGGGCAGAGTCTGGACAGCATTTCAGGCAAAGGACAAAGGTTTGGTTGACGAATTCGGCGGCTTGAATCGCGCCATCGAAATCGCCAAAGAATTAGCTAAATTGCCTGCCGATAAAGATGTCAAGCGCGTCGTTTTCCCGACTCCGAAGCCTTTCTTCGAATCGGTCTTCGGCAGCGGCGATGACGAAGAAGCAACCGTCAACGCCAAGGAAAAAGCCCAGCAGGAAGCGTTGGTCAAAGCTCTGCCGGAAGATTTGCGGAAAGTTTTCCGCTACTCCGCGCTGTTCGATAATATGAAACGCGGCGAGACGATGGCGATGCTGCCTTACGAGTGGGAAATCAAATGATTCTCAATTTTGGTAGTATCCTAATCTTGTGGTGCTGCGAATAAAGGCATCTGGCACCATATATTTATTTTATGCGAATCAAGGGTAGGAATCTAAAAAGGCAAACCCACCAAAGAGTTATAGAATTTAGTTTGTGGAACTACAACTTATACAACTTTATCTGTGGGTTTGCTTGATCTATGATAAACATCCGATGTTGAAATATCAACGATTAAGCAATAAGTTGGCAACCGAATTTTACCGACCAGAAGTTAATCACGATCTACTTGTTCGGTCATTGGCAAGGGCATTTCAATCAAAAGCGCATTTATGGTTATATTTCCAATCACTTCGCCGGGTGGTTTCCCGATTTGCCGTCGTATCAGGCTTTTAACCGGCGGCTCAATGAACTGGGCGAGTCTTTGAAAATGTTGGTTTACGAGTTAACCGCCAAGTTTGCTTACGACAATGAATGCTTTGCCGAGCAGGATTGCGTGATTGATTCAATGCCGATTATGCTGGCGGTGCGAGCGCGTTCGGCGCACGCCAAAGTCGCGCTTGCTAATGCCGATGTCGGTTATTGTGCGAGCAAAGCGATTTACTATCACGGGGTGAAACTGCATATTTTGGCGAGAAAACAATATCGGAGATTGCCGCTGCCGGAAATCCTGACATTGAGCAAAGCCAGCGACCACGATTTGCCGGTTCTGCAAGGCTTTGAAGGCAAAACGGCGGGAAATTTATTTGCGGATAAAGCCTATCAAGACCAAACCACCGAGCGAAGATGGGCAGACCAGGGAGTGATTATTTGCACCCCGGACAAAAAGCGCAAGAACACCGAAGTTTATGAAGTAGGAAAAAGCGGCTGGTGGTCGCGGTTGTCTCGGCAATGCGGCAGCCAATCGAGTCTTTATTTAATTGGATAATCGAGAAAACGGATATTCAAAATGGATCAAAAATCAGGTCTGGAGAAGGATTGCTCGTGCATTGCTACGGCAAACTGGCGGCATTGCTCTTCATTCTCTGTTTCAACCCTTGATTCGCATTATTAATTTTGCTTTGGTTTAATTGGGTAAATAAAGCTCAATTTGCTTAACAAAAAGAACTGCCTGCAAGAAAATGCAAGTATAGAAAGACAAAGAAAGAGCCTGCTTAAAAACAGGCTCTTTCTTTGTTCAGTTGGCGAAGTATAAACAATCAAACTGGCGAAGTATAAATAACCGCAAGGTTATTTGTTGCCGCCCGCTAATTTTCCGATTAAGGTGAACAGCGGCAGATACATCGAGATGACAATGGAACCGATTGTCAGACCTAAAAAGGCGATTAGAACGGGTTCGATTAGAGCCAATAGGTCGGCGATTGCCGAATCAACTTCGTCTTCGTAGAAGTCGGCGATTTTGCCGAGCATTGCGTCGAGTGCGCCGGTTTGTTCGCCGACTCCGACCATTTGACCGACCATATGCGGGAAAACGCTTGTGGCTTTGAGCGGTTCGACGAAACTTTCGCCGCGTTCGACTCCGGCGCGGACTTTGAGAATCGCGTCTTCGATGACGACGTTGCCGGCGGTTCGCGCCGTAATTTCCAGCGACTGCAAAATCGGCACACCCGAAGACAGCAGCGTTGATAAAATTCTCGAAAAACGGGCGACACCGATTTTCCGCAGAATGCTTCCGAAGATCGGCATTTTCAGTAGAAGCGTATCAATATGCCAGCGACCTTTCGGAGTTTTGTAGTAGAAACTCGTCCCGATTGACGCGGCAATAATCGTTATCAGCGAAGCCAATCCGCCCCAACCGGCGAGGAAATTACTGATTCCCATCACGATGCGCGTCGGCAGCGGCAATTCTTCGCCCGGTCCGAGCAGACCTAAGAAAATCTGCTGGAACTGCGGGATGACGACGACCATAATCGTGGCAACGGCGGCGATGGCGACGACGACGACCGCCGCCGGGTAAATTGAGGCTGAAATGATACTGCGTTTCAGTTTGACGACCTTTTCAATCAGGGTGGCGAGACGCTGTAAAATCAAATCCAGCACACCGCCCGTTTCGCCGGCTTCGACCATATTGACGAAGAGCGCGTCGAAAACTTTCGGGTGTTTTTCCAAAGATGCAGCGAGCGTCGCGCCTTCTTCGACGTTTTGCCGAACCTGATGCAGAACTTCTTTGAAGAACAGATTTTTCTGCTGTTCCGCCAAGATGTCGAGACACGAAACGAGCGGCAGACCGGCATCAATCATCACGGAAAACTGGCGCGTAAAAACGGCGAGTTCTTTAGCTTTGACTTTTTTGCTGCGTCCGAGTTTCGGCAGGCTGATTTCGCGTCCCTTTTCCGAGGCTTGCGTCATCACGATCTGTTCGCGGCGCAAAAGCGAGCGAAGTTCGTCCTGGCTGGCGGCGACTTTTTCGCCCGATACCATTTCATTTAAACGGTTGCGACCTTTGAAGGCGTATGTTGGCATTTTTCTTTCTTGCTCCTCTTTTTTATAATTCCAGATTCCAGATTCCAGACTCCAGAGTTAGCTTCCAATTTGGAATCTGAAATCTGGAATCTGGAATTATTTATCGTGTCGGCGGGCGTTGACCGATTGGTCGTCCCTGCGCGTAAGGACTGCTCTGAACGGTCGGTTTGTTTTGTCCGCCGTAAGCGTTGTTTAATCCCGAACCGCGTTCGATCAAATCTTTAAGTTCGTCGGCGTTAGACGTGCGCTGCATCGCCACATCAAGCGTGATTTGTCGTTTCAAGTAAAGCGTGGCGAGTGCCTGATTGAACGTCTGCATTCCGAATTTGTCCTGCCCGGTCTGCATTGACGAATAAATTTGATGGATTTTATCTTCACGGATCAGATTGCGGATGGCGGCGTTCGGAATGAGAATTTCCAGAGCCATCACGCGCCCGTCGTTATTCGGTTTCGGCAGCAGAGCCTGACACATAATGCCTTCGAGAACCATCGAAAGCTGGGTGCGAACCTGCGATTGCTGTCCGGCGGGAAAAACGTCAATAATACGGTTGATAGTCGAAGCGGCGGAATTTGTGTGCAGCGTGGCGAAGGTTAAATGCCCGGTTTCGGCGACGCGCAGAGCCATCTCGATGGTTTCCAAGTCGCGCAACTCGCCGACGAGAACAACGTCAGGGTCTTGACGAAGCGCGGTTCGCAGGGCATCGGCGAATCCGTGCGTATCGGAATTGACTTCGCGTTGGTTGACGACGCAATTTTTATGATTATGAAGAAATTCTATCGGGTCTTCGATGGTCAAAATATGCTCGTGACGTTCGACGTTGATTTTATCAATCATCGAAGCGAGCGTGGTTGATTTTCCCGAACCCGTCGGTCCCGTTACGAGAATCAACCCGCGCGGTTTTTTGCACATATCGGAAACGACCGGCGGCAAACCTAAATCCTTGAAGGTTTTGATTTCATACGGAATTGCACGAAACACGCAGCCGACCGCGCCTTTTTGATTGAAGAGATTGGCGCGGAAACGCGACATTCCTTTTAAGCCGAAAGAAAAATCGAGTTCGAGATTTTCTTCAAAACGGTGTTTCTGCGCGTCGGTCAAAACCGAATAAGCGAGCCGCTTCGTATCGGCAGCCGAGAACGGCGCGAAACCTTCGAGCGGGCTGAGATGTCCGTGAACTCGCACCTGCGGAGCGGAATTGGTCGTGATGTGCAAGTCAGAGCCGCCCAAATCGGTCATTTTGCGAAGTAAATCGGGAAGCGTCAGTTGGGTTTCCGCGTTAGTTAATGGATCGTTCAGCATATATTTTTTAGAAGTCGTTAAATTTCGGAAAGGCGTGGGAATGTCGTTAATTTGGCAGACCTGAAAACAGGGAAGCTAAGGAAGCCGATTTTACGGCTTCCCTGCCATTCGATATTTCAAATTGATTATTTAAGCTCGGCTTGCTGCGTCGTCTGGCGGCGGCGTTGCAAGGAGATAATCGCTTTTTCCGATTCTTCTTCGAGCCGTCTCGAATTATCGTTCGGCGCGTTGGTCGCTACGCTGTAAATGCGTCCGTCGGCTTCGGTGAAATAGAACAAACGCGACTGCACCGCGCCGTTCGCGCCCGCCGATTTAGCGACGACGACATAGACTTTTTTATTGCCGATTTCCTTCTGATAATCGTTGACGACCCAGCCGCCTTCTTTGATCATCCGGTCAATCACCGTGCGACGCAGAGCGGTTACGGCAACGCCGCCGACGGCTTTCGGATTGTCTTCACCGACTGCCGGACCGACGACCGAAATCGCCGCCGAGCCGAGATTTGAGCCATCATCGTTGACGACGTTATATTGCAGTTCGCCGCTCGAAACCGTACCGCGTTTCCAGCTTTTCGGCGCGGCTTCGCCTGACGGCAGCATCGCGGTCGAATTATCAGCGGTGGTCTGTTTTTTGCCGGTGTTTGCGACTTTCGTTTCGTTCGCGCCGTTCGCGTCCGACATTGCGCGGGCATTGGCGAGCCGAATCTGACGCAGCCGCAAATTGCGCTTGCGGGCGTTCAAAGAATTTTTGCTGCGGTTGCGCTGACGATAGGCGCGCCACCATTGCTTCGAATATTTTTTGTATTTTTTGCTTTTATTTTTTGCCCGTTTTTTCATTCGCGGACCGGCTTCCACGCCGTTGGTGGCGAGCGGAATAATCGTTCCGAGTCCGACAATGATTGCCAAAGTTAATGCGATTGACCTAAAAATCATACTTTTCCTCCAACTTCCTTTCCTTTATAAACTCTACAAAACCGTTTCCTTGACGACTTCTTCAATCGTCGTAACGCCGTCGCGCAATTTTTGAAGTCCCGAACCGCGCAGCGTAATCATTCCGAGTTCGACGGCTTTTTTTCGCAACTCGATTGCGCTCGCGCCGATGATAATCAACTCGCGCAGTTCGTCGGTGATTTCCATCACCTCGTAAAGCCCGATGCGCCCTTTGTAACCCGTGTTGTTGCACGTCGCGCAGCCTTTGCCTTTGTAGGCTTTCATCGTTTCGGCATCTTCCTGCGAAAACCCGATTTCGACAAAACCTTCGACCGGAATACTAATTTCTTCTTTACAGTCTTTACAGATTTTTCTGATAAGTCTCTGCGCCTGAATGATGTTGACCGAGGTGGCGACTAAGAAAGGTTCGATGCCCATATTGACCATACGCGAGATGGTCGAAGGCGCGTCGTTCGTGTGCAGTGTTGATAAAACGAGGTGTCCGGTGAGCGCGGCTTTGATGGCGATTTCCGCCGTTTCAAAGTCGCGGATTTCGCCGACGAGAACGATATTGGGATCCTGTCGCAGAAAGGAACGCAGCGCGGTGGCGAAATTCAAGCCGATCTGTTCCTTCATCTGCACTTGGTTGATGCCGGGTAAGTTAAATTCAACCGGGTCTTCCGCCGTCATAATGTTCGTCTCGGAAGTGTTCAACGCCTGCAAAGCCGAATACAGCGTGTTCGTTTTACCCGAACCCGTCGGACCCGTTACCAGAACCATTCCGTAAGGTTTCGAGATGTTGCGCTGGAAGATTTCCAAACTCTTTTCTTCAAATCCGAGCTTGGTCATATCGAGCATCAGTTTGTCTTTATCGAGCAGACGAAGCACGACTTTTTCGCCGAACAGCGTCGGCAGCGACGAAACGCGGAAATCCAATTCGCGCGAACGGTTGTCAATCTTAACTTTAATTTTGATGCGACCGTCCTGCGGCAGACGTTTTTCCGAAATGTCGAGTTTCGACATAATCTTCAAACGCGAAATCAGCGCGTCGCGCATCTTCATCGGCGGGTGCATTACGTCATACAAAACGCCGTCAATACGAAATCGAATGCGAAAATCCTTCTCATACGGTTCGACGTGAATGTCCGATGCGCCGCGTCTTAGCGAGTCAACCAGCAAAACATTGACGAGACGCACGACTGGCGCGTCTTCGCTGGCAATCGCCAACTGCGCCAAATCAATTTCGTCGTTGTCTTCGAGGACTTCAAAATCTTCGTTTTCGTTAGCGGCAAACTCAAAACGATCGAGCGAAACGGTTAGATCGGACTCGACCAATCGCTGGTCAACAATGGTCGCCTTACCTTTTCCGTTTCCATTACCGTTTCCATTACCGTTGCCGTTTTTACTCTTTTTCGGAGCGAATCTTTCAGCCGTCCCGACGGCGGCGTAATCGAATACGTCAATTTGATTGGTCGGGCTGTAATACTTGCCGATGGCGATTTGCAATGACGCTTCCGAAGCGATGACCGGCTCGACGTTCAGCCCGGTCATAAACTTGATGTCGTCCATCGCAAAAACATTCGTCGGATCAGCCATCGCCAGCGTCAAAGTCGCGCCGACTTTGGAAATCGGCAGCACCGAATATTTTTGTGCGACTTCCTGCGAAATCAGTTTGATGGTCGTTTCCTCGATCTGGAAAAGTTCGAGGTTGATGGACGGAACGCCGTATTGTCTGGACAAAACGGCGGTAATCACGTCGTCAGAAATGATTCCGAGATTGACCAGGCTCGATCCCAAACGCCCGCCGTTCGTGCGCTGATATTCCAACGCCTCGCGCAGTTGCTGCGAAGAAATTAGGTTTTCACGGACAAGAATTTCCCCAAGTTTTGCTGACATCGCTAAATTTTCCTTATTTGGTTGCGCTCAGGAAGAGACTTTTGTAATGAAGGATTAAGAGACTCTGAGCCGATAGTCTTTACAATGCAAACGACGATAAACATCGTTGTTGTAAATCATATATTGTTAAACTTGAAGCTGTCAAGAATTCTTTTTCATTTTGACGGAAATTTAAAATGGGTTCGGTCAGGATGAACGAATTGACGTTTTAAAACAAAAAAAGGTGGTGCCTTTTTTATCGGCGCGACCTTTTTTATAAATCATTAAAAACTTATGATTTTTTCTTGGTAGTTCCTTTCGTAACTTTTTGCGGGACTAATTTATCCTGTGTTTTCAGATATTCGACGGCATCCTTAACGCTTGCCTTCAAAGGATGGGTGTCGGGAGCAATCTCCGCAAACTTCTGCATAAAATTCAACCCTTCCTGTTTGGTTTCTTTATTATCGCTTACGACTCCTGCGTTGAATAAAGATAAACCGAGACCGGCGAGAATGTCGGGATTATCCGGTGAAGTTTCCAGAGCTTTCCGGTAAGCGATAACGGCATTGTCCGCGTCGCCCGCTTCGCGCAAAGCGTCGCCGAGCGCGAGCTGCGCGTCCGATTTCTTTTTCGCGTCAGTTTCAATCGCCAGATACTCCTCAAAAGCCGTTAGAGTTTCTTTACCTTTTGTTCTGTCCGTTCCTGTCTTCGCCATTAACCAGTAGGCTTCTTTACGATTAGCAAGCGCGGAAAATTTATTGGAATCGTAATTTTTTTGGGTGGCGGCATCCGGCGCGGTCGCTGATTTAAGAATCGTCAGCGAGCGTTCAGAAGCGGCTACGGCATCGTCCAAATCTTTTTTGACACCAGTCAATCCGGCGGTTTTCGCCGCCGCGTCAGTTGATTTAACCGACTGGTTATAATTGTTTCTGGCACGAGCGATTAAAGAGGCGGTTTTGTTATTCAACAGAACCGGCGCACTGCCTGCATAATCGGGTTCGGCATTGACTCCTTCCTCATATTTGGCAATCGCCAATTCATAATTTTTATCGGTGTAGGCTTTGTTACCTTCTTCTAATACCTTTTTAATCAGCGCGTCGTTATTCTGGGTTTTCGCGTTTTTGGCATTGATGTCGGCAACCTGTTTTTCATATTCAGCCTGCGCCTTTTTTTGTTCGGCAGTTAATTCGGCTGGTGGTTTGCCGGTTTCGCCGCCCGCTGGCGCGGCATTGATTCCCTGCCGCACTTCCTCTTCAGTCCAGCGTTTGCCGTCGCCGGGAACGACCGTGATTCTGATCGCTTCCGAACCTGATTTGATATTCGCGGCGAACTCCGGTTTGACGTTCGGCGCACTGACCGCAATGGCATACATTCCGAGCGGCACTCCGGCATAAACGAACTCGCCTTTTTTGTCGGTTTTATTCGCCGGCAACTTTCCTTTGACATCAGTCCGATACGCATCTATCACGGCACCGGCGACCGGCTCTAAAGTGCCGTCAGCCTTTTTAAGTTCGACTTTTCCACGCAGCGGCGCGGTTTGCGCCGACACTAAAATCGCGCTTGTTAAAAACAAAGCGACAGCAAAAACCGATGAAAAATAACTTTTACGCAACATAAAAAAATCCTCCGAAAATTGTTTAAATAAGATTATCGAAAAAACGCCTCTCTAAGATGTCTCTGAAAAAAGAAGAGTTGTTATTTAATCGTTATTCTAACTCAAACCTTTTGGTATTTTGAAGCTGAAAATTTGATTCACGCTAATATATCACAAATTAATCGTGTGTTATCTTAACTTTTTAACATTCGTTTTTGTTTGGAAAATTTAATGACCGAAAGAATTTATAACTTTAGCGCGGGACCGGCAGTTTTGCCGACCGAAGTTTTGGAAAAAGCACAGAGTGAACTGCTTTCACTCAACGGAATCGGGATGAGCGTGATGGAAATCAGCCATCGCTCGAAACATTTCGAGCCGATTCTGGCGGGCGCGGAAAATGGCATCCGCGAGCTTTTGGATGTTCCCGCTAATTACAGAATTCTATTCCTGCAAGGCGGCGCGAGTTTACAGTTTTCGATGATTCCGATGAACTTCTTGAGAAAAGACGAATCGGCGGACTACCTCGTAACCGGCGCGTGGGGCGTAAAAGCCGTCAAAGAAGCAATGCGCTGCGGCAGCGTCAACACGATTTTTTCGACCGCCGATTCCGGCTTCAAATCCGTTCCGTCGCCCGACGAATTAAATTTCAGCCAAAACGCGAATTATATTCATTACACTTCCAACGAAACCATCGAAGGCGTGGAGTTCAAATACGACCTCGACGGCAAAGGCATTCCAATCATCTGCGATGCCTCGTCAAATATTCTTTCCAAACCGATTGAAGTCGAAAAATACGCGCTCATCTACGCCGGAGCGCAAAAAAACATCGGACCGAGCGGTGTAACTTTAGTCATCATCCGCGACGATCTGCTCGAACAAGTTCCCGAAAATCAACATTCGATGCTCGATTACCGCGCCATCGCCAAAAACGATTCGATGCTCAACACGCCGAACACCTGGGGAATTTACCTGATAAATTTGATTTGCGAACACGCGAAAAAGCACGGCGGACTCGCCGCGATGCAGAACAAAAACGAAGAAAAAGCCAAAATTTTATACGACGCGCTCGACGCAAGCGACGGTTTTTATCAGGGACACGCCGACCGCACGGCGCGTTCGCTGATGAACGTAACCTTTCGCCTGCCGTCCGAAGAACTCGAAAAGAAATTCGCAGCGGAAGCGACCGCTAATGGCTTAGACGGCTTAAAAGGACATCGTTCAGTCGGCGGCATCCGCGCTTCGATTTACAATGCCTTTCCAAAAGAAGGCGTGGAAGCATTGGTTGATTTTATGGAAGATTTCGTCAACAAAAACGGCTAATTGTTTTCAGATGTTCTAGAAGCTCCGATTCTTCGTTTTCGGCGACCGTTCGCAAATCGAGCGTAACTTTATCATCTAAAATTCGCGCAATGACCGGCGGCGCGGACAATCTCGATTTCTCTTCTAATTCATCGGCGGACATTGCCACGTGTTTGAGCGCGAGTAAAAACGTCGGCGGCTGAACAGTCGGCGCGGAGCCGCCGCCGATAACGGAATTTCCTTCGATCATTTCGATTTTCAGATTCGCGCTCGCGCCGAACTTTTCAATGAAATTTTCGGCGCGCTTTTTTAAGTCTTCGCTCGTCATCGAAATCATTTTTAAAACAGGAATTTCTTTAAACTGAGTTTCGTGCCGGAACGATTCGAGCGTTGCTTCGAGCGTGGCGTAAACCAACTTATCAACTCTCAGCGCACGATACAGCGGATGTTTTCTGATTCTTTCAACAACTTCCTTTTTTCCGACGATCAAACCTGACTGCGCTCCGCCTAGGAGTTTGTCGCCGCTGAACGAAACGATGTCTGCGCCGGCTTTGATGGAATCGGTAATAATCGGTTCATCGGTCAAACCGTATTTTGATAAGTCGAAAATTGCGCCCGAACCGGCATCTTCGTAAAGCAAAATTCCCTTTTGATGCGCGAGCTTTGCCAGTTCTTCCAAATCAGCCGCCGCCGTAAAACCGACGATGCGGTAATTTGACGGGTGGACTTTTAAAAGTAATTTAGTGTTTTCATTGACGGCGCGTTCGTAATCGAAAATTTTCGTGCGGTTCGTCGTGCCGACTTCGCGTAAAATCGCGCCGGATTGTTCCATCACATCGGGAATGCGGAAATCGCCGCCGATTTCGACGAGTTCGCCGCGTGAAATTATCACTTCGCCGCCTTTCGCTAAGACCGTTAAAATCAAAAACGCCGCTGCCGCGCAGTTATTGACAATCAACGCGGATTCCGCGCCGACGATTTCCGCCAAAAGTTTTTCGGCGTGTGCGCCGCGTTTACCGCGTTTACCCGTTGTAATGTCATATTCAAGATTGCAGTAGCCGGAAGCCGTTTCAAGCAATGCCCGCCGCGCGTTTTCCGAAAGCGGTGAGCGTCCTAAATTGGTGTGAATGATCACGCCGGTCGCGTTGATAACGCGCCGCAATCTCGAATTTTGTTCGGCTTGCCAAATCATTTTGAGACTTATCTCTGCTTCTTTTAATAAATTTTCGCGTGAAAAATTTCCGCCGCCGTTTGTTGGATTGGAAATTTTCCGGCGCAGCGAATCAATCGCCGTTCGCGCCAATTTCGTCAGATGCGCCGCGCCGGATTTTAATAAAATGTCTTCGGCAGCGGATGAACGCAACAGCGCGTCAACCGACGGCAGAGACTGCAAAATTTCGCGTTTTTCAGAATCGTTCATAAAAGTATCTTAACCGAAAAATCTTGAATTCAAGGAATTATGCGGGCTTTCTCATTTTCATTTTAAATGGAGAGTGAAATAAAAAAATGGCACTTATCAAAGACACCTTTCACCGGCAGACACAAACTAAACAGGAAGACGCAGTAGTTCTCGACCAGCAGATCGGGCGGATTGAAGAAGATATTCGTAAGCTGAAAATCGAGTTCGATATTTATTTCAACGGCGGAATGAAACGTCCGCCGCTCGAATCGAAGGCGCGACTCGAATCCAATCTCAAACGGCTCGCCGACGACCGAAATCTAACCTACGCGCAGCGTTACCAATTCAACGCCGTCGTTTCGCGCTTCAATTCATACCGCGAACTGTGGCGCAGACTGTTGAAGAAACGCGGCGAGGAAAGCGTTTAGGTTTCTGGTTTCTGGTTTCTGGTTCAAGGTTCAAGATTTTATTTTCAACCAGAAACCAGAAACAAAAAAGGACGACTCCAAAAAGAAGCCGCCCTTTTAAAAACGCTCTCCGGCTTCTTCAAAAAAACCGAAAGCGGTAAATGATTTAATTTATCCGTCAACGCGCAAGACGTTTTCCGCCTGCGGACCTTTCGGACCGTTAGTAACTTCAAACTCGACATCCTGCCCCTGCGTCAGCGTTTTGTAACCGTCGCCGGAAATCGCGCTGTAATGCACGAAGATGTCCTGCTCACCGGGCTGTTCGATAAATCCGTAGCCCTTTGCGTTGTTAAACCATTTGACCTTACCGATTGTTTTTGACATTTACTCTAATTCCTCCTACAAACTTCAGTGAATTTAAATTTCGTTCCTTAGCCGAAAGCATTTTTCAAAAAATCAATTCAAACGCAGTCCGAGTTTTGCGGAAATCGAAAATTCGATTCTGCCAAACGCGGATTGTCGGAATTGTAAGAAAAGTTCATTTTCTAACAAAGTAGAAAATCTTAAACTGCAAGATTTTGTGGTCGGGTTTTCGTTGTTTTTTTGAATAGAACGAAGGAAAATTTAACTCGAATCGGTTACGGCTGTCAAGAATCGTTTCACACTTTTTTTCCATCTCTCTGACATTGAACGACAAAATTGACATCAAACTGTTGATAGCCGAAGATAAAACATAAAATTTATGAACGATTATGTGGAAAATTCCGCGCTTTCCTATAACGAATATTTGAAAGTTCCCGAACTCATCGGCTTGCAGAATGTTTTGTCCGAGCCGGTGAGCCACGACGAATTACTGTTCATCGTCATTCATCAAACTTACGAATTATGGTTCAAACAAATCCTGCACGAAATTGACGCGAGCATCGAATGGTTGCGGGAAAACCGCACGTTTCGCGCCAATCATTCCCTGAAAACCGTCGCCTCAATCGGCAAAGTCGTCGTCAGCCAGATTCATATTTTAGAAACGATGGCGCAGATCGGTTTTCTGGAATTCCGCGACAAACTGAATCCGGCAAGCGGTTTTCAATCAACCCAATTCCGCGAAATCGAATTCGTTTCCGGCGCGAAAGACGAGAGAATGATGAATCATTTCAAATCTGACGATTTTGCCTTTCAAAGATTATCGAAAAGATTCGCCGCGCCGAGTTTAGCGGACGAATTCTGGAATCTGTTGGAAAGGAAAGATTTCAAAGTCGAAAAGGAAGAAGAAAAAATCGAAACCATCGTCGAAATTTTAAAGCAGCCGGAACGCCACGCCGATTTTTTTATAATGCAGGATTTGCTCATCGAACACGATGAAAACATCGCGCTGTGGCGTTACAACCACGTTTTGATGGTCGAACGAATGCTCGGAATGAAGCGCGGGACGGGCGGCTCGGAAGGCGCGGGTTATTTGCGGACAACGCTTTCAAAAAAATTCTTTCCCGAACTTTGGGAAGCGCGGACTCGCCTTTAGGCGAATTACGAATTTCAAATTACGAATTACGAATGTTTGTAGTTGAAATCTAACTGTTTATTTTCCAAATTCGTTATCATTAAAGTGATTTTACGAAACTAAAATTCGTAATTCGTAATTTGAAATTCGTAATTGATTCACTATGAACAGAAAAGCGTTAATCGGCGGTTTAATTGCGTTGGCAATAATTATCTTACTGATAATCGCCTGCGTCTGGCTCGTTAAAAAAGGCTGGCAGAGCGTAACGAACAAACCCGAAACTAATCAATCGCAGCCCGCGCCGAACGGACAAAAACCGAACGCGCCGATTACGAATACGGAAGAAGCGCAGCGAATTTATCTCGCCTTCGGCAATCCGTCGAACGCAACGAACAGCACGTCGAACGCCGATAATTTTTTGATGGTCAATAATTCCTACGCGCTTTCGTATAACAACAGTCGCGGTTCGGCAAATTGGGTTTCGTGGCGCATTTCGGCGAGCGATTTCGGTGAAGCCGAACGGCAAAACGACTTTCGACCCGATCCGAATCTCCCGAAAAATTTCACGCGCATCACGCCGAACGATTACACGGGCGGCGGCTTTGATCGAGGACATCTGTGTCCGAGTGCCGACCGTTCGAGCAGCGAGGAAGTCAACAGCCAGACGTTTTATATGACCAATATGACCCCGCAAACGCCGGATTTGAACCGCAACGTCTGGAACGATTTTGAAACGTATTCACGCGATCTGGTGAAAAAACAAAATGTTGATTTGTACGTCGTCGCGGGCTGTTACGGCGAAAAAGGAAAGCTGAAAAAGAAAGTTTCCATCCCGACCAACTGCTGGAAAGTCATCACGGCGATTCCGGCAGGCGCGGATTTTTCGACCGCCAACGAAAACACTCGCGTCGTCGCCGTTGATTTGCCGAACACGCCTTATCCCGCCAAAACCGACTGGCGCAAATACCGCACGACCGTTCGCGCTATCGAGAGCAAAACAAATCTGAATTTATTATCAAATCTGCCGCAGAATTTGCAGGACGCGCTTGAAACAAAAGTTGATAACAAATAATCTGATAGTTTTGATAAATGCAGTTATAAATTTATGAATCAAACACTTTCAAAGGAAATGCAGCAGCACACCTACGCGATTATGAACCGCGTCGAAGATTCGCATTGGTGGTATGTCGGTCGCCGCGCGATTCTCGAATCTTTTTTGGAACGAATAATCCAAAATCCAAAATCCAAAATCCAAAATCCGCGCATTCTGGATGTCGGCTGCGGCACGGGCGGCAATCTCGAAATGCTTGAAAAGTTCGGCGCGGCGGAAGGCGTTGACGTTTCCGACGACGCGCTCGAATTTTGTCAATCGAAAGGTTTGACTGTTCACAAAGGTTTGGCGGAAGAGCTGCCGTTTGCGGACGAAAGTTTCGATGTCGTAACTGCGCTCGATGTCGTCGAACATCTGGACGATGACGTTGCCGGACTCAAAGAAATGTATCGCGTTACAAAGCGCGGCGGCAAAACTTTGATTTTCGTTCCAGCGTTTATGTGGCTTTGGGGTGTGCAAGACGACGTTTCCAATCATCGGATTCGGTACACGAAAAAACAAATCGTCGAACGATTGCAGAAAGCCGGTTACGAAATCGAACGCGCCACTTACGCGAACATCACGTTTTTTGCGCCGATTTTGGGCGGCAGAACGATTATGAAATTAACCGGCATCAAACCCGAATCGGAAAATAACGTCAACATCTCCGCGCTCAACGGCGTGTTTGGAAAAATATTTGCGTCCGAAAAATTGTGGCTCAAGAATTTTAATTTCCCGTTCGGTGTTTCGATTGTGATTGTAGCGAAAAAAGCCTCAGCCTAAAGTACAGAAGACTTTAAAATGTTTTTTGTCCATCAATCGTAAAGCCTCTCTGAAGTTTTATCATTGAATATCTTCTAACTGTAAATTTTCAAAACTTGTAAGTAAATTTTTGTAAGTTTTTGGCATACCTTTTGCCAAAAGATTCAGTGTGCATTGAAATTTCTCCTTTGTGTAATAAAAGAACACAGTTTCAGTTAAATGTGCGAAGCAAAAACTAAGGAAGGTTACAAAGACAATGAAAAATTTACTAAAAGTTGGATTCATCGCATTTGCATTCGGATTAATTTTTATCAATGTTGAGACGGCAAACGCGCAATATCGCAGCAGAAACAATGGGGCGCGGCGCGAATATCGTGAAGATGTCCGAGATGCGCGGCAGGATTATAGGCGCAGAGCAAATCAGGGAAATTATCGCAAAGCGCGACGCGAATACCGGGAAGATATTCGTGAAGCCCGACGCGATTATCGCCGCGACAGTGGTCGCCGCTATTCCTACGGTCGCCGTTACTATCGCCCGACCTATAACTACAATTACAACAACGGTCGCCGATATATTCGTCGCTGGTAATTAGGTAAAAACTAAAAATTAAAGAGCCGCGTTTCAAACGAAACGCGGCTCTTTAATTTGACAGAAGCATCGGCTGAACATTTGCGCCCTTGCTCACGCGCGGGCTTCTGCCTAAATCGTAAAATCTTCATTGCCTTCGAGCGTTCGTGAAATTTTATTGAGATTCAAACTTCTCGCTGAAGCGTTGAAAATTTCGCTGTAAGTTCCGCCCATTTCATACAACTCGTCGTGCGTTCCGCTTTCGACGACGCGCCCTTGTTTAAGGACGAAAATCACATCCGAATCAATGATTTGTGAAATGCTGTGCGAAATTATGACAGTCGTGCGGTTTTCTTTAATCGCGTCGAGGCTGTTTTTTATCTGCTCGGTCGCAATCGCGTCGAGGCTGGCGGTTGGTTCGTCAAGAAAAATCACCGACGGGTTTTTCAAAAAAAGTCGGGCAATAGCGATTCGCTGCTGCTGTCCGCCGGAAAGCTGAGTCGCTTCAGTTTGATAACCGTCAGGCAACTGCACGATTTGGTCGTGAAGATACGCATTTCGTGCAGCCGTTTCAACTTCTTCAGAATCAGCATCCATTTTTCCGTAACGAATATTTTCTTCAATCGAGCCGCGAAAGATGTGATTCTTCTGCAAAACGAGTCCGATTTTCCGACGCAAAAGATGCGTCTCGTAATCGGACAATTTTTTTCCGTCGAGCAAAATTTCGCCGCTCGTCGGTTCGTAAAACTTACATAAAAGATTCAGCAAAGTTGATTTTCCCGCGCCGGAAAGTCCGACAAAAGCGACGGTTGCGCCCGCCGGAATCGTCATATTAACATCGAACAAAGCCTGCGTTCCGTTTGGATATGTGAAGTTGACCGATTTTAATTGAAACTCACCCTTTAAGTTTTCGACAGTCAAACTGCCGCTCTCCTCAACAGCGAAACTCGCGTCGAGAACTTCAAAAAATCCTTCGGCGTAAGTCATCGCTTCGTTAATTTGATCGTAAATTCGATGAAGCTGGCGAATCGGCGCGGAGACGTTGTTGAACAGCAGAATATGAAACATAATCGCGCCGATAGTCATCTTTTGGTCAAGTACCAGATACGAAGTCAGGATGATAATCAAAACCACGCCGATTTGCTCGACGAAAGTTTTTATCGCGTCGAAAGCGTAATTGGTTTTGCGCTGTTTCAACTGCGCGTCAATCAAATTTTGTTTGAGACGGTTTTGTTTTTCCTCTTCGTATTCTTCGCGGACGAACGATTTGATGACAATGATTGATTCGATAATATTGAACAATCCGTTTGTTTTCTGTTCGCGCAAACTTCGCAGCCCGCGCCGCACGCCTTTTAATAATCCGGCTTGTTTCCAACTCAGCAGAAAATAAATCGGCATTATGATAGAGGCGACGAGACCGACGTAAAAGTTGGCGTTGAACATCAAAATCAAAGCCAAAATCGCGTTCGCAAACAGCGGCAGCAGATCAATAAAAATGTTCTGCACAAAGCTCGTCAAACTGTCCGCGCCGCGATCAATGCGGGTTTGCAGTTTGCCGGTCGCGTTTTCATCGTCGGCGAAAAAAGCGTATTTGTAAGTGAGAATTTTTTCAATGGCGAATTGCGAAAGCTGGCTCGAAAGATTAACGCGGATGCGCTCGCCGATCATACTTTGCCCGTATTTGACGGCGATGTTCAGCAACTCTTTTCCGAACAAAACCGCGCTGATAAATACTAAAAGCGAAGTACTTTCGTCCGCGTGAAAATTGACATCGAGCAAGCCTTGAATCGTGTCAACCGTGTAGCGCAAAACCAGCGGATTGACCTGCGCGGCGAACGCACCGATTAAAGTCAAAAAGAGTGAGATGATTACGAGCGATTTGTAAGGTTTAACGAACGGCGCGAGCCGCAGAATGATTTGCCAGATATTCATCTAAAAACTTTCTTAGTGAGATTTTTTTGCTTTCACGCGCTCGACTTCCCGATTCATTTTTCCCGTCAGCATATAAAAAACCATTTTGTAATCGGAAATAAACGACCAGAACGGATATTTAAAAGTCGCCGGTTTGTTGTGTTCGACAAAGAAATGCGCGAACCACGCGAAAGCGTAACCGATGACGAAACACAGCGGAAAATAAATCCAGTTTCCCGTGCGAAAAATCCAGGCGAGCAGAACCAAACCGAGCGTCGTGCCGACGAAATGCAGATAGCGCGTCAACGGCTGATTATGTTCGGCGACGTAGTAATCCCAAAATTCCGCGTAAGTTTTAATTCGTTCTTCCATAAGTTTTCCTCGTTGTTTGATTCTACGAAATTATTCGTTCGATGCAGAAATCAAAACAGGCTTTCGTCCTGAAACTATTCGATTTGTTTAGCCGTAAGATTTTCAGAAGTTTTACCAAACAAATCTAAATTTTATGAAGCTGTTCCGAAGATCGCTGAAAGCGATGAATTCAATAGCGTCGGGATTCTTCCGACGCTATTGAATTCATCGCTTTCAGCCACAAAACCGTAAATTCTATTCAGCTTCTACAAAAATTATTATGAAACGAAGATTGATTCTATCTTTTGTGCTGCTCTTTTCTATAATTTTTCAAATCAATGTGCCGACGATTTCGGCGCAGCAAACGACGAGTTTCGATAAAAATCGTTACGCCATCGCGTACAAAAAATTCGTCTTGCCGAACGGTTTAACTCTGCTCGTTCACAAAGACCGAAGCGTTCCCATCGTCGGTGTCAATATGTGGTATCACGTCGGTTCGCGCAACGAAAAGCGCGGCAAAACCGGCTTTGCACATTTGTTCGAGCATTTCTTTTTTAACGGTTCGGAAAATTATCCGCACGGTTTCCGCGAAGCGATGGACGATCTCGGCGCGAACAACCGCAACGGCACGACGAACACCGACCGCACGAATTTTTTTGAAGACGTTCCCACGTCCGCGCTCGAACGAACGCTGTACCTCGAAGCCGACCGAATGGGATTTCTCGCCAATTATATTTCCAAAGAAATGCTGGAACGCGAACGCGGCGTGGTGCAGAACGAAAAACGACAGGGCGAAAACGCGCCGTACGGCAAAGTTTTCGGCGAAATCGTCGGCAAAATTTATCCTTATTCGCATCCTTATTCGTGGTCAACCATCGGCTCGATGGAAGATTTGAACGCCGCTTCATTGGACGATATTAAAGAATGGTATCGAACGTATTACGGACCGAATAACGCCGTGATTTCGCTTGCCGGAGACATCACGCCGGAACGTGCTTTGGAACTCGTGACCAAATACTTCGGCGGCATCGCACCCGGACCGCCGCTTCCGCGAACGGAAACGTGGATTCCGACGCTCGATAGAAATCTGCGCGACGAGATGGAAGACCGTGTGCCGCAGGCTCGAATTTACCGCGCTTATCACGCACCTGCCTGGAGGGATTTGGAATTGCAGAAACTTACTTTGTTTGCAGATATTTTGTCAGGCTCGAAAAGCTCTTACCTTGACCGCCGACTCGTCTATGAAAAGGAATTGGTAACGAACATCAGCGCGGGCGTGAACGACAGCGAACTCGGAAGCCTTTTTACGATTACGGCGACGGTTAAACCCGGCGTGAATCCGGCTGATGTCGAGCGCGAAATTGACGCGGTTTTGAATGAAGTTTTGACGAAAGGCGTTTCCGAAGAAGAATTAAAACGCTCGCAAAACAGAAACCTGGCGGATTTTCTGCGCGGCACGGAACGACTCGGCGGTTTCGGCGGTCGCTCGGATATTTTGGCGGAAAATATGACTTACGGCGGCGCACCCGATTTTTATTTGAAGCGGCTTGAAACGATGGCGACGGCAACTCCGGCTGATGTTAAAGCGGCGGCAAATAAATGGTTACGCGCCAATTATTACACGATGCTCGTCAAACCGTTTGCGAAATTGACTGCCGGAAAAACCGATTTCGACCGCAAAGTTCTGCCGAATCTAGGTAATCCGCCGGAAATAAAATTTCCTGAAATCCAACGCGCCAAACTCAAAAACGGATTGAACGTCGTGCTGCTCGAACGTCATTCCGCGCCGATTGTAAATGTCGCGCTGGCGGTTGACGCGGGCGCGTCTTCGGATTCGGCGGCGAAAGCGGGCGCGGCGACTTTAACGCTCGATTTGATGGACGAAGGAACGAAAACCCGCAATGCTTTTCAGATTACAGACCAACTCGACAATCTGGGCGCACGACTTTCGACGGGCAGTTCGCCGGATATGTCGTTCGTGCGCCTGCAAGCCACGTCGGAAAATCTGCGTCCGTCGCTCGAAATTATGGCGGATGTCGCTTTGAACCCGTCCTTTCCCGAAAACCAGTTTGCGATTCAAAAACAAGCGCGACTCGCCAACATCGGACAGGAAAAAGCCAATGCCAATGCGCTCGCGCAGCGCGTTTTGCCCGCAATTCTTTACGGTGAAAATCACGCTTACGGCAAACCGATTTCCGGTTACGAAAGTTCGGTGCAAACTTTAACGCGCGAAGATTTAATAAAATGGCACGCCGACTGGTTCAAACCCGGAAGCGCGACCGTCGTCGTTACCGGCGACACTACGCTCGCCAAAATCGTTCCCGCGCTCGAAGAAACTTTCGGCGGTTGGAAATCCGGCAGTGCGCCGAAGAAAAATCTGACGACCGTGGCGCGAACTGCGGGAAAGAAAATTTATCTGATTGACAAACCCGACGCGCCGCAGTCAATCATCGTCGCGGCGCACGTTTCGGAAACGAGCGGACAACCCGAAGATTTAGCGGTCGAACCCGTGATGATGAATTTCGGCGGAATGGCGACTTCGCGCCTTAATC
Organism: uncultured Pyrinomonadaceae bacterium; assembly: GCA_964244835.1. Classification (GTDB taxonomy): domain Bacteria; phylum Acidobacteriota; class Blastocatellia; order Pyrinomonadales; family Pyrinomonadaceae. Next base: position 66,021 of record CAXTKJ010000004.1, read on the forward strand.
GAAATCTGCGGCTCGACAAACATTGGAGTTACGGTACGAACGGGCAATTAACCAATGTACGCGGGCAAAGAAGTTTCGTTATTTTCGCGCCCGTCCAAACCGACAAAACGAAGGAATCAATGACGGAAGTAATGAATGAAATCCGCGACATCGCCGGTAATCGTCCGATTACTGGCGAAGAATATACGAGCATTATGCGAAGCATAACTTCCCGTCTGCCGGGAAGATTTGAAACTCTCACCGCGCTCGAAGGCGCGGCAATCAGTCAAATCAATTTGGGACTTCCGCCGGATTTCTGGGCGAAATACGCAACTGATTTGCGCGGAATATCCGAACCGCAATTATCTAACGCGGCGAAAAAATTCGTGCGCCCTGATGAAATCGTTTGGATTGTCGTCGGCGACGTGAAGAAAATCGAAAAAGGGATCGGCGAACTCGGTTTCGGTGAAGTTATCAAACTCGACGCGGACGGTCAGGTGATTAAATAATCTCTTTGACCGTTCGATTGAGGCGGCGGCTCACGCGCGGGCTTCCTCCTTTAGAAAAATCCTTCGATAAACCGGCAAATTCTTTTCTTCGACCGCTGCTTCGCGTTCGGTTTTGATGGGGAAAGGATTTTCCACCGTTTCGATTTCATTCAAAAATTCGTTTTCGCGGAACAGCGCGAACATTTCTTCGGCGAGAAACTCGATGTCGGTTTGCACGAAGATTTGTCCGTCGGATTGCAGGTGCGCGACGACGGTTTCGACCAGATTATCCTTCACCATCCGGCGTTTGGCGTGTTTTTTCTTAAACCACGGGTCGGGAAACTGAATCGTTACCGTTTGCAGAACGCCGGGAAGATGTGTAAGCAGTTTATCGAGCGAATGCGTCGCGTTGTTGAATTCGTAATGCAGATTATTTAAATTATAATCCTTCGCAATGCGGTTCGCTTCATCAACCAGAGGCTCGCGGATTTCTACGCCGAGAAAATTCTGCGCCGGAAACATCTGCGCCATTTTTAATATGAACCTGCCGCGCGCACAGCCGATGTCGAGATGCAGCGGCAAACTTGCGTCGTTGAAGATTTCTTCAATCGCCAGGGGTTTCGGCGGCAGACAATAGAACGGCGACAACGGATTAACGTGCTGGTGAACTCGGACTCTCGACATAGCGGATAAAATAATGATTTCTAGCTTCCTGCGGTCGCCTTAAATGTTTTGCGTTCGACAATATGCGTTTTGTACGCGGTAATATGCGTTTTGCGGGCGGGCGAATGTATTTTGTACGCGGTAATATGCGTTTTGTACGCGGTCGAATGCGTTTTGTTTCCGGCGCAATTCATTCGATTTCGGGTTATTGGACGACTTTCATCAGCAATAAAATACTGAAAATGCAGGTGAAAACGAAAATCAGCATTGCGGCATAGCCGAGCAGTTCGACGGCGGCGTTGGTTTCACGCGGATTCTTTTTCAAATCGCGCGGGATTTGCACGAAGCCGTAAATCGCGCCGACTAAAAATCCGCCCAGATGTGCGAAATTATCAATTATTTGATACGCGATCAAGCCGAACGCGGCGATGAAACCGACGTTAATCAGCATACTTTTCAAAAAATCGGGCGGCAGCTGCCGTTTGCGACGAAAACCGTAAATCGTCAGATAACCGATCAACCCCATAATTCCGCCGCTCGCGCCGACGGAATTTCCTTCGGGCATAAATACCAAACTGCACAAACCGCCGCCGATAATTGATAAAACAAAAATAATTGCCAGATGTGCGCGGTTCGATAAGTATTCAATCAAACCGCCGAAACCGTTGAGTGCCTGCCCGTTGAAAAAAATGTGGAGCAAGCCGCCGTGCAGAACGCCGCTCGTCAAAAGCCGCCAGTATTCGCCGCGCTGCCAGAAATCTTCCTTTTCGAGACCGGCGATTTTTCTCGACTCTTCGAGGTCGCCGAGATTTAACTGCGCCAAAGTTACGGCGACGATCAAACCGACCAAAACGTAGGTAAAATAAGGCACCGTGATTTCTGACTGTCGCGCAAAATCAGCGGCTTCGGGCGACGGAATCAAATCTTCGAGCTTTAAATTTTTTGCGTAATGCCAGCCCCAAATGCCGCCCGCGAGAATGAATAATCCGAGGATGAAAAAGATTCTTTGAAATAAAATCGAATAGTCAGGGTGCAGTCCAATCAGGCTGAATAAAACGAGCCAGCCGAGATGCGCGATGACCACCAACGCACCGATACCGATGCCCCAAAACGCCCGCGTCCGAATGCGCTTTTTCTGTTCCGCCAGATATTCTTCGGGCGAGATTTTTTGCTCAGGCGCGTCTTCGTCGTTCACATACTGCATAATTTTTTAGTGGTGGTGGTGAGTGATGAGTTGAAGAATCTCTTACACTCATCACTCACCACTCATCACTCACCACTCATCACTCACCACTACATTGCCAACCCGCCGTCCGCCTGAATCACCTGTCCGGTAATATACCGCGCCGCGTCTGACAGTAAAAACGCGGCGATTTGGGCGACTTCTTCCGTGTTGCCGAAACGTCCCAAAGGAATCATTTCCGTGATTTTCGTTTGATATTCTTCCTTCAACGCGCCGGACATATCCGTTTCGATCATTCCGAGCGCGAGCGCGTTGACCGTGATTTTTCTGCTCGCCACTTCCTTTGCCAGCGATTTCGTCAAACCGATCATTCCCGCCTTCGATGCAGAATAATTCGATTGTCCCTGCATTCCGACCACGCCGGAAATCGAAGTGATATTGAGAATCGCGCCGCCCGCTTCGTTCTTCATCATAAAGCGCAGAACAGATTTGGAAAAATTCCACGCGCCTTTCAAATTTGTGTCAATCACCGCATCCCAATCGTCTTCTTTCATTCTCAGGATTAGAGTGTCGCGGGTGATGCCGGCGTTGTTGATTAAGAAATCAATCGTGCCGAACTCTTCCTTCGCCTGTTTGCAAAATTCGGCGGCGGCTTCGGTGTTCGCTACGTCGCACTGCGCGGCGAAACATTTCACGCCCGCCGCTTCGATTTCCGACTTTAGTTTTTCCGCTTCGTCCGCGCTTTTTGAATAGTTGAACGCCACATTCGCGCCGCGTTTCGCCAGTTCAAGCGCAATCGCTTTGCCGATGCCGCGCGTCGCGCCCGTTACGATTGCTGATTTCCCTTCAAAGGATTGTGTTTCGCTCATTTTGTTTTATAAATAATTCCGAATACGCCATTGTAGCTAAATTTTGGAGTTCTATGAAATCGCCGAAAATTTCAAATTTGGCGGCTCGGCGGTTATTCGATACAGTTAAATGAGAATTTATGAATATCCTTTCAATGGAAAATGTATCGAAAAACTACGGCATCAAACCGCTTTTCGATAATGTAACGCTCGGGTTGGAAGACCGCGACAAAATCGGGATTATCGGCGCGAACGGTTCGGGCAAGACGACTTTCCTGCGCGTCGTCGCCGGAACGGAAACGCCGGACGCAGGGAAAATTACCAGAGCGCAGGGAAAAACGCTTGCTTATCTGGCGCAGAATCCGGTGATTGATGATGAGAAAACCGTGCTTGAAATGATTTTCGCGGCTAGTTCGGGCGTGATGAAAACGATTGCCGATTATGAAACGGCTTGCCACGATTTGGCGGTTGAATATTCGGACGAACTGCTCGAAAAAGTCTCGGAATTACAGCACGAACTGGAAATTAACGGCGGTTGGGAAATCGAAACGAACGCGAAAAATGTTTTGACCAAACTCGGTATCAACGATACTGCCGCGCTGATGAAAACGCTTTCGGGCGGACAAAGAAAGCGCGTCGCGCTGGCGCACGAATTGATTTTCAAGCCGGATATTTTGATTCTCGACGAACCGACGAATCATCTCGACGCGGATACGATTGAATGGCTCGAAGATTATCTGCGGCGTTACACGGGCGCACTGCTTCTGGTTACGCACGACCGTTATTTTCTCGACCGCGTAACGAACCGGATTTTTGAAATTGATCGCGGCGCGATTCAGCCTTTTGCCGGAAATTACGCTTATTATCTGGAGAAAAAGGAAGAACAGGAAACGCTTCGCGCAACGGAAGGACACAAGCGCGAGCAGCTTATTAAAAAAGAATTGGCGTGGCTCAGGCGCGGCGCGAAGGCGCGAACAAGAAAGTCGAAACACCGCATCAATGCCGCCTACGATTTGATGGCGCAGCCGAAGGAACGCGCGAAAGCCGAAATTGACATTGCCATCGGTTCAAAGCGTTTGGGTTCAAAAATTATCGAACTGAAAGACGTTTCCAAATCTTACGGCGACCGGAAATTAATTGACGATTTTTCGTATCTTTTGAAGCGCGAAGACCGCATCGGAATCATCGGCGAAAACGGTTCGGGCAAAACGACTTTGCTGGAAATCATTACCGACCGCATCAAACCGGACGCGGGTGAAATCGAAATCGGACAGACGGTTCACATCGGTTATTATGATCAGGAAAGCCGCGCTCTGAACGAGGAACAGCGCGTCATCGAATACATCCGCGAAGTCGCCGAATACGTTACGACGGTTGACGGAAACCAAATCACGGCGGGACAAATGCTGGAAAAATTCCTGTTTCCGCCCGCCGCGCAATACTCGATTATCGGCAATCTTTCCGGCGGCGAGCGGCGGCGGCTATATTTGTTAAGAATTCTGATGGCTTCGCCGAACGTGCTTTTATTAGACGAGCCGACGAACGATTTGGATATTCCGACTTTGATTGCGCTCGAAGAATATCTGGACGATTTCGCGGGCGCATTGATCGTCGTCAGCCACGACCGATACTTTCTCGACCGCACGATTGATTCGGTTTTTAAATTTACGGGCGACGGCGCAATTCGTGAATTCGCGGGCGATTATTCGGCGTATCTGGAAACCGTCGAACGTGAGGAAGTCGAAACGAAAGAGGCGGAAACCCGCACGTCAGCAAGGGTGCAAAATTCTATCGAACAGGAAAAACCTAAATCCACCAAATTTTCTTTCAAAGAAAAACGCGAATTTGAAACGCTCGAAACGAGCATCGCCGCAACGGAAAAACGGCTCACCGAAATTGAATCGGAACTCGCCCGATTTGCCGCCGATTCACATATGGTCAACGAACTTTTTAAGGAACAGCAAAACTTAAATGACCGTCTGGAAAAGAAAACGGAACGCTGGCTCGAATTATCAGAACGCGCCGAATAAATTCGCGGCGAAAAACTTTGCGGCACTTTTCTTGCAAATCAATCGCGTGAAATAAATTTTAGTATCAAATTGTTACATTCCGAATCGAGATGCGATACGAATCAAAACGATTTGGCTGAAAAACAAAAAAAAAACGAACAAGGGAAGGAAAAAACAATGAAAAAATTTTATTTAATTTGCGCCGGATTATTTTTACTGGCGGGAACTTTTGTGATGACGACCGCGCAGATGCAGACGACGCAGACCAATCAGAACACGCAGGCGACATCAACGCCGAAACCGGATAAATTCTGGACGGAAGCCGCGCAGGGCGGAATGACCGAAGTCGAATTGAGCAATCTGGCGTTGCAGAAATCGCAGAACGAGGAAGTTAAAAAATTCGCTCAGATGATGGTTGACGATCACACGAAGGCGAACGATGAATTGAAAACTTTGGCGCAGAACAAAAATGTTGCGCTGCCGGCTGAAATGAATCCTAAGCAGATGGCGACCAAAGAAAAATTAAATGGTTTGTCAGGCGAGGCATTTGACCGCGAATATATGAAGACGATGGTCAAAGACCACGACAAAACCGTCAAACTTTTTCAATCGCAGGCGGATAAAGGTAAAGACGAAGAAGTAAAAGCGTTCGCCGCCAAAACTCTGCCGACATTGCAGGGACATCAGGCGAACGCCCGCACTTTGAGCGATTCGTTGAAAGGCAAAAAGAGCGGCAATATGAACAGTTCGATGAATTCTAATTCCAATATGAATTCAAATTCTAATATGAATTCAAACACGATGATGAATTCCAATATGGAAATGAACTCGAATATGAGTATGAATTCAAATATGATGGTGAACGGCAATACGCGGTTCTAAACGCTCGCAAATTTACAAAAAAACGCTGACCGAATCCGGTCAGCGTTTTTTTGTGAGCCGAATTGAATAATTGTTAAAAGTTTATTAAATGTTAGAGACGACAAATCAAATCTATCAGTTATCAGTTATCAGCTATTCCGAATCGTTTTCGATTTGCATTTCTCACCGAATTTATACTGATAAATCGCTCTGCATTTTTCGACGGCAACTGTCTTTGCCAGTGTAACGTCGAAGCAGTCAATGATTAAATTTTTAACTTTCGGCTTGGTTTTGCTGACGTTCGCCTGCGGGAACACGCCGCACGGATTGGCAGAAAATGAAATCGTTACTACAGCAGTCGGCTCTGAAAACGGCAGCGCGGCGGAAAAATTTCGCGTCGAAACAGTTGGCTCAAACTTAGAAGTTCCGTGGGCGTTCGCCTTTCTGCCGAACGGCGATTTATTATTTACCGAACGTCCCGGCAGAGTGCGAATTATTGAAAACGGAAAATTAAAAACCGAGCCGATATTCCCCGTTCCCGATGTCGAACCATCCGGCGAAAGCGGTTTGATGGACATCTCGATTCATCCGAATTTTGCCGCTAATAAATTCGTTTATCTCGCTTACGCTTACGATAACGATGGCAAGCGCGTGAAAATCGTGCGTTACAAATACGACGGCGCAACCTTCACTGCACCGCAGAAAATTATCGAAAATCTGCCCGCCGCGACCAATCACGCCGGAACGCGGGCGCGTTTCGGTTCCGACGGCAAACTCTACATCACGACGGGCGACGCAACCGACAAGGAAATCGCGCAAAAGACCGATTCACTCGGCGGCAAAACTCTGAGATTGAATGACGACGGCACGATTCCGGCGGATAATCCATTCGTTGAAGATAAAAATTATCGCCCGGAAATCTGGACGGTCGGGCATCGCAACGCGCAGGGTTTGGCGTGGTCAGCCGACGGGTTGATGTTTCAAACCGAACACGGACCATCAGGATTTGACGGACGCGGCGGCGGCGATGAGGTGAACGTCGTCGAGCGCGGCAAAAATTACGGCTGGGCGGAAATCTCGCACGACGAAACGAAGGAAGGTTTAATTTCACCGCTGCTCGAATATACGCCCGCCTGCGCTCCGGCAAGCGCGATGTTTCACGACGGCAAAGCATTTCCGGCGTTCAAAGGGAATTTCTTTTTCGGCTGTCTCGCCGGAACGCGCATCGTCCGCGTCATCTTGGACGGCAGGCGCGTCATTCGGCAGGAAGATTTATTGACCGACGTTTACGGCAGAATCCGCGAAATGGCAGAAGCTCCCGACGGCACGATTTATTTTTCCACCTCGAACCGCGACGGACGCGGCGACGCGGCGGAGAATGACGATAGAATTATGCGAATCGTGCCGGTCAAATAAATTTACGCCAATGAAAAAAGGCGGGCGTTCGATTGCCGAACGCCCGCCTTTTTTCATTTCACCTTTTCACTTCTTCAAACGACTGACGAATTTCTGCCTGAATTTCGCCACTTTCGGCGCGACGACCGCCGCGCAGTACGGCTGCGTCGGATTGTTGGCGAAGTATTCCTGATGATAATTTTCCGCCGAATAGAATTTATCGAACGGCGTTACCTCGGTAACAATCGGTTTGTCGTAAATCGCTTCGGCATTGATTTCTTTGATCGTTTCTTCGGCAACCTGTTTCTGCACGTCGTCGTGATAAAAAATCGCTGACCGATACGACGTGCCGATGTCATTGCCCTGCCGATTTAACTGCGTCGGGTCGTGGACTGTGAAAAAGACCTGCAAAATTTCTTTGAAAGAAATCTCTTCCGGGTCGAATTCGACGTTGACGACTTCGGCGTGTCCGGTCGTTTCCGAGCAAACCTGCTGATAAGTCGGATTGTCCGTGTGTCCGCCCGAATAACCGGACACGACGTTTTCCACCCCTTTCAAATCGTCGAAAACCGCTTCGACGCACCAAAAACAGCCCGCGCCGAGCGTCGCCGTTTCTAAATTTTTGTTTTCCATAAATTTGTTTTAACTGCAATTTGAATTTTAGATGCTGAATTTTTCCGATGTTTTGTCAAATTATTTTCTGACGATTTTCGCCGTCGTAATGATTTGTCCGACGTGCCGCGCCGTGTGTTCGGCGATGTGAAATAGAAGCCCGAAAACCGTCGTCGGCAGTTTTTGGCGACCGACCGTTCTTTCTTCAAACAATTTCTCCGCTTCGACGTTTTTCAAAGCGTCGAGCGCGTTTCTGATTTCGACAATCGCTTTTTCCGTCAATTCAATCGCCGACGAATTTGAATCGTCAACCGTTTCCCCTTTCAAAAATTCAAACTGTTTTTCATCCAATTCTTCGCCGCGAGCGTAAGTTAAAAGCCGGTCAACGCTGCCCGCAATGTGGCGCAAATGAAAGGCGATTGACGACGCATTGTTCGGACGCGCCCGTAATTCTTCGCCGCTCAAATCCTTCGCCGCCTTTTCCAGATCAACAATCGCCTGCACCAGCGCGTGGGTGGCGGGCATTGCAATCGGCTCGTATCCGTCGAGTGTTCCGTTTAACCAGGCTTCCCGTTCCATAGATTTTTTGTCTGCTCAAATTTTAACAAAAGCTGCCGCAAACAAAAACGGAACGCTTGCTGTAAGAGCGTTCCGTCAAAATAATCCATCGCCGAAATTATTTTCGGGCAATCAATTTTTTTATCGTCATTATCTCGCGGTCGAGATTATCGCCGATGTCCGACGGTTCGTGTTTGACCGCAACATCGGGCGTAATACCTTCGTCTTTTTGCGGCGTGCGCGGTGCTTGAAAATAAACCGGAATATCGGTTTCGACTTTTGAATTCGGCAGATAAAGGAAAAAATAGTTTCCGCCGTTAATGCCCTGCCGATTGCCGCCGCTCGTCTGCCCGACGATTTTCGCTAAATTATTTTCCTTAACATAATTCAAAAACTGAAATGTCGCTGAAGCATTGCTCGCGTCCGCGATGATGAAAGCCTGCCCGCGAAAATTATTTTCGTAAGGCGCGACTTTCGGGTAACTTTCAGTTCCGGCGACAGGAAGAATCTCGTAAAAATTATTTTCCACCGCTTTGTAAAAGTCTTTCGGAACGCCGTTCACCAAGACGGCTTTAAGTTCGTCGCTGTAAGTTTGCAAGTACTTCGCCAAATCCGGCTGTGCGGCGATATTTCTCACCAAACGCTTGCTGTCGGCGTAAATCGGCAGTTCCTTCTGCGCCAAATATCTCGCCAATTCAAAGCCGACATCCATATCGCCGCCGCCGTTGCCGCGCAGATCAATGACAAGATTTTTGACGTTTTTCGTGCGAAGTTCGGCAAAAGCGTTTGCCAAAAATTCTTTAAATTTGATCTTTTTCAAACGCCACGTGATCGAATTGTCAATTTTTAGATAGCCGGTTGAATTATCTTGAATCTCGAATTTCCAGCCGTCGTCATACGTCGGCGGCGCACCGTAACGCTTGGTCATTTCCTTCGTGCGGTCGTCTTTCGTCATCGCCGGAGTTTGAAATTTGACCGCTTTGCGCGTCTGAAAATCCGTCGCTTCAATCGTGTAATTTTCGTCTTTCAGCGGAAAGAAAATTGGAAAATATAAATCGAAAAGCGCGTAGCGTTCGGCTTCAAAACGGACGAGTTCGATTGACGATAAGCGATGCCCGACCGTGTTTCTGCCGTCGGCTTTGGTTACTGTCAGAAGCGTTTCGATAATCTTTTTCGCCGGAACGCCGTTGATCGTCTTGATTTCACTGCCTTTGCTCAGACTGTTCGCCGAAGCGTTTTCCGTAACGATAAATTTGCCGTCAACGATGCGAAAATAAAACGGCAGATAGCTTTTGCCGCCGAAAAGCCGCTCGCGCAAAAGCGCGTCGGCATTGTAAGGATTTTGATAAGTATGCCCGCAATAAACGCGGTTGGTGATTTGAGAAACGATGAGAAAAAAATCGTTTTCAGACAGCGGACTTTTTATTTTACCTGCAAATTCGGCGAAGATTTTTTCCAGACTTTCCGGTGTTTGATAACGGTAAATTCCCGGATGAATCGCCGTCAGAGTCTTTTTCAAAACATCTAAATCTTCCCGCATCTGCGCCGCCGTCAGCGTTCGTTTCGCCAAAACATTTTCGCTCGTGCGTTTCAAAGTCAGTTGGTTGCGAAACTGCCACGGGTCTCGCGTTTCCTTCAAAAATACGAGGGAATTTTCGTCAAACGAAATCGTTTCCCGAATCGGCTCGATTTTCTCGCCGTCCTGCCCGCTGCCGAGCAGCACTATTTTGCCGTTTTCGAGCGAATCAATTTTATATTCAAAATCGCCCGCGACGTATTTCTTCGCCGCCCGGTCAATTTTTATCGTCTCGACATCTTTGATAATTCTGCCGAAATCGTCATAGACGGTCGTTACTTCGGCGGAATTTCCATCATTTGCCGGTTTGATGAACAGATAGGTTTTCAGTTTGACGCGCTTGTTTTCCTGATAATCCAGATATTCGAGCGTGCCTTCCCAATTACCCGCGATTTTTTGAAAATAAGTCTGGCTATGCGCCGAAATCGCTAAACTCAAAATGCTCAGAATCGTTAAAATAATTAAGTTTTTCATTTTTTTATTCCCGTTAATAAAATTGTCGGGTTCAATAAGTTTTTCAGTTTCCTTCTTTTTTCTTGAAATATGTTGAAAAGCAAACTCAGATTAGCCTTTTAAAAACGCATTTGCGCCTCAAATTACGATTTGAAGCGCAAACGTGATGATTTGAGACAAGATAATTAATTCAAAAACTTACTTTTAACTAAATTAACGGTAAAACTTAACTCGACATCCGCGCCGCTGACCAAATCTTTCGCGGTCGGGATGACTTTGTAATCGGGAATGAAGACTTTTTCCTTGTTGGCATACGATTTATCGCCGCTGCCGACCAGCGGAATTTTGACTTTGATTTTACTGTTCGGCAAAACGACATCCGCCGCTGTTCCGGCACTGACCACGCCCGCGTTTAAGTCATCGCCGGGTTCATCGCCGATAAATTTGACGAAACGATTTTGCTTGCGAAGATGAGCATAAACGCTTTCGACATACAACGTCCCGGCTGAAAAAGTCAGTCCGTCCTGCAAAACGTAGAGTTTGCCCGAAAAAGCGTTCGGCGGCGCGGCGTAATTTTGCGTGTCTCCGTCGGTATATTGCGGTTTCAAACGAAAGTGTCCGTCGGCGGGTTTATCAATAAACGAATTCGGGTTGGCAAAAAAAGCCGCCACGTCGGGCGACGGATTTTCAACATACTTTTGATACGAAAACTTATCGCCTTTGACGAATGGAAAACCTTTCGCGTCGGTCAGCGCGTTGCCCGTCGTATAAACGTAAGCCATCTGCCAGAAACCTTCGCCGCCGCCTTCGTTTTGCCGCACGTCAACGATCAAATATTTGATTCCGCTCTGTTTGATCGCGGTGAATGTTTTGTCGAGAAAGTTCGCATAATCTTTCGCCAGACCGCTGTAAAATGAGCCGAGTTTAAGATAAGCGATTTTGTTTTTATCGTCCAAAACCCGATATTTCAAAATCTCACCGTAATCGCTGATGCCTTTGCCCGTGATTTTTTCGCAGCGTTCGGAAATCGTTGCGGGCAATTCGCCTTCGATATTAAACGTCTGTTTTTTATTCGCGCCGAACGGAATCGCTTCGATTTTGAAAAGCTTGACGTTCGGATTCATCAAACTGTAAAGATAGTGAAATTGATAGTAACGCGCCAGATTTTCGTATTTGAAGGTTTTGTTACGCCCGTTAGCAGACATCAGAGGCAACTGTTTTTCGATAATTTTCGCCACAGATTCACCGTTAATCGAAAGAATTTCCGTTCCGGTCGTCAGTTTGTCATTTGCGCTCGCGTTGACCGCGACGAACACGCGATTATCCAAAATCCGTATGGCAAACGGCAGAAACTTTTTACTTTTCGCCAATGCCGAAAGCCGGTAATTTACGCCTGCTTCCTGAGGCAAAAAAACGCCGTTGTGTCCGTGTCGAAGACTCGCCATAATCAACCGAAGTTTTAAATAATAATCTTCAGTCGGCGCATTCCCGGTCAGCGAATTATAAGTTTTATCGAACAGATTACTCAGTTCTTTTTCCGTAATAAACCAATTCAGTCCGACGTGAATTTCTTCGAGCGAGCCGCGAAAAATCTTGAAATCTTTCCGCTGCTGCGCCAAAGTCAGCGTTTTCGGCGGTGTATTGTTTTGGGCGGAAACGCTCTGCCAGAATCCGAAAGTCAATCCGATGATAACTGCAATGAGTGTCTTCATACTTATTGTTTATTCGGCTTATAACCCATACTCAGATTCGTTTCGCCCGACAGTTTTATGCCGATGACGGCTTTTTCCGCGCCCAGGTTTTTGAAGACGACCTGCATATTTTTCGCCACGTTATATTCGCCTTTGTCGTCCGGTTTCAACACGCCGAGTGATTTCCTTTCTTCATTTTCAAGCGCAGTAAAAACTTCGACATCAGCTCTGCCTTTGTTGATGATTTTCGCCGTATAACTGCCGTGTTTGCCTTCGCCAAGAACGAAAGATTGATGAGCCTCGATATAAGTTGTCGAAGTCAGCGAATCGAATAAATTCGCGCCGCCGAACGCTTGAAAAACTCCGACCAAACCCAAAACGATAACCGCACCCAAAATCATTTTTTTCATAAAAACTCCGTTGATTGATTTAAGTTAGAACACTACCAGAATATGAATTTATAATGTAAAAATCGCCTCAAATTATGATTTGAGGCGATTTTCTGGTGATTTGAAACTTGATTTTTGATTTGATTCTTAAAAAATCAGCTCACGCCGGCAAACTCTTCCAACAGCACGGAAGATTTTTGATGCAGCAGATCAAGAGAAGTAATTTGATTGCGCCCGTTTCCTTTGGCGCGATAGAGAGCTTTGTCGGCGGCTTTGATTAAATCGGATTCGGTCAGATCGAATTTGGCGAACATTGTCGCCACGCCGATACTGATCGTAACCGTCTCGCTCGTTTTGGAACTGCGGTGCGGAATTTTTAGGTTTTTGACATTTTCCAACACTTGCTGGGCGATATTGATCGCGCCTTCGGCATCGGTTCCGCCTAGAACTATCGCAAATTCTTCGCCGCCGAAACGGGCGACTAAATCGGTCGGGCGTTTGATGATTTCGGCGAGGGCTTCGGCGACTTTTTGCAGACAATCGTCTCCGGTTTGGTGTCCGTAAGTGTCGTTGTAGAGTTTGAAGTGGTCAATGTCGAGCATTATGAGCGAAATTTCAGTACTGGAACGAACGGCGCGATGCCATTCGTCCGCCAGAAAATGTTCAAAGCGTCGGCGGTTGCCGATTTTCGTCAAGCCGTCGGAATTTGCCAGATGATGTAGTTCGTCATTGGCTTTTTTGAGTTCGGCGGTTTTTTCAGCGACCAGTTTCGCCAGTTTGCGCTGGCGTGTTTTGAGTTGATAAACGCTGAACTGCCAGACGAGAAACAAACACAAAGTTCCGACCGCGACGCACAGCAAATAGAACGCCTGAGTTTGATAAAAGAAAGGTTTCAATTCCAAACTGAGACTCGCGCCGGTTTCGTTCCAGATGCCGTCGCTGTTGGCGGCTTTGACCAGAAAACGATAATTTCCCGGCGGCAGATACGAATAATAAGCCGTGCGCTGCGTTCCCGCGTCAATCCAATCCGGGTCGTGTCCTTCGAGTTTGTATTTAAATTTGATCTGTTCGGATTTGATCAAACTGATACCCGTAAAATTTATTTCGATATTTTTCTCGCCGGGTTCGATCATCAAACCGCTGCTGATGTTGACCTGCTCGCGCTCGACCGTCGCCGATTCGACGGCGACGGTCGGCGGCAGCGTGTTGTAAGTTTCGTTCTCCGCATTGATGACGATTACGCCGTCCTGCGTCGGAAACCAAAATTTGCCGTTCCGGTCTTTGATGCTCGCCGGCTGCCGTCCGCCGTTGCATTCGGTCGAGAGCATTCCGTCCTGCGTCCCGTAACTGACGCTGTTTATTTTTTCGATTTTCCCGTCGGCGAAATCATTTAATTCCTGTCGTTTGACGCGATAAACGCCGTGATTGGAACTGATCCAGAAAACGCCGTGCGCGTCTTCCTCGATGGCGAAAACGCCGTTGTTGTCCAAACCGTTTTCGGCTTTGTAGTTTGTAAATTTGCCGTCTTTGAAACGGCTCAAGCCTTCGTCGTAAGTTCCGATCCAGAAAGTTCCGTCTGCGTCTTCGTAAATCGAGCGGACGTAATTTCCCGTCAAGCCTTCTCTGGTCGTGTAATTGGTAAATTTGCCGTCCGTAAATTCCGACAAACCGCCGAGTCCGCCGAACCAGAGTTTTCCTTTGGAATCTTCGTAAATCAAAGTCATAAACTCGTTCGGCAAACCGTCTTTGACTTTGTAAGCTGCGCTGAGTTTATAGTTTTTGAATTGCAGCATTCCTTTGTTCGTCGCCGCCCAGACGATTCCGTTTTTATCTTCCCGAATCGCAAAAACGTGATGCCCTTTGGTGTCGGCGATCATTTCGGCTTTGCCGTTCTGCACGATATAAATGCCGCCGTTCAAACCGACCCACATTTTGCCGTGTTTGTCCTGCCACAATGACTGTACTGACATTCGTTCGGGTCGCCAGGTTTCATCCGCGGGCGCATTTTTATTCAATGTTTTTAATTCGAGCGGCGCGAATTTCCCGTTGCGGTAAATGCTCAAACCTTTGGTCGTGCCGATCCAGATATTTTCCTCGCGGTCGCGGTAAAGCGGATAAACTTCCGAATGATTGATGCCGTCTTTCGTGCTGAAACTGCTGATAACTTGTTTTCGCAAACGGCTCAAACCGCGATTGGTCGGCAGCCAAACCGTTCCTTCGCGGTCGTGAAAAATCGTATAAATCGAAGTGCTGGAAAGCCCGTATTGCGCTCCCCAAATGTTCAAATGTCCGTCTTTGTATTGCAGCAAACCGATTCCCGGACTCGAACCGCCGCCGCTCGCAAACCAGACGCTGCCGTCCTCGTTTTCCCAAAACGAATGATAAATCGCGTTCGACGGCAAGCCGTCTTTTTCGCCGAAATTTTCGATTGCGCCGCCGCCCAACCGATGAACGCTGTTTTCGCCGAGCCAGAGATTGCCCCGACTGTCTTCAAAAGTGATTATTTTGAAGCTGAGTTTTTTGATTTCAAGCGGATAGACGGTGCGTTTTCCGTCGCGCATCTCAATCGTTTCGGTCGGCGTGGTCGTCCAAACCGCGCCGGTTTTACCTTGAAAAATCGTTTCTTCAGACTTTTGAGCTTCTTTCCGGTCAAAGACGAATCTCTGCCCGCGCAGGTAATACCAGCTTTTTGAAGTTCGCTCTTCGTCTTCGACCAAAAATCGCAGTTCGCCGCTCTCGTCCGGCTCGATTTTTTGGATGTAATGACCGGGAACCTGTTCGGAAGTGTAAGACGAAAAAACGCCGCCGCGATAGATGGTCAAAGTGCCGTCTTCCATCGTCGTCGCGTACAGCGTTCCGTCTTTATCGCCGTAAAGTCCGGTGAAACGGTTGTTGATAATTCCCTTTGTATTGCCTTTTCCGAACGTCGTAAATTTCACGCCGTCGAATCTGACCAGCCCGTCAAAAGTCGTGAACCACAGATAGCCGTCCGGCGTTTGCGTGATCGAACGCAGACCGTTTTGCGGCAAGCCGTTGTCCGTCGTCCAGGTGTCAAAACGGTATTGACCGAACACGAACGCGCTTTCGGAAAGACAAAAATACAGACAGAAAATCAGTAATATTCGGGACGTATTTGGGGGGAACATCTTGAAGATACTAACTTGAAGAGAACAAGAAGATTTGAAACAGCAGGAGAACTACCTTTTCATTAAACAATTTTTAACCGTTTTCAGTCAACATTTTTATTTGCGGGATTGATTTAAAGAATCGGAGGTTGAGAAGCTGCCGGTTTCGAGGAACAAGGCGCTAGGCTTTCTCAAATTTTATTTCGCTGCATTCGTAATCCGGCGAATATTTATTTTTCCTGAAATTCTTTCGGCGACACGCCCGTAAATTTTTTGAAGGCGCGATTGAAGGTGGCTTTGGAGTTGAAACCCGAATCGAGCGCGATGCCGAGCAGATTTTCAGTTTCCGCCGCGCCGTCGTTTAATTTATTTTTCACTTCATTGATGCGAAACTCGTTGACGAAATCGTTAAAATTTTTATCGAAACCGCTGTTGATGACGTAGGACAAAACCGTCGTGTTGACCCCGATTTGCCGCGCCAGCGCACCAAGCGTCAACTGCGAATCGAGAAACGGTTTTTCGGTTTCCATCAAATTACGCAGTTTTGCTTTGAGTTTCTCCAACTCGCTTTCGGCTAAAAGCGTCTTTTTTTCTTCCGCCGCAATTTCGATTTTTTCGCTTTCGGCAACCGTAAAATTCAGTTCAATCGTCTGCGAACGCAAATATCCGGCAATCGCCAGATAATAAGTGACGAGCGCGAGAACGAACTCGAAATAAAAATATTGAATATAAGAAAGCCGAAAAAGAAAGGTTCCGGTGAAATTGAAAATCGCGCCTAAGACGAAAACGAAGGTGAAAATATAAAGGAAGTTTCGCAACCAATCGAATTTGATTTTTTCCGTATCGGAATAATTTTCGTTCAGCCACGTGCGATATTTTCGATAATGTTTGATTGAAAAATAAAGAAACGCGAGATTCCAAACAAATTCGGTAACGGCAACGAACGGATTAACATACGGTTGATAATAATTATCGTTAAACCAAAACTTGAATTCGAGGTTCTGGGCGAAAAGGGTAAAGCGGAAAACCAAATAAACGATTGACGGAATAAAAAGCAGCCAGTCGCGGCGTTCAAAAACCCGCTTTGCATTCGTCAAAGTCAGCACATAAAACCAAAGGCAGACGCTGTAACCGTAAGTGATGCCGAACGGAAAATAAGTCAGCCATTGGTTGCGGTCATAGACGTTAGCGAAACCGATAAACGGCGTAATCAGACTCGAACAGAGCAACAAAAGCAACGCCGCGAGCCAGAAATCAGCCGATTTTTTTAGTTTGAAATAACGAAGCAGCAACAGCGCGGCGAAAATTGCGCCCTGCAAAATGCAGATAAAAACGACGAGACTGCGCGGATTGAAAAAATCCAGCTCCAAACCTTCGATGAACAGAAAAACAGTCGGCACAGATAATTATTCCGCTGCCTCCGTCGAACTTTCCGGCGGCAGCAAATCGGCGACTTTAATGGTGACTTCGGGAAACGCGACGAGATTAAAACTCGCCGTTTTGTCGTGCGTTTGTTTGAACCGATAACCGTCGGCGGCAGGTTCGCGGTAATCTTCGATTTCGCTGGTGTTCAGGTTCAGCAAAAGATATTGACGAATGTCGTTGCGGGCGTAATTAAAGGCTTTGCCGCGATCTTTTTCGATTGAAGATTCAGCAATTTCCATCACCAAATAAATATCTTCAGGTGTCGGATGACGGTCGTCGTAATTCTCAATCGGCGGCACAAGCAGCGCGACATCCGGTTCGGGTTCGGAAAAATCGTCAAGGCGAATTGGGTCTTGCGCCGAGAAAATTATTTCATCGCCCAAAGCCTTTTCGATCAGACGGTCAATTCTTCTGACGGCGTTAGCGTGTTTGCTGCCTTTTGGACTCATTGTTACTAAAACTCCTTTCCACAGTTCAACGTGGTCATCTTCATCGAAAATGCCGATGTCAATCATCTTTTCATAGTCTTCGACGCTGAGTTTGCGAATTGAAAAGCCATCGCTCGTTTCGATTCGCGGACTGATTTTCGATTCGATTTGCTGCACTGTTGCCGACATAATTTTTTTTAACCTCCGATAAAACTCATCGAGCGCGACGCGGGCGCAAATTCCGCGTCGTTGATGGTGTGCCGCGCTTCTTTTTTCAAGACGACGGCGCGAATGAATTCGATTATCTCGTTGCGACTCGCGCCGCTTCGGACGACATCGCGCAGATTGTGTTCGATATTTGAAAACAGACAGGTGCGAATCTGTCCGTCTGCCGTCAGGCGAATGCGCGAACACGCGCCGCAGAACATCTCCGTAACCGGCGCGACAATGCCGATTTCACCTTTCGCGCCGTCGGCGAAAACGTAACGCCAAGCCGTGTCCGCGCCGCGTGATTTCTCTTTTAATTCTAAAGGGTAAACGGCGTTGATGGTTTCGCGGATTTCTTTGGCGGGAACGATTTGATTTCTGTCCCATTCGTTGCCGGAATCGAGCGGCATAAATTCGATAAACCGCATTTTCACATCGTATTCGCTGGCGAATCGCGCAAAATCAACGATCTCGTCGTCATTGCGTCCGCGTACCAAAACGCAGTTGATTTTTACTGGCGTTAAGCCTGCGCTTTTCGCCGCTGTGATGGAATTCAAAACATTTTCGAGCGCGTCCACGCCAGTCATTTCCTTAAATCGCTCGCGGCGCAGGCTGTCCAAAGAAATCGTTACGCGGTCTAATCCGGCGTTTTTTAATTTTTGAGCGCGGCGCGGAAACGAATGTCCGTTCGTCGTCAAAGCCAAATCTTTTAATAGTGGTGAGTGGTGAATGGTGAGTGGTGAGTTTAAGATTTCCGATTCTTCACTCTCGACTCTCGACTCTCCACTTTTCAACTGTGCCAGTTTTTCAATCAGCTTTTCGATGTCTCGCCGCAAAAGCGGTTCGCCGCCCGTTAAGCGAATCTTCTCGATGCCGAGTGATACGAAAATTTCGCAGATGTATTCGATTTCCTCGAAAGTCAGAATCGTTTCCTTGCGGGCAAGCGGCGGTTCGCCGTTCGGCAGGCAGTAAAAACAGCGGAAATTACAGCGGTCAGTCAAACTGACACGCAAATCGCGGATTATCCGGTTGTGAGCATCGCGCAAAAGATTCATAACTAAATTATACAGTAATGCGAATCGGTTATGAATATGTAATTCGATTCTAAATTATGAGGTGCAGCCGTCAAAGGAATCTTTTATTTTCCAAATCCCTTTTTCTTTTTCCAAAAGCAGATAGATTCCAAAACCGCACAGAGGACAGGAATAATTGACGGTAACAAAGGCTTTGTTTCTTTCTCGATTGAGTCCGACTCTGGAAAGCCTGATATTACTGTTGTAGTGATTTCCTTTGGGATTTTCTATTTCTTTTGCATTTACAACAGTATATGGAACAGAAAGCCTAATTTCAGGGCGAATTTTGAGCGAGTGGGTTTGCTTTGTTTCATAATCAGCGAAAATTTCCTCACTGACGGAAGCGAAATGCTGTTTTTTGTATTCAAGTTTATGCTCAGAAGTCATATCTTTTGAATTACCAATGCCGCCGGTAAATGTTTCATTTGAGATAACCAACTGCTTAAATAAAATTTTATCTTTAACAAATAATTCGTTTAAGATCGTAGAGTAAACAGCGTATTCTTCCGCTGTTTCAGTTTCGATAGCGGCAGGAATCGGAACGTCGAAATTTTGCGGTAAAGAAAATGGATTAACACCCCAAAGACCAGCTGCAACAATTCCTGCTGTGAGAGTAGTAATTCCGACTGCAATTTTTAGTGAAAATCTCTTCATAAAATCATTTATAACCTTCGCCCAAATCGTTAATCTGTTTCAAAACTTTATTCTTTTCGATGTTCGACGGTTTGGAAACGATGGCGCGGAGTTCGGTTAAAAATCTATTGAATTCGGCGCGGTCGCTGATGTCGGATGGCGGCGTATAGACGGCTTTGTCCTTGATGTCGGCGACGACGGGTTCTAAATAACTGCCGATGTTGATTAAGGCTTGCTGGGCGTGTTTGCCGTTCGGATAAAAGTTTAAGTATTCGCCGTCCTGAGCGCGAATGTTGTAAAGATAGCAGTTGATATAGCCTTCGCATTCGCCCGGAATCGTGGTGTTTGCCGCCGTCCACGCGATTTCTTCGGCGAGCGGCGTTTTGACGAATTTTTCGTGCAAATCCCATAAACTTTCCGTGCGGACATACCATTCGCCGGACGGTTCGCTGTACACCACGTCTTTTTCGTTTGCCTTGATAAAATTTTTATACGGAAACTGGTCGCCTTTGCCGAACGGAATCGCCTTCAGCGCGGCGGCGGTAAATTGAAACCGTTTATAGGCGATGTCGGCGCGGGCTTCGTCGGTTTTGGCGAATGCCTGCGCGGTTCGCAGAAACTCGGTAACTTCCGCCGCGTTTGCCATCTCAATCGTTTTCGTTTTTGAATATTTATCGCCGATTTCCCGGTAGATCGTTTCGCGCTTTTCCCCGTCGAAATCTCGCGTGTAACCCGTCGAAATCCAGCCGGTTTTCCCGCTTTCGTATTCGACCTGATAAAACGACTGACCTCTTTTAACGACGGGCAGAATTTTGCCGAGTTTGACCGACGAAAGACGCGCCGATTTCGCCGTCGCCTGCTGTCGAACGGTTACATTCGTCGCGGTAACGATGATTTGCTCGCCGGTTTTCGCATCGGTTTTCGGCGCGTCGTTCGATTTGGCGGGCGGTTTATTCTTCGCGTCCGCCTTTTTCTGATCGGGTTTGTTTTTCGCGTCAGGTATTTTTTTCGCGGTCGCTTTTGGCGTGGTTTTCGCTTTCGGAGTCGGCTTCGGCGTTGATTTGGAAACGGGTTTGACACTTTTCGTCGGCGTGGTTTTCGGCGGTGTTGCCGTCGTTTCAGCCGCGCCGCTGTGCTTCGCATTTGTCTGTTCGCCGATAAAGTTAAAAGCCAAAAAACAAAACGCCAATGTCGAAACGAATAAGTTTCGATGCAGTCTTTTCATCGCAGGTCTTTTTTTCATCGTTCTAAATTTTAATTTTTGCCGGAGATTATGATTTTGATTTTCTATCAAGCAGCGTCCGTGCGTTTCTCTGCAAGCCGCCGAGTTTCGTGCGTTTCATCGCACTTTTGCGAAATTTCGCGGCGTAACTTTCTGGCGACAGCGCGAGAATTGACTGTAAATCGCTGGTAACATTATCTTCTCGCGGTTCAAATCGTGTTTCGGTCGTCGGTTTCTCGAACCGATTCCAGGGACAAACGTCCTGACAAATATCGCAGCCGTACAGCCAGCCACTCAGATTTTCCTTGATGTTTTCGGGTAACTCCGAATCGCGCAATTCGATAGTAGCATAAGAGAGACACGCCTTTGAATCAACGACGTAAGGCTCGACGATGGCGGAAGTCGGGCAGGCATCGAGGCACTTCGTGCAGGTTCCGCAATGATCTTCAATCGTTTCGGTTTCGTATTCCAATTCGACGTTCAAAATGATTTCGCCGATGAAAATCCACGAGCCGAATTCTTTGGTAATGACGTTGGAATGTTTGCCGAGCCAGCCCAAACCGGAGCGAATCGCCCACGCCTTATCCATCATCGGCGCGGTGTCCACGCAGATTTTCCCTTCAATCGTTTCGTCAAGCGTTTTGATAAACGCCAGCAATTCGCGCAGTTTGTCTTTCAAAACATCGTGATAATCGTCGCCCCAGGCATAACGCGAAACTTTTCCCTTTTCACTCGAATCTTCGTGTTCGTGCGGCGTGAAATAGTTTAACGCGACGACGATGATTGATTTCGCGTCGGGGAAAATCATCGCCGGATTTTTCCGCTTTTCCGGTTCGCGTTCCAACCATTTCATTTCGGCGTGAAACCCCTTTCCGAGCCATTCTTCGAGCCTCGCGCCTTCGCTCGTTAGAATCTCGGCGCGGGCGATGCCGACTTTATCGAAACCGATTTCGACGGCTTTGTTTTTGATTTGTTCGGTTAAGGAAAGCACAGAAAAATTATATCAAACGTCCTCGTTGGCAGACTCAAATGTCAGAACCGCCTGCGTGAGCGGGCGGGTTTTCCGTTACAAGAAAACCCGCCCGCTCACGCAGGCGGTTCTGACAAAATGCGCGATTTTAGAAATACAGCTTCGCGCCAAATTGGAATTGACGCGGGTCGAACGAAGCGGTCGAGCGGCTGTAAAAAGCTCCGCTCTTGCTGCGTTCGGCGCGTGAATTAACGGCGGTGAAAAACGGCGATGCCGAACCTTCGTTAAAGCGGTTGAATAAATTAAATCCTTCCGCAATTAATTCCAAACGAGTTTTTTCACCGAAGCGAATCGAACGCGCAATTCGCATATCAAGCGACGCGAAAGCGTGCGTCGTTCCTGAATTGCGTCCTAAATTTCCGACATTAAAATCAAGCTGCCCGTTCACTGTGCGGAATAATGAACACGGACTGCCGACGAGAACGTCCGTCCGGTTCGGAATGCACAACGTACCGTCGGCGAGAACGCCGGGACGGTCGGTTTGTGAAGATTGGTCGTTGTTCGCGTCGGAATTCGTAATGATGTTGAACGGGCGACCCGAAGCGATTTCGACAATCGGCGCGACGACGAAATCCGCGAAGATGCGCTTGAAAGTGCTGTCGCTCGTGCGCCACGCATCGGGCGCGGCTAACACGCCGCTAAAGACGAAACGATGTCTTTGATCGAACAGCGAAAGCGAGCGTTCGGAGCGGAAATCGCGTACGTCCTGCGGCAGCAGAAGCGTCTGCAAATCCGAAGAGTCGTCAATGGATTTGGAGAACGTATAGCTCGCCAAAAACGTGATGTTATTGGCAAACCGCCGGTTGATTTCCAGATTCAAAGCGTTGTAGTTCGAGTTGCCGTCCGAAGCCTGCGCGTTGACCGAACCGAACGGCGAAACCGCACCGGGTGTGCGAAGCGTTCCGGCTAACTGCGAGTTGAGAACCGCCGGAGTAACTGCGCCGCCCGACAAGGCTTGCGCCAGAAAATAATTCGGAGCGTTCGGACGGAAGAAATTCGCCACTGCCGGAGCGATGACTCGTAAGCCGTTCGTCGGGTTAACGGAAATTATTCCGGGAATCACACTGACAAATCCCGGACAAAGTGAAGGATTGACCGTCAGCACTTGCTGCTGCGAGGTGATCGCCACGCCGGGAAAACACCGCTGGAAGTTTTGAATCTGCAAGTCGGTGCGCGGCGCATTCAAATCATTCGGATGCGGCAGATTGTGTGCGCCGACGAAAATATACGAAGCCTTGATTGACGTATTGCTGAACAGTTGATGCTCGAACGTCAGATTCGCCTGCGTCGCCGAAGCGTATTTGAAATCCTTCGTTACGGGCAGGGAAAACGGCAGAACCGAACCGAAGCCGGTAAAGGTCTGATCGTTGAAACGCTGTCTGCCGAATTGATATTGAGCGGACGCGGCAACACCCGGCGTAACTGCGGCTCCGCAAATCGTTGAAATTGAACCGTTGACACCGCAGACCGTTCCTTGAAAAACTTGCGCGGCATTAAACAATGCCGTCGGCGAGGGACTGCCCGCCGTCAAAACCGATTGCTGCTGCTGCGCGGCATCGGCGATGTCCGAGTTGAACGCGGCGGCAAGCAGCGGATGGTCGTAAAATAATCCGAACGCACCGCGCACGACGGTTTTACCGCTGCCGGAAATATCGTAGGCGAAACCGAAACGCGGCGCGATGTTGTTTTTATCGCGGGGAAATCCTTGCTGAACGCCGACCGCATCCTGCGCGGCGAGAATGTCCGCCGCCGATAAAGTAATGCCCGAAAGCGGATCGCGGATGCCGACCGGCGCAATCGTATCGGTCAGCTCAACGTCATAGCGAACGCCGTAGTTGATCGTTAAACGGCGCGTCGCCTTCCAGGTGTCCTGCGCGAAAAACGCAATCGGCGTATTTTTGATCGTGCTGTTCGGATCGCCGAAACCCTGAATAAAGGTTGACGGAAAACCGAGACCGTAAGATTGAACAGGCGTGAACGTCGGCGCGTTGGCAGTTGCCGTCAAACAAGCGGTTAGAGCCGCGCCGGTCTGACCGGCACACAAAAGATTGGAAGCGGTCGTGTCGCCGAAATTGAAAAGACCGGCAAAATTTAATTCAAAACGCGCCTTCGGAATTCGCACGAAGCTGATGTCGCCGCCGAATTTCAAGGTGTGTGTTCCGAGAATGTAGTTGATATTATCAGCGAGTTGATAGCGCGTTTCCGTGCGGTCAACCGGCGAGAAAAGCTCGCGCCCGATAAACGCCGTGTCCGCGATATTGAACGCTACCGCGTCGCCGTTCTGCGAACGGAACGAAGTGTCGCGTCTGCCGTAGCTGAAACGAAATTCATTTGCCGTGCGCTCGCCCAACGTCGAATTTAGTCCGGCGGTGAACGAGTAATCTTTCAGCGTCTGAATACCGGTGCGCGAAAAATCGTTTTGTCCTAAAGATTGATTCTGCGATTCGACCTGAATGCCCGTAACCGTTCCCGGATTATAGCCGAAACGGAAAGTCAGTTGATTGTCGGCATTGAGATTGTGGTCGGTGCGGAACGAAAAGAAATTCGTGCGGTCGGTAACGGGGAAAACTCTGTCCAAATTAAGCAGCGGACGAAACGCGATGAATTGTCCGGCGGTGTTGCGCGTATTGACCGGAACGGGTGCGCCGGTCAGGAAAAATCTTGGTCCGACGACTTGACCGGCGGTGATCGCGCCGCCCGCACTGATCAGCGGATTCGTTCCCGTCAGCGCGGTACTGCCGCCGCTCGACGCAAGATAAAGATATTGAACGCCGATATTAATTAAAGACGCATTGCCGCTGGCGAGCAATCCTTGAACGTACTGCTTCTGCGCCGTACTAATGCCCGTAAAATTTTGCGTGAACGGCAGAAACGGTGCGCCGACCGTCAGCGAATCGTTCAAACCCTGCGCGACGTTGCTGGTGAAAAATCCCGTTTCGTTGCGCTGGCGGCGTTCAAACGAGGCGAAGAAAAAGTTTTTGTCTTTGCCCGAAGTCGTTACGGGTCCGCCTTCGCCGAAATTCAGAAACGGCAGCGGTCCGCCGAGCGTTCCGCCAAACTGCGTTCTGGTGAACGCCGATTTGAACGGTGCGAACGGGTTGCGCGCCTGCACGCTTTTGTCGCGGATAAATCCGAAAATGTTGCCGGTGTAATCGTTCGTGCCGCGTTTGGTAACGACGTTGACGATGCCGCCGGTGGCGCGTCCGAATTCCGGCGCGTAAGAGTTGGTAGCAACTTGATATTCCTGCACGGCTTCCTGCGAGACGGTCGAGCGGGCGGCGTTGACCGAGTTATCGGTAAAATCCGAACCGTCAACCTGCACGAGCGTCGAGCGTCCGCGCTGTCCGCCGATGTTCAAACCGGAAGTCGGCGCGGGTCCAATCGGGCGACCGTTGTCGCGTCCGACGGTCGAAAGCGTTAAAGCGAAGCCGGTCGCGCTGCGTTCATTGATCGGCAGATTTTCGACGCGCTGCTGGTCAATCGTATTGGCGAGCGAAGTATTCGTCGTTTCGACCAAAGCCACGTCGTTGCCCGAAACATTGACGATCACATCCTGACCGCCGACTTCGAGTTTGACGTTAATTTCGGCACTCTGCCCGACGGTCAGACGAACCGGCGAGATGACGGTTTTCTTAAACGTCGCGGCTTCCGCCGTTACTTCATATTCGCCCGGAGGCAAAGCGAACACCTGAAATCTGCCTTCTTCGTTACTCGTCGTGGTGCGCGTGATATTCGTCGCCGGACTTCGCACGGTAACGGTCACTCCCGGCACAATCGCATCCTGCGCGTCGGTTACCGTGCCGCTCAAATCGGCGGTGCTGGCTTGCGCCTGCGCCAGAATGTTGCCGACGCTAACAAATAAAATCATCGCCGCCGGTAAAATCATTCCGGCGATGCGGGGCAAAGCAATGGAAAATGCTTTCATTAGTTTTTAACTCCTTAAATTTTTTGAAAGACACCGTTGAAAGGCGGCAAAGTTTTCGACGTTAAGGGGATTTAAGCCGAAAGTTTTCGCCGGCACCCGGCACGTTTTGCACTCGAAAAATTAAATTACGGTCAACGGATTGTTAGTCTTTGATTAGATAATCTTTGAAAAGTTTAGACGGATTAAACACTCTAAGGCAAGCGGCGAAGGAAAGATTATCGAACAGCGGAAATATGCGAACAAAAAAAGGCTGAGAGATAAATTAGCGAAAGTTAAATTTATCTCTCAGCCTCATAGTTTCAGCTTTTAATTTAGAAGCTGTTTAACAACTTAGAAGTTTTTGTTTTGGTCGCCAACGGCGACAAACAACATAGCCCAGCGAGCATCGCTGGGTTGACGGTGAATGATTCAACCGCTCGCTGAAGGCGAGCAACAATCGCGCGGTACGAATCGTTCGACACTTTCAGCGTCGGAAAACCGTCGCACGCTAACCCAGCGATGCTCGCTGGGTTATGTTGTCGGTCGCCGTTGGCGACTAAAGCCGAGTTTTCAAATAACTTCTTAGAATCCGAACCGCGCTCCGAATTGGAATTGCCGCGCCGGACCCGATGATGTAAAACCGAGTGCCGAAGTCGGAGCCGTGCCTTCGATGCCGCGCACCCGACGGGTTTCGAGTTCGTTGCGCTGCGCCAGCGACAGAGTGCCGACCGAGTTGTTAATGCCCTGAAAATTTGTCCGGTTGAACAAATTGAAGCCTTCCACAATCAATTCCAGATACCTTCGTTCGCCGAAACTGAACCGGCGGCTCAGACGAGTATCGAAAGTAACAATGCTTTCGCCGATGCCGGTATTTCGTCCGAGAGTTCCGGGACGATCCGACTGCGAACGTCCGTCGCCGTTGGCATCAACCGAGCCTCCGAGCTGCAAGTTGAACGGTCTGCCCGAACCGTAATTGAAAATCGGCGAAACCACGAAATCGCTGAAAATTTTCGAAGCGAGCGACTCGCCGTATTTCGGAACTTGAAAAACGCCGCTCAGAACGACGCGGTGGCGTTGGTCGAACGACGAAAGAGCGCGGTCGGCTCGTAAATCAAGCGGATTCTGCGCCGAAAAGTCCGAGTTGAAATCGGTTACTTCATCAATCGTTTTCGAGAAAGTGTAATGCGCGTTGACGCTGAAGTTCTGGCTGAAACGGCGGCGCAGAGCGAAGGTTCCGGCGTTATAGAACGAGTTCGCGCTCGATTCATATAAATTATCCTGAAAACGGAACGGGTTGCGAAAATCGCTGGTCAAACCGGCAGCGGCTTGGGCGGCGGTCGGAAAGCGAATAAACGTCGCGCCGCCGTTCGGATTGATCGGATTAACCGGACCCGTGCGCTTGAATTGATTGACATCGCGGTTGCGCGTCAGGAAAATTCCGCGATTGTAGAGATAACTGGCTTCAAACGAAAAGCCGTAGCCCAAATCGCGTTCAATCGCCGCACTCACTTGATAGCTTTCCGGCGTTTTATACTTTTGATCGCCTAAGAAAAGCACTTCGAGCGTTCCGTTTTCGCGCGGAACGATACCGAAAAAGGCAAGGTCGGCAGCGGTCGCCGTGCGTTGGAAATTATTTGTAACGGCAAGCAGACGCTGATAAACGGCGAACGAACTCGGCGCACGCGGTCCGGTCGGATTCGACGGATCGAGCGGCAAACCGTTAGAAGTCGCCGTTGCTAAAACGATGTTGATGTTGTCGTCTGGAAACGCCGGATTGCCGAGCGTTCGGATCACACCGGAAACCAAAGTGTTGACATACGCCGAAAAAATTCCCGCGCCGCCGCGAATAACCGTTTTGCCGTCGCCCGTAATATCATAAGCAAAACCGGCTCGCGGCTGAAAATCGTTTTTGTCAACATTGAGATTAAACGGTTCTTTGCTGACCGAATAGCGCAAGCCGTAGTTGAACGTCAAATTTTGGCGCACTTTCCAAGTGTCCTGCCCGTAAAAGCCGACTCGCGTTACTGCGTCGTGCGTCGTCGTCGTGCCGAAACCCTGCTGATAAACGAACGGCAAATTCAAATTATAGGTTTGCAGAGCGTTGACCGTCGCGCCGAGATTTGCCAGCAATGTCGGATTGTTCGCCGTTAAATATGCCTGCAAACCGCCGACGGTGGCAGTCGTCGCCACTCCGCCCGCCACAACCGCGCTGGTCAGCGGCAAAACGCCCGAACCGAAGTTGAAACGTCCGCCGAAAAAGGTTTCGTTCGTGCCGGTGAACGGAATGTAGTTAAAGTTTCCGCCAAATTTGATCGTGTGATCGCCGCTGACGACCGTAACGTTATCCAGTAAATCATAGTGGCGGTCAATCGTCGTCGAAGGCAGAAAAATGTCGCGCCCGAAGTTGCCGAAACCGTCAATGTTGATTTCCGGTCCGAGCGGATCGTTGGTCGTCAGACGCGATTTGTAATAAATAAAATCGGCTTTGAATTCGTTGACGACGTTCGCGCTGAACTGCTGCGTGTGCGAAAGCAGAACGCCGGTGTTAAATTGATTAAGTTTGCGCCCGCGTGAAACGGCGGTCAACGCGCCCGCGCCTTGATTTTCTTCTAAAAGATCGTTGGCGTGAATTCTGATATAACCGCTCGAACGCTCGTTGAAAGTATGGTCAACCCGCGCCGAAAAAGCCGTCTGATTCGCGTCGAACGGAAACTGACCGCTGGCGTTGGCGAATAAATTGATGGTTCGCGGAAAAGCTGCCGCCGTCGTCGTAAAAGCATTTCGCAAAGTTGCGCCGAGTTGATTCGCCGTGATGGTAGTTCCCGGAATTAAATCGGTCGCCGGTCGTCCTTGTAAATAACTGAACAGCGATTCCTGCGACGCGCTGAGGTTGTAATTTGCCGGATTATTGAGATTGACAAAGGTATTCTGCTTTTGGCTGAAACGCTCGATTGCCGTAAAGAAAAAGGTTTTGTCTTCTTTAATCGGTGCGCCGAGTGAGCCGCCGTATTGTTGTCGGCTGAATTCCGATTTTCCGTTCGGATTGAAATCGAAAGCGTTTCGCGCATCGAATTTATCATCGCGGAACAGCCCGAAAGCACTGCCCGAAACGCGGTTCGAGCCGGACTTGGTAACCGTATTGACGATGCCGCCCGACGATAAACCGAATTCGGCGTTATAGCTGTTTCGGAGAACCTGAAATTCCTGTACGGCTTCCTGCGAAATAGTGTCGAACACGCCGCCGGTCGTCGTAATCACCGCGCCGCCGTCAACCGTTACGAGATTGCCGCGTCCGTTGTTGCCGCCGAACGACAAGCCGGAAGATTTGCCCTGCGCGACGCGAAAATCCGAAAGATCGGCGATATTGTCGCTGTCGTTCACGCCAGGAGTCAGCAGCGCAAGGTCGAGAAAGTTGCGGCGACTGAGCGGCAGCTGCAAAACTTCGCGTTCGCCGATCACCGAAGACTGCTGCGTCCGGTCGGTTTCGACGACTTCCGAACCGGCTGTAATGTCAACGGTCGCCGCCACGCCGCCCGCCGTCAGTTGAATGGGAACATTCGCCTGCTGTCCGATGGTCAAAGTCAGACGCGATGTGGCAGCCGTAAAATTGCCGCCCGCTGCTTCGACTTTCAAATCGTATTCGGTCGGCGGAATCGCCAAAAAAATATACTCGCCGTCTTCATTGGTTACCGCCGTTCGCACCGTGCCGCGTTCGGTATCGGTTAAAGTTACGGTCGCGTTCGGGATCACCGCGCCGGTCGAATCGGTTACCTGCCCGCGCAGTTCGGAGAAAGAACTCGATGCCTGCGCGTTTGCCTGCGTCGTCGCGCCGAACATCAGCGCAAACAAAAAAAGCCCGCACGCGGCGAACGGGAAACCGATAAATTGTCTTCGGCGCGTCGGATTATCGAGTCCGACACGGGTCAGCCGAGAAAATATTGTCATTTTTGATAAACTCCTTTGCAAATTTTTAATTTTAGAATGGCACTTTCGCAGCAGTCGGAAGAAAAAGTCCGATTGCTGCTCTGATATTGTTGGGAATTATTGAAAAACTGGATTATGCCGAATTCGTGTTCTAATTTGTAACCTAAAATTCATATTTAAGCAAGAAAAAAATCGGTTTTCGCGGCGTAAAAACGTCATTCCAAAACGATTTAATCCTTTTTCGCTGTTTTCAGCGGGAAAACGTCGGGCGAGTCGCCTGCGCCAACAGCTTGCGCGGCAGTTTACCGAGACTCAGAGCATTGATAAAAAGTCCCGCAAACACGGGCGAAAACGCGGCGCGGCGAAGAATCGAACAGACGAAAAGCCGCTTTTGAAATTTGCGGGCGTGGGCGAATTTATATTTCTCGCCGATTTGTTCCGCCGCCGAACTTTCGCTGACGATTCGCGCCAGAATCTCCGCGCTTTCCAACGCCATCAGCATTCCGCTTCCCGTGAACGGATCAATAAACGCGCCCGCGTCGCCAACCGCGTAAAGATTTTGCGCCGGATTCAAATTCTTGCGCCCGAAACCGTCTACCGAAACCGCCAGCCAATCGTGAACCGCTTCGGAATTATTCAAAGTTTCGCGGGCGCGCCCGTTTTCATAAACCAGATTTTCGATAATTTGTCCGGCATCGGAATTAAATTCTTTAACCTTTCCGGCTTCGATCAAAAAACAAAAATTCGCCAGATTGTTCTCAACAAAACTCAAACCGCCGTAACCGCCGCGAAAAAAATAAATCTCGCATCTGCCCTTTTCCAGATTGACGTTTTTCAGATGCGTCTTGAAACCGACGAGGCGGTTTTGGATTTTAGATTTTGGATTTTGGATTTCCGAAAATCTTGACTCTCGACTCTCGACTCTCGACTTCCCGTAAAGTTTCCCCAAAACATTAGCGCGTCCGGTCGCATCAATCGTCGCATCAGCACAGATTTCCGTAATTACGCCGTTTTTCGATTTAACTTTCACGCCGCGTACCGAGTCCTTTTCCATTAACAAACCGCTGACGGAAGTTTCTTCCAAAACCTCGACACCTAAACTTTTCGCTTTTTCCAATAATATAAAATCCATTTCGGCGCGGCTCAAACTCAACGCGCCCGCTTCATTTTTGTCGAACCAATCGCTCGGCACGGCAACGGATTTACCGTTCGGCGCGTAGAAAATCGTCTCCGCGAGGCGGTCGCCGCCGTGCGAAATCATCTCGCTGAAAACTCCCAGTTCCCGAAAATGCCGGAAACATTCGGGCGAAATAAATTCGCCGCAGAGTTTCTGACGCGGAAATCTTTCGCGCTCGATTAAAGTTACGTCGAAATTTTCTTTCGCTAATCTAATTGCCAGACTCGCGCCCGCCGGTCCCGCGCCGACAATGGCGATTTTGGATTTTGGATTTTGGATTTTGGATTGCACTGTAAAATCATCTTACAACTTTGCCGCCAAAGTTCGACGGTTTTCTTTTCCGTTCGTTTCGTGTTATCAAAAAACAAGTCAGAACCGTCTCGCGTCAGCGGGCGGGTTTCACTTTTACCAAAAGATGTCTGCGCCGACGCTTGAGCCGCCCGCTGACGCGAGACGGTTCTGACAAATTGATTTATGAACATCATTCCACTCGCTATTCCGACACCGTTTTACATCGGCGATGTCAATGTTTATCTGATTAAGGAAGACCCGCTCACCTTGATTGATGTCGGACCGAAAACCGCTGAAGCCGAACGCACTCTGCGCGAAAAGTTGAAACAGCACGGCGTGAAATTTTCCGACATTAAAAGAATTATTCTTACTCACGCGCACGAAGACCACTGCGGACTCGCCAAACTGATTCTCGACGAAACGAACGGCGCGGAAATTTTCATTCATTCGTGGGAAACGGGAAATCTCTTCGGCGACACGAACGCGGCGGCGATGGATGTTCTTATGATTCGCGCCGGTGTTCCCGAAACCGCATTCGGCGCGTTGCAGACGATTTATAAAAACGCTTCACGCTTCAGCGATTCGATAGATCGAGCGGCGTTTTCGGAATTAAAGGACGATGCGGAAATCGAATTCGCAAGCGGCGTTCTGAAAGTTCTGCACACGCCCGGACACACGCTCGGATCGTGTTGCCTGTGGCGCGAAGCGAACCGAACTTTAATCGCGGGCGACACGATTTTAAAGCGCATTACGCCGAACCCGATCATCGCGCCCGACCCGTTTGATAAATCAAAACGCTTTCCGTCGCTCGGCGAATATCTGGTCAGCCTCGCCAAAATAAAAGCCCACGCGCCGACGCTCGTCTATGGCGGACATTTCGAGCCGGTCGAAGACTTCGACGAAATTTTTCACCGCTACGTCCGCGCGATTGACGAACGGCAAAAGAAGATTATTTCGCTCGTCGCCAAAAACGGTACGACGGCTTTTGAAACCGCTACGCAACTTTTCCCCGACGCGGCAAGCGATGATTTTCATCGTTTTCTCGCCGTCAGCGAAACCGTCGCGCATCTCGATTACGCCGTGTCGGAACGCAAACTCGCCGTCGAATTAAAAGACGGCGCGGAAACTTACCGGCGGCTTTAGAAGCTGTCAGAACAGCCTGCGTCAGCGGGCTGGTCAGTGTTGGCGACCGTTCACCAGCCCGCTGACGCAGGCTGTTCTGACAATCAATCCACTATCAACTCACACGCCATTTTCCCCGACAGCAAAACCAAAGGCATTCCGCCGCCCGGATGCGTCGCGCCGCCGACGAAGAAGAGATTCTTTACCTTTTTCGATTGATTAGGAACGCGCAGAAAAGCCGAAAAAATTCCGTTTGACGAAACGCCGTAAATCGAACCGCGATTCGTTCGGTATTTCGTCTCGAAGTCTTCCGGCGTGATGATTTGCTCGAATTCGATTGACGCGCCCAAATCTTCCAACCCGAAACTTTCCAGCTTTTCGACGATCAAATCGCGGTAATTTCGCGCCTCTTTATTCCAATCGGTTTTTGCGCTCGTGTAAGGCGCGTTGACCAAAATAAAAAGGTTTTCACAGTCTTTCGGCGACTGCGTTTCATCGGTCTGCGAAGTCGCGCAGATGTAAATCGTCGGGTTCGGCGCAGGTCGCAAATCTTTAAAAAGCGCGTCGAATTCCGCTGCGTAATCGTCCGAAAAAAAGATATTGTGATGCGCCAACTGCGAATATTTCCGCTTTACGCCGAGCAGTAAAACGAAACCGCTGCACGACGGTTCGCGCTTATTTAACTTTTCATTGAAGTACTTTTCGTCGAGCAGATTCCGATAAGTTTCAATCGCGTCGGAATTTGCAACGACCGCATCGGCTCTTATAATTTCGCCGTTTTCCAGCCGAACGCCGACGGCTTTCCCGCCTTCCGTGATAATTTTTTCGACCGCGCAATTCGTCCGAATTCCGACGTTAAGCTCATCTGCCAATCGCGCCAACGCCTTCGGAATTTCGTAAATTCCGCCGCGCACATACCACGCGCCCAAGCCGAATTCGACGAACGGCACGAGCGCGAAAGTCGCGGGCGTTTGGTAAGGCGACGAGCCGTTATAAGTGGCGAAACGATTGAATAACTGCCGCAGTTTTTCCGATTGAAAATATCCGGCGTTATGTTTGTCCAGAGTTTTCAGCGACGAAATGGCGAGCAAATCCTTAAGATATTTCGGACGCAGAAGGCGCGGCAAATCGTTCAGCGAATGCGCGAGAAAAGTCCGTTCGGCAATTTCATATTTTCGTTCGGCATCGGCAAGATATTTCCTAAAATTCCCGACATCATCCGGTGAAATTTTATTGATTTCCGCAACGGTTTTTTCGATGTCCGTCGAAGCATCGAAAACCGTTTTATCCGTCCAAAAATACCGGCAAATTGGTTCGAGCGGAACAATGTCCAAATAATCCTCGATGCGCCGTCCGCAAAACTCAAACAAGTCTTCAAAAACGTGCCGCATCGTCAGCAGCGACGCGCCCGTGTCGAATTTGTAACCGTCCGTTTCGACTGCATTAACCTTGCCGCCGACCGTTTCGTTTTTCTCCAAAACCGTTACATCAAAACCCGATTTGGCAAGCCGAAGCGCGGCGGAAAGCCCGCCCAAACCCGCGCCGATGATAATAATTTTCTTCATCAAAATTCAATATTACCTCAAATCGTTTTCGGTCGGTAGAAGATTGAATAAAAGTTGCCCGCAGACTGTCAATCATCAATTCTCAAGTATTGATAATGCGAATCAAGAGTAGAAAATTTGTATTTGCTTAACTCTTTTACTTTGCGTCTTTGCGCCTTGGCGGGAAACCGCTTTTGTTTTTCCCGCCAAGGCGCAAAGACGCAAAGTAAGACAAAGAGAGGATTTAACATTTTGATTTTCTACTCTTGATTCACATTGATAATGTCCCGAAGCGAGTTTGGAAATTCGGCAATACTGGAAATTTTACATTCTGCATTCTTAATTCTTCATTTTATTTCAATAAATGGCGACGGTTTTATCGGATGAAATTTAGAATTTAAAATGCAGAATGTAAAATTAATGTTTTCAGCGGCTGCCGTCTGAATTTCCAAACCTGCTGCTGAAAACCATTTACAGAATTATTGACTTCGATTATTTTTTAAGTTATATTCCGCGCATCGCGCAACTGATGCGTTTTTTGGAAGTCGCCTTTACCGTAAAAATTCCCGGAGACCCGCAACGCCATTCCATACCAGAGTTTTCTCTTTGCCCGTCTCCGGCGAACTCGGCTTTTTCAGAGCGGTAAATTTATCTTAACTCCCTTGCCGATTCCTTAAAACTTCGACCTTTAACCCGCTTTACAGAAAACTCGAAGGATAAATTAATGCCAACGAATCAATCAAAAAAAAGAAGCACCGTCCAGAGCGGACACGCCATCAACGCGGCAAACTTTGAATCAATCTTTATCATTTTGACCAATCTCGGCGCGGCATATAATCCGAGCCAGACGATGATCCTGCTTTCGGCTTTGAAGGATAAACTGCTCGCCGCCAAAGCTGCCATCAATGCCGAAAACACCGCCGAAGCGACCGAAGCCAACGACATCAACGCCCGCGCCGCCATTTTTGAGGACATCGGCAAACTCTCGACCAAAATAAAGCTCGCCGCCGAAGTCAACGTCAACGACGACGCTTTCAACGCCGATATACAGACGCTCAACCGCCGTATGAACGGAATGCGAGCCGCCGCCAAACCCGCCGACAACCCGACCACGCTCGACATTGACGAATCGGATAACATCAACTCGGTTTCCCAACTAAGTTTCGACGATTTGCTCGCCACTTTCGGCGAAATCATCGCCCGCCTGCAATCGCGCCCCGATTACCTGCCGAACGAAACCGAAGTCAAAGTCGCCACGCTCGAAACCCGCCACGCCGCAATGTCAGCGGCAAATAACTTAGCAAAAGCCTCCATCGCCGCCGCCCGCAACGCCCGCCAATCCCGCGATGAAGTCTTCTACAACGAAACCGACGGCATCCTGAAACTCGTCAAACTAATCAAAGCCTACGTCAAACAAAACTTCCCCAAGGGCGACCCGACGTACGACGCGATTATAAAACTGAATTTCTCAAAACCGCGCTAACGCGCCAAATGACGCGCCGAAAGGATTGTGCAAAAATTTAAAATGTCTATATAAACAGACGTTTTGAAGGAAAACACAATCCTTTCTAAAGTAGTCCCAAACAAAATACTTGCTTTAATTGAATTATCTGTGTAAATAATTTATCTGCCAAGATTTACCGGATATAAGCTCTAGACTTTAGAGAAATTACTTTAAGAGGAAATGTATATGTTAAATTGTTTCACTTGTAATTCATTGTTACCTGAACGAGGTATTTTTTGTAAAAAATGCGGAACGCAATTCAAATGCAAAGATAAAAGTTGTAGTGAGTTTCTAGAACCTGATGCAGATGTTTGTGTTTGGTGTGGTGAACCTATTGGTAGTGGAGGAGCCAAAAGTGATGAAACTACAAGTAGTTCTCCAACAATGAACACTTTCGAGTTTAAGGAAACACGCAATGAAAGAAGCGCGAAAGCAATTTTTACAGATAATATTGGAGATAGTATCAAAGAAGCATTGGCACTTGTTGTCAGTAGTTATCCGTTAGGAACCATAGTTAGAAGACAAAATGCAAAACAACCTCAGTTAAACGGTGAACTGTTTCCAGAAGCTGAAGAAACTGATAATTCTAACAATGAAATAAATATTACGCCGAAACAAATTCCCAAAACTGGAAATGAAACGGAAGAAAGGATAAAAAAACTATTTTATTTAGACGAAGATTCCCTTACTTTAGAAGTGCAGGACCTCAAAGCTATGGGTCCTAAAGAATATGGTATTCGTTTAGTTTATCTTAGATTGCTCTATTCAAAGGATATTCAAGGTGAAGAATTTATAACGCGAGATAATTTGAATGAAACGTTAAAAGAAGTTATGGGTTCGCTTGATTCAAATGTTGTTAGTTGGATAAGCAAAAACAACGATCTAGCATTAAAGCAAGATGGAGAAAAAGTTTATGTAAGATTGAAAGGAGATGGGTATAACAAGGCGTTAGCAGTTTTGAACGAGGTATATGATGAAAATTTGAAAGGAAGTCATATACCTGAAAGGAAATCTAGAGGTGGTTCTAAAAACTCTTCTTCAAAATCAGATGAATCTCAAAAGACATCTAAATCTTCATCAAAAATCAGTCAATCAAATACAGATGTCAAAAGTTGGGCTGAGAAATGGAAAAGCCACCAAACACACATTGATGGTTATTCTGCTGTTAAAGATAAGAGTGCGAAAGATAAAGGGGTGTTTGGACTCTGGGCTATTAGTTTAGTCAGT
The DNA here is from genome assembly GCA_964244835.1 of uncultured Pyrinomonadaceae bacterium. Classification (GTDB taxonomy): domain Bacteria; phylum Acidobacteriota; class Blastocatellia; order Pyrinomonadales; family Pyrinomonadaceae. Next base: position 102,562 of record CAXTKJ010000004.1, read on the forward strand.
CCAGAATCAAAAATTGTTTCTTCTGCGAAAATATCAAATTTTCTTCGTGAAACTTTTGTGATAAAAATTGATGAAAGCGCAGTTAGAAAGTCCTTGAATGATAGCGGAGGCTTGGTTATAAAGGTTAAAGGTGGTTATCAAATTAATTCAGACGGAATAAAACACGCTGAAACTCTAGCTGGAATATCCTCTGCTGAACCCAAAACAAAAGGTAAGAAATGAAACTAACACCTACGCAATTAATTGCCGAACTTTCACAAAAAGTTGATGCCGATTTAGCAAGAATAGCGATAGAAAGCTACGTTGAAATGCAAAACCGTTTCCTTATTGCAGATTGGAAGCCATCTGAACTTAATGGCGGAACTTTGTGCGAAGCTATTTCAAGATGCTTATATCAGCTAGATACAGGTAGGGTTGCTAAAAAAACTGTAAGTCAAGTTAGAGATTACTTGCTCGATACTAAGAACGGCAACGCAATTTCACCACCAAATCCACATAATTTGGTGCTGAAAGATAGAAAGCATATAGCTAAAGCAATTGAAATAGCTTATAAATTCCGCTCAGACAGAGGCGTAGCGCACATTTCAACTGAACATATCGCCAATATGATGGATTCGATGCTAATTACTCATCTAGGAAAATGGGTTCTCGCGGAATTCCTTCGCATCGTTTGGCAGAAAGATATAAAGGTAATAGAAGAAACAGTTGCTTACCTTGTTCAATTAGAACACTCTTTAATTCACGAATTAGACGGCAAACCGTTTGTTTTGGCTACTAATGTCACAGCCAAAGAGGAAGTTTTATTATTATTAAATCACGCTCCAACAAACTGCTTATCAAGAGAAAAACTCAAAGAACAGGCTCCGTTGCTGAGTCCACAATCTATTTCAGGAGCGATTGCTAAGCTAAAGGAAAGCAGAGAAATTAGATTTACAGATGATAATGAAGTTTCTATTACTCCAACAGGCTCGAAGAAAGTTTTAGAAGAAATTATGCCAAAATTAAGTATTACCAAATAATGAAAAACCTACTCAATTCCCAAATCGAAAGACGCAATATTCTAAACAACAATCTCGCTGTTAAAGAAATTTATCAGCAGATTGGATTTTATGGCGTTCGGTTTGATGGTAAGTTTCGCTTTACCAAACAGCAAATCGCGCAGTTTTTTGAGGTTGACGTGCGGACGATTGAGCGTTTGTTGGAAAATCATTATGACGAATTAAGTGCCAGCGGTTATGAACTTTTCACGGCTAAGAGGCTGAAAGATTTAAGACAGGAATTTTTGAGCGGCGGCATTTCCGCCGATGTCTCCGACATCAATGTCGGAGACATCGGCGAATTTGGTGGCGGAACAATCAGTAATAAAGCTCCGAGCGTCGGGATTTTTACATTTAAATCGTTTCTCAATGTCGGAATGTTGTTGACCGTTTCGGAAAGGGCGAAGCGTTTGCGCGGGGCGATTTTGAATATCGTGATTGATTTTCTCAATGAAAAGTTGGGCGGCACGACGAAATTTGTTAATCAGCGGGAAGAGGAATTTTTGCCGAGCGCGATTCGTGAATACAATTACCGCGAAGAATTTACTAACGCGCTCGACAATTACATCGAGCCGCAAAAGTTTAAATACGGCGCGTTTACCGACAAAATTTACAAATCTATTTTTAACGAAAACGCTAAGGAATACCGGCAGATTCTGAAACTCGCCGACAAGGAAAGTGCGCGTTCGACGATGTATTCGGAGATTCTCAATCTCGTAGCGGCATTTGAAAACGGTTTTGCCGATTATCTGCGGAATGAATCGGAAAAGCTCGGCAGAAAATTGCGCGTTTCCGAAGCTCACGTTTTGTTTAATAATTTCACGGTGCAGATGGAAGGTTTCTGTAAGCCGCTGCGCGAACAGGCGCGAACCTTGATGGCGAGCCGCGATATGGTTTTTCGTGACGCTCTGCACGAAAAGCTGAAAGATTACGTCGGTGCGGTCAGTTCCGAAGATTTCGATAAGTTTTTGGGCGAGCGCAGCAAGGCTTTTGAACTGCGTCTGGAAGAAAATAAGGAAGTTTTCAAGAGGTTAAAAGACCGCTGATGAAGCTGATTTATTTTGGAATTGAATATGCCGTTAAAGTTCACGACGATGTTCTGGAGAAATCCGGCGGAATGAGCGGCACGCTCGATTTAGGCAGATTGGAAAGCGTTTTGACTCACATTCAGAACGATGATTATTATCCCACGCTTGAAGAAAAACTGACGCATCTGGTTTTCGCGGTCAACAAAGGACACTGTTTTACGGACGGAAATAAGCGAACTTCGATTGCGCTCGGCGCGTTTTTTCTCGAAGTCAACGGGCTGGACGTTTTCGTCAGCAAATTCATCATCGAAATGGAAAACATCGCCGTTCACGTCGCCGATAATCGCATTGATAAGGATTTGTTGAGCGAAATCGTTTATTCCCTTATCAACGAAGAAGATTACAGCGAAGAATTGAAACTGAAAATCATCCACGCTTTGGAGTAAATAATTTGGACACCGCATAAACTCGCGGAGCGAACGGCTCAACTCGTAAAGCGAATGTCTGACCAGGCACAGCGGTTGAATGTTTTCGAGAAGCGGTTCGATGTTCTTGCGAAGCAGATGAATATTCTCGCGGAGGGGAAACATATTCTTGCACAGCGGCTGCATATTCTCGCACAGCGGATTTATTTTCTTGAAGAGCGGTTGAATGTTTTCGGGAAGCGGTCGGCTGTTTTTGAGAAGCGGATGAATATTCTTGCACAGCGGATGAATTTTTAAGGACAGCGGATGCGGATTTGCGCGGCGCAAGCGAAAAGGCGAACGATTCATACGAATCGTTCGCCTTTTTCATCCCTTAGCCCTTAGTCCTCAGTCCTCATTAAATCCCCGCGCCGTGGCATTTTTTGAATTTTTTGCCCGAACCGCAGTAACACGGGTCGTTGGCTTTGACCTTTGGCTGTTCGCGGACGAACGGGGTTGATTTGCGGGCTTCTTCGCCTGCCATTGTTGCGCCTTCCATCGCGCCGGTGAAAGCCATTCCTGCCGCTTGTCTTCGGGCGCGCTGGCGTTCGAGTTTTTCGAGGCGTTCCATTTCCTCCTGCTCGTCTTTGACGACGATTTCGAGGTTGAACAGAGCTTTGCACGTTTGCGTGTCAACGCGGTCGAGCAAGTCCTGGAACATATCGAACGACTGCTTTTTATATTCGACGAGCGGGTCTTTTTGCCCGTAGCCGACCAAGCCGATGCCCTGTTTCAGATGGTCAATCGAAAGCAGATGGTCTTTCCACTGCGCGTCAATGATGTTGAGCATTATGTATCGCTCAAAGGCTCGAAGCTGTTCGCCGCCCATCGTTTTTTCCTTTTCGTCGTATATTTCAGTCGCCTTTTTCCAGATCGCGTCTTCGATTTCGTCGGCGGTCAATTTGTGAAAATCAACGCCTGCGTCAACCGCCGGATCAACGGCATAGATGCTCTGGATTTCCGCCGCGTAAGTATCAACGTCCCAATTATCGGGCGAAACCTGCGGGTTCAAGTATTGATGCGTCAGATCGGCGAGCAGATCACGAGCCACGCCTTTTTCGCCGAGCAGATATTCGCGGTGTTCGGGCGACATCATCAGTTGGCGGCGCAGACCGTAAATCGTTTCGCGCTGTTTGTTCATCACGTCGTCGTATTTGAGGACGTGCTTGCGCGTTTCAAAGTTACGCGCTTCGACGGCTTTTTGAGCGCGTTCGATTTGTTTGGACACGGTTTTCGATTCGATGGCAACGCCTTCTTCCATTCCGAGCCATTCCATCATCGAACGAACCTTATCGCCAGCGAAAATCCGCATTAAATCGTCTTCTAAAGACAATGCAAAACGGGTTGCGCCCGGATCGCCCTGACGACCGGCGCGTCCGCGAAGCTGGTTGTCAATGCGGCGCGATTCGTGGCGTTCGGTGGCGAGAATCTGCAAACCGCCCGCCGCGACGACGGCTTTGTGTTCCTCGTCAACGATGCGTTTCGCCTTCTCCAATTCCGCTTCAAACTGTTCGGGCGTGGCTTCGTCGGGGTTGATTTCCTGACGTTTCAAAAAGTCATTCGCCAAGAATTCCGGGTTGCCGCCCAAGATAATATCCGTTCCGCGTCCCGCCATATTAGTCGCAATCGTAACCGCGCCTTTGCGTCCGGCTTGGGCGACGATTTCGGCTTCGCGCTCGTGATATTTCGCGTTCAGGACGTTGTGCGGAATGCCGATTTTCTTTAATCTTTCCGCCACTAATTCCGAGTTTTCGACCGACACCGTACCGACCAGAACCGGCTGACCTTTTTCGTGATGCTCCTTGATTTCATCAACAATCGCGTTCCATTTTTCCGGCAGCGTGCGGTAAATCGTATCGGAATTGTCACGGCGCACCATCGGGCGATTGGTCGGGACGATAATGACATCCAAACCATAAGTCGTACCGAGTTCTTCGGCTTCGGTTTCTGCGGTTCCCGTCATTCCCGAAAGTTTTTCGTACATTCGGAAATAATTCTGCAAAGTGATCGTCGCCAAAGTCTGATTTTCGCGCTCGATTTTCACGCCTTCTTTGGCTTCGACAGCTTGATGTAAACCGTCCGACCACCGGCGACCGTTCATTAGTCGTCCCGTAAAGTCGTCAACGATGATGACTTCGCCGTCCTGCACGACGTATTGATGATCTTTTTTGTAAAGCGTGTGCGCCTTCAAAGCCTGCTCGACGCAGTGCAGCAGTTCCATATTCGCCGGGTCGTAAAGATTGGAAACGCCCAACAATTTCTCCGCTTTCGTTACGCCCTGTTCAGTCAAAACCGCCGAGTGATTTTTCTCGTCAAGCAGATAATCGCCGGTCGTAACTTTCGTTTCTTCGTCTTTGTTACCGCGCTCGAATTTCGGGATGATTTGGTTGGCGACGTAGTATTTATCGGTCGCCTCGTCCGACGCGCCCGATATAATCAAAGGCGTTCTGGCTTCGTCAATCAAAATCGAATCAACTTCGTCAATCACCGCGAAATAATGATCGCGCTGAACAAGCTGTTCCGGGTCGAACTTCATATTATCGCGCAGATAATCAAAGCCGAATTCGTTGTTCGTCCCGTAAGTGATGTCGCAGGCGTAGGCTTCTTTGCGCTCGTAATCGTCCATATCGTTTTGGATACAGCCGACCGACAAACCCAAAAATTGGTGAATCTTGCCCATCCATTCCGCGTCGCGCAACGCGAGATAATCGTTGACCGTAATGACGTTCACGCCGCGCCCCGTCAGCGCGTTCAAATATGCGGGCAGAGTCGAAACCAAAGTTTTACCTTCGCCCGTTCGCATCTCGGCGATTTTTCCCTGATGCAGAACCAATCCGCCGATCAGCTGCACGTCGAAATGCCGCATTCCTGTTACACGGATAGACGCTTCGCGCACGGTCGCAAACGCTTCGGGCAGAATTTCGTGCAGAACTTCCTGCTCGCGCTTGCGGCGTTCGTCTTTGTCATCAATGCCGTTCAGCGCGTTTTGAATACGCTCTTTGAATTGCGTCGTCCGCGCTCTTAAATCATCATCGGAAAGGTTTTTAACGCCCGGTTCGAGCGAATTTATTTGCGCGATAGTCGGCGCGATCTTCTTTAAATAACGGTCGGTGTTGCTGCCTAAAATTTTATTAAAAAATGTATCTACCAATTTATTAGCCATTTTCTTATCCTCAATGTACGTTCGACAATTTCCTTTTTGTCGTCTAAAACTAACGGTGAAGCCGCTGATTTTTTTTTCATCTCAGCAACTATTCATCAAAACAGATTTTGCGGGAAAAGGAAAACGGAAGGTTAGATTTAGAAAGGTAAAACCTTGTTACTTTTCAGCCTTCGCGTCCTGCTTGAGCAATGCGTCAAGCGAGCTGCGCGGCAGGCGTGTAACGATGAAAACTTGATTGTTCTCTTTCGAGATTTCCGTATTTTGATAGATTATGCGAGATTGGTCAGCTTGCTGAATTTTAACTCTTGATAATTCGCTAACGTAAGAATTGAAAATCTGTGCGGCTTGCTCGTCGGAATCTTGGAAAGCAGTAACTTTCAATGAAAAATCTTCGCCCGATAAAGTTAAGTTTATTTTGATTTGCGGCTTGTTATCTTCAATCGAGTGCGGAAAGATATTATTGAGTTTTTCAATCGAGGGTTGAAGTTTGGGTTCATAAACGGTTCTGCCGCCAACGCCTTCAAATATTTGGCTAAGATTTCGATTGATGCTATGAAAACAATTATAATCGTATTCGCCGTCTTTTATTTCCTTGCCATAGACAGCCTTTAATTCTTCACTATATTCAGTTGATAAAACTTTAGACTGAACGAATAAATTTTGAAACGCCGAAACATATTCCGCGAGAATTTTTTCATCACTTAAATAATCAGTCCCGACTTTTCTCTCTGATACAGTTTGAGCCAGTACGGAAGGCGGTGCGCCGCCGACCAGCACCAAGCCGAGATAGACCGAGAGCGTCGTGAGAAAAATTATCGAATTGTTTTTGTTTTTATTCGTCATTCGATTGTTTCGCCGCGCTTTCTTTCAACTTGCGATTAATCATTTCCTGAATAACCGACTTTCCATAATCCATTTTCAAGGTGAGAGTTTTGCCCGTGTTTCTGACTAACGCGCCGTTGATTAAGTTTTCCTCATCCTCGTTATTTTGTCTTTGCTGTAAAGACATTTTAGCGATGCCGAGTAATGTATTCATTCCACTGGCAATCGTTTTTGCTTTCTCTGCGGTCGGCATTTCGGAAGTGATAACGCCGTATGTTCGCGTCTCGTCTTGTCCGAAAACGAATCTTATCTTTTCGATGCCCATTTGTTTCAGGTAATAAAACAAACCGCTGTCATTGAATGCTTCGATGAAACTCTTGCCGACTTCAATCATCGCCTCATCGCCTTCGCCTTTGGTGAATTTCGATGTTTTCGGATCGAGTTTTCCGTCTTCTTTCAAAACGCCGACCATCTCGACCGAAAAAGACTTTGTTAAATCAACCTGTTTATTTTCGACTTTTTCTTTGACGATTTGAGCAAATTTTTCAAGCGGCTTTTTATTCGGTCGAAATACACTTTCTTGATCAACCTGACCGCTTTCAACTTTTTGCGTTATACCTTGGGCGAAACCTTCAAGAGGCTTTTCGTTGGGTTCAACCGTTTCCTGCGCCGAAACGGAAGCTGCGGCGAGCGTTAAAAGCAAGCCGCAAGCGAGAAAAATGATCTGATTGAATTTTTTCATTTTGCCGTTTTCTGATTCGTGTTCACCGTCGCCGTCGAAGCCGGTTTCGGATTTTGTTCTGCGGCTTTCTTTTTCGCTTCGGCTTCGTCCAGTTTTTTCGTTATCAACGCCTGCGCGACGAGTTTGTCAATTTTGAAATTCAGAACGAAGTTTTTTCCCTGCTGTTCGGTTTTGGCTGAATCAATCAAAGTTCGCAACTCTTCTTCCTTAATTCCCAATTTAGCCAGACCCAGCAATAAAGACATATCACTAGATAATCTTTCCGCTTTCTTTTCGGTTTTCTGATTTGAACTAATAATCGCGTAAATCTGTTCATCGTCCTGAATCAGCGTGAAATCAACTTTATCAATGCCGATTTGTTTCAAATAATAAAACATATTGCCGTCGTTGATGGCTTCGATGGCTAATTTGGCAGTGTCCACCATTGCCTGATCGCCCTGTTCATCAGGCTTGAGCGGAACATAGCGCGTTTTTTCCTTGATGAGTTTGCCGTCTTTGTCCAATTCTCCGACCATTCGCACTTTGAAATTTTTGGTCAAATCGAGCGGCTTGGTTTTATCTTCGCGTTTCGCCACGATGCCGGCGGCGAAATCTTCCAAAGGCTTTTTATTCGGTCTGAACGCAACAATCGCATCGCTTTCAAGCGGCGGCTGATTTTCATCAGGCTTTGCAGGAGTTTTCTCAGGAGTCGGCGGTTTCGGCGCGTTGCCGGTTTCGCGCTTTTTCCCGAACGGCGGACGATTTTTTGCCGTGCTGCCGATTGGCGGCGGCGGAACGGGATTTCTGCCGATTTTCGGTTTCTGAATCTCGAAAAGCGAATCGTCTATCGCATCGCCGGATGGAATGTTTTTATTCGGTGTCGGCGTAACCTGCGGCAAAGCCAGAGGATTCACGCTGCTCGTCGTCGGATTCATCATCGTCGGATTTGTGGGAAATCCGTTGAAATTCGGCGACGGCACCGGGAAATTACCATTCATATCAGGCACGGGCATCGGCATCATCGCGCTTTCCGGGTTGGCGAGCGCGAAATAACCTTCGGGATAAGCGAGCGGCTGATTGTTCACGCCGGTTACGTCAATGTATGTAATTTCGGCATCTTCGATTTTGGTTACTTTATAATCCTCGCTGACGAAATCGGTGTTGGTGTCGAGCAAGGTGCTGCCCAGATAAATCGTGTCCAAAACCTGACAGAAATTTCCGACCAAAGGGCTGTCGCAGCCGCGTGTCGTAAAGACGTTCGCCTGCACGACGACGAGCAGAAATAAGATATTGAAAATCGCCGCCGCGCCGAATAATTTATAAAGTCGCGGCGTGAAATTCCAGTTTTTTATCTCGTAACCCTGAAAAAGTTCTTTGTCCTGATACTGCATAATGCTGTGTTAAAAAATTTATAAATACTGCTATTAAATAAAGTTCGCTCCCGTTTATAGATGACGAACGGCGCGAAACCGTTGCGAAACTTCTCGGTATTTTATCATTTTCACGCGCCGATTGAAAGATTAGACTTTGCGGGGCGAAACCGATACTATTGCCACAATATGGCGCATTCCTCCAAAGATAAAACTCGCAGCCGCAAAAAAAATCGTTCCGATTTAAACCGTCGAAAGGAACGAGACTTTAAACGCGAACTTGCACCCGAAAGTTCCGCCCGCAGCGTTTCGCCCGTTCATTTAAAAGTGTTGGAAAGATTGCTCGGCGGCATCGGAACGCCCGAACCCGCCCCGATTGTGCCGGACGATTTTCAAATCGAGGCATTACAGGCGATTGAAAATCAGGACGTTTTAGTAACCGCGCCGACCGGCAGCGGCAAGACGTGGATTGCGCGTGAAGAAATCAGAAGACTTTTAGCGGACGGCAAACGCGCTTGGTACACAACGCCTTTGAAGGCTCTGACCAATTCAAAATACGCGGAATTTTCGCAGGAATTCGGCGCGGAAAACGTCGGCATTCTGACCGGCGACCGAAAAGAAAACGCCGACGCGCCGCTAATTGTCGGAACGACGGAAATCTACCGCAATCAGCTTTTCGATTCGCTGCGGGAAGGCGAGCAGGTCAACACGGATTTCGTGATTCTGGACGAAGCGCATTATCTGGCGGACGAATATCGCGGTCACGTCTGGGAAGAAGCGATTATTTTATCGCCGCCGCGAATTCGGCTTCTTCTGTTGTCGGCAACCATCGGTAACGCCGAAGAATTCGCGCTCTGGATCGAAGAAGTGCGCGGAACACGAGTGAAAATCATCAACCGCGCCGGAACGCGCCCGGTCGAACTTCGCGCCGCCTTTCTCGCGCCGAATCTGCAATTATTTCCGCTGTTCGACGAAAGCGGCAAATTCAACCAACTGATCGGGCAGTTCGCCCAGCAGGAAAACCGTTTTGAGCGGCGGCGAAGATATTAGAAGCCGTCTCGAAAATCAGAATATCGAGTTCTGAGTCCCGCCTTTAGGCGGCTAAACTTCGACGAAAAGCCGCCTAAAGGCGGGACTCAGAACTTAGCAAAGGATTTTTGATTTTCAAACTTACATCAACCGGCACGACACGCTTGAATTTGAAACCGGCTTTCTTAAAACGCCCGAAGACGAAAACTCTGCCCGTAACCGTCCATTCTTCCTTCGACTCAAACGCTTCCGACCACGCGCCGCGCAATGTTTGATCCGCGCCGACGAAGATTTTTACCGGCTTCGGCAGTGAAATCGTTTCGTTTTTTTTGAACTCGAAAGTGCTTTTATATTCTTCGATTTCGACCGCTAAATCGTTGACGCGGAAATCTTTAAAGGTTAAAAAATCAATTCTACCGCTCTGTTCTGGAATTTCGATGTCTGCCGTCAATTCAAATGTTATTCCCGTTAAATTAACTTCGGCAAACTCCGGCTCGGAAACTTTGACGAACGCCTCCATCGCTTCGTTTTTGGCGGATTTGCCGCTGCCGCTTTTTTCGCTCTGATTTTTGATTGAAATTTTCGTCTGATAAACTTTGTAACCGCGAATTTCCTTCGGCAAATCTTGTGCAAACGCGAGCGGAACGAAAAATAAAATCCAACCGAACGCCAATAAACGAATAATTTTTTTTACAGTTTCAGCCTTTGATTTCATTTGATTTTCGACGCTTCGAGCGGCTGCAGTTTGGATAAACGGGGCAGAAGCCCGCGCGTGAGCAAGGGCGCAAAGTGCGATGACAATCGCGCCCTTGCTCACGCGCGGGCTTCTGCCTTCAATCTTCTCGGATATTCATTACATAATCGCTGTGAACGATTTGAAATTTCAAATCGTCCCAAATTTCACGTTCGCGGCAGAAAAATTTCAAACGTCGTCCCTTTTCCCTTTTCCGTTTTGACGCTTATTTCACCGCCTGATTTCTCGACGGCGTTTTTCACCGCGTCGAGACCGATGCCGCGACCGGAAATTTCCGTCGTTGCCGTTTTCGTCGAAAATTCCGGCTGAAAAATCAAATCGAGCGTTTCCGCTTCGGTCAAATTTTCGGCGGCGGAAATCAGATTTTTTTCCAACGCTTTTGTTTTTATCATTTCTAAATCAATGCCGCGCCCATTGTCGGAAATTGAAAACCGCAAGCCATCCGTTTCTTTTTTCAGGTTAATTTTGATCGTGCCGCTGCGCTCGATGGCGTGGTCAACCGCGTTGCGAACGAGATGCAAAAGCGTTTCAAAAACGAACTTTAACCCGGCGGGCGATAATTCCGATTCGCCGCCCGAAGTTTCGATCTGGATTTGCTTGCCGAATTTAGCGGCGACTTCTCTGCCGTGTTGTGCGATTTGCCGCAGAACCGCTTCCAGATTGTTCGCCGACATTTCCGGCGCGTTTTCCCATAAAATTTCCGCGGCGTTTTCCACCGCTAACTTTCGAGCATTTTTCAAACCGGCGGTTAGAAATTGAAAACCGATTTTGTTGCCGTTAGTAAATTTCGCGCTCGGAAAAGTGGCGATAATCTCGCCCGCCGCGCTTAAAATTTCACGAAAATTTATCAATCCGGCGGCAAAACTCACCGTTTCAAACCCGACTTCGAGAACGGCTAAATTTTTGCCGCCGCGAATCGCCCCGTTGACCATTTCTCTTTCCCGCTTCGATAACTGCGAATAAAATTCGACGGGGATTTGCGGCAAATTATCGCTCGAATCGCTCGTTGTCGGCGCGTTCGGGACGGCAGCGCGATAATTTTCGGTGAATTTTTCGGGGATTTGAAAACTCTGTTCGGTCAGCGATTTTTGCAAGAGACCAATGCCTTCAATTAAAAGATTTGGCGCGTCGCCATCAGCCGACAGAAGAGTTTCGAGGTCGTGCGCCAAACTGCTCGTTTTAGTAAAACCGAAAGTTTGCGCCGTGCCTTTGACCGTGTGAAGGATGCGAAAAGTTTCGCGTCTGGTTTGAGCGGAAACTACTTCACCGCTTTGCAAAACGTGCCGGAGATTTTCGAGCGTCTCGACGGTTTCGTTCAGAAATTGGCGGCGAAAATCTTCCATAGATTAGATTCCAGATTCCAAATTCCAGATTAAAACGCGAACGCTTTTAAAGATTGCAAATCTGGAATCTGGAATCTGGAATCTGGAATTATCAGCGCGAAGAAGCCTGAGTTTTTTCGTTCGCTTCGTCGGCGTTTTCAGAATCTTTTTTCGATTCGTTTTTTTCCAAATCGTGCTTGACGGCATCGAGAATGCCGTTGATAAACTGCGTCGCTTCAAAGGTGGAAAATCGGCGGGCGATTTCCAGTGCTTCATTGATGACGACCGTGTGCGGCGTGTCGGTGAAGATAAATTCATAGACGGCGAAACGCAGGACATTGCGGTCAACAATCGCCATTCGCTCGATGCGCCAGTGTTCGGCGCGGGTGCGAATCGTCTCGTCAATCTTTTCAATTTCGCGGAGCGTGCCGATGACGATTTGATTGGAAAATTCGCGCGTCGCCTCGTCGAAAGAATCTTCGCCGAGTTCCGCCCAAAAATTCTTTGTCAAAACGCCGCCCGGTGTTTTGGCAACATCCGCCGCAAATAACATTTGCAAAGCACATTCACGCGCTTTACGTCTCGTTCCCATAATACTTCTTGCCCTGATTTTTCAAACGACGTGCGGAAAAACTTTCTCTTTGGAAGTCGTTTCTCCGCCGTCCATTACCGCATATAAATTGACCAATTCGACCGCTGACATCGCGGCTTCAAAGCCTTTGTTGCCCGCTTTCACACCGGCGCGATTAATTGCCTGTTCGAGATTTTCCGCTGTAACAACGCCAAATAAAACCGGAATTCCGGTCTGCATCGCCACGTTTGCCACGCCTTTCGCGGCTTCGCCCGCAACGTGTTCAAAATGCGAAGTCTCGCCGCGAATCACCGTTCCGATACAAATTATTGCATCAAACTTTCCGCTCGCCGCCGCTTTCTGCGCCGTCAAAGGCAATTCAAACGAACCCGGAACTTTGAAAATTTCCACCGCATCTTCGCTTGCGCCGAGCCGTTCGAGCGCGTCGAGCGCACCTTCGATTAATTTCGATGTCAAAAAATCATTCCAACGCGCCGCGACAATCGCAAACCGAAATCCTTCGGCGGTTAATTTTCCCTGATGAACTTTTGGCTGCAAAACTTTTTCCTCTCGCTCTCGATAAATGTCGCGTTCGTTTCAGTATAAACTAATCGGCGGGAAAAATGACAAAGAACTTTACGCTTTTTGCTTTTGTCTTTTTACTTCAGCGATTTCGCCATCTCCTTAATCGAAAGTCCGCGTTTGGCAATCAAAATCAAGCCCGCCGCCGTCCAGAATAAAATGCGCCCTTTACGGACAATCGCCAAAGTTACGCCGATACCTGCGCCGAGCGCGAGCGTTTTGGTTACAAATTGCGCTCCGGCTTCGTCAACGCCGATCAGAAACGGGACGAGTTTGAAAACAATCGTAATCACGCGACTCATTGATTCGAGCAGAAACGAGGCAAAAACGTCCGGCTCGCCCGCACTGATGCGGCTTAAAATAAACCATACTTCCAAAACGCCGAGCGCGTGAAAAATCAACTGCATCATACAAATCGGCAGAAAGCGGCGCGGATATTGGCGATAAAATCCGTAAATCAAATTTTCAAAAAGCCTGACCTGCATTCGCCCGTGTTCAAAGATATTCTTGCCGATGTCGCGGTTGTAGAACCATTCGCACAGTGAACTCAAAAAATGCCACTGCTTGACGATGACGACGACGGCGAAAATTATCAGCGCGAAAATCACGCCGATCAAAACGTCAATCGTCGCAATCCAGCCGGTTTCCAATTCAAAACTTCGCAGGAAGGCGAACGCGCCGAAGACGATAAAAAGCCCGGTTACGATTGAATAAAAAAGATTTTCCGTCGCAATCGAAGACAAACCGACGACGAGCGGAACGCGATTTCTGACCGCGACCGCTTTGGAAGTTCCGCTGACCAAAATTCCCAGAGGAATCAAACTGCTCAACGCTTCGCCGATAATCACGGCGGGCAAAGTGTCGGCGACGGTTAATTTATACGGTTCATAAACCGAAAGCGTCCAGGCGTAAGCGCGGCAGACGATTCGCAGAAAATACAGAAACATTAAAAGCGCGAATCCATCGAAACCGATGCGCCCGATGCCTTCCAAAATCAAGCCGATACCGACCGAATAAACGAAATAAGCGAACAGCGCAATACCCGCCACCGTCAGCAAAACGACGGCGATTTTCAGCCGTTTCATTTTTCTGCTTTTTGAAGGATTTTGAGTTTCGATAGCCGGGGTTTCGATGTTTGATTCGTGATTCACTTGCTCTTTGCCTTTTGCCGCGCTCGCCTATTATGATGGTAAAACATTAAATTTTATTTACAAAATCATTTACCGAATCAAAAAATTATTATGAATGCAGCAGCTTTAGGACAGGAAATTACAAGACCGGCTTTAACCGAACTTTCAGAAGAAGAAAATCAATTTAAACTTTCGGTGCGCGAATTTGCCGAAGGCGAAATTCGCCCGCGCGTCGAGCAGATGGAACACGACGCGAAACTCGACAAAGATTTAATCAAACACTGTTTCGAGTTAGGCTTGATGGCAATCGAAACGCCCGAAGAATACGGCGGCGCGGGTTCGACCTTTTTCAACGCGATTCTGGCGATTGAAGAATTGGCGCGAGTTGACGCTTCGACGAGCGTGTTCGTTGACGTGCAAAATACGTTGGTAACGAACGCGATTATTCGCTGGGGCAACGACGATTTGAAAAAGAAATACTTGCCGCAAATGGCGGAATCAAAAGTCGGCGCGTATGCTCTGAGCGAAGCCGGAAGCGGCTCGGACGCTTTCGCTTTAAAAACGAAAGCCGTTGACAAAGGCGACTTTTGGGAAATTAATGGGCAAAAACTCTGGATTACCAATGGCAACGAAGCCGAAATTTTCATCGTTTTTGCGACGATTGATGCCGACGCAGGTTATAAAGGAATCACGGCATTTCTCGTCGAAAAAGATTACGAAGGTTTCAGCGTCGGCAAAAAAGAAGACAAATTAGGAATCCGCGCTTCATCAACCACCGAATTAATTTTCGACAACTGTAAAGTCCCGAAAGAAAACGTCCTCGGCGAAGTCGGCAAAGGCTATAAAGTTTCCATCGAAACATTGAACGAAGGAAGAATCGGAATCGGCGCACAGATGATCGGCATCGCGCAGGGCGCATATGAAGCTGCATTAAAATACACCGCTGAACGCGAACAATTCGGACAATCAATCAACAATTTCCAAGCCGTTCAATTCCAACTCGCGGAAATGGCGATGGACATCGAAGCGGCACGTTTATTGGTTTATAACGCCGCCCGTTTGAAAGACGCGGGCAAACCGTTTTTGAAAGAAGCGGCGATGGCGAAAGTTTACTCGTCGCGCACAGCGGAAAAAGTTTCCTCAAAAGCCATCGAACTTTTCGGCGGCTACGGCTATGTCAAAGATTATCCGGTCGAGAAATTCTGGCGCGATTCAAAAATCGGCGCGATCTACGAAGGCACGACGAATATGCAACTTGCGACGATTGCTAAATTGATTATGAGCGGAAAATAAAGATGCGGCGACACAGATGACACTGAGACGTGGAGATTGGTTAATCTCCACGTCTTTTTTTGTGTTAAGATGTCGGCGATAGAATCTTCGGAACTTTCGAGAGTCGAATTTTTTGAATCGAAGTCAAAAAAGCGTCTGCTTCCAGTTTGACTGAGAATATTCGTAAAAACATTCTAAACCCGAAATTTTCTTGAAGTCATTTTCAAGATTAATGACCCTTTTCCCGGATAAATCCCGTTTATTGCTAACAAGAGGATAATTGTCTGTCGCTCGAAAATTCGCAGCTTAACTTTTAATTAAATATGAAAACAAATTCGATCAGCAAAATTAGATTTCAAAGACGGTTGAAAGCAGCTTTCGTCTCCGCTCTGATATTCAGCGTGATTTTTTCGCCGTTCCTGCGAACCACGCGGGCGCAGCAGGCGAATCCGCCTGTGAACGCCAATATCATCGCTAAAATCAAATTCGATCCGAAAGTGAACGGGTTCGGGTTTCAGAATTATACGAACTCGAAGCACGTCTGGCAGGACGATTTGGGCGCGGGCGATATGATTCGCTTGTTTGGCGCGGGCGCGGTTTGCCAGAAGGGAAACACGGCGCAGGACTGCGTTATGAAGGCGGCGGCGCGCGAGTGGATGATGCAGGTTTTGGAGAATATGAACATCGGACACTGCGACGGGATGGCGACGACGAGCCTTTTGCTGGCGACGAACAAACCGTTCAAAGGTAAAGTCAGCCCGTCGCAGTTTCAGGCGGCGGCGGACACGCCTTTTCAACTGAAACTCGATCCCGTTATGGAAAATTACATCGCCTATTATTGGGCGACGCAGACGCTCGAAGAAATTCGCAATCAGCGCACCAAATCGCGCACCGACGGACCGCTGGCGGTCGTCCAAAGTTTGGCGGAAACTCTCAAAAGCGGAAAAGACGTGCAGACGCTGATTTTCTGGAAATCGGACAAAGGTAAATTGTCCGCCGGTCACGTCGTTTCGCCGTTCGCCGTCGAAGACGCGGGCGCGCTCTACCGGATTCACGTTTACGACAACAATTATCCGGGACAAACCAGATTTATCACGGTCGAAAAAGGCGGCAAACAAATTTGGAAGTATGTAACGACGACCAATCCGTCGCAGCCGGTCAGTGCTTACACCGGCGACATCACGACCAAATCGCTCGCCACGAATTCCAATGCTCTGCGCGAAAAAGGCTGTTTCAAAGTCCCGTTCGCCAACGACGGCAAAGGCGGAACGTGCGTTCCCGTCAAAGAACCGCTCGTCAAACCGGCTCCGCCGCGCAAGCCGGTCGAATACACCGCGCCGGCGCGACCGAAACCGCCTGCCCAGCCGCAGCCGGCAGCCAAAGAAACGGCGTTTTATCAGGACGAGATGGCGGAATTCGCATTGAACGGCAGTGCCGATTTGCTGGTCATTGACGGCGAGGGTTATGCGGTCGGTGTTGATCCGGCAAGCGGCGAGTTCGTTGACGAAATTCCGTTTTCGGAAATCGAATGGCAAACCGGCGGCAGAGGCTTCGACACGCCACGCTATACCTTGCCGTTTAAGAAGGACGGTGCGCCTTACACGATTTTGATCTCCGGCAAAAATAACCGCACGGAAACCAATGTTGATTTCACATACTCCGCACCCGGCTTTACCGTCGGCTTCGACGGTATTCTGGTTGATCCGGGTGAAGTTCTGGCGATGACCGTTTCGCCGGACGGCGAACATCTTTCGTTCACATCAAGCAACGACGGCGAAACGCCGGAGGTTTTCTACGCGGTTGACAACGGCGCGTCCAGCACGAAATTCGAGCTGGACGGCGGCAAACTCAAACCGGGAAAAACTTTGACCGTCAATTACGACATCGCGGAAAACACTTTCAACTTTTACGACAACGACGGCGACAACGACGAATACGATGTAGATTACGCGCGCTATAACCCGGACGGCAGCGTCTGGAATTACGAAACCGACAACATAGATTTCGGCACGAACGACCGTTACCAGATGGATTTCAGCGATTGGGACGGCGATGGCGCGGTCGGTGTCGCCGTTGACGAAGAAGGCGACGGGTTTGAAGGCGAAGAATACGTCGCTCAGGAATCGGAAGACAACGACAACGACGCGGACGATGCCGACGACGAAGGCGACGACGAAGATTCGGACATTGACAACGACGGCAAACTGAACGCCGTTGACGCGGACGACGACAACGACGGAACTCCCGACGCGAAAGATAGCGATGACGACAACGACGGACTTTCCGACAGCGAAGACCCGGACAATGAAGACGACGACGGCGACGGTCAACCCGACGACGAAGATGCCGACGATGACAATGACGGAACGCCCGACGATAAAGACGTTGACGACGACAACGACGGCGTTTCAGATGACGACGAAGACGGCATTTATAACGAAGCCGGTGAAGAAGACGAAGTTGCGGACGATGCCGACGACGACAACGACGGCATTCCCGATGCCAAAGATAACGATGACGACAATGACGGCATCTCCGACAGCGAAGACGAAGACACCACCGACGACGACGGCGACGGCAAGCCCGACGATGAAGACGATGACGATGACAACGACGGAATCACGGATGACAAAGATGCCGACGACGACAACGACGGCACATCCGACGAAGCCGAAGAAGAGGGCGACGAAGAATACGATGCCGACGATATAGACGGCGACGGAACGCCCAACGACAAAGACACTGACGACGATAACGACGGCATTCCCGATGACCAGGACGACGATGATGACAACGACGGCGAGCCGGATTCTGAAGAGGACGACGAAGACGGCGATGGTAAAGAAGACGGCGGCAATCAAGCCGGATTCTTTACTCAAATGCTTCGCAGTTTATCCCAACTCTAATCTGTCGGTTTCGGTCGAGGAAAATCTCACTGCAAAGGACGCGAGTTATAAACTATCTTTAGCAATTTTTGCCGAACACTCAATTTTGTCAGGTTGTATTCTGACTTTTACAACGAAAAAGCACGAAAGAAATTGATTAAACTTTCGTGCTTTTTCGTGTCTTTTCGCGGCTGATTTTATCTTTTCTTTTTCTTACCTTTGGCAAAAGCGGCGAACGGACTTTTCGGCTTTAGTTTTTCAGATTTTTTGCGTTTGACCGTACTTTTCGGTTTGCGGTTGTCGAAATCGCTGCTTTTAACGTAAGGGCTTTTCGATTTTCGCGGTTTGTAATCCGATGCTTCGACAGTCGAGCTTTTCGGTTTTCTCGCTTCAAAACCTTCGTTCTGGAAAGATTTCTTCGGCTTGAATTCCCGTTCGCTTTCAAAACTTTCACTTTTGAATTTCTTTTTCGGCGGATAATTTCCCGCGCTGCTAGAGCTTTTGCCGACCGATTTTTTCTTTGGCTGGAAAGTTTCTTCGCTCTCGAAGCGGCGTTCGCGCAAGATTGGTTTGGTCGCCGGACGTTCGCGGCGCGGCGCAGAATCTGTTTTGGGTTCGCGCTGGCGGGACGGAGCGAATTCTTTGGCGGATTCGGCGGCGTTGGCATCAAGGCGGATCGTGGCGTTTTGTTTTCCGATGCGGCTGCGGCTCATTCGTTCGAGGATTTGCGAAACGAATTCGGTCGGCACGTCAACCAGCGAAAATTGGTCGTTGACATCAATCGCGCCGATGGCTTTACCCGGAACGTCGGCTTCGTTGGCGATGGCGGCGACGATGTGCGCCGGACTGATTTGCTGGCGGCGACCGACGCTGATGAACAGGCGCGACATTCCTTCTTCGGCGTATGAAAAGCGGGTTCGTTCCGGTTCGATATTTACTTGCAGAGGCTTTTCGCCGACCGCCAGAAACGTCGCGGCGGCGGCGATTTCCACCGCGTCGCGTCCGGTTTCCTCGGCTAAATCTTCGACTAGCGACAGATAAAGTTCCAAATCCTGTTCGTCCAGCGTCGCCGTAATTCTGTCTTTTAACATCGAAACGCGCCGCGCCGCGACATCGGCTTGCGTCGGCAGTTTGATCGGTTCGATTTTCTGTTTCGTGTAGCGTTCGATGTCGCGCAGCATTCTTTGCTGGCGCGGCGTAACGAACAGAATCGCTTTGCCTTCGCGTCCGGCGCGTCCGGTGCGCCCGATGCGGTGAACGTAGTTTTCCGTGTCCGAAGGCATATCGAAATTGACGACCGTCGCAATGCGTTCGACATCCAAACCACGCGCCGCAACGTCAGTGGCGACGACGATTTCGACCGCGCCGCTCCGTAATTTTTTGATGACGATTTCGCGCTGTGCCTGCGACATATCGCCGTGCATCGCTTCGGCGGCATAACCGCGAGCCTGCAATTTGTCGGTCAAACTCGCCGCGCCGAGTTTCGTGCGGTGAAAAATCAGAACCGCTTCGCCCGAAGCGGTTTCGGTTTCGAGCAGTCTCGTCAGCGCGTCGGTTTTCTGTTTGTCCGAGACGTTCAGATAAAACTGCTGAATCGTCGGCACGGTCATCGTCTTTTGTTCGATTTCGACATTGACGGCGTTTTGCAGATATTTTTCGGCGATGCGTTTGACCTGTCGCGGCATCGTCGCCGAAAAAAGCGCGGTCTGGCGCGTGTCGGGCGTATGCGACAAAATCCATTCGACATCTTCCTGAAAACCCATATTCAGCATTTCGTCGGCTTCATCGAGGACGACCATTTTCAGATTGGAAATATCAATCGTTTCGCGCCGGATATGATCCATCACGCGACCGGGCGTGCCGACGATAATCTGCACGCCGCTTCGCAGATGCCTGATTTGCTGTGAAATTGACTGCCCGCCGTAGACCGGCAAAACACGCACGCGCCCCAAATGTTTCGCGTAAGAGTGAAACGCTTCGGCGACCTGAATCGCCAGTTCCCGCGTCGGTGTCAGAACGAGAGCCTGAATTTTGGAAGTCGTCGTGTCAATTCTCTGCAAAGTCGGCAGCGCGAAAGCCGCCGTTTTGCCCGTTCCCGTCTGCGCCTGCCCGATAATGTCTTTGCCTTCCAATAATAAAGGAATCGTTTTCGCCTGAATCGGCGACGGCATTTCATAACCCAAATCGCTGACCGCTTTCATTAATTCATCGCTCAAACCAAATTGCGCGAACGTCGTTTCGATAGTTTCTTCTGTTTGTATATCCATTATAAAAATTTGTATTTCGTCAAAACGGCTAGTTTAACTTAAATCACTCGCAATGTAACGACGGCGCGAATTTTCGGTGATTCTTAATTTTGCGTAGCAAATATGCTTGATTTTGAAATAAGTAGTCGTGCAAAATAAAATTACAGATTTCAGCAACTGTTCTGAGTCCCGCCTTCAGGCGGCTTTTCGCCGCGCTTCGCCGGCGAAATCAGGAAACCGCCTGAAGGCGGGACTCAGAACTTAAAAATAAATTTGCACGGCTCCTTATAGTGCTTTCGAGGAAACAAAGTAAGCTGCGGCGATTAGGATAAAAGACCGATGAGCTTTCAGATAGAAACCAAGCGTTTGATAATTCGAGACGTGCGGGAAGATGATATACCGATTCTGGTTAAACAGTTTGCCGAACCTGAATCAAGGGTAAATATCTTATCTTTTCAGGCGGACGAAACTTATAACAGAAACGAATTGGAGAAGGCGATGGCGTGGGCGAAGCAGGCGCATCGCCCTTATTATAAATTGTCCGTCGAACTTAAAGCCGACGGAACTTTGATCGGAAGCTGTAATCTTTCGGATGCCGTGCGGCAAGGTTCAGAAACATTTATCGGCTGGCATTACGGACACCGCTTTCGCGGAAACGGTTATGCGACCGAAGTTGCTTATACGATGGTTGATTTCGCGCTTGAATTTATAAAGGTCAATGTCGTTTACGCGGATTGTTTTGCCGAAAACTTGGCATCAATTCGCATAATGGAGAAGATCGGAATGAAGGAGAGTTGGAATATCGGTTTATTTAATATGTTTCGCGGCTGGAGCTACGGCGAAGACAAACCGGCGGTCAGATACTTTATTACCGGAGAACATTGGCGGGCAAAGAATTAATGTATGGAGCAGGAAGCAACCGTTAATTATTAAAGCCAAGCGACGACGATTTATGAAAGAGCGGGAGATTTGGGCTGCTGCGCTGCTGGGCGTTGATTTTCAAAACGCGGACGGCGAAAAAATGAATAAAATTTCGATGTTTGCGGCGACGGAAATTTGCGGTAATCTTTGATTAAATTATTTTATGCCGCCTTTAATTTTGACCGTTGAATTAGATGCTGATTCGTTCGGCTTTTTTGACGCGCTGCGCCGTGAATATTTTCCGCCGGAGAGAAATTTTCTGGCGGCGCACGTTACTCTGTTTCATAATTTGCCGGGTGAGGAAATCGCTCGGATTGAAGCGAATTTGAAAGATGTTTGTGCAGAATACGAATCGTTTGAACTGCGCTTTCCGACGCTGCGGTTTTTGGGCAAAGGAACGGCGGCGGAAATTGAATCAGCGGAAGTGTTAAAGCTGCGTTCGACGCTCGCCGCCGAATGGAACGAATGGCTGACGGCGCAGGACAAACAAAAATTTAAGCCGCACATTACGATTCAGAACAAAGCCGTACCAGACGAAGCGCGGAGATTATTTGAGACTTTACAGGCAAATTGGAAACCTCGAACCGGCAACGCCGTCGGCTTGCAGTTGTGGCATTACCTCGGCGGACCCTGGGATTTGGCGAATGAGTTTTCGTTCGGAGCGAAACAATGATTGATAATCAAACGATGATATTTTCGGATAGAGATTTGGCGCGGCGGCTCGAACGCGCCGAGGCGCGAAGCAACGCGAGTTTTGTCGAAGCGCGGGCGAAAATGTCGCCTGAAAGCGGCGCAGAATGGATGGAAACGGCGGGCGTTTATGCGATGTTCGACGGCATCGAATCGCCGCTGACGCAGACGTTCGGACTCGGCATTTTTGAGGCAGCGACGCACGAAGTTTTAGAAAAACTCGAGGCGTTTTTTAAGAAACACGATGCGCCGGTTTTTCACGAAGTTTCGCCGATGGCTGATTCGTCCGTGATAACTTTGCTGAACGAGCGCGGTTATCAGCCGGTCGAATTGACGAGCGTGATGTTTCAGACGGTCGAAGAAATAAAATTTGATTTGGCGATTAATCCGAAGATTGAAACTCGAATAATCGAACCCGGCGAAGAAAAATTGTGGGCGCGTACTTCGGCGAACGGATGGGCGACGGAGATGGAAGGTTTGGCGGATTTTATGTTTGAATTCGGACAAGTCAGCGCGGTGTGCGCGGGCGGTTTTCCATTTCTCGCCGAAATAGAAGGCGAACCGACTGCCGCCGGAATGTTATTTGTTTATGACGGCGCGGCACTGCTCGCGGGCGCAAGCACCGTTCCCGAAGGACGCAATCAAGGCGCACAAACTGCGCTGCTCGGTGCGCGCCTGCGTTACGCCGCCGAACTCGGCTGTACGCTGGCGATGATGGGCGCGTCTCCCGGCAGCAAATCGCAGCGCAATGCCGAAAAAAACGGATTCCGCATCGCTTACACGCGGACGAAATGGCTTTTGAAAAGTTGATTTTTAGATTTGTTTAATCAAGAAAACTAAAAACTTTCATAACGAACCGGACAGCCTTCTGTGTTCAAACTATTCTGTTGATTTATCATCTCAATTCGTGCTTTGTAGCGCGACCAATTCCACGAACGAAAATCTGTTTCTTCATTCGTTCTTTCAAGACGACTCAAAGTTTTTAGTTTCACCGTGCATTGTTGTTGAAAATTCATTGACGGTAAATTTTCAAGAAGTACCGGAACGGCATCGTCGCTCAAATTTGAATTGTAATAAGCGTCGAAACTGCGCCCTTCGTTCATCAGACGGACATTCGTGCGGGCGATAAAATCGTCCGGGTTGACGACGTGCAAAACGCCCAAAATCACCAACGCCGACCACAACGCTCCCCACGCGAAATGCTGCCGCGCACCGCGCAGAACGGTCAGGCAAAACCACGCGAAAACGACGGCGAGCCAGATCATCACGACCATCGGATAAAACCGGATCGTCGTCAAACCGTAGCCGAGATTTCCCGTCAGCAGAAACAATCGCTGCGCCGCCGAAATCATAATTACAAACAAAAGTCCGACGTTGATTCCGGCTAAGACGCGGTAAATTTTTTCATTGACGGGCGAATCTTTTCGCAAAAGCCAGTGCGAAACAAGCAGAATCGGCAAGACGAGCGCGGCGACCGTAACGAGTTCGCCGAAACCGCGACGGGCGTAATCGGCGAGTTTGAAATCGGGCGTGTTCTGCACCAAATCCATCCCGCCGAACAGATACGGAATCTGCACGATGACGAAGCTCAGGAAAAGCAGATTTATTAAACCCAAAACAATCGAAATTTCAATCGTGCTGAGCGTGAAAAGATTCGGCAGAAACGAATTGTCAATGTTCTGCCAATCGCGCTCTTTCTTTTCTACGGGCGGTTTCGTTTCCGTTTTTGCTTCCTGTTTGTCTTCCTTGATTTCTTCGGTGATGCTCAGAGGCGACGGCTTGACCGCGCCGACATTTTCAAGCAAATTTCCTGCCGCGTTCGTCGTGAAACTTTCCATCAGAGAGCCGCGCAAATAACCGGCGACCGTCCACGACAAAAATCCGGCGAGCGCGATATGGCTGAAAACTACATCCGGCTGAATGTTGAAAGTTTTTTCCACGATGCCCTGAAAAACCGCGTCCGCCGCGACGAACAACGCACCGAAAACAAGGAGAATCGGTGCGGCAATCGCCAACCCGCGCAGAACCGCGATCAGATGTTTCGACCAACCGGTTTGCGGAATCGTTTTCCATCCGATGTCGCCGAAAATAAGAAAGAACGGCGCGAAAGCCGCATTGATTACCGACCAAAACGCGCCGAAAGCGTAGTGAACCGCACCCGCCAACCGCACATTAATTTTCATCGCGGGCAAAATCAGCAAAGCCAAAATCGTCAAAATCGCCAGCGCGTCGAAAACCTTCAATTCCGCCGAATCGCGCCAGACGAACATCGTCGCAAAGAAAATCAACGCGATGTGCAGAGCGATGGTTTTAGAATCGAACAATTCACTCCGACGGCGCAAAGTCAACATCACTAACGCCGCGACCAACGCCCCGATAAACAATAAAACATTCAATCCCCAGGGCGTTTCGCGCAGCAAAACATCGCCCAAAACGCCGAGCAGAATCGCGGCTTCCAAAATCTCTAAACCTGTTTTCGTTTTCTCGTTCATAATTAATTTTTCGTATTCTTTGATAACTGATAACTGCTGACTGATAACTGTCCGTCGGTTTGCACATCGGGAAACGAACCGCGACCGAAAAAGACGTGCTTGGCAAACTTTCTTCCGATTCTTCCGCGCAAAAATAAATGTCCGATTTCCAAAATCGTTTGATTGGTAAAAGTCCTGATAACGCAGCGCATCCAAAGCCGCGAAACGAATCGGGCGCGAAAACATTCGCCGGAATAATTTAATAAAATGCGCGGATTTTCGGCGCGCAAACTTTCCCAAACGATTTCCGCCGCGAACGTCGAAAGCCGCATCGCCGGATCGAGTCCGCCCGCCGTCAGAGGCGAAACCGCGCCCGCCGCGTCGCCGATTAAAAGCCCGCGTTCGTTGGCGATGTTTCGCAGAACGCCGCCGACCGGAATGCGTCCGCCGCGTGTTTCCGTCAGTTCGGCTTTTGATAAATCAAATAGCTTTTTCGTCTTTTCTTTGAAAGATTTTAAGGCTTCACGCGGGTTGAAATCAGCGGCGTAGCCACCCGTGCCGATGTGGATTTCCTCACCGTCGTCGGCAATCCAAGCGAGATAACCCGGCGCGAGTTTCGCATCGAGAAAGCAGTGCAGGCGCGGTTCATTATTTAATTGTTCGGCTTTAAAAACTTCTTCATAACCGACAATCCATTCCTTATTTTCGTCGAGCTTTAAATCTCTGGCGACCCGCGAATTTGCGCCGTCCGCGCCGATTAGTACTTTTGTTTTGACTTCTGAAACTTCGCCGCGCTTTTCGAGTTTGACGATGGTTTCACCATTCACGATTTCAAAGTTTTTGTACGCCGTCGCTCTCGCAAAATTTACGCCGTCACTCGCGGCTTCCTGCAAAAACTCGTCGTATATCAAACTCATTTTACCGACGCGGAATTCATCCTTCTCGCTTCGCAAATCGAGCGTTTTCAGACGCGGCGAATAAAGCGAAACATCACGGATCGGTTTTCCCAACGCGCCGTTGGGAAACTCGAAATCTTCAAAAGTTTTGCGGACAAAAATTCCCGTCGTGTGAATGCCTTTCGCTAAGTCCGTTTTGCGGTCAACGAGCAAAACTTTCGCTCCTTTCGCGCCGAGCAATCTGGCGCATTGCAGTCCGGCGAGTCCCGCGCCGATGATAACGACATCGTAATTTTTCATAATTGGTTTTTCAGACGCTTTCTAAACATTTCCGCGCATCGCATTTATCAATGCTTCCATATGATTTAGATAACGATTCAAAGCCTCGCGTCCGTCGGTCGTGATGCGGTATTCGGTCAGCGGAACGCGCCCCTTAAAGGATTTTTCGCAGGTTAAATATCCGGCTTCTTCCAACTTGCGGGCGTGAACGCTGATGTTGCCGTCAGTCGTGTTCAAAAGGTTTTTCAAATCGGTGAACGACAAACTCGCGTTCGCCGCTAACGCTGAAATTATTCCAAGCCGCATTCGTTCGTGAATCGTTTTGTCGAGTTCGTTCGAGACGTTTTCCGCCGCTTTTTCGATTTTTAAGGCTTGCGGTTTCGGCGTTTCTTCCGTTTCGTCTTTTGCCAAAGCTGTATTTTTTCTCGCCATAATTTTTTACCCGCCGAATTTTCGCGCTACGATGAAACCGAAAATAATATGCAAGCCGCCGAATCCTAAACCCATCATCAAATCGCCGTAACCACGCGGCAGAAAAACGGAAATTAAACCGAGCGCGACGAAACACCAACCCGCAATCGGCACGAGTTTGACCGACGAAACGCCGCCGCAAACGACTGCCGTGCCGTAAAGCGTCAGCCAAACCACCGGCAAAAATTCAAACAAATCGAGCCGATAAAAAAGTGCCGTCAGAATGATTGCGCCGATAATCGGCGGCGCAAAACAAAGGGCGAATTTGCGAGCCGGCGCGGAATTTAACGAATCGTTCGCGTTTTTCGATTTCTGCCACAGCGTCAAAAATCCGATGGCGAATGCCAGAAGTGCTTCGGTCAGCCAGATAATTAACCAGTTTCGGTAATTTGCCGCCTGCCAAGCGAAAACGCTCGCGCCGACGGCGGTCGCGCCCATCAGCATTCCGCCGTAACCCGGAACGCTCGTAAAAACCGCCGACCGTTCCATCGTTTCGCGGATAAACCTCAAATTATCGAAAGCCCGGTCGCCGATGTTGATCGGTTCGTTGGTCTGCGCTTCTTCCTGGCGAATTGCCTGAACTTTTCCCATATTGATTTGAAATTTATACGAAGTTATTTCGTTTGTCAAGAACTTTATAATGTAAAGCTGCAAATTTAATGATGGATATTTTCTTCAGTTGTGTTATAAAAATTCTGTTTGGAGGAAAATTTATGCGCGTTTTGATGAGTTTTATCGCCTGTCTTCTATTTGCACTGTCAATTTGCGGACAAAAAAAGTCGGCGGAAAAGCCGCTTGCGCCGAGCTTTACCGTCGTTTCGATTGACGGGAAAACTTTCGATTCGACGAAATTAAAAGGCAAAATTGTCGTGCTGAATCTGTGGTTTATCAACTGCCCGAACTGCGTCGAGGAAATCAAACGGCTGAACGAAACGGTTGATGAATATCAGGATAAAGACGTGGTTTTTATCGGAATGGCGACGAACAAGAAAGTTGATCTGGAAAAATTTTTGAAGAAAAATCCGTTTAAATACAACATCATTCCGACCGCAATGCAGGCGATTTTGAGTTTCGGCGAACAGGACAAAAGCGGCAAGATAGACATCCCGTTTCCGATGCACGTCGTCATTGACCGCGAAGGCGCAATCGTCGTCCGGCGCAGCGGCATCAAAGGTTTGGACGATGTGAAAAGCGAACTCAAACGACAGTTTGAAACGAAATAAATCAAACCGCCATTGTTCGTTTGATTTGTTTTCGCGCCCGTTTTGCGGTATATTTTCAATGCCAACGCCGTTTGCGGAGAGATCGCATAATGGTATTGCAGAAGTCTTGAAAACTTCCGGGCGTAAGCCTATGCAGGTTCGACTCCTGTTCTCTCCGCCATACATTTTAGACTTTAGATTTGCGATTTTGGATTGTTTTCCAGAATCGCTTTTCTTTTTCCGCTAAAACTTTTCGGTTAGATTTCCGGTTGCTAAATTTTCGATTTCCGCTTAATCTATTTGCTGAATGAATCATCATTCATTACTCGCCGAACGAAATCATCTGATTTCGCGGATACAACTTTAATTTAATGAAAACTTCGGTCAAACAATCACAAAATACGAAAACTAACGGCGCGGTCGTCAGCGATAAACGCGAGGCGATTTTGCGGGCGGCAATAAAAGTTTTCGCGCAAAAAGGTTATTTCAACTCAAAAGTCGCCGACATTGCGGGCGCGGCGGGCATCGCCGACGGCACGGTTTATCTTTATTTCAAAAGCAAAGAGGAAATTCTGCACTCGGTTTTCGACCGTGCGATGGAAGAATTTATCGCCGAAGGAAAACGCGAAATCGCGGCAATCGAATCGGCGGAAAACCGTCTGCGAAAAATCGCCGAGCTGCATCTCGAACGGCTCGGCGCAGACCGCGATTTGGCGATTGTTTTCCAGGTCGAACTGCGCGGCTCGACGAAATTTATGGAAGAATTTTCCGGCGGCGGTTTCGCCGATTACCTCGACATTATTCGTCAGACGATTGAAGAAGGACAGAAGGAAGGAATTTTTCGCAAAGATTTGAAACCGATTACGGTCGCTAAAATTCTCTACGGCGCACTGGACGAAATGGTTACAAATTGGATTTTATCAAAGCGCGAATACCCGCTCGCGCCGATGGCGGACGAGGTTTTGAAGATATTTTTCGGCGGAGTGATTAAGTAGTTTCTGGTTTCTATTTGGTTTTATCGCCTACCAGAAACCAGAAACCAGAAACCTAAAAAAATGCAGAGCAAAACAGACAATCAAACCAAACGGCAGACGTTTAAGCGCGTTCCGCTTCACGCGGGCGAGCCGCAGACGCTTGGCGAATTGTTTTTGCAGGCGGTTGAAAAACACAGTCGCGCCGATGCTTTGAATTTCAAAAAGGACGGCGAATGGCATTCGATTTCGTCGGCGGAAATGATCTCGCGCTCTGAAAATATCGCGCTCGGACTTTATGCGCTTGGTGTGCGGAAAGGCGATAAAGCCGCGCTGCTCGCCGCCAATTCGCCCGAATGGACTTTGACCGATGCGGGCTGTCAACTTTCCGGCATCGTTGACGTGCCGATCTACACGACGCTCGCACCGAACGCGGTCGCTTACATCATTAACGATTCGGGCGCGAAAGTTTTTTTCCTGCAAAACAAAATAATCTACGAAAGACTGCAAAGCATTTTGTCCGACTGTCCGACCATTGAAAAAGTCGTTTTGTTTGAAGAATCGAAAGACATCGAAGACGAAAAAATCGTCTCAATGTTTGATTTAGAAAAATCTGGCGCGGCGTTAAAAGCAGAGAATCCGCAGTTGATAAAAGATTTAATCAACGCCGTCGAACCTTCCGACATCGCCACTTTGATTTACACTTCCGGCACGACGGGCGAACCGAAAGGCGTGATGCTTTCGCACACTAATATCGTGTCGAACACTTTGGATGCGGGAGCGGAACACACTTTTACGCCGAAGGATAAACCGCTTTCCGTGCTGCCGCTGTCGCACGTTTTCGAGCGGACGGGAATGTATCTTTACATTTTGAGCGGAATGGCGATTTATTACGCCGAATCAATCGAAAAGGTCGCCGATAATCTGGGCGAAGTCAAACCTACTTTATTCGTCGGCGTGCCGCGAATTTTTGAAAAGGTTTATGCCAAGGCGCGACTGAAAGCCGCGAATGCCAGCCCTCTAAAAGAAAAAGTTTTCGATGCGGCGATTGCCGTCGCCAAAGAATATGCGCTTTTGAACGAACGCAATCAGCCGATTCCGCGTCTTTTGGCGATCAAACACAGCATCGCCGATAAACTGGTTTTCTCGAAAATCCGACAATTTTTCGGCGGCAATTTGAGCTTCTGCATTTCCGGCGGTGCGGCACTTTCCGAAGACATTTATTTGATTTTTACCGGCGCGGGAATTTCGATTATGCAGGGTTACGGTTTGACGGAAACCGCGCCCGTCATCACGACGAATACCGGAATGAATTCGCGTTTGGGAACGGTTGGCAAACCGATTCGCAACGTACAGATTCGTCTGGCGGCGGACGGCGAAATCGAAATTTCGGGCGCAAACGTGATGATCGGGTATTACAATAAACCCGAAGCGACACGCGAAGTTTTCACCGACGACGGCTGGTTTAAAACCGGCGACATCGGCACGATTGACGCGGATGGATTTTTGAAAATCACCGACCGCAAAAAAGAGCTTTTTAAAACTTCGGGCGGCAAATACATCGCGCCCTCGCCGATTGAACAGATGATTTTGTCTTCGCATTACGTCAGCCAAGTCGTGCTGGTCGGCAACGACCGGAAGTTTCCCGCCGCGCTCGTCGTACCGAATTACGAACAGCTTGAAAATTACGTTAAAGTCAATAATTTGAATGTCAAAACGCCCGCCGAATTTTGTTGTAATTCTGAAATCGTCGAACTGATTCAGCAGGACATCAATAAATTAACGGCGGAACTTTCGTCGTACGAAAAAGTAAAACGTATCGCTCTGCTCGAAAAAGAATTGACCATCGAAGGCGGCGAACTCACGCCGACGCTCAAAGTCAAACGGCGCGTCGTCAGCGAAAAATACCGCCGCGAAATAGAAAAAATCTACGCTGACGCAGAAGCAAAAAATCGAAAATAATCTGAAACTGTCGTAAAATATATTTCGCTTTTGAAATCGTTATGGCAGTTTTTCAGACAATCCGTAATTTCTTCGTCCCGCCAATCGTCTGCGAACCGGAAATTATTATTCCCGCGCCGGAAACCGTCTATGAAATTCGCCCGCTGACCGAAAAACATTTGCAGGAGGTTTTGAAACTAAATCTGCGCTGTTTCAAACTGGGCGAAAATTATACGAAATTTACTTTTTCGTATCTTTTGAATGAGCCGAATGTTTTAAGCTATCGCATCGTTACGCCGTCCGAGCAGATGGTCGCGTTCGTTTTCGTGATGACGAGTAAAGACGGTATGGGACACATCACGACTATCGGCGTTGCGCCTGAACATCGCCGTCGCGGGTTGGCAAATAAACTTTTACGGCATACCGAAGAAGCGTTGCGACACCGAGATATTACGACCGTAATGCTCGAAGTTCGCGTCAGCAATACATCGGCGCAAAATCTTTATCGGGAAGCCGACTATGCGATTGTTCAAAGGCTCAAAAGCTATTACAACAACGGCGAAGACGGATTTCTAATGCTTAAATCGCTTTGAGTTTCCGGTTTCTGGTTTCAAGTTTTCAAAAGCAGCTATCTCAAAAATCGCGGCGAATCGTTCAGAGTCCAAACTTTAGTTTGCTTTCCGCCGCGTTTCGCCGGCGGAAGTTCTCGATAGACCTTGGTGATTTGCGCCTGACAGTTTCGCCCTGCTTCGCACGGGCGAGGCAAACTAAAGTTTGGACTCTGAACGCTTACAAGCTAAAGGCGCAAATTCTAAACGCTTGAAAATTATTGTTCTGAGATAGCTTCCAGTAGAAAACCCGAAACCAAAAACCGGAAATCAAAAACTTGAATTTAACTATTCCAAAAATTTATCCGATCACCGACGCGCAGATTTCTAAACTTTCACACGCCGCGCAAGTCGAAAAATTGATTGACGGCGGCGCGACGTTTATTCAACTGCGCGAGAAATATGTCGCGCCGAAAGATTTTTATGAAGCGGCAAAAGCGGCTTTGGAAATCGCCCGACGGTGCGGCGTTAAAATTATTATCAACGACCGCGTGGACATTGCGCTCGCACTCAAAGCCGACGGCGTTCATCTCGGACAGGATGATTTGCCGCCTGCATCGGCGCGGAAGATTTTGGGCGACAAAGCGATCATCGGTTTTTCGACGCACAATTTCGCGCAAGCCGTCGAAGCCGTCAAAATGCCGATTGATTATTTAGCAATCGGTCCTATTTTTGCGACGACGACTAAAGAAAATCCTGATGCAGTCGTCGGTATCGAAGGCTTAAAAAAGATTCGTCAAAGCATCGGCGAATTTCCGCTCGTCGCCATCGGCGGTATCAATTTTGAAAATTACCGCAAAGTTTTGGAAGCCGGCGCAGACTCGGTTGCCGTCATTAGTAATTTGATTTCCGACCCTAACAAAATCACCGAAAAGATGCAGAATTTCTTACGTTTATAAACGCATCTGCAAAATAATGTTTAGCAAAGCAAAAAAATGGCTTGCATTTTCTGTGTCGTTTGCGTCAAAATAGAATCTGTCTGAACGGTTAATCAAAAACCGTTCACCCCAAAATCTTTTCCCTGCCTTTTTCTAATTTTCTCCAGAGGAGTTTAAACCCAACCAATGAGTTTGCTTGATGTAGCCCCGATTATAGAGCAAATGCTGCTTATTTCAGATAACGTCAGCGATCTGAATTTTTCAACCGGACAAAAACCGCAAGTCGAAATCAGCGGCAGTCTTTACACTGCTTCGCCGCTCGGTTTAGGAAAACTTTCGGCTTTTCAGACCGAGATGATTGCGATGGCGATTCTGCGCGACAACCAGGAAGCCGCCGCGCAGTTAGCCAGATTCGGCACGGCTGATTTGAGTTACAGTCTGCCGGCACGCTGTCGTTTTCGCGTCAATATCTTTCAGCAGCGCGGTTCGTATTCTATCGTGATGCGCGTGATTCCGTTTGAAACGCCGAACTTCGATTCGCTCAATTTGCCGGAACAGCTTGGCGAGATGTGCGAGCTTCGCAACGGCATCGTTTTGGTAACGGGTCCGACCGGATCGGGTAAAAGTTCGACGCTCGCCGCCGTCATTGACCGCATCAACGAGACGAAAGCCTATCACATCGTTACCATCGAAGACCCGATTGAATTTCTTCACAATCACAAGAAATCCACGATCAACCAGCGCGAAGTCGGTTCGGACACGAAAAATTTCAGTTCGGCTCTCCGTGCCGCCTTACGCCAAGCTCCGAAAGTTATTCTCGTCGGCGAAATGCGTGATTTAGAGACGACGGAAATCGCGCTCGAAGCCGCTGAAACGGGACACCTCGTTTTATCAACTTTGCACACGATTGACGCGGCGAAAACGGTTGACCGCATTATCGGGATGTATCCGAAAAACGAAGAAAAAATTATCCGCACACGCCTTGCTCAATCGTTCCGCTACATCGTTTCACAGCGTCTGATTCCGAGAGCCGAAGGCAAAGGGCGCGTCGCGGCGGTCGAGATTTTGAAATCGAATCAGCGAACACGCGAATACATCGAAAAAGGCGAAGAAAGCGGAAAAACTCTGCTCGACGCGATGCGCGACGGCGAGATTGACGGAATGCAGGATTTCGATTCGGTACTGCGCCGGATGATAGAAACCAACGTCATCACGCTCGAAGACGGGCTTTCGTTTGCGACCAATCAAAATAATCTTCTGCTCCAACTGCGCGGCTTGGCTTCGACCGAAGATTTCATCAACGCCGCTCCGCAGCAACCCGCTCAACCAACCGCACCGGCTTCACCGGCAACCCCGCCGTCGCCGCATTCGGTTTTAAGTATGATTGAATAAATTATTAGTGGTGAGTGGTGAGTGGTGAGTGGTGAGTTAAAAACTCTTCTGATACTCACCACTCACCACTCACCACTCACCACTAAACTATGATAATACGTTGCGATAATTGTTCCGTTTCTTTACAACTCGACGAAGGAAAAATTCCGAATACGAATTTCACGGTGCGGTGTCCGCGCTGTCAGAATCTGATTCGCGTTGCGCCGGGAGCGAAAAACGCTTCGCCGGTTCAGCAGTTGCAGGAAAACGCGCCCGCACCCGCCGTTCCCGAAAACAAACAGGAATTTGCGGCGAAGGAAAGCGAATTTCAAATCAACGCCGCGATGAAATCTCTGCTGGCGGCATTGCAGACGGAAAACAAAACCGTCGAAATGGACGACGACAAAGGCGAAAAACCGCGCCGCGCTCTTTTATGTCTCGGCGAAAAACGCGATACGGTCGCCAAAACTCTGGTGGAAGCCGGCTTCAAAGTTTATCTCGCGGAAACGCCCGCCCAAGCTAACGAACGCCTGCGCGAAGGCAAAACCGAAATTCTCGTTTACTCGCCGGATTTCGCGGCAGACTTCGGCGGCGCGGCGATGATTCAGCAAAAGATGAATACGATGATTGCGGCGGAACGACGGCGTTTGTTCTTTGTTACTATCGAAGACGGCGGCACGACTTTGAGCGCGCACGATGCGTTTCTCAGAAATCTGAACTTGATAGTCAACTCGAACGATGTCGGTCAATTTCCTTTAATTCTCAACCGTGCGCTGCGCGATTTTAACGAAATCTATCGTCACTACAACGAAGCTGCCGGAGTCGCGGCGATGTAACGAATCACAAAGGGAGAACAACGAAAAAGCGGGCGACAATTTAAAGTGTCGCCCGCTTTTTACGTATTGAATTTGCTTCGACCAATTCTCGAAAAACGTGAAAAAGATGTTACCATCATTACTAAAATCTTTGTAACTCAAAAATATCTATGAAATTTTCAGCGACGTTTTTTTTAATTTTTGTTCTGTCCGCCGTCAGCGTCAAGGCGCACGATTTTTTTCAGACGGATTACGACTTATTCGATTTTCAATCTTCATTTCTGCAAAAAGATAACCTGCTCGTCGAAGGCGAAAAGCATTTCAAAAATATCAAGCAGTTATCGTTCGGCGGAGAAAACGCCGAAGCGTATTTTTCGTTTGACGGGAAACAGTTAATTTTCCAATCGAAACGCGACGGGCGCGGCTGTGATCAAATTTACTCGATGAACGCCGACGGCTCGAACGTGAAAATGATTTCCAACGGCGAAGGGCGTACGACCTGTTCGTTTTTTTTCAAAGGCGGCAAAAAAATTCTCTACGCCTCGACGTTCGGCGGCGGCAAAGACTGCCCGCCGAATCCCGACTTTTCTAAAGGCTACGTCTGGGCGATTTATCCCGAATACGAAATCTACACCGCCAAACCCGACGGCAAAGACATCAAAAAACTGACCGATTCCAAGGGCTATGACGCGGAAGCGACCATCTCGCCCGACGGCAAAAAAATAATTTTCACCTCGGAGCGCGACGGCGATTTAGAACTTTATTCGATGGACAAGAACGGCAAAAACGTCAAGCGTCTGACCAACGAACCCGGTTACGACGGCGGCGCGTTTTTCTCGCCCGACAATAAAATGATCGTTTATCGCGGTTCACATCCGACCGATGCCGCATTAGTTCAACGCGACAAAGAACTTTTAGCGCAGCATCTGATCGTCCCGACCGTTTTTGAAGTCTGGACGATGAACGCCGACGGCTCGAACAAACGCCAGATTACAAAATTAAACGCCGCATCATTCGCCCCGTTTTTCACGCCCGACGGCAAACGAATTATCTTCTGCACCAACTATTTCGCCGCCGACCAACGCAAACGTAATTTCGATTTAGCCGTGATAAATGTTGACGGCACGGGTTTGGAACGCATCACGTTCAATGAATCTTTCGACGGTTTCCCGATGTTCTCGCCCGACGGCAAAAAATTAGTTTTCGCCTCGAACCGCAACGCGAAAGCGCAAGGCGACACGAATGTTTTCATCGCTGATTGGGTTGAATAATTATGACTCCGACTGAAAGATATGGTTTGATCGTCGTTCTCGCCGCTATCGCCGCCGTTTATATTTTCGCTGTTGGCGGTTTAATCAGAATCATATTGGAGAGATTGGATTTCGTTAAAACTAAACCTACAACTCTCCAAATTTGGTTTAGGCGCGTTATTTTCGGTTTGGCATTATTCGGTTTTGGCTGTTTCGCCTACGCTTATTTTATCGAACCGTATCGGTTAAGTGTTCGGAACATTCAGATAAAAAGCGTGAAACTGCCGAAGGGCAGTCAGCCAATTCGCGTCGTTCAAATCTCCGACATTCACAGCGATCCGAAAGTGCGACTGGAAGAAAAATTACCATCGGCAATCGCTGAACAAAAACCGGATTTAATTGTCTTTACCGGCGATTCGCTGAATTCGCCTGAAGGTTTGCCGGTTTTCAGAAAATGTTTGACGGAAATTTCTAAAATCGCGCCGACCTTTGTGGTTCGTGGAAACTGGGACGTTTGGTATTGGAAAAACTTGGATTTATTCGGCGAAACAGGCGCGAAGGAACTCGACGGAACAGCCGAAAGAATAGAAATTCGCGGTGTTCCGATTTGGCTGGCAGGCTTTTTCGTCGAATCCGAAAGGAAAGTTCCCGAAGCTCTGGCGGCGATTCCAAAAGATGAATTTTCGATTTTTCTCTATCATTACCCTGATTTAATCGAAGAAGTTAGCCGTGCCGAAACTGATTTATATTGCGCCGGACACACGCACGGCGGACAGGTGGCAATGCCTTTTTACGGCGCGTTAGTCACGTTTTCAAAATTCGGAAAAAAGTATGAAGGCGGAACATATCAAATAAATAAAACTTGGCTCAACGTCAATCGCGGAATCGGAATGGAAGGCGGTAATACTCCGCGTGTGCGCTTTTGGGCAAGCCCGGAAATAACCGTTATTGATATAATGCCTGAATAATTTCATGAAAAATCTATTGTTTGGTTTGATTATTTTGTTTTTGTTCGCTGCTTCTATTTCAGCGCAGGCAAATGAAGCAGAGAAATTTGACGAATTTTCCAATGAACCTTGTGATGCGTATTTATCAAGAATTGACGGGGCTTTAGATAAAGCATACAAAAATCCGTCTTCGACTGTTTATATTTTGATTTATGAAGGCAAAGAACGGAGATACAACGAGCGCACAAGTAAAATGGAAATGATGCTGCCGAATGTCGGTTCAGGAGCGGCGAAAATCAACTCAATCAAAAAATATATAAGACGCAGAAAACTTTCCGTCAACAGATTTGCTTTCGTCGAAGCCGGATTTAGAGAAAGTTTAACCGTCGAGATGTGGGTCGTTCCAAACGGCGCATCGCCGCCGATTCCGACACCGACGTTAAAGAAAATGAAATATCGAAAAGGTAAGGCAATAGGATTTTGCACCAATTGTTGCTGATTATGAAAAAACAATTTTTAAGTTTGCTTCTTTTAATATCATTCGTTTTCAGCGTTTCGGCGCAGAAGGCGCAGACGAATAAATCGGGCGCGGACGAGCAGACTTTGCGGACGCACGTTGAATATCTCGCGTCGGACAAACTCGAAGGTCGGCGAACGGGCGCGACGGGCGCGACGTTTGCGGCGGGTTATGTTTCTAATTTGTTTGCCAATTATAAACTGAAAGCCGGTTTTAACGCGCCGGGTTCAAAAGGCAAAATGCGGGGAAATTATCTGCAAACTTTTCCGTTGGTAACAGGCGTGGAAATAGGCGGCGGCAACACTT
This sequence comes from uncultured Pyrinomonadaceae bacterium, assembly GCA_964244835.1. Lineage (GTDB taxonomy): Bacteria > Acidobacteriota > Blastocatellia > Pyrinomonadales > Pyrinomonadaceae. The sequence continues at coordinate 139,492 of CAXTKJ010000004.1, forward strand.
TCAGCGTGGATGTTTCCAAAAACGGCGGGCAGAAAATGGCGTTTGTCGAAGAGACGGCGTTTAAGCCGCTCGGATTTTCGCCGAATGGTGAAATCGTTTCGCGCGCCGTCGTTTTTGTCGGTTACGGAATTGCTTCAAATGAGTTGAAATATGACGATTACAAAAATCTCGATGTCAGAAACAAAGTAGTCATCGCGTTTGACGGTTCACCGGACAATGATAATCCGCATTCAAATTTCGGGCGTTACGACGCGCACGCCAAAGCGAAAATCGCCAAGGACAAAGGCGCGGTCGGTTTGCTGATCGTCTCGCGTGAAGCGAAATTGGAAAACGACAAACTCGCAGGGTTGAAATACGACGCGACGCTCGGCGAAACTGCTTTACCGACTCTTTTGATTTCGCGCAAATCGGGCGCGGATATTTTGAATACCGATGAAGCGGGACTGCAAAACGTCGAAAAAATCGCGGCGATGAGTGTAAATATGCCGCTCAATTCCTGCCTTGCGGCGAACTCGAACGCGACGGTTGATTTTCGCGTCAATCTCGTCAAAAAAACCGCCGAAGCCTATAACGTCGTCGGCATTTTGGAAGGCAACGACTCTAATTTAAAAAACGAGGCGATTGTCATCGGCGCACATTACGACCATCTCGGCAGAGGCGGGCAAGGTTCGCTCGCCGTCAATTCGACGGAAATTCATCACGGCGCGGACGACAACGCTTCGGGCGTGTCGGCGATGCTCGAACTCGCTCGCCAATTCACCAAAGAAAAGAAAAATAAGCGTACCCTGATTTTCATCGCGTTCGGCGGCGAGGAAGAAGGGCTTTTGGGTTCGCAGTATTACGTCAACAATCCGGCGTTTCCGATTGCCAAAACAGTGGCGATGATAAATATGGATATGGTCGGACGGTTAAACGGCGATAAATTAACCGTCGGCGGAATCGGCACGGCGAGCGAATGGAAGAATTTGGTTGAAAATAAAAGTAAGCAGTTAGGCTCGTCAACCCAATTAACGGCAGTCAATCTTCCGTCAGCAAACGTCGGATTGGAAGGCGTTGCGGGAACTGCAATAAATACTTCTCCTGCAAAAGTTCCTTATTTCAATCTGCAACTCAACGAAGACGGTTTTGGACCGAGCGATCATTCGTCATTCTACGCGCAGAAAGTTCCCGTACTATTTTTCTTTACGGGAACGCACAATGATTATCACAAACCGTCGGACACGGCGGATAAAATCAATTACGACGGATTGCTGAAAGTTACAAATTTCGTCGAGGAAATCGTCAAAGCGATTGACGCTAATCCGACCAAACCGACTTACGCCGTCGCTAAAAGTTCGGGAATGGCGGGCGGTAGAAGCGGCTTTAACGTATCTTTGGGAACCGTGCCGAATTACGCTGACGGCACAGGCGACGGATTGTTATTAGACGGAGTGCGCGACGATTCGCCTGCCGCCAAAGCCGGAGTCAAAGCGGGCGACAAAATCGTCAAACTCGCTGGTAAGGAAATCCGCAACGTCTCCGATTACACCATCGTTCTCGGCGAATTAAAAGCGGGAACGGAATACGAAATCATCGTCCGGCGCGGCGCGGAAATTTTAACGCTGAAAATCGTTCCGGCGGTGCGGAAATAATTCGGCTCTGTTCTGAGAATTTATGACCGGAAAAAAATACCTTCGGAATAAGTGAGAAGTGAGAGGTGAAAAGTGAGAGCGCGTTGTCCGCCGCAATCTATCACTTTTTACTTATCACCTCTCACTTATTCCGAATCGTAAAAACCTAAAATCCGACTCGGCATAAATTCCCGAAACGCTGCTGATAATTTTTACTGATGAAAAAATTGAAATTAAAAAATCTTTACATTTTAGCGATTGCGCTCGCCTTTACCGCGTGTCAGCCGTCCGCGCCGACCGCATCAAACGTCCAAAAGACACAGCCGTCGCCGACGGTTTCCGCGACAAACGCGCCGGTCGTTTCAAATTCCGGGAACGCTAATATATCGAACGCGCCGACCGCGAATGTAAAATCGAATCAGCAAATTATCAGCCCGTCGCCGACCGTTTCGCCAACTCCGAAACCGATTGCGTCGTCAACCGCTTCCGCCGCGTCAAAATTCAAAAACTACACGGCGAACGGCGTTGTCAAAGCGATTGACGCTGGAAAAAATTTGATTGTGATTGACCACGAAGACATCGGCGATTATATGGTGGCGATGGAAATGCCGTTTCCGGTCGTCAATAAAGATTTGTTGAAAAATATTAAAACGGGCGATAAAGTCGAATTCGTTTTGGAAACGGGTGTCGGTGTTGAGCGCATCATCAAAATCAGGAAAAAATAAAATGAAGACAATAATCTTAACGGCGTTAACGGCGTTATTTCTGACGGCTTGCGGACAGAGCGCGGCGAACAAAAATCAATCTAAAAATCAGGCGGCAGCGGCGGTCGTCAATCAAAACGCCGCGCCGCCGAGCAATCAGACAATGCCGATTCCGGCAAATTCGACGGCACTCGATAAATCGAAAATCAAAACTTTCGACGGCACGGGCGCGGTTACGAAAATCAATCAGGAACTCGGTTCAATCGGACTCGACCACGAGGAAATCAAAGGCATAATGCCTGCGATGCAGGGAATGGAATTCTACGTCAGCGACAAAAAAATGCTTGATAATTTGAAGGTCGGCGATAAAGTTGATTTCGTTTTGGAAGACAACGCGGGCGCGGAACGAATAATTAAAATCACCAGAAAATAAAATGCCGCCAATCAGTTTCTGCAAATTTCACGGCTTCGGCAACGATTACATCGTTTTCGAGGCGGACGAATTAAATGATGTTTCTTCAATCGAAGCGTTCGCACAAAACGTCTGCCACCGCCACACGGGAATCGGCGGCGACGGCATCGCGGTTTTGGAAAAACTCGACGCGGCGGAAGCCGATTTCGCTTGCGAAATCGTCAACCCGGACGGCAGCGTCGCCGGATTTTCCGGCAATGGAACGCGCTGCGCCGTCGCTTATCTTTATTACAAAAATCTCTGGTCAGACGAAAATCTCAAATTAAAAACCCTCAGCGGCATTAAAAATTATCAACTGTTGAGCCGCGAATCAAATACTTTTTGGTTTCGCGCCGAACTCGGAAAGCCTTCGGGAATTACGAATTACGAATTACGAATCACTAATCTTGAAGACGTTTTGCCAATCGTCGAGTTGAACGTCGGCAATCCGGTGGCGGCGATTTTCGTCGAAGATTTCGACGTGCTTGACTGGCGCACAATCGGTAAGGAAATAGAGTCGCACGAGCATTTTCCCGACCGTACGAACGTCGTTTTCGTGAAAATCGTTGACCGCGAAAACATCGAAATCCGCATCTGGGAACGCGGCGCGGGCGAAACCGCTTCATCAGGCACTTGTTCGATTGCGGCGGCGGTCGCGTCCGTTTTCGCCGGGAAAACAAACCGTGAAATATCGGTTCACGCCGTCGGCGGCACGACGACCGCCGTCTGGCAGGCAGATGGCGAAATGCTGATTACAGGTCGCGCTGATCTGGCTTTCTGCGGCGAACTTCATCAATAAAAAAGGCTCACTCGATTCAATTTTTGTCTGGCAGGAACAAACTAAATTTCCGCGCGTCTAATCAAAGAAACTGTTCCGGCGTTTGTGCCGCGCAAGTTTTTTCATTTAACCCGTTGATGAAATAATTTTTGGAAAGATTTCGCAGGTTTTACAAAAAATCTTGCATTTTCGCCGTCAATAGTTTGAAATCGCTTTTACGAGAATTTTGTTTTTGATTTTAATTTGAATATGAAACGCTTTTTATCCACCGTCGCTTTTTGTGTTTTTTTGCTGATTTTCGGCTCGCTCGTTCTGCTGCCGCCGGTTTCGGCTGAGAAAAATTTGCTGCAAAAACTGCTTAACCTGCCTGCGCCGCCGCCGCCAAATCCTTATTCCGCTGCAAGTGTAAGGCAGAAGGAATTACCGCCGGAATTTCTCGACAAAAGTAAGCCGCCCGCAGACGACGCGCCGATTGAAGATTTGATGGCTTATTGGGAAGGTCAGAGCGATTCTTATCGTGAATTAGGGTATAACATCAAACCTTCCGAGAGAAGCCTGCAAAGAATTCTCTCGGAAATAGAAGGTAAACCGGAAAAGCTGGCGAATTTTTTGAATATTCTGCCCGAAAATTCCGACACCGCGAATTTTGTTAAAAGGATTTATGACGGACAAAGTTCTCGTGAAGATTCCCGTGAAGATGCGGAAGAAGAAGAGCGAGACGGCAGACTAAAAAAATGGCTGACTTATCATAGTAAGTATTTCAGCGATGATTTATTGAAGACTGCCGAAAAGGTCGGCGATGCAAACGAATACGTTACCAATCAGGGGGAATTACTGGCTCTGGCACGGGTTGACTGGGAAAAGGCACGTCCGATTTTAGACCGCTTGTATAATGATTCGCGTCAGCCTGTTTCGCAGACGCTGGCGCGTTGGGCGTTCTACCGGCACGCTTTAGACGAGGACTCGTCCGCCGACATCGAAAAATACCGCAGTGAATTAAAAACCGTCGTGGAAAATAAATCGGCGACTGACGGAATGCGGGATTTAGCGTTTGATGCGCTGGTCAAAGAAAAAGAATGGTCGGGACTCGACGATTGGTATCAGACGCTTTTGGAAGATGAAACGCTCGCCGATTTGCGCGTTAACGGCACCAGTTACACCGGCTTGACGACGATTATGTTTTACTCGCCGCCCGAAAAACGGCTCGAAAGGATGCTTCAGCTGGTGCAGAGCAACAATCCGAATGTTCGTAGAGCGGCAGTGCGAAATTTAGTTTTGCTCCTTGATTCAAAAAATCCCGAAGTCGTACGGGCTTTGCTGCCGTGGCTCGAAAATCCCGAATGGGCGCAGGAAGTCAGCGGCGAAAGAAGGCGGATCATTGCCGCGCTCACCAACATCAAGCTGCCGGAAAGCGTGCCTGGATTGATCGCGGTTTTGAACGAGAAGCAGACGGTGCAGAATTACTCGTCGAATATGATGATGAATTCCAACACGATGGCGATGAACGTCAATCGTCCGACGGTCGTCGCCAACGGTTATCAATACGATTACGCTTACCGTTCGGAAGCGGTCAGCGCGTTGGCGATGCAGAAGGATTTTCGGGCAATCGCGCCGCTGCGCGACATTTTACAGCAGGTCGAAGGCTGGCAGATAGGAAATGTCGTGCGGGCATTGCTGGCATCGGGCGGATTTTCGATTCCCGAACAAGTCGAGGCTCTCGAATTGACGGCTAAAAATTATGGGCGTGATCCGGGAAATGTTGATATTAACGAAACTCCGGTTGAATTTGACGCAAAAAAAATGCCTTACATTGATGTTCCGTCTCCGCCGCCGCCGCCAACGAGGATGTCTGCTAATTCCGTCGCCGTCGCCGTTAATTCATATTTCGTTAATCGCCTTTCTAATCCGGCTGACATCAAACCAATTCTGGGACAACAAATCGCATCGCAAACCGAACCGGACGAAAGTCTCGTTACGGCATTAGTCGCCCGCATCAGGATTTTGGACGAAAAAGACCCGCCGACGGCTTACGGCTTGCGAAAGATTATGCTGAACTGGCGCGGTGCGGCGATCAACGCGATGCTGATGCGGGATGTCAGAGACAATAAAGCCGAAGTTGATACGGTCGTCAAACTGCTGAGTCTGCGAAAGGATTTGCGCGAAAATCAATGGAACGACATCGCCGATATGCGAAACGGCAGCCCGACGGCGTTCGGCATTTCGACGTGCTTTATGGAAAATCCGTCGGAGTATGACGGACTTTTGCAGAGCGAAAACGTCGAAGCAAAAACGGCGATGCTGGCGTGTGCGCGTTTGATTCGCGCTTCTCTGCCGGTGGCAAAGGTCGCGGAAAATCTAAAGAGTCCGAACAAAACGCTCGCGCTGGCGGCGGAACGCTATCTCGAAACGGAAGATTCGCCCGCCGCGCAGAATTTCGTGCTGGCGATGCACCCGAACGAAGCTAAAATTCTCGGCGCGAAAAAAGTTTTCCTGCCCGACGACGCGCCCGCAACGAGCAGCAGTTTTTTGCCCGCGCTGTTCGCCAGCATTGAAAGTCTTTCGGGCATTGAAAATTACTATTACGACGAATCCGCAGACGATCTGGCGGGCGGCGAAAAAAGGCTGCAAAAGGAATTGAAGGAAGACGCGGAACTGCTCGGCGTTTATACATACGACGATAATTTTATTCGCATTTATAAAGACAAAGCGGTTTTCAGTTGGCAATCGGACAAGGCGCGTTTCCGCGAACGCGATTTGTCGAAAGAGGAATTTGAAGGATTCAAAAACTACCTCGCTTCGGAAAACGTCAACGAATTGCCGCCGTTTTACACCGGCTGTGAAGAAAGCTGCGAGGAAAAAGAGCTTTTAATGCTCGGTCGCAACGGCGGGCGGCGAATCTATCTGCTCGGCGACGAATCGCCGAAATTTTTCGGCGGTCTTGCCAACATCTTCGAGCGAATGCGCGAGCCGCCCGCCAAACTGCGTTACGCTCTGGAGAAAAAGGTCAAAGGTCTGGAAATTTTATTTGAAGACGAAAATCTGAATGCCGAAACCGTCTGGAAAAACGGCGCGGATTTCCGCGTTCTCACGAGCGACGCGGCACGGCGCGAACAAATTGACAAGGAACTGCAAAAACAGGAAGTCGAGGAAGAGAAAAAAGACGATGTTGATTACGAACAACTCTGGACGGTTCGCCGGACGCGCCGCGCCCGACGGGAATATGAAAACTTTGCGTGGCATCGCGTCGTGGACGGCAAGCTCGGCGACTTAGCCGATCAGCCGGGACAAGTCGAATTTATTCAAATGTTTGACGGTTCGACCGTGCCAGCCGCCAAAGGACAATGGAAGGCGCGAACCGCGACATTTGAAATCCGCGCTGATGCCGAAGGTTTATACAAAGTCATCGGTGGACGAGCGACTAAAATCGCCGAGGGTTACTACGACAATCCAATCGTTACGCCGAATGGTCGCTGGGCAATCGCCACGAAATTCGGTGACGAAGGCGGCGCGATGCTGTCGCGTGTCAACCTGGCGACGCGCAAACAGTTTCCGGTAAAATTCGATGCCGGTTATTATCCGCGTCTCGTTTCGGTCGCCTATCTTCCGGCAACCGGGAAGGTGTTAATTTTCAAAGGAGTTTACAGCGAAGGCGAAGGCGAAAGCGAAGAAGAGGAAGACATCGCCGAAGTGCTAACGCAGCCGAACGGCGAATTCTACTTGCTCGATGCGGAAACCGGCGCAATCGAGAAAGCCAAAGGCGAAGTACGCCCGCTCGCGCAGCAAACTTTTCGTCCGCTGCAAACGACCGGCAAGCCCGACGAATTTTGGGCGGCGATTCCCGATGCGGAAAAAGAACAGACCGAAGTCGGCGTTTATAACGCTAAAACTCTGACCTTTAAATCGCTTTTGAAAATTCCGCAAATCGAATTTAACAGTATGCAGATGTGGGTTGACGCGGATAAAGTTTATTTCGTTTATCAAGGTCATCTGCTCAGTTTGCCGATGCCGAAGTAGTTTCAGATTCCAGATTCCAGATTCCAGATTAAATTGAAGTATTGAAATCTGGAATCTGGAATCTGGAATCTGGAATCTGGAATTTAAAGTTTCGACGCGCTCAATTTTTCCTTCTCGTTTTTGCTGAAATCTTCGCCCGGATTGACGAAAAGATTTTGCTCGAAACGATATTGCTTATCGTAAAGCTGTTTATATCTTCCGCTCATTTCAATTAATTCGTCGTGCGTTCCGCGTTCTAAAATTTCGCCGGCTTCGACGACGAGAATTTGGTCTGCGCTTCTGATGGTTGAAAGGCGGTGCGCGATGACAAATGTCGTACGACCTTTTCGCAGATTATTTAAGCCTTCCTGAATCAACGCTTCGCTTTCCGAATCGAGCGAGGAAGTCGCTTCATCCAAAATCAAAATTTTTGGGTCGGCGAGCAACGCCCGCGCAATCGCCAGTCTCTGCCGCTGTCCGCCCGACAGTTTCACGCCGCGCTCGCCGACAATCGTGTTGTAGCCGTCAGGAATTTTTTCGATAAACTCGTCGGCGTTGGCGATGCGGCACATCGCTTTGATTTGATCGAAATTTGCCTGCGGATTGGAAAAACGAATATTGTCCAAAATCGTGCCATCGAACAAAAAATTATCCTGCAAAACCACGCCGAGATGACTGCGGTAATCACGCAGTTTGACGGTTTGCAAATCGCGCCCGTCAATCGAAACCGTACCTTTATTCGGCTGAATAAAATTCAAAACCAAACTTAAAATCGTGGATTTGCCCGAACCGCTCGAACCGACCAAAGCGGTCGTTTGTCCGGCTTCCGAATGAAAAGAAACGCCTTTCAAAACCGGATTATTTTCTTCGTATTCAAAATAGACGTTTTCAAAATCAATCGTGCCTTCGACGAACGGCAAGGATGCGCGTGAAGCGTCTTCGGCGGTTTCGGTTTTGATTTGGAAAACTTCGCGGATTCTATCGAGTCCGGCGAACGCTTCGGTAATCTGTGTACCGATGTTGGCGAGTTCGACAATCGGGAAAACCAGATTCAAAGTAAAAGCGATATACATCGCAAAATCGCCCGAAGTCATTCCCGCCGCCGGGTTGTTGACGTTGGCGATGACCGCGCTGCCGCCGAAATAAATCATCACGACCGCGACCGCGCCGATGATGACCGACGAAAACGCGCCCGTCGCCGAAACGCCCGTCAAAGATGCCGCGATATTGCGGAAAAGCCGGTGCGCTCCGCGTGCAAAAGAAAGCTCCTCGCGCTTTTCGGCGGTGTAGGCTTTGACGATGCGAATGCCGCCCAAACCTTCGTTGAGCCGTCCGGTAACTTGCGCCTGAATTTCACCGCGCTCCCGAAAAAGCGGGCGCAGCTTTCTAAAAGCGTAGCTCAAAACCACGCCGAAAACGATCAAAACGGCGAGCGTAATCAGAGTTATCTGCCAGTTCAAATAAAACAAAACGCCGAGCGAAACCAACGCCGACAAAAGTCCGCTGGCAATCTGCCCGATGCCCGTGCCTACCAAATTGCGGATGCCTTCCGCGTCGTTCATAATCCGCGAAATAAGCTGCCCGGTCTGCGTCGAATCGAAATAAGAAGTCGGCAGACGCTCGATATGCGTCTGCACACGCTTTCGCATTTCGGTAATCGCCCGCTGCGCTGCCACGCCCAAAACCTGCGACAGCGTGAATGACGTAACGGCTTGAATAATCGTCGAAACGCCGACCGCGAGCGCGATCCATTTCAGCAGCCCGTAATTCTTCTGCCCGAAAACGTCGTCCACCAGATACTTCGTCGAACCCGGCAAAACAATTCCGGCAGCGCGGCTGATCAACATCAGAACCGAACCGAACAAAAGCCGCCAGCGATAATTCCAAATCAAAATTTTCGCTTCCGCCCACGCGCCCGAATAATTAACCTTCTTTTTCTTCTCTTCTTCCGCCATATTTCGAGTATATCAATTCGCCGCCGCTTTCTACTGACCGCCGAAAAATGATGCTACAATTTATTCGAGATTTTTAATTTGAAGGGGTGTTTTTATGTTACAGACCGTCGAAGTTGAAATTGATAAGAACGGCAATATAACATTACTCGAACCGCTACGCGTTACGAAAAAAAGTCGCGCTATCTTAACCGTTTTGAACGAAACAAACGGCAATTCAGAAGAAAAGGGAAACGCGAAACAGGTTTTGGAATTCTTGCGAAACAATCGCCTGCCCGAATCAGCGCGACCGAGCATTGAAGAAATCGAAGCGCAAATTACGGAGGCGCGTGAATCGTGGGATTAAAACCGCTTCGCATTTATCTAGATTCGTGTTTGGTAATATATCTTGTCGAAGAACATCCGATTTTCGCTCCGCTTTTGGAAAATGAAATTGCTGTTACGCCCGATTTTATCTTCATTACTTCACATTTAACCGAAATGGAATGCTTGATAATTCCGATTCGCCAAAATAATCAAACGCTGATTGATAAATTCCGCGATTGGTTCAAAGAAGTTCATAGCAAATCGGTCCACGAGAACATTTTTCGCCAAGCCGCTCAGTTTCGCGCCGATTTTTCTTCTTTGAAAACACCCGACGCGATTCATCTAGCAACTGCCGAATTTTACGACTGCGACGAATTTTGGACGAATGACAGCCGGCTCGATAAACTTTTTCCGAAGTTGGTGAAAAATATTTTGGCGACGTAATTTATGATTGGAAGGAGAGTTTTGTTGAAATGGAGAGACCCTCGTTTTGCATATAAACACACAAGCAAACAAATTTCTTGGAAACAATGGCTGATGAATTTTTGTGTTTATACTGCAACGCTCGCCGTAATTGGTTTGGTGATCGGATTTTTTGTGAATCTGTTTAGTTCCGACAAAGTATCTTATTTAGATTGGAGATTTTTGGTGTTCGGTGTATTCGGTGCTTTTCTTGGAATGTTTTTCTGGATTTTGGGAAGGCTTATTGATTTGAGGTCTCCTGAAATTTCGATGCTTGAAAAAGGCATATCAATGTGGGAGCCGCCGGATACATACAGCAGCATTGATTATCAAGAGATTCAATGCTGCGGTGTTGTAAAAAATAAAATTGACGAACTGGAATACAATATTTTAGAAATCAAAAATTGGGAAGGTAAAGAAGTATCTATTGAAATTGACCCGAAAATAAATATCGAAGAGATAACAGAAATTTTAAAAAGCAAAAATGTTCAAATAAAATCTTCGCTTCCTAATCCGATTTAACTTATGCGTGATATTCCCGTGGGCAACGGTTCTTTGCTCGTAACATTCGACGATAAATATCAAATCCGCGACGTTTATTACCCGCACGTCGGGCAGGAAAATCATACGGAAGGTTATCCGTTTCGGTTCGGCGTGTGGGCGGACGGGCTTTTCTCGTGGGTTTACTCGGACGTTTGGCAGCGCGAACTGCGGTATTTACCGGAAACTCTGGTGACGGACGTTAAGTTAACGTGCGATGAATTAGGTTTGCAAATCGTCTGCAACGATACTGTTGCCAGTCACGAAAATATCTTTCTGCGGCGCGTTCGAGTTTCCAATCTGCGCGATGAGCGGCGCGAAGTGCGCGTTTTTCTGCATCAGGATTTTCGGATTTACGAAAACGAAGTCGGCGATACGGCGTTTTTCGACCCGGAAACTTTCGCGCTCGTGCATTACAAAAAGCATCGCTATTTTTTAATCAACACCGCGCCGCATTTCGACGTTTTTTCGACGGGCAGGAAGGCTTTCCGCGATCAGGAAGGAACGTGGCGCGACGCGGAAGACGGTATTTTGGGCGGCGGCGCGAAAACCGAAGGCTCGGTTGATTCGACGATTGGCGTTTATCTGAAACTCGAAGCGCAGGAAACGAAAGAGTTTTTCTATTGGATTGCGGCGGCGACTTCATACGATGAAGCGGCGCGACTGAACAATCACGTTTTAGAACGAAAACCACAGGAATATCTCGATTACACCGAAAATTACTGGCGCGTTTGGGTCAATAAAAACGACACGGATTTTGCCGATCTATCGCCGGAAATCGTCGAACTCTATAAGCGATCTTTGCTCGTCGTCAACACGCAGATTGACCGCGACGGCGCGATTTTAGCCGCTAACGATTCGGACGTTACGGAACGCGCCACCGACCATTACAGTTATCTTTGGACACGCGACGGCGCGTTTGTCGCTAACTCGCTCGACCTCGCCGGATTTCCATCGCTCGCCCGCAAATTCTTCGAGCTTTGCAACAAAATTGTTCACGAAAACGGTTATTTTCTGCAAAAGTATAATGCCGACGGGACGGTTGCTTCCGGCTGGCACACGGCTTGGGATGCTTTTTCAAAGTCGCCGCAGATGCCGATTCAGGAAGACGAAACCGCGCTCGTTTTGTGGGCTTTGTGGCAGCATTACGATAAATACCGCGACCTAGAATTTGTGCATCGTCTTTATCAAAATTTGATAATTCGCTGCGCCGATTTTATGGTGAAATTTCGCCATAAAGATACTAAATTGCCCGCGCCGAGTTGGAATCTGTGGGAAGACCGGCGCGGTATTCACACTTTCACCTGTGCGTCGGTCGTCGCTGGATTACGGGCGGCAGGCAGTTTTGCGCGGCTGTTCGGCGAAACGAAACGCGCTGAGGGCTATGAAACGGCGGCAAACGAAATTGTCGAAGCGATGCGCGAACATCTTTACAGCGCAGAACACGGTTGTTTTCTCCGCGCTCTGCAATTTCACGGAGACGAACATTACGAACCCGATGCGACTGTTGACGCTTCCCTTTTCGCCATATTCTATTTCAAATGCTTCGCACCAAATGACAAAATGATCGTCAGCACGATGCGAAAAATCGAAAAAACTCTCTGGATAAATACCGAAATCGGTGGCGTGGCGCGGTTTGAAAACGATCCGTATATGCGTGTCTCGAACGACGCGCCGAGCAACGCCTGGTTTATCTGCACGCTCTGGCTGGCGGATTATCGCATCGCCGTCGCTAAAAAGAAAAAAGATTTAAAAGGCGTTCTGGAGATTTTAGAATGGACGGCGAAACGCGCTCTGCCGTCGGGCGTTTTGGCGGAGCAAATAAATCCTCTGAACGGCGAACACGCTTCGGTCTCGCCGCTCACCTGGTCGCATTCGACGTTTGTCGCCACCGTGCAGACCTACCTGCAAAAACTTCGCCAATTCGTCGAGAAAGGCGTAAAATAATTCGGGAGGTATAAGCGATGGACAAAATTCTCGATGCGACTTACGACGGCGAAGTTTTTCGCCCCGACGAACCGATTGATTTAGCTTCAAATACAAAGGTTAAAGTAATTGTCGAAGACGAAACGGACGAACCGAAAAAATTGAAGTTGGTCGAAATGCCGAAAAAAGGGAAAGGCGAACGATATGCTTTTTTGAGATATGCGCGGTCGGTCAGCATTGATGCACCGCCTGATTATGCTTCAAATATTGATGAATATCTTTATGGAGGCAAATCATTAGATGATGAATGAATTGTTTCTCGATACTTCATTTTCAATCGGATTAGTTTCGCCGAGAGATCAGATAAACAAAAAAGCCGTTGATTGGTCCAAAAAAATAGAAAAATTAAAAATTCCGATGGTTACTACGCAAGCAGTCCTTTTGGAAATCGGAAATGCACTGTCAAAAATTGCTTTTCGACAAGTAGGAATCGGACTTCTCACAAACCTCGAAAACGATCCTGACACGACAATTATTTCTCTCACGGATGAGATTTACAATAAAGCCTTTGAACTTTTCCGCAGCCGTCCCGATAAAGAATGGGGTTTGGTGGACTGCATTTCGTTCGTCGTAATGCGCGAACGAAACATAGAGGCGGCTTTGACAGCCGATGAACATTACATTCAAGCAGGATTTCGCGCTTTGCTCAGGGAATAATAATCGGCGGCGCAAAATATAAAACTTTTGATTTGAGATAATACTGCAAACGGTTGTAACATTCCGACATAACTTTTTATGAGAAGAGCCAAAATTTTAGCGACGCTCGGACCGGCTTCCGACACGGCGGAAACACTCGAAGCGATGATTAAAGCCGGAATGAACGCCGTGCGAATCAATATGTCGCACGGTACGCACGACGAACACGCCGCGACCATCGTTGCGGCACGCGCCGCCGCGAAGAAATATAATCAGCCGCTCGCCGTGCTGGTTGATTTGTCGGGTCCGAAAATCCGCACGGGAAAGTTAAAAGACGGTCTGGCGGTTTTTCTGGAAACGGGCGCGAAATTCGTGCTGACTTCACGCGAAATCGAAGGTTCGGCGGAAGCGGTTTCGACCAATTACGCCGAAATTCCGAAGCTCGTCGAACCCGGCGCGAGAATTCTCCTCGACGACGGCGCGATTGAATTGGTTGTCGAAACAATTTCGGAAACCGACGTTTTAACCGAAGTCATCAGCGGCGGTTTTCTGGCGGAAAGAAAAGGCATTAATCTGCCTAATACTTCTTTGCCGATTCCTTCGCTGACAGCGAAAGATCGCGTTGATTTGGATTGGGCTTTGGCGACGCAGAATGTTGATTACATCGCGCTCTCGTTCGTCCGCCGCGCCGAAGACTGCGCGGAAGTTCGCCAGATTATCAAGCAAAACCACAAGCGCAAATGGGGCAAACCGCTGCTCGTCGCCAAAATCGAGAAAGCCGAAGCGATTGAAAATCTCGATTCGATTTTGAGGGAAACCGACGGTGTGATGGTCGCTCGCGGCGATTTGGGCGTGGAGACGAGCGTCGAACTCGTTCCGGTTTATCAAAAACGAATTATCGAAAAAGCGGTGATGGCTGATAAATTCGTGATCACGGCGACGCAGATGCTGCAATCAATGATTCTCAGCCCGACACCGACCCGCGCCGAAGCGTCCGATGTGGCGAACGCCGTTTGGGACGGCACGGACGCGGTGATGCTGTCGGCGGAAACCGCCGCCGGAAAATTTCCGGTGCAGTCGGTGGCGACGATGAAAAGGATTATTGATTCGGCGGAAACCGTGCAGACTTTAAAATTGAAGCGTCCCGCACGTTTTGAAGCTAAACCGACCGGGCGAACTTCGCAGGCGATTTGCAAGGCGGCGGCGATTTGCGCCAAAGAAATTCTGACTGACAAAGTCGCCGTTTTTACCGAATCGGGTTTGATGGCACGTCGGCTTTCGAGCGTCCGTTTCGATTTGCAGACGTTCGCGCTGACCAACTCAGACGACGTAAGAAATCAACTTTCGCTGATCTGGGCGGTCAATCCGCTGTGCCACGAAGAGACGGAAACAACCGAAGAGATTTTAAAGGAAGGCGAAAAAACTCTGCTCGAAGGCGGCGCGGTCGCGCACGGCGAAACTGTTGTAATGATGGCGGGCAGACTTTCAGGCTTGGGTTTGTCGAGTTCGATTGTCGTCTGGACTATCGGCGATAATGTTCCGCGACGGTAAATTTGAAACTGCCGGAAAAGAAAAAGGCGGAATGTTCTTCTACAAACATTCCGCCTTTTTGAGTAAGGCTGCAGTTAGTTGAGGTGAGTAAGAGCAATAATTCGTTCGACAAAATCACTCGCCGTTTTCAGATGAGTGTCGAATTTCCCTGCGACCGATGTGGCGCAAAATACGTTCGACTGTGAGAGATTGCCAAGCGAGTCCGACATAATTTTGCAGTCAAAATTACTGCCCTACTATATAACGCACCGTTTTTAGGAAAAAACTGTCATTTAAAATAAAAAAAAGTTATTTTTTTCTTCACGCGCTTGAATAAAGATTTACGGCAGACATCTTTCCACCTGCGAAACGGTTTGTAGTCAACAATTTAAAGCAGAAAGACGAAACTCTTCCGTAATTTCGTCTTTCTGCTTTAAATTGTGATCTTTACTTTTTTTTCAACGCCGACGGTTTATGTGCCGCTTCTTTTCCGCTTTTACCGCTTTCGACCAGATATTCGGGATTCTCCGGCGATGCCGCGACGTGATGACCTTTGATGTCGGTCGGTTTGGTCAGTTTCTTTTTGACCGTGCCGGCGGTTTTGCCCTGCGACGTTTCCCATTCGACTTTATCGCCCGCTTTTAATTTATCAGCCATTGCTTTGCGCCTCCGTTTTCTCTTCGGCGACGATTTGTTTGCCGAGCTTGTTCGGGTTGAAATAAGCGTGAAAGCGCGTGATTTTATCGCCGTCTGTTTCCAGAATGCTCACGCCGTCGTATTGAAATTCGTGTCCGTCGGAATTTGTGCCTTTGGTCGTCCATTCAAGCGCGGCGGTTTTGTCCGTGAAAATCTCATTGCGAAAAGACGATTCGACTTCGCCGAAACTTTCGCGGTAACTCGTCCAGAATTCTTTGACACCGATGTTTTTGTCGTCGGTTACGACGTTGCCGATTTCGCAGTCTTCGCTAAAAAGATTGACGATGGTTTCCAAATCGCGCTCTGATTCTAATTTATGCAGCGCGTCAATAAACTGTTTTGCAGTATTTTCAGCCATTTGATTTTCCTTCCCTTGTTTAGTTTTCGGTTTGTAAAACCGTAGGCTTAGAATCCGATACGAAAAACGGATAGTCAAGTCAAAGGATAAAGGCGGAAGGATGAAGGATGAATAAGAATCTTGTTTTGTTCATCCTTCATCCCTCATCTCTATACTTCACGGTTCTTCGTAACCGGTGGCGCGGATTTGCAGATTGAAGTTTTGCGGATTTTTCGTAAAGTAAAGTCCGCCGTGCCGGATTGAATGAGCGGGCGAATAAGTCAGCGTCGCGCTGCTCGTTTCCGCCGTGTCCGCGCCGTTTTTTAACTCGCCTTCGATGGCAACGGCGGCGGCGGTTTGGTCGCCGCTGTTTTTGACCGTGAAGCGGACGAGATAGCCGTCGCCGCTCGGCTGTTGGGAATCAACGACGATTTCGAGCTTCGGCGGCGTGCTTTCTTCGGTCATTGCGCGGTGAAGAGTTAAACCGATGGTACCGAGAACCAGTATCAGACCGACGGCGGCGACGATCCATTCCCAAAAGGTCGTTCCCACCTGCTGTTCGTCCATTTCGTTTTTTGATTTTTCCTGAGCCATTTCTTTTTACAAAATCAACCTCGAAGCCGACGCGCCGACCGCCGCTGGAAGACCAAGCACGATGACGGCTTTAATTTTTTCGGCGAAATCCATTTCGTCAAGGCTGCCGAAAGTCCAGAGAACGTAGAAACTGATGAGCAGCGCAATCGCATAACCGACGCTCGTGAAGCGAAAGAAAACGCCCGTGAAAGTTTTTTTGCCGTGCGGATTTAATTTATCGCCGCCGCGAAATTCGACCGCGTAGAAAAAAGCCTGCATCAGCAGAAGCGTTCCGATGACGAGCGCGAGCGTGTGCCAATCGCTCATTTTAAAGGAAATCAAAATCATTTCCTCGGTCGGCGCGACGCTCAACGAAAGAAAAATCGCGCCGATTGCCATCAAAAATAATTCGCCGAAATAACTCGTATCGCGCTGTCGTTTCGCCGCCTGATCGTCTTTTTCGTCGTCACCGCCGACTAATAAACTCTGGGCGAACATCGCCCCGAAACTGCCGATAATTGCCTGAATCGAGATTTTTCCGGTAATTTCCCCAACCGACATTTCCGAATTGATTACGCCGAACAAAAACAAAAGCGCGGTTGAACAGACAAACCCGACGGCAAACGCTACGAACGTATCAGCTACATCGTCCGTCAAACACGAAGTCGGCTCGAAACCATCGTAATAAGACAGCCCGACCAACATCGGAACGGTCAGCAAAGTGAACAGCGCGAGCCGCCAGCCATTCATATAAAATCCCAGAAACCACATCTCCATCGTCATCAAAATCGGGAACGAAAAAAGAATCGCGCCGGCAAACGCCCGCGCCAGATGACGGAAAAAAAGTTGATCGGAGTTTTCAGTTTTTTCAGCCGACATAAACTTTTTGCATTTTATCCTATAAACGCGAAACGCAGTGAAACAAAAAACCGGAAGCTGAATTGTTTTCAACTTCCGGCTCGGCATTTAGATACTTTCTCGAAAATTATTTCATACTTAAAACCTGCGCGACGGTTTCTTTTTTCAAGCCGTTGCGTTTGTTGTAATCATTCAAAGAAATCTGCGGATCGCGCCAAGCGTCGAGATGTCCGACTTGGTGAACGCATTGAATCGTGCAGGTCGGCGCACACCATTTTTCGGTGATGTATTCGCGCCGCATATCTTCGTGCGTGTATTCGAGCAGAGGAATTCCCGGCGTTCCGCGCTGCTGCGAACACCAGCTGACAATTCCGCCTTCGTCAACGTAGAGATAACGCGCACCGGCACGGCAACGCCATTCGTATTCGCCGCCGTCAACCAATTTATCCTGAAACCAATTCCAGCGCGCATAACTGCTCGTGCCTTTCGCTTTGATTTCCTTGTAAATGCGTTTCTCGTGATCGGTCAAACCTTTGTTCAAGCCGTCGCTGTCGTGGATTACGCCGACGGTCGAAGAAAATCCGAGTTCGATAGCGCGGTTAGCGATTATCAGAGCCTCATCAGGATTCGCCACGCCGCCGCCGACGACCGAATTGATGTTGACTTTGAATTTCGCGTGATCGCGCAGATTGACGAGTTTGCCGTCCAAAACCTTTAAACTCTTTTTGGAAACGTCGTCCGGCGTGACGTTATCAATCGAAATTTGCAGATAATCGAGACCGACTTCGTTTAATTTTTTGACTTTTTCCGGCTGAAAATAATAACCGTTCGAGATGAGACCGGCAATCATTCCGTGATGGCGAATGCGGGCGATAATTTCAAAGATTTGCGGGTGCATCATCGGCTCGCCACCGGAAATCGTAATCACGGACGAACCGAATTCGGCGAGTTTATCAATGCGCTCCAACATCACGTCAATCGCCACCGGATCGCTGGTTTTATCGTATTCGTTGCAATAAGTACAAGCGAGATTACACCGCCGCATCGGGACGATATGAACGAGAACCGGATGTTTGGTCGAAGCGAACGCTTTGATCGTATGTTTGACACCGCGTGTAAAACGGCTGAAACTGCTTGCCTTCGGCATTATTTTTTCTACTGCTCCGTAATTAGGTCAATCGGAATCGGCGTATCAATATGCTGTATGTTTTGATTCCGACGCTTTCTTAAACTTGAAATTATAAGTTTTAACCGGGATGTTTTCAAATTCCAGTTAAAAAGCCCCGACCGAAAAACCAGTCGGAGCTTTTAAATAATATTGAACCGACGAAAATTATCCTTTGACGAATTCCGTATCGGATGGCAATTTTACTTTGAAAGCCTCTGCCTTCAGAGAAACATTTTTTTGAATGTTAGAAAGCAAAACGGTCGTCGTATCGTTATTTTTTTCGGTAGATTTCATCTGTACCGGCATTCCGTCTTTATCAACCCAAACATCCGCCATTTTATAGGAAGCCGCAGTTTTCGGAGTAAGCTGTAGATGAACTGTCTCCGTTCCATTGCTGAGTTTTTCCGCGCCGATATATTGCATTGAATAATTGGCTTTTAACTGCGCTTTCGACATATTTATAAACTCCAGCACGCCGCCCGCCTTGCCGCTGCCCATCGCGTTTTCGGTTTTACCCGTATAGGCTGTTTTTATAGTCGAACGATAGAGAACGTAATTTCCCTTTGAAGTAGCTAAAATCTCTTGAACGGGTTTCGTCCAGTCAATTCTGACAAAAGGCTTATTTTTTTTCTCTGTTTTATAAATTACCGTTCCTTCCTTCGTGTCCGATTCATTTATCTGCGTGTTTTGCTTTACAAATATAACATTCGAGCGAAGCGTTTGAAGCGATTTATTATGCGCGTCCATTCGATTCAAAATTTCCTGCAACTGCGCTTTCGTCTCTGTTACGCTCAACGAGCCGAAAACGACGGCGACGGCAAGCGTCATCAAACTTATTCTTAAAAATGATTTCATAAAATAATTACTCCTTCGGGCATTTTAGATTCCAGATTTTAGATTCGCAAATTATTTTTTAGAAATTATTTAAGGCATTTAAAATCTGGAATTCGGAATCTGGGATCTGGAATTTTCCTATCGCGTTTCTATTTCGTAAAAAGTCTCGCCAGCAGCGTTTTTCTTTTCCTGCCAATTCAAAATTTCGGCGTTTTCGCTGCCGTTTAATTCTTTAACGCGCCGCCGCATCTCGGTATTTTTCGGCGTAAAGTCATCAGCTTTGACGACGAGCCGC
Organism: uncultured Pyrinomonadaceae bacterium; assembly: GCA_964244835.1. Classification (GTDB taxonomy): domain Bacteria; phylum Acidobacteriota; class Blastocatellia; order Pyrinomonadales; family Pyrinomonadaceae. Next base: position 159,201 of record CAXTKJ010000004.1, read on the forward strand.
GCTGTTTGCGTTGCCAGCCGCTCGCGTTTTTCAAACCACGACTTCGGCGTTAAGAAAATAAACGCGACGATTAAAAGGCAGAAAACATCGTATTGCCACGTTCCGCGTTCATAATTCCACTGAATAAAATCTTTCATCGAATACGGATTTTACTCTAAATCATTCGTAATTCGTAATTTGAAATTAGTAATTAGTTTTCAACCGTGCCGTCGCGCATTCGGATAATTCGATGGCAATTCTCGGCGGCTTCGGGGTTGTGCGTAATCATTATGATCGTTTGGTTGAATTTTCGATTCAGTTCGCTGAACATATCCAGCACGATTTTCGAGTTTTCCGAATCGAGATTCCCCGTCGGTTCATCCGCCAGAATAATCGCCGGTTGATTAATAATTGCCCGTGCCAGCGCGACTCGTTGCTGTTCGCCGCCGGAAAGTTCGAGCGGTTTGTTATTGATCTTATTTTCGAGTTTCAAAAGTCCTAAAACTTCGCGTCGCCGTTCTGCACTTCCGCTGCCGTTACCCTGATGAATTCTTTCCGCCAAGCGCAAATTTCCATCCGCCGTCAGCGTTGGGAAAAGGTTAAAGCGTTGAAAAACAAAACCGATTTTGCGCCGTCTGATGTCGGTTCGCTGAGCGTCGGAAACTTTCGATAAATCTTCGCCGTCAATAATAATCGAACCGCTCGTCGGCGATAATAATCCGCCCAAAAGATGCAGCAGCGTTGATTTCCCGCAGCCGGACTGTCCCATAATAGCGACGAATTCGCCGGGTTCAACGCTAATCGAAACGCCGCGCAGAGCCTGCGTCTCGACCTTGCCGATTTTATAGGTTTTCGATAAATTTTCAGTTTCTAAAATCGGATTCATCTAAAAAAATTATTTGTTTTCGATGACGGGATTTTGATTGGCGGCGGCGGTTTTGCGGCTGCCGTTCTGCTGAAGTTTTTTATCCAGATCAACTTCTTCCAGATTCCAGCGGTTTTCCAGAACGAAAACTTCGGCGTTGTAGGTTTTGCCGATGGAAACGCTTTCCGGCGATTGATAAGTCAAACTCATCTTATATTTTTCCTTCGGGCGCGTTACTTCGATTCGCAGCGGCAGATTGCCGTATTCGCCGGTTTCGCCCAAACTTCCGGCTTTTCCGTAAGTAATATCCGATTCGATTTCGCCTTCTGCATCGAAAATCTGCTGTCTCGCCAACCGAACCGTGCCGACGCGATCAAACCAGAAGCGGCGCGAAACGGTCAAACTGCCGTCCTCGTTTTTACGCAGTTCGTCGAGCAGATAATAACCGCGCAGAACATTTTTCAGCGGCGATTTTTTCGCTACGTCCGGCGTTTTTTCTTCCTCCAAAATCGTGCTGTTTGAATACGAAAAAGCGTTCGTATCAACCGGACGCATCAGCATCGCGTCGGTAAAATGCTGCGGTCGCAGATTGGAAAAAGCGTTGACGTTTTGTTTGAATTTCTTATCGTCTAAATCCATCTGACTGACTTCGGTCTGCAAGCTCGAATAATCAGCGTTGTTCGTCCCAACGACGAATTTCTTGAATTTTCCGCCGGAATTGTCCTGCAAAATCGCCACGCGAAACTTCGCGCCGTCGCTCGTCATCTGCACGATGTCGGAATTGACGATTGGAATTTGAATCTTCAAAAAGATATTGGCGGGACGCTGCACGACGACTTCACCGGGCGCAGTTTTGTATTTTTCCGCAATGCCTAATTCGGCGTATGAATTATCCTCAAACTTCAAATCCATCTTCGCCCGCATTGAGTTGACCTTGGCAAAATTGTTAATTTGTTCGAGCATCTGCGACTGCCTCGCGTCTTCGACCTTCAGCAAAGTGGGTCTGGAAACATTATCGCTCGGACCTACACAGCCGCCCGCAAACAAAACCAAAGCCAATAATAAAGGAAGAATTAAAGATGATTGCCGAAATAAATTTCGTTTAGACATTTGTTTCAGATGTCCGACCGGAAATGCCTGTTGTCTTAAAAATACTCTCACAAAAACCCTTATAAAATACTGCGTAAAATATCAAAACCAAGATAATAACACGCGAAAAGCGTTTGTCCTAACAATCAAAAAAGACGCGGCAGAACAAAATCTTTTGACTGCCATCGGCGAAAAGATAAAAACGCCGGACAATTCGCTAATGTTTCAAGAGTTTAGATTTATTCCGCAATGCGAAGCCGGAAAGATTTTGCTACAATTTTTTCAACCGCTTTCGACTCAATTCAAAAAGTTTATGACGACGCAAGTTCAAAAATGTATCGAATTCAAAAACGAAATCATTGCCGGCGACAGTTTGCAGATTTTAAGACAACTGCCTGACAACGCTTTTGATTTGATAGTAACGTCGCCACCTTATTTTCAGCAGAGGGACTACGGAAACGGGAATTTAGGAATCGGGAATGAGAAAAGCGAACGCGAATATCTGGAAAATCTTTTGAATATTTTCCGGGAATGCGTTCGCGTCATCAAAAATACCGGCTCGGTTGTGTTTAATATCGGCGACAAATATCTGAACGGCAATCTTGCATTGCTGCCGTTTAAATTCGCCATCAAAGCGACGGATGAAGAAAACGTATTTCTCATCAATCAACTGACCTGGGCAAAACTTAATCCGACACCGCGACAGGAAAAGCGCAAACTTATCCAGGCAACCGAACCGTTTTTTATCTTTGCCAAATCGAAAGATTATTATTTCGATCTGGCAAATTATCTAAAGCATTTAGACACGATTAACAAAAATTGCATAACGAAACCTTCCGGCAAATTAGGCAGCAAATATCTTGAATTGATTGCAACTTCGGATTTGGCGGAATGCGAAAAAGACAATGCGCGAAAGGCGTTGAGCGAAACGATTGAACTAATCAAAAGCGGCGAGATTGTCGGCTTTAGAATGAAAATCAAAGGCGTTCACAAATTGGCTTACGGCGGACAGGAAGGCGGCAGAAACAATCAAATCAAAAATAACGGCTTTACGATTATCAAAATTTTGGGCAATCGAATGAAAAAGGATATTATTGAAAGTCCGGTTGAAATGACAAAAGATAACAAACATCCGGCAGTTTATCCGAGTTACATCGTTCAGGAATTGATTAAATTATTGAGCCGCGAAAACGATACGGTTTTAGACCCGTTTTGCGGCAGCGGAACGACCTGTATTGCGGCGAAAACTTTGAACAGAAATTATTTGGGAATTGAAATCAATCCCGAATACGTCGCGCTGGCAAATGAAAGATTGGCAAACAGCGATTTGCAGCCGGAACTTTACTTATGAACGGAAAAGAAATCCTCGAACAAGCCTTTCAAGCTGCCGTCGAACTTATCAAAAATGATCGAATCAAAGACATTTCGGCTGAAATTCAAAAAGATATTGATCGTTTGATTTCCAAAATTGACAGCAATAAATCAATCGTTTCGGCTTTGGTCACGAGTTTGGTCAAAAAGATTTTAGAACCTTCACAGGATGTTCGCCTGCACCGGACGGATTTTGAAGGCGGTTATTCGGCGAGAAGTTTGGACACGAAAGTTACGACTCTGTTTTTCAAAGACAATTTTCCAAAATACGCCAACAAGGAAAGTTCTTTTCTGACGCTGGCGACCAGAGAAAGAATCAAGTGGACGATAGACGAAGGACAAAATCTAAAAATCCGCGATAAAAATCTGCGAACGAGTTTTCTAAACGTCTTTGAGCAAATCGAACGAAACAACCAAAAGCCTGAAATTTATCTTCAGTATATTTTCGTCAAACTCATTCAAATCTCCGCAGAAGAAAGCGTTTTATTTAAGATTGCCGAAGAACAAAGCCGCGAAATAAGCGCGCTCAACATTCATTTGGTTTTAGAAATGATGCGCGAGCATTTTGCGATTGAGCTAAGTTCGCGTCTGCCAGTCGTCGCCGTTTATTCGATTTACGAAATTCTCCTGCCGAAATTTGAAAGATTTAAAAATAAAAAACTCGTGTCTCTGCAAGTTCACACTTCTTCCGACAAACACGGTTTCGGCGATATAGAAATTTACGACGAAGAAAATAATCCTTTTGAGATCATTGAAATCAAACACAACATTCCGATTGATAAATACCTGATTTTCGATATTGATAAAAAAACCAAAAACACAAATATCAATCGTTATTACATACTCACGACTTATCGAAACGGCTTTTCCGACGCTGAAACCGAACAAGCCGTTACCGAATACATTCTGCAAATCAAGCGGCAAACTAATCTCGACATAATTGCCAACGGAATAATTTCAACTTTGAAATACTATCTTCGATTCGTTGACGATTACAGCGAATTTATCGAAACTTACACGAAAAATTTAATCGCTGACGCGAAAAATTCAACTGAAATAAAAAGTTTCCATCTCGAAAAATGGAACGAAATTCTAAAAACTTATAAAATTGAACACGAATAATATGGAACAAGTAAATGTCGGAATCAGCGGCGGCAGTTTATAATTGTTTACGTCAAAATTCAGCAAATTTATATTTCTGATTTTGTCGGGAAGGTCAGACGCTAATGTTGATTTCAATGCCTTATGTCGGCTCTTGAACGATTTCGGGTTCTACGGAAGAATAAAGGGCAACCATCACATTTTTACGAAAGACGGAATCGAAGAGATTATCAATATTCAGCCGATCAGTTCAAAAGCCAAAGCATATCAGGTGAAACAAGTGAGAAATTTGATTTTGAAACACAAACTTGGAGCGAGCGATGAGTAAATACGAAATTATCATTTATTGGAGCGAAGAAGACGGCGCGTTCATCGCCGAAGTTCCCGAACTCGCGGGCTGTATGGCGGACGGCGCAACTTATCAGGAAACTTTGGCAAACGCGGAAATTATTATTGATGAGTGGATTGAAACGGCGAAAGATTTGGGCAGACAAATTCCCGAACCGAAAGGCAGATTGGTTTTCGCCTAAACAAATTTGGAGATATAAAAATGAAAAAACTAACTATTATTTTTACACTATTTTTAATCGGTTTGACCGCGCAAGCGAGTCCCGCACAAAACAAACCGAGCGATAAAGAAACACTTATCAAGGCAACACAAATTCTTGAAGCGCAACCTTTTCAGGAAAAGGCAAAAGACTTTAGAACTTGGGCAATGAGATATATCATTGAAACCGACGACGTTAGCATTACTGTCTGTTCACAAATGTTCTCTTCGATAATGGATAAAAAGAACAAAAATGCCGACGAGCTGTTGGCTCAGTATTCTATGGGAATGGCAGCTTTCAAATTGTCCAATCCCGATAAGGCGAAAGATGAAAATTCCGCTCAACTAGCTGGAATGGAAAGTATGTTGAAGGCTTACGAAAATATGGTTAAGGAAAAACCGAAAGCGAAGTTTCAGGCGTTGGATGACTTAATTGTTAAACGCAACAAGGAAGAATTGAAAAAGTTTGTCGAAGAAGCAAAATGCGGTGAAGGTAAAACCGAACCTATAAAATAAAACTAAAATGGAACAAGTAAATATCGGAATCATCGGCGGCAGCGGTTTATACCAGATGCCGGAATTGAAAAATGTCAGAGAAATCGAGGTCGAAACGCCGTTCGGGAAACCTTCGGACGCTTTTATCGTCGGCGAGTTGGAAGATGTCAAAGTCGCGTTTTTGCCGAGACACGGGCGCGGGCATAAATTAACGCCGACGGAATTGCCGTATCGCGCTAACATTTATGCGATGAAATTGCTCGGCGTTGATTATATTTTATCGGTTTCGGCGGTCGGAAGTTTGCAGGAACAATACGCGCCGACCGATTTCTTTATTCCCGATCAATTTTTCGACCGCACACGCGGGCGCAGCGAAGAATCTACGTTTTTCGGCAAAGGCATCGTCGGACACATCACTTTCGCGCATCCGGTTTGCGCCGAATTGGGCGATATTTTAGAAGAATCGTGCAAAACCGTTGAGAGATTGAAACTGCATCGCGGCGGAACTTATCTGTGTATGGAAGGTCCGGCGTTTTCGACCAAAGCCGAATCGAACGTCTATCGTTCGTGGGGAATGGACATTATCGGGATGACGAATTTGCAGGAAGCGAAATTGGCGCGGGAAGCCGAAATTGCCTATGCGACGCTCGCGCTCGTAACCGATTACGATTGCTGGCACGAAGAACACGACGCGGTTTCGACTTCGATGGTCGTCGAATATCTGCACAAAAACGTCCGCAACGCGCAGCTCGTTTTGAAGGAAGCGGTAAAAAGGGTCGCCGCCAAAGAAACGCCGAACCCGTTTGCAGGCGCGACGCAAAGCGCGATTTTTACCGCGCCGGAAAACTGGAATCAGGAGACGGCGAAAAATCTGGACGCGATTATCGGGAAATACAATACGGGTGAAAATTGACGGCAAAAAATAAGCTCCGCAAAAGTAATCTTTGGCGGAGCTTATTTTTTCTATAATCCGTTCTGGTTTGCCGCTTTTTTAGCTTTGGCTTCTTCGTCAGCTTCTTTCTGTTCCTTCAACTTTTTATTTTTCTCCGCAGACTCTTTAGAATCTACCGCTGTGTCTTTTCCGCTTTTGTTGATTTTCGGCTTTTTATCATCGAGTCCTGCACCGTAGATCACTTTATTGCTCACTCCGGCAACGGTTATTTCGCCGACTTTTTCAACCTCGATTTTATTTGCCACACCATTCACCGTCAGATTTTTGCATTCGCCGCGAAAAACGAAATTATTTCCCGTCGAATCTTCGTCAAATTCAACTTCACGATTTTTGCAATCTTGAATTGACGTTCTGCCGACATCGCTGATTATCAGTTTTTCAGGCGGGGCATCATTAACATTGGCATTTATATTAGCAGTATTTGAATTGGCATTAGCATTGATATTTGCCGTTTCGTCAGCTGCACAGCCGTATAAGAAAACAGTTCCAATAAAAAATATCAGGATTTTTGACTTCATATAACAACGATTATATTTGATTTTGATGATTTCTCGCAGACATTTGTTTTTCGACCGAAAAAACATTAAAGTCGGCTCGACATCTTAAAAATCAACGGACAGAAAACTTTTTATGTTTTCAAGTCATCTCTACAAGCGTTATGAAAAAGAAATTTTTAATTTTCGCATTTATCATTTTCGGGTTTTCGGCGTTCGGAAATCAAACTTTCGCGCAGAAACAAATCGAGCCGCCGGTCGTCCGCGACCCGCTTTTGGAAGCCGACGCGACGCATAATCTGGAAGTCGCCAATCAATATTTCAAAACGAAAAAAGCCTACAAAGCCGTGCTGATGCGCTTTGAAGAAACTTTCGCCGCTTACCCGGATTTTTCCAAAATGGACGAGTTTTTATACCTCGCCGGAATGAGCAGTTTTTATCTCTCCAACAACAAGGGCAAGCAAAAAGTTGACGCGAAAAACGAAGAAGAAGCGAAAAAATTCGCGCCCGAAAAAATGCGCGAAGAAGCGACGGCTTATCTGTCGCAGTTAATCGAAACTTACCCGCAGAGCCGTTTCAAACCGGACGCGGAAAAAACTCTCACCTCGCTCAAAGCGAAAAAATGAATCTCAATCAAGTAACCGTTTTCTCGACCGACGTTTCCGCGTCGGTCGAGTTTTATCAGAAACTCGGTCTGCGACTGATTGTAGATTCCGCGCCGCGCTACGTCCGCTTTGAATGTCCCGACGGCAGCACGACGTTTTCCGTTCATCACACCGATAATTCAACCGTTTCAGAAACCGTAATTTATTTTGAATGCGAAGATTTGAACGCGAAAGTTATTGAACTGAAAAATCTCGGCTTGCAGTTTGAATCCGATCCGCAAGATCAGGCTTGGCTCTGGCGCGAAAGTTATCTGCGCGATCCAAGCGGCAACCGAATTTGTCTTTTCTACGCCGGCGAAAATCGCCAAAATCCGCCTTGGCGTGTAAAATCATAATTTCGAGTTTTACAAGCGAATTTTTAATAAGGAAGCAATTAACAAAATATGTCTTTAACAGTTGTAGGTTCGGTCGCGTTTGACGCATTGGAAACGCCTTTTGGTCAGCGCGATAAGATTTTGGGCGGCGCGGGAACACATTTTTCGCTCTCCGCCAGTTTTTTTACGGACGTTCGCGCCGTCGGTGTCGTCGGCGGCGATTTCGACGATGAGGAATGGGCGGTTTTCAAACGTCATAATATCAACACGGACGACATCGAAATTGTGGCAGACGGCAAAACTTTCTTTTGGAAAGGTCGTTACGATTACGATTTGAACACGGCGCACACGCTCGACACGCAGTTGAATGTTTTTGAAACTTTCGAGCCGAAATTGTCGCCGGAATCGAAAGATTCGCGTTTCTTGTTTTTGGCGAATATCGTTCCGATGATTCAAAAAGACGTGCGCGAACAATGCGAAAAAGCCGAATTTGTCGCAATGGACACGATGAATTTCTGGATTGATTCGATGAAAGACGCAGTTCTTGAAACCGTCAAAGTCGTAGATTGCGTTATCATCAACGACGCGGAAGCCAGACAGTTAGCTGACGAACCGAACATTCACAAAGCGGCGAAAAAAATCATCGAACTCGGCGATTTAAAGGCATTGGTTATCAAACGCGGCGAATACGGCGCGGCACTTTTCACGCGCAATTCTTATTTTGCGATTCCCGCATATCCGCTCGAATCGGTTTTCGATCCGACCGGCGCAGGAGATACTTTTGCGGGCGGTTTTATGGGTTATCTCGCTTCGCAGGACGAAATCACTGACGAAACTTTGCGCCGCGCAATGGTTTACGGAACGATTATGGCTTCGTTCAACGTCGAAGAATTCGGCACGGAACGAGTTGATCGTTTAACGCAGGAAGAAATCAACGAGCGTTTCCGACACTTCAAACAAATCACGAATTTTGATGAAGTCGTTTTTGAACGCGCGAAATCCGCTTAAATTTTTTTTTGAACCACATAGGGACATAGAACACATAGAATTTTTTTAGAATAAAATTTAAAGTTATCGGCAATTTAATTTTTAGTGCCGAAATCTTATTATTCAAATTTTAAAAACCTATGTGTCCTATGTCTCTATGTGGTTAATTTTTCCTCAATAAGTTAAAATCTCGAAATTATGCTCGAAAACAAAGTCGGAATGATTTTCGGTGTCGCCAACCAGCGTTCAATCGCGTGGGCGTGCGCGGCGGCGTGCGCGGCAAACGGCGCAAAATTAGCTTTTACTTATCAGGGCGACCGTTTGAAAGAAAACGTCGAAAAATTGACGAAAGATATGGACGGCGCGATTGTCGTGCCGTGCGACGTAACGAATCAAACGGAAGTTGACCAGGCGTTTGCGACGGTTGAAAAGGAATTCGGCAAGTTGGATTTTTTGATTCATTCGATTGCGTTCGCACCGAAAGAAGCATTAGAAGGCGATTTTATGATGACTTCGCGTGAGGCGTTTGCGACGGCGTTGGAGATCAGCGCGTTTTCATTGCCGCAGTTGGCGCGAACCGCCGCGCCTTTAATGCGCGACGGCGGCAGCATCGTAACGATGAGCTATTACGGCGCGGAAAAAGTCGTGCAGAATTATAATGTAATGGGCGTTGCCAAAGCCGCGCTCGAAGCCTCGACCAGATATTTAGCCGAAGATTTGGGTAAGCAAAACATTCGCGTCAACGCCATCAGCGCGGGACCGATTAATACTCTGTCGGCTCGCGGCGTGAAAAATATGGGCGCGATGCTCAAACATATCGCCGCGAATGCGCCGCTCAGAAGAAACGTCGAAGCCCGCGAAGTCGGCAACACCGCGCTGTTTCTCGTCAGCGATTTGTCGTCGGCGATTACCGGCGAAACGATTTACGTTGACTGCGGATTTAACATCATCGGCGTTCAAAAACCCGTTACAGAATAAGGTAATGTTTCACGATTTATAAAGAAATACGTTCGGAATAGGTGAAAAGTGATAAGTAGATCAACGAAAAAATCTATCACTTCTCACTTTTCACCTATCACTTATTCCGAATTAAAAAAGTGCAGGAATCACTCGGCATAAACTTAAAATACTACCCAAAATAAATTAAATTGAAATTAATGACAGCCAAGAAAAAGCCAACCACCAAGAAAAAACCGAAAACCAAAGCCGAAGCCATCGAACCGAAAACGGTTGCCGAAGCCAAACAACTCGAAGAAAAAAACGATTACTGGCAACTGACTGACGACGAAGTTCTGCTGCGCTCGCCGAACCCGGAAGACGAATATAAAACGTCGGATTCGTGGCGCGTTTTCCGCATTATGGGCGAATTCGTCAATGGTTTC
>CAXTKJ010000005.1:0-39763 GCA_964244835.1 uncultured Pyrinomonadaceae bacterium
GCTCGATCGTCGGAACTGCAACCCGCCATCGCCAGCACGGCGACGAGCATCGCCGCTGGGGCAAGTCGAATTTTCATGGCGTGACTGTTCCCTTTGGTTTCGCCGGCGAAACCCTGCAGAGGTTGCAGAACTACAGTCCGGTTCGTGGTCGCCGACATCGACGTGCTCCCGCTGTGGCTGCGCGACGCGTGCAGCTGCGCCGAGTGCCGCGACGAGTTCTCCGGACAGCGGCTGCGTGGTGTGCTGACGCTCGACCCGCACACTTTGGAAAAAGCGATCACGCCGCGCACGCGGGCGATTGTGCCGGTTCATCTCTACGGGCGAATGTGTGATATGTCGGCGATTTGCGAGATAGCGATTCGCCATAAATTAAAGATTATTGAAGACGCGGCGCAGGCGCACGGCGCGATTTTAGACGGCAAACGGGCGGGCAGTTTCGGCAATGCCGCCGCGTTCAGTTTTTATCCGACCAAAAATCTCGGCGCACTCGGCGACGGCGGCGCGGTCGTCTCGAACGATCCCGAAACAATCGAGCGCGTCAAGATTTTGCGGCAGGGCGGAACGATGGCAGCGATGCAGTCAGACCAACCCGGATTAAACTCGCGCCTCGATGAAATGCAGGCGGCGATCCTGCGAATCAAACTGCGGCGGCTCGACGAATGGAACGCGCAGCGGCGACGATTGGCAAAAATTTACGATGGGCTTTTGTCCGATAATCTTTCTTTAAAAATTTTCCCCGTTCCCGCAAACTCGGATTCGCACGTTTTCCATCTCTACGTCGTGCAAACGAAAAACCGCGCAATGCTGTGCGAGCATCTTCTATCGTGCGGTATCGAAACTCTGATTCATTATCCGTTTCTGCTTCATCAACAGCCGCTTTTCCGTCGTGCCGAGCAACCCGCGCTGCCCGTTGCCGAAGCAGTCGGCGGCGAAATTTTATCGCTGCCGCTCTACGCGCAAACTTTGCCGGAGGAGATACGGGAAATCGCCGAAACGATTTTGGAATTTGAAAGAAAAACGTAATCGAGGCAGAAGCCCGCGCGTGAGCAAGGGCGTAGAAGTTGCACACTTCTACGCCCTTGCTCACGCGCGGGCTTCTGCCTTTAGAAATTTCTACAAAGGTTTTCTTGCCACGCAAATCGCCGAAAGTCCGGCGGGCAGTTTGGCTTTCGGACGGCTTAAAATTTTTGCTTCCTTAGACAGAGAATTTTTCAAGATGCGATTCAGCCACGCGAGCTTTTCGGGAAGCGGTTTTACATCTGAACCTTTGTCCGATAATCCGATGCGTTTTAGAATCAGCCTTCTGACGGCGGCAACCGGCAACAGAAAACTGTTAGCGTAAGTGGCGCGTAAAATCTCGAACCCGACCGCTTCCATTTTCCCGGAAATTTCTTTTAAGGTATAACGCCGCTGCGTGCTGAGGGCTTCGTCGTGTCCGCTCCGCATCCAGTTGTAAGCAGCAACGCGCACGAAAACGATGCCGCCGCGCCGCGCCGTGCGATACATTTCGCCGAGCGCGGCGATGTCCGATCCTTCGCCCGGAATCTGCACCAGAACATCGAAACTGGTTATCAAATCGAACGCCGCATCGGGAAACGGTAAAGCGATCGCCGAAGCCTGGGCGAGTAATTTTTGATCGCGCTCACGACAAAAAACGAGTGCGTCTTTGACGACATCAATGCCGTAGATATTTTCCTTTTCGGCGTAGCGTTCGAGCCACGAAATCATTCCGCCCGTTCCGCATCCGGCATCTAAAATTTTTCGATCCGGCAATGGCGGCAAAAATTCGTCGAGCAGCACCGCCGTAATTTCCCGCATTCCGGCAAACCACCACAAATCTTCTTCCAATTCATAAAGAAAAGCGAAGTCTTCGTGTTTCATTGATTTGTTTTTCTTGATTTCTACAGCCGCGTCGTATGTTTCGAGAAAATTTTTGTAAAAACTAACCAGCGTTCGATTCCGATTTTTCCGTTTCGTTTTTTTCGTCCTTAAAATTCTTCTTGATCGTCGCCGGAACGCCCGCGACCAGCGTGTCGGGCGGAACGTCTTTGGTGACGACCGAACCTGCCGCCGTTACTGAATTGCTACCAACTCGGATGGGCGCAATCAGCATCGTGTCCGAGCCGATTTTGACATTGTTTTCGATGACAGTTGCGTGTTTGTTCACGCCATCGTAATTGCAGGTAATTGTCCCTGCGCCGATATTCGTTTTTTCGCCGATGGTCGCGTCGCCGAGATACGTTAAATGATTCGCTTTTGAACCGCGACCGAGAATCGTTTTTTTCAGTTCGACGAAATTTCCGACCTTTGCCGATTCTTCCATTTTTGCTCTGCCGCGCAAATGCGCGAACGGTCCGACGGTGCAGTTGTCGGCGATTTCCGAATCGGTGATGACGCAGTTATCCAGAATTTCCACGTTGCGCCCGATGCGCGAATTGGTGATGCGCGTTCCGGCGCGAACGGTGCAGCCGTCGCCGATAATTGTTCCGCCTTCGATGGCGACGTTCGGATAAATCAAAGTGTCGCGCCCGATGTTTGCCGATTCGGAAATGTATGTATTTTTCGGGTCAATAAAACTCACGCCGTAATCGAGCATCATTTTGGAAATTGTCCGACGGCAGAAAATCCGTTCCAAATCGGCGAGTTCGGTGCGGTTGTTGATGCCGGAAACTTCCCTCGCGTCGGTGTGGTTATAGAGCGAGATGTCCTCGCCCGCCTCGCGCAAAAGAGAAGGAACATCAGTCAAATAATATTCGCCCTGCACGTTGTTGTTCTGAACTTTGGAGAGCGCGGCGAAAAGTTTACTCGTGTTGAAACAGTAAATTCCCGAATTGATTTCCTTGATTTGTTTCTCCGCGTCGGTCGCATCTTTCTGTTCGACGATGCGGCTGAAAAATCCGGCATCGTCGCGCACAATGCGCCCGTAGCCGGTCGGGTCGTCGAGTTTGACCGTCAAAATCGTGCAAGCCGCGCCTTTGCCGCGATGATTATGATGCTGCTGAACCAAAGCCGCCAGAGTTTCGGCGCGAATCATCGGCACGTCGCCCGATAAAATCAGCAGCGTCGAATCTTCGTTTTCCAGAAATTCCCGCGCCGAATTAACCGCGTGTCCCGTTCCCAACTGTTCTTTCTGCCAGACAAAAGCCGCGTGTTCGTCGTCGAGTTCTTCCAAAACCGCCCGTTTGACATCTTCGCCCTGATGCCCGATGACGACGTAAATGCGGCGCGGCGCGAGCGCGGTCGCCGTCAGGCAAACGTGATTAATCAGCGGACGATTGTCAATTTTATGCAGCACTTTCGCCAGATTCGACCGCATCCGCGTTCCCAAACCCGCCGCCAAAATCAAAACGTCGAGCGTTTTTTGTTCGTTGGAAATGTTATCCATATTTTTTGAGTGAGCAGGAAAATCGAATTGTTAATTGTAAAACCGCTCACTGCTCACTAACAAATTTTCCTGAATTCGCGCCGCGCATAATAAAACGACCTGCGCCAGTTTGTCGGGATGATGGCGCACCTTTTCCTCGCCGTCCAATAGATTACCATAAACGATTTCCGTGCCTTCGACCGTTTCCGGCGAAATCGAATCGGTCAGCCCGATCTGCTTCGCGCCTTCTTCGGCATAGCGGCTCATCTGTTCGTCGCTGATGCGGTGGTTGTTGACGATAACGTAATCGAAAGCGATTTGCGGCGCATATTCGCGCACGATGTCGAGATGTCTTTTCGCCGTAAATCCGTCGGTTTCTCCCGGCTGTGTCATCAGATTACAGACGAAGATTTTAACGGCGGGCGATTCGCTGATCGCGTCCGCCACGCCTTCGACCAGAATCGGCGGCAAAAGGCTGGTAAAGAGCGAGCCAGGACCGATACTGATAATATCTGCATCGGCGATAGCGGCGAGCGTTTCCGGCATCGGCGGACAGTTTTCCGGTTCGAGCCGCAGGCGTTTGATCGAACTTCCGACTTTCGAGATATTGGTTTCGCCCAAAACAATCGAACCGTCCACGAGTTCCGCCGCGAGCCGCACGTCGGCGGTCGTCGCCGGATAAATATGACCTTTACTCGCTAAGATTTCCGACGAAAGCCGCACGGCTTCAGCGAAATCGCCGGTGATTTCCGAAAGCGCGGCGAGAAAAAGATTGCCGAAATTATGCCCGCCCAAATTGCCGTCGCCGCGAAAACGATGCTGAAAAAGTCTGGATAAAAGCAAAGAATCTTCCGACAGCGCGACCATACAGTTGCGAACGTCTCCCGGCGGCGGCATTTGCAGTTCGTCGCGTAGTCTGCCGGAACTGCCGCCGTCATCGGAGACGGCGACGACCGCCGCCAAATTTCCGAGCCGCAGTTTTTCCGTTTCTCCGGCGGCAACAAACTTCTTCAACCCGGAAAGCAGCGTCGAAAGTCCCGTCCCGCCGCCGATGGCAACGAAATTCAGACCCTGCGAGTTTTTGGAAAACAGATGATTTTTCACCAGATTTTGAAAGATTTTCGGCGGGCGAAAAGCAGCTAGAAACTCTCGTCCGACTTGCACGAAAGTTTATCACTTTTGAGTTTCGGCGGGCAACAAAATTAAATTCCGCCAGCGCGACAGATTCTTTTTAATACTGAATCTTAAAATCAGGAAGTATGATCGTGAACTATCTTCCAGCCGTCTTTAAACCGGCGAAAAATCAACGTAAATTTCCCTTTCGGATTATCTTTTTCACGCGCCAGCGACCAACTGCCCAACACGACTGCCGCATCTTTCGATAAGACATTCACCTGCAAATCGGAAAACGCGAGCGTTCCCATTTTTGCCTTTGAATCGTAACTTTTTTTATAACGGTCAAGCGCGGCTTGCCAGCCGAGCGCGACGTTATCGCCGGAGACGAACCGCATCTCGTCGGACTTCCAGTAACCCTGCATAAAGCCTTCGAGGTCGCCCGCGTTCCACGCCGAAACCTGCACGTCCATTACTTTTTTTATGTCGCCGGAAATCTTCTCGTTTTTCGTCTGTGCGGAAAAATTTACCGAAGCCAGAAAAATAAACGAAAAAAGAAATAGAAAATTTTTCATAATTGTTGTAATTTAACCGAAGATTTATTTCTGAACAAACCGCCGCGAACCGACCGACCGAATGAAACAGGAAAATAATTTACAAACTTACGCGCAGGCTGTGATTTTTCGCTCGAAAGCGTCGCTTTTGCGTGTCCGGCGCGGGTTGTTAAATCTTTCCGATAAGAAGATTCGCCGCTTTCCAATCGGCTTGTTATCTTCTTCAAAATTAACCGTCGCCGAATCGAAAACGCTTTTGTGGACGGAAAGCGCGGCGGCGGAACAATTCCTGCTGGCGGGCAAAATTCACAATTTGCGAATCGCCGTCAAAAAACTGAACGGACTGGAAATTCCGGCGAATGAAATTTTCAGTTTTTGGAAACATCTCGGACGAGCGAACCGACGAAACGGTTATGTCGCGGGACGCGAATTGCGCGAAGGCTGTCTGATTCCGAGCGTCGGCGGCGGTTTGTGTCAGCTTTCCAACGCGCTTTACGACGCGGCTTTGAGAGCGGACTTTGAAATCGTCGAACGCCACGCGCATTCGCAAATCGTCGCCGGTTCGCTCGCCGAACAGGGACGCGATGCGACGGTTTTCTGGAATTACATTGATCTGCGTTTCAAATCGCCGACGGCTTTTCGCATCGAAGCGAAACTCGATAGAGATTATTTGACGGTTAGATTCAAAAGTGAAAACAAGCCGTCAAAACTGCTTCAAATTTCAAAAAGCGGTAGTGATGCAGTCAAAAATCCAAAATCTAAAATCCAAAATCCTAACTCCTGCGCGACGTGCGGCATTGACGATTGTTTTCGCAATATCAAAACGCCGACGAATCTCGATTTCGGGCGCAGAGCTTTTTTGGTTGACGAATTTTCGCCGGAGTTTGACGATTATCTGCAAAAGACGCGCACCGCCAAAGACGTTCTTTTCGTGCCGCTCGACGGCAGGCGTTTTCGCAAGGCAAACTACGCCTGGAATTTTCAGGGATTTGCCCAAACAAAACAAAGTCTGTTTGCAACTTTCGAGCGGTCATACAAATCCCGCAAACTCGCCGCGCAGGGAGCAACGCGGCAGCTAAATTTACTGGCGATGTATCAAAAACTGGCGGAAAGTTATGCGAAGTCTTTGCAGTATGACTGTACGCATTTAGTCGTTCAGCAAAATCTGCTGCCGTTTTTGTGGCAGTCGGGCGCGTTGGGCGGACGCAGTTTTGACGTTTTGATGTCCGGCTTGCCGATGGCGGATTTGCAGAAAACTCTGGATTTCGCCGCCGCGCTTCACACCGAAAGTAAAACGCTCGGCGATTTTCGCGCCGATGAAAAATTGATCGAAGCGGAAACCGAAGCCCTGCGAAACGCGGCTAAAATCATCACACCGCACACAGCAATCGCCGCGCTTTTTCCCGACCGAGCCGAAATTTTAGATTGGAAAATGCCGGACGCGAAAGAAATTTTCAAAAAACAAAATAAGAAATTCACCGTCGTTTTTCCCGCCTCGACCGTCGGACGCAAAGGCTGCTACGAACTGCGCGAAGCCGTTCGCGGTTTGGATGTAAAAATAGTCGGATTGGGCGCACAGCTCGAAGGCGCGGATTTCTGGAACGGATTCGATTACGAAAAAGGCGGCGATGATTGGTTGGCGACGGCTGATTTAGTCGTGCTGCCCGCCTTCGTCGAACACAAACCGCGCAGGCTTCTGCAAGCCGCCGCCAATCGAATTCCCGTCATCGCTTCAAAAAACTGCGGTCTCGAAAACGTCAAATCAATCACCTCAATCGAAGCCGGAAACGCTCGAATTCTGCGTTCGGCAATCGGCGGTTTTTTGACGAACGCCGCTCAACCCGAAGAAACATTTAAACGTCAATCCGCACCAGTCCGCGCTTGATTGCTAAAGTCGCAGCCGAAGTTCGGTCGGACACGCCGAGCTTTTCAAAGACGTTTTTAACGTGAGTTTTGACGGTGTTTTCCGAGACGTTCAAATCGAAAGCGATTTCCTTGTTAGAGTTTCCGCCGACAATCGCCTGCAAAATTTTCCGCTCTGACGGCGTGAGTTCTTCCTGCCCGAAATTCTCGCTCAGTATTTCGGCGATGTCTGCCGGAATATATTTTTTACCGGCAGCGACGGCGCGAATCGCCTTCACCAATTCGCCTTCCGAAACGTCGCTGCAAATGTAACCGCTCGCGCCTTTTTTCAGCGACCGCGCAATTTCCGAATCGCCGGCGTGTTCGGCTAAAATCAAAATCTTTGCGCGCTTGTTTTCGCCGAAATAGTCGTCCAGAACATCAATCGCGCAGGCATCCGGCAAACGCAGACTCAAAATCGTTACGTCGGGTTTGAGTTCTCGAAACAACCTGAAACCTTCCACGCCATTAACGGCTTCGCCGAGAAGTTTTAAATCGCTCTCGCCGCTCAAAATCGTCTTGATGCCGATTCTGACCAGAGTTTGATTTTCGACGAGCAGCAGACGGATTTCGTTCGGAGTTTTGGTGTTCATACCGGTTGATTTTAATCGAAAACCTTCCGATCAATAAATCAACAACTTTTCACCGGCAGAATCGTGCAGTTTATTATCGCTGTTCGACCTTTCGCTGTGTTATATTGTTCGTGTTCCAGCAAGTTTTATTTAACCGATCAGTTTCCAAAAAACTGTCTGTCAACCGTTTTAATGCGGGCGAAAATCGAATGGCGTTTCTGCCGACCGGTGATCGAAAGCGGCAACCTGCTGAAATATGTTCTGCCAATTAAATCAACAAAAAAATCTAAGGAGAAAAACAAAATGCCAATACCAACTGAACCAGTCGGCTCTTTGCCGCGACCGATGAAATTGCAGGAAGCGATTGCCGATTACGATGCCGGAAAAATCACGAAGGAAGATTTGAAAGTCGAGCAGGACGCGGCGTGCGAAGATTCGATCAAACGAATGGAAGCGACCGGCTCGCCAATTAATTCGGACGGCGAACAAAGAGCTTCGAGCTTTGCGACGTATCCGCTCGCCGACACTTTGGCGGGAACGGGTTTGGCGGACAATCTCGCGGGCGACGGTCAGTATTTCGCCATTTTCACCGACGGACATCACCGCCAGCTGCCGCGCTTGACCGGCGGACCGTTCAAATATAAAACCTACGCGGCTGACTATTTAAAACAGGCGATGCCGCTTGCGACAAAGCCTTTGAAACAGGCGGTCATTGCGCCCTCGATGCTGTATTTGCTGTATCCGCTCGACGGCGAAATCGAAAATTACACCCGCGAACAGTTCGCCGAAGATTTAGTCAACGAATGCGAAAAAGACATCCGGCAATGTTTTGCGGCGGGCGCGGAGAGAGTCTCGATTGATTTCACCGAAGGCAGATTAGCCTGCCGCAACGACCCGAATAACCCGTGGACGGGACGCGGAATGTTAGAGCAATTTATCGAACTAAACAATCGTGTTCTCGCCCGTTTTACGCCCGAAGAGCGCGTCAACATCGGCATTCACACCTGTCCCGGCGGCGACTGCGACGCGACCCACAGCGCGGACGTGGATTATGCCGAACTGCTGCCGTCAATGTTCAAAATGAACGCCGGATATTTCCTGATTCAACTCGCCAGCGAACCCGACAAAGAGCGCGTTTATAAACTGCTCGGCGAACACAGCCGCGAAGATGCCGAAGGTGTCAAACAAGTCTGCTTCATCGGTGTCATCAACCCGCAAAGCCCGGTCATCGAAACGCCCGAACAAGTCCGCGACGATCTGGTTTTAGCCGCGAAATACATTCCCGTCGAGCGTTTAGGCTCAACCGACGACTGCGGCTTTTCGCCGTTCTCGATTGATGTCAAACCGAAACACGGCTCGCCCGATTTTGCCAGAGATGTCGCCTTCCAAAAAATCGAATCGCGCATCAAAGGAACGCAGATGGCTTCGGAAGAATTAGGCGCAGCTTAATTTTAAAGACCGAAACCCGCCAAAATAACATCTTTATTTTGGCGGGTTTCCGCCTAAAGCATCGTGAACTTTTTGATGTTATTTATCGTTGTTTCAAAGCCTTCGGGTTTTTACATAATCCTCTTCGGCAGTCTCCCGATCCGTTTTGTCCTGCAATAATTTCCGCACTTTCAGATGTCTGAATTTCAGTCCAAGCGAATCTACGGATTGGCGCGTGATCCTAATTATTGCTCTCCGAATAGTAAATCTCGCCCTGTTCGTTCATATAAAAACTTCGCTTTTCGGCTTCCGGGCGGAGCGGGCGAGCCGTAACGTCAAAAGCAGGTTCGTTATTTAATTGGAAAATAGTAACCGTAAATTTATAACCGCCGCTTTCGCCGGAGGCTAGAGTTTCATCTATCAGACCGGCGTTTTTTAGCTGCTCAAGCGTTCCGTAATTTTTAGATTTATTAACGGAGAAATATTTTTTTTGGGCGGATTGAATCGTCCGCAGAGAAGGAATCGGAAACTCAAAATTATCGGGTGCGGTTTTAATCAGTTGATTGGTGTTGGCGTTGGTGTTGGTGTTGGCTTGGTAAACAAATGGACTTTTCAGGTATAAAAAAGAAGTTCCCGCGAAAACCAAAATAATTGAAAAAGCCGCAATCATTCCCGCACTCAATATCGAGGAACTCTTTTTTTCGTTTATTTCAACCGCACCAAAAACCGGAGGCAGTTCCTTAATCACATATTCGGGCAAACCCTCGTTACCTTGCGGCGAAAGGGGAAGATAATTTACCGTTTCGGAGGACGAGCCATTTGTCGTGTGAATGTCCGTATTGACAGAATAGTTCGGATTTATCGGGACGGTTATTAAATTTGTCGAAATGTTTTGCGGCGCAGTCGGCAAGGCTTTAGTTCTCAAAAAACATCCCGATATAAAGTCGTCTCCGTTATACAATTCCAAATTGACAGCCAGATCGCCCGTCGTTTTTGGCGTGAGCAGAAAAATTCGCGGCTCCGAATCGCCGTCGGGTAGAATACGAACGCTTTTGGTTTGCGCTTTCGGTTCAAAATCGGGCGATTCGATTTTGACGTTTAATTCGAGCGGCACGGGCTTTCCGGCTTCGTCAATCGAAAACTCAAGCGGAAACGCACCCGTCGAAACCACGTCTTCTTCGCTGACTCCGTATTGAGTGTTGATTCGGACAATCCTTTTCAGTCCTTCCGAATCTTCGCTGCGAACCATCACCGCCAGAACTATCGTTTTTCCAATCTCGGACTGTTCGGGAAGCGCGGCATCCAAAACTTTCGGGCGCGACAATTTTGAATCCGGCTTGGGAATAGGCTTTGTCAAAAAACCCGCCGCAGTGTTATTAGAATTAACCGCGTTCGATTCCGATTTGAAAGATGTGATGAGCGACAAGATGCCTTCACAAACGCTGACAAAAGCCGAGTCTTGATCAGTCCATTGCGTGATCGGCTGCGCGTTAAAAGGCAGTGCCTGAATTTTGCTGAAAGGAGTTAAATTCCAGCTAACGGGACGCAGGATGATCGGGATTACTATCGCCTCGCCGTTATTATGTTTTTCCAAAGCCCGCTTCGCTTCGATGTCATAACAATACCTCGATGCCAGAAAATCCGAACTGATCAGAAGCAAAATCAAATCGGCGTTTTCAAGATTAATGCTGATTTGTTCGTCCCATTCCTCACCGGCTAAAATTTTCCGGTCGTGCCATTCACGAATCAGCCCGGAGCGTTGCAGCATTATGAGATGCTTGACCAATTCTTCCCGGTAAGTTTCATCCTTATGCGAATATGAGTAAAACAAAACAACCGGCGGGTTCAGACTTTCTCTTAAACTCATACGATTACCTCCTTATGAAAAAATCATTGATCCGTCAAACATTTTAACCGGCTCCTAAATCGGCTAAAGCCTTCTCGATCTCCTTGATCCATTCAGTATTTTCATTTCGCTTTTCCCGCGCTTCACGAATTAATCGCAAGTTTCGCGTCGTTGTTTCCGGCTCCCAAATTTCGCGGACTTCGGCTGAGGCTTTGGCGGTGTAATCCATCGCGCCTTCTTCGTCTTTGGCGAGAACTGCTAATTCGAGCAGCGTCGCGTAATCCCAGTAATCCGGCGTTCCTTTGGCAACGCGCTGTTCGACGGCATAGCGGACGACGGGAAGAATTTTTTCGCGGCGCGGGTCGGGCGGTTCTTTGAGTTCCATCAACGTAACGGCGTTAATGCCCGGATAAGCGTCGCGGAAATCGGCTTCAAAACCTTTCAGATAAGTTTCAATCGCTTTATCCAAAAAACCTCTGGCGGGAATTTTATTGCCCGCTTTGGCTTCCTGTTCCCAACGGTCTTTATAAACGCGACCGAGAATGCCGAGCGTTTCACTGCTCGCGCCGCGCTTGGACAAAAGTTTGAGTAAAACCGCTTCCGCTTCGTCGCCGCGTCCGGCGCGGTTGAGTGCGAGAGCCAACTGCTCCTGAACCAAAACCGTCGCCGCCAGCATCGGCAGCATTTTTCTTTCGAGATCAATCATCTCCTGCCAGCCTCTGACCGCCCGATAAGACAAAAACAAATCAACGACGGCGGCTGATTCCAGTTCCGTCAGATTTTCCAACTTTGCTTCGACCGCTTGAACCGCATCAAGCCCCTTGCGGCGGGCGGCGGCTAAAAGTTCTTTTACTTCGTTGGAATAATTCACGCGGCTCCGAAAGACATCCGTTTTTTCGTGCTGCACGTTCGGGTAATTTTCGACTAATTCATAAAGCGGGCTGTCCTTAAAAGAATCCGCGTTTTCCCGCGTCGCTTTGATTGCCGCTTTGAGAAGTCTGGTCAGATTTTCTCCGTCCGCCTTCGCGTTGGCGGGCAAACCGCCTTTTAGTTTATAAGGCATCGCCCGCAACAGACCGACATCGAATGGCAGCCGCTCGCCGTCGGCGAAAATCGAAACCGTACTCGCCCGCCGCACCGCGTGACGCAAACCGAGTTCATAAAAAACATTGGCGTTCGCCGTCGTCAAATCGGCGACAGCGTATTCACACAAAATCAGTCGTTCAAACATCGGCTTATGAATAATTCCGCCGGTCATTTCCTCGTCGGCACGAAGATATTCGAGTCCGGCATCTTCAATTGCCGGTTTAATAATCTGCTGATAAACCTGATCGAAATCCACCATATCGCCGGTCGCATCAGGCTTTTTCCCAAACGGCATCAAAACAAAACATAAAGGTTTATTCATTTTTTCTCACTACTATTTAATTGAAATATAAAACTTGCATTGAAGCATCTATCTATCCCTCAGCCAATTTTTCACCAAAATCTTGATTTTTTCCTCAGGATTATTCCAGGAAAATCTGTACCCGATAAATCCTGCAGCATCGGCTCTTTCATTATTGAAGTTCTCCTCCACGAGGTATAACACAGGTTTTCCCATTGCCCGCATCCAACCCCATTCCATTGCAACATTCGGATTGAACTCATTTTTATAACAATCTTCTATAATTGCTATCCCTTTACTGCAACCGAGCAAATGAAATTCTACATTGCTCCAAATAATATCTTGGTAATCATAGTCCGATGCAATCCTTGGAATATAATTCGATTCCAAGACTGCCTCTTTGATGGTTTCGATAATTTTTGTTAAAGTCTGGTCTTTATCATCACTACTATCAAGATTCGGAAATTTCGTCATTATGAAAACAGACCTTTCATAATCGCCCGACAAGTGAAATTTTTTCAACTTTTCCAGATGGTGCGCGAAATGTGGAGGATAACGAAGTAGTCTTTCTAATTGTTTTTTTATATTCAATAGATTTTTTTTCATTTCTTCGTCAATCCTCACAGAAATTTCATCCTTAAACGCCTCTTCGTGACCAGACTTTAAGAGATTGTCTAATTTCTTTTGTAGTTCACTTTCCATTTCAAATAAAAATCGAAGCTGACTAATAATTTGTTCAAATGTAACCATATTAAGTTTTAACTTTTCTATATAAATTTAGTTATTATGCGTAAGTCGGCGTTCCGTCATCATAAAAAAGTTCGAGTTCGTGCTGCATATCAATCTTTCTGCCGTCCTGCAAAACGGCTTGTGCGTAAACTGTAAAAACTCCCCAACCGGCGGTTTCCAGACGAAATTTCGTTTCGCGGTCTTTGATTATTCTGACGGGTTTAACGAACGTCGGGTGCAGAGTGTATTCGACGAATTTGATTTTATTGAGTTCGGCTTCGGAAGCGTCAATCCAAACCGACCACTCCCACCAATCGTCGCCTTTGTATTTGTAATCCTGTGCGATTTTATAAGCCATAATGTTGATACCTCATCCCAAATGAATTCCGTAAGAATTAAGCGATTCGTAATCCGACGACCAGACGCGGTTGCCGTATCTGACGCTGATTTGAATAAGTTCGTCGGCTTTAAGCTGGGGAATGTCAATGAACAATCCGCCTTTGATGCGCTCGATCTTGATGGGAACATCGGCATCGGTGAAATTTCCGCTTTTGATGCGATATTTGCAGGACAATCCTTCATCGCTCAACAAAGGTCGCAAATCTTCCCGGATGCCTTCGGGAAGCAGTTGAACTCTGATCAAATTACTGCTCTGCCAAACGCCGACGGCTTGGGCAATCGCCACCAAACATTTATCGCGGGCATTTTCGTCATACTCGATTCGCTGATCGGCTTGCGTCAAACCGCCCTGCTGCTCAACGCCCTTCTCGCGGACTTCAACCGTTTTCTTTTCAAGCACCGCAGCGGCGGCAAGTTCCTCAATCACCCACCGATGCGTCTGCCAAACAACATCATCCTGCGTCGCCCGTCTGGTCGTAAAAGCCATCAAAGCATCCGAACGGCGAATTTTATTCTTCACACTTTCCGGTATCGAACCATCATAAGTAACTTCGCCCGTTTCGACTTCCGCCCCAAACGCCTCAATAATCGGAATAACCATTTCCTTGATCCATTTATTTCTTTCGTTATATCCGTATGCGACAAAAATTTTCATTTATTCGTCTCCAGACTATTTAGATCATTTGGAATTAATACATCATTTATCAAACTAAACGGTATTTTCTGTTTGATGATTGAATCTACTTCTTTTGGTGAGCGCGCCTCAGATGCAATATTCCACATTCTTACTGTTCCATTATTTTCGGTTGTAACAAGTGAGTTGCCATCGGATGAGAAGTTTGCTGAATTGAAGTTTCCCTGAAAGGCAGAGATTTCTTTCTCGGTTTTTACATCCCATATCTTGATAGTTCCATCGAAACTCACGGAGACAATTTTTGTATCGTCCGGTGAGAATGATGCCGTTTGAACGATACCCTTATGCACAAATGTCCTTGGGTTTCGACCAGTATTGGCATCCCAAATCTTTACAGTTGTATCTTCGCTTGCCGTGACAATACTTTTTCCTTCATGAGAGTATGAAATTGAGTTTACTTTTCTAAGATGTTTAAATCTTAATTGAGGCTCTACTTCATCTATGCCGTCCCATTTATAGGCGGTTTTATCTGCGTCATTTGTAACGAAATATTTGCCGTCAGTAGAAAACACTCCTGAATTCGCCATTAGTTCACGTGAGATGTTTTCAACTAAATTAAGCTGATCGCCCCCGCCGATTGACCATTTTTTTAATTTTCTTGAATCATCTACAGTAAAAATATATTTTCCATTATCGGAAAAACCTACTGACTTTAAATCAATACTTACAAATTCAGGGCTTTTGATTTCGTTTTTCGCCGTCAGGCTCCAAAGTTTTGAATTCCTATAAGGAATGTCATCTACTCTATATTCACCGATTGTAATTAACTGCTTTGCATCGGGCGAAAATTGAACCGATGTTATGGGTCTACCATGTTCAAATGAAAAAAGTTGTTTTCCACTTTCAGTTGACCATATATGCACTATACCTTTTACACCAGCCGCCGCAATCAACTTCCCGTCCCTTGAAATTTCTCCAGTCCAAAGAGGGGAATTATAGTCATCGGTATAAAACTTTTGCTCTTGTTGTAAATCCCAAACTTTTAAGTTTTGATCAATCCCCAACGTAAAAATTCGTTTTGAATCAGGTGAGAAATGTGCCAAAATTATGTTGCTTTGATTTTCAAATGTCAAAACTATACTCATATCACGAAGCCTGACAACCTTGCCAAGAAAATCATCACTTCCGACAAGCAAGTTTTCTCCCTCCGGCGAAAAAGAGATTGAATTCAAAATACCTTCTATTTGGAAAGAACTGACTTCCTTTCCCGATTCGGAGTTCAGAATTTTGACAACTCTTCTATAACCGCCAGCAGCCAAAAGTTCTCCATTCGGTGAAAGGCTTAAGGCTGTTACAGAAGTCTCATCAATTTTTATCGAATTACTGATTTGCTCTCCGGTTTCATTTGAGTAAATATTGACATCTCCTGTTTTAAATCCGAGTGCCATTATTTTCCCATTCCCTGAAAATCCTATTGCAGTCACTTTACTCTTACAGAAAATATTTCTAATAAATTGTCGGGGTTCTCCTGTCGCCGATAACTGAACATATTCACCAATTCTCGTCGCCAAAAATTTATAGTCGGGTGAAAAAGCAAAAAGTGAGTCTTCTCGTGTATTATCTTTCAGCAAACCTGCCTCATCTTGATTTAAACTGCTTTTAGTTTCTTTTCCAGTTTCCGTGTCCCAAACTCTTAAGCCATTTTCGCCGAAAGTGAATATTTCTTTGCCGTCTCTAGAAAAGGAAGCATTATCAACTTTGTCCACGGAAAATCGTAACGCCTCTACTTTTCTCATTGCCTGCCCAAATAAAAATTTGATTGTTGACAACTCTGTATAATTTTCATTTTTTAGTTCAATTTGAGATGCCCTGTTAAGGTAGACGGCGGCGCGGAATGGATAATTACCTATCAGTTCATCACGTCCGTTTTCAGTCAACGCGGTTCTTAACGCGGCATTTGCCTTATCTTTTTCCGCCTCGGCTTCCTTACGCCTTTCTTCGGCTTGATTTTTAGCAATGATTTCGTTTTTAATTGCTTCCTCAGCCTGCTTACGCCTTTCTTCAGCTTGATCTTTCGCTACTCTTTCGCTTTCAGCCGCTGCTTCCGCTTCTTGGCGTTTTGTTTCGGCAAGGTCTTTTGCTTTTGTCTCGTCTTCTTTTGCTACTGTCTCTCTGTCTAAGGCGGCTTTCGCTTCGTTCCTTGCTTTGATTGCGTCATCACGTTGAACTTCCGCATCTTTTTGTGCGTTCTCAGCCTTGTCCTTTTGAATCATCTCAGATGCTAGTGCGTTTTGTGTCTTATTCTGTGCTGCTGTTGCTCGAATCATTGAAAATACCGCAATAATTAATGATACAGACAGAATTAACAGAATTCCGCTCGAAATGGCGGTAATTCTTTTTCTTTGTCGAACCCGTCTTTTTTTCTCACGCTGCTCCATTTCACTTCGACTGAGATCGTAAGTGTCTGCCAGAATGCTGTACCAAGAACTGATAAAAATACCTTTGTTGATTTTGTCTTTTTTAGTGTCAAAACCAAGGTAATTTACGGCTAAAGGCATTTCTATCGCTTTGCATAATTCTTCGGGAAAGGACATTTCATCTTCCTGCCCTGTTTTTGCCTCATTATTTGGAACACCGGAGAATAAAACAGGAATGATGTGATCGGTCCCTCTGATGTCAATAAATTCTTTAATTTCATCATTCACAAACTGACTTTTTCGCGCATCTGGCGAACAAATAACAATCAGTTTAGAAGAATCAGCTAGATTTTTTAAGAGACTTTTGTGATAATTTCCGCCGGTAAAATCTTCTTTATCTCTAAAGGCTTCAATAAAACGCTGGGGAACTTTAAGGTCTTTTTCAGGCTTATAGCTTTCCAATGCCTGCTCAAGTTGACCTGCAAATTCCTCATTCTTTCTTGAGTAGCTGATAAATACATCATACTTATAAGATTTTGGTTGGTCAGTCATTAAATTTCTCCCGTTTTATACATTCAATTTTGAGTTGCGCCATTTCATTTGATAAGAAATTCACTTGGAAAATGCTCATCCAAAACCTGTTTTTCAGCCGACTTTTCACCGATGGCGGCTAAATCGAATCTGTTTTTTCCGGCACTCATATCGCGCAGGGAATCAATTTTGGGAATCATCTTGTTCAAGCCGAGTTCGTTCATTCCGTGTTCGTCTAAAAATGCGTTGTAGCGAAGATAGGTCAGGAGCGGTTTTTCGGTCAGCAAATCGCCCGACAGATCGCCGATTTCGCTGTCAATTTCGCAGCGGGTTTTGGTGTTGGAGAGAAATTGCAGGAGCATTTGGTTGTGCTGGTTTGCATCATACATCAGGATCGAAGGAACTTTGCTCGCCCAAGTTGCGAGCCACGCGCCGCTGACCGAATCAACATCGGTTCGCAGTTTCCACGTTCCCGTGCCGATTGAAACGAGCAGGATTTTGTCTTCGCCCGTTTCCCAATGATACGGAAAGCCTTTGAGCGAGGACATCAAAAACATCATCAACGCCGGATTATTCGCCATACTCACGCCGCCGTCAATAAACGCGCCTTTTTGCCCGCGCCCGACATCAATCGTTTCCGGCTCGAAATAAGTCGGAGCGGCAGTGCTGGCGCGGACGACGTTTCGCAGGAGAATATCTTTATTGTCGGGATAATATTTGGCTTCCGGGTGATTGATAAAAATCCAGGTGCTGCCCGTGTCGGCGCGTTTAGCGAAAATCGCAAGTCCCGTTTTAATCTCCGAACTGCCGAGCGTTTCGTCGCCGAATGCTTTTTTCAATTCGATCCGCAGATTGTCCGCGCTGAAAAACGCCTTTAACCATTTCAAAGGATTGGCGCGGGTAAAAACCTTTTCGCCAAGGTCGAGATACATCTTTTTGACTTCCGCGACATCCATTCCGACGGCAAGTGCCGCCGCAATAATCGAGCCGGTCGAAGTGCCGCCGATCAAATCGAAATACTCGCAAAGTTTCAATTGCGGATTATCGTGTTTTTCTCTTAAAATCCGTTCGATTTTTTCCACATAACCGAGTGTTAACGCCCCGCGAATGCCGCCGCCGTCGAGTGCCAGAATCCTTTTCGCGCCCTTTGACTTCAATCGTTCAAGCAGGCTCATATATTTCTCCTGATTTTTCCTTTTATTCTGATCGGGAATTAATTTTCAGTTCAAGTATTTCTGTTTCTTTGAAAATTCTTTCATCAAATCAATTAGCTTTTTGTTTTGCTCGTTAAAAGTATTCAAATCAAACGCGCCCCCAAGAATCGCCCGGAACGCTTTCCGCGCCTGTTGGCTTTAGTGTTCCAATCGAACTCATATTTTATTTGCTCTTCTTTTTAATGTTTCCATACTGCCTAAACGCAGAAATAATTTGTCGAAAATTAAAAGGTGTATCCAGGCGATGAGAAAGCCTATCGTGCTGATGAAAAGCGTGATAACGATGCGGCGCATCGTGTCTTTCCATTGAGTTAAACGGACGATGTTTTGCGCCATAAAATCGCCGACCAGCGAAGCCAAGATACGCGCCATTATCAAACCGCTGAACAGAGCGGCGACGGCGAAAACGACTTTATTGAGTGTTAAATCGGGCAGTGCGGCGGCGATGCCCGAAAGTTTTGCCGACAGCCAGTTGAGTAGGTTTGAACCTGTATTGGAAATTGCTCCCGGCAGCGGTTTATCCCATCTGTAATAAAAAAACAAAGTAATCGCAGTGACGACGGCAAGCCATAATCCTCTTAAAATATATTTCAGCCGCGAATCAATCTGCCATACTTTAAAAGCGATGCTTCCGCCGGCGGTCAAAAGAGTTTTTAGATATTCAAAGCCTTTGCCGCCAGTTCTCATACTGTCTTCGATTTCTAAAAACTTCCAGTTTTCAGTCTGCGGAGGATTTTTAAAACCTTCGACGCATTTGTCATCGAATTGAAATTCCGTCATCCGGTAGCCGCTCATCATCAGGGCGTAGGCTTCGGCATCGGAGAATGAATCGAGGTCAGTACGAATGGCGGAGAGAAGTTCCTGTAACTCTTTGGAAATGCCGTAACGGGTTTGCGTCCCGCGACGCGAAGGCGGTCGGGAATCGTCGGAAGCGTTATACGGATCAGGGCATTTTATCCAATCAACCGGGTCAACCTCCAGATCGCCTTTCAGATGAACGAACATAAAACCGTTCAGCAAACCGGAACGCCTGCGTCCCTTCAGATCGTGATACTGCGCTCCGCGAATGCGGGCTTGAAAGACGTTATTGGTGCGAAGCAAAACGCTGAAAATGCCGCCGCCCGTTGCCCGTTCGGTTTCCATCTGCCCGCTCGCGTCGCTGACGAGAAAAACCTTGCAGTCCTGTTCGAGCAAACTGTGAACGCCCTGATTATCGCAAACCCCGCCGTCAACCAGCCGCACGATATGATTCGGATAAAGTTCGTTAAAGGAAATCGGTTCAAAAACGCCCGGCACCGCCGCCGATGCACCGACGGCATCGCCGAGCCGGATTTTTTTGTAACCTTCCGGCGCGTCGCTGTAATACATTCGCCGCAGACGGTCGTTGCCGTCTATTTCGCTGTCTATTCCGGCAGGCGATTCGCCCATCCAAGAAGTTGTGAATTGCCACGTATGACCGGTGTTGAGCGTCGCGGCGTTCAGTACCAAAATCGGAACTTTCGCATCGCGCCGCCAGTTTTGATATTTCGGCGAAAAATTTTTATCGTTAGCGGCAGTTTCGCCGTCTTTTTTTATCAACGGCGCAATGCCCAGTTCATTTATCCATCGGTTTTCGTTTTGACCGCCGTCTCTGACTCGTGAGAAAAGATATTTTTCGTAAAGCTCGCCCGCTCGTGTGGTGCGCGAAAAATCTTTCTGCCAAATCATTCGCAAAATCTTAAGCGGGTTGGCGGCGATGCTCACGCGGACGTTTTGCTTTACTCCTTCGAGAAATTCATCAATCGTTTCGCGGACTATCTTGATATAATCTTCGCGCTTTATATCGGCTTCGATTTTATTTTGAAGAAGATGGCGGACTTTCAAATAGTAATGCGCGCCGACAATCGAACCGCCCGACACGCAGCTCAAAATTTCCACCTGGCGAAGCACGTTGAGTTCGGCAAGCCGCGCCAGAACGCCTAGATGATAAAGCGAAGCGCGAAATCCGCCGCCCGAAAGTGCCAGACCAATTTTGCCGAGAAAAGCCGTTCGCGGAACCGAAGCATCGCCGAACGCTTTTTCGAGAGCCGCCCAAGCCAAAGTGCCGGCGAACTCTTCGCTTTTCAGATTTAGCCGGTCTTGAAAACGCTCCAGTTCCGCCAGTTGACGGGCGCAGGTTTCCAATTCCCATTCGTAAATTTGCTCCGCCGCCGCTTGTCCTTTAATGATCCATTCGACCGCCTGATCATAATTTCTCAATCCGAAATATGCTTCGGCAACCGTCGCGTAATACCACCATTTACTGTTGACCCATTGGTGAGCCGGATCATCGGTCAACGCGCCGACCTGTTTGATAATGTCTTCTCGAATCTTGCTTGCCTCGGCTCGTCTCTCTTCGGCAATTTTAGATGATCCGCCGATTACTTCGGCTTCGTTTTCTTCCAAACTCGCTAACTTTTCCAAAACAAAAGCGGCGTTAATTCCCGTATATCCCTGATCGCTGATCACGCCCTGCCAGTAACCGCGCAGGTAGTAATAAAGCGACCGTTCCAGATTTTGCCGCTGCGTATCAATCTCCCATTTGCGTTTATAAATCGAACCCAACAAACCGAGAGTTTCCTGATTTCGCGTCGTTTTCTGTTCTTCGGTATCGCGCAAATTTTCTACTTCTTCAAGAATTTCAAGCGCACGATCCAATCGTCCATCGGTAGGTAAATCCTGGTCTTTGTATGTACATAACGCCAATCGCTGATAAATTTTGAGGCGGAGATTTTTATCTTTGGATATGTTCTCGTGTTTGCTCGCGCGCAATAGAATACGTCGCGCATAACTGAAATGCAGTTCGTTTTTTAACTGCTCTGCCAAATCCCGCATTTTCTCTAAACTCGCGTGTTGTCCGCGCAGAATATTTACGGCTTCGATTAACGCATTCACGGTCGAGATTTCCATAATTTTTATGCCCCGTTTTTTAGTTTGTCTGATAAACGAATCGGTTTCATCCGCCTCGCTTTTCGGTTTTCCTTCCCAAACCGCGATTGCCGAAATCTCCTCGCCTTTCGATTGAAGATTCTCTGCGCGATTGAGCAATTCCGTTGTTACCGCTGAATACGCTTTCTCATCACTGCCGGCAAACTCTTCGAGTACAATCAAATTTCCTTCACGTTCAACCTCATCACAAATTTCATCAAACAATTTCCCCCAATCGCCCGGTCTGTCGGTAACGGAAGTTTCCCGAAGCTTTTCGCGCTCAAAAGGAAGAATAATATGCCGCTCGACTCCCAACTCGCCAGCCGCTTTCTGCGCCAGCAAATCCGCGCCGCACGCCGCCGAGCTAATCAAAACCCTCACATTATATTTATGAAAAAACTCACGAATTCTTACATAAACGATTTCTTTCATCTCTAAAGGGAACCGCTTTTCTTCGGCATCGGGCGCGTCAATTCTTCTTCCGGCTAATGCGATGATCATAATCTTTTAACTACTCTCTTTTAACTCTTCGGAATTACAAACCTAAACTGTCATAAACGCTTTGGTTATATAATCTCGCGCCATATTCCGTAGAATTTCGAGCCTGTTCATCCGGGAAATTATCCAAAGCGTATTTGATAATTCTCATTCTAAATGGGATATGAACAACAAACTCATCACGAATAATTGGCGGGCATAAATTGGTGTCTATTGATCTTTTGCCGTTCAAATTAACTGCGATAATCGGCAAATCCAAATCAAGCGCGACATCTAATTCCCAACGGACATATCGGTATAGGTTTCTTGTGCTTTCACCAATCAAAACGATGATTTGCTTCGCCGAACTGAATCGTTCGCTCAATTTACGTTTAACGGTAGTTTCTGATGAGGTATCTCTGATACTGTTTAAATCGTGAGCATCGTGAAAGTTAAAATCAATGTTTCCGAGGATTTTCCAACCTTTCATTCTGGCATAAGCCCAATAATCATTATCACCGTCAAAAATTACATAAGTTTTGTTTCGATAACTCATTATTTCAGATTGGTTTATTATTTTTCAGAACAAGGATCTATAAACTCCCCGTTGATAAGGTTTGCATATCCTGCATATTCCGATTGTATTAGATTACGAGTTAAGCGTTGGCAGGTATTATTTAGAAGATCTTCAGTTTTCCATAAAAACTTTTGAGCGACACCCCGACCAAATAAAATTAGATATTTACTATCTCCATCTTTCTCAGAAACAAAGGACTGTAGAAACGCAATTTGCCCTCCGCTCTGTAGTGTTCGATCGACATAATTGAGTTTTGCGTATCTTCGCAGTTGCAAATCGTTTGAATCTGAAAGAGAGAAAATCAAACTTTCTCCATCACCTAAAACAGCGATAAAATCACTTCCTTCACTCCAACT
This sequence comes from uncultured Pyrinomonadaceae bacterium, assembly GCA_964244835.1. Classification (GTDB taxonomy): domain Bacteria; phylum Acidobacteriota; class Blastocatellia; order Pyrinomonadales; family Pyrinomonadaceae. The sequence goes on from CAXTKJ010000005.1 coordinate 22,447, forward strand.
TATTACCTTGGCATTTTCCTCATCATTGAACGGCATTACAGCTAGTGTAGAACCATTTTGTGAGTTATAAATATTCAAAGTGCTATCCGACAAAATCCCTAGATATTTGCCGTTTGGACTATATGAAATATCAGAAACATCAGTTCGTTCAACCTGCCATAATCTAATCGGTTGAATAGGATTCTTAATACTCCAAATCTCAATTACGTCAGAATCCTCACTATATCCAACAACGGCAACTTGAGATTTATCCGACGGGTTAAATAATGCTTTCGTAATTAAAAAATTATCTGACAACTTAAAGCTGATAGTTTTTTGTGTAGCGACATCAATAATACTTACTGCATTTTTATTACCGACTGCATTTGTATTGCTGGATGCAGAATTTGAATTTGAAAAAACTAATATTTTAGTAGCATCACTATTAAATTCAAAAAATTCATTTGCTTTAAAATTAGATTTAATTTTTTCATCAAAATCAATGGCTTTTATTTGCTTTCCCGATACTGGTTCAAAGATTCGGACTCCTTTATCATTACCTACTCCAAGTAAAGTTCCATCATCACTAAAAGCCAGACTTTTAACTGAAAAATCTTTAACAGGAATCGAAATTTCCGGCTTTTTATTGTTAATATCTGCTACCTTTAAAAGTGGAGTATCTTCTTCCCAATACACAGCAAGTAATTTTGTATTTCGATTAAAAGCTGCGGCATATTGATAGTAAAACGGACTTCCCTCCAAAAAGTCAGCATAGGAAAAATGATTGCCCAAAAAATCCCTTTTAGCAGTAATATCCCAAATCTGTACTGTTTTATTATCACTAGCGGTTATAACGTATTTCCCATCTTCGCTAAAGACTGCCGAGTTGACTTTGCTTTTGTGTCGGAAAGTAGCTTTCTTTTTACCACTCGAAACTTCTCCGATATTAACCGTTCCATTTAGGTATGTAGTCAGAATATATCTTGAATCAGGACTAAAATTAAAATCGGTTATTTCTCCCCATTCTTTGTCTGCCTGCTCAAAGTTTGTTTCCTCAGGCTGAACAGTGTCTTCTCCTTCTATGGTTTTATCGAGTTTGAATTTTTTAATTTCCTGATTAGCGAAGGATACTGTAAATAGGTATTTATCTTTTGGAGCAAAACGAACTAAGTTGTTTTGCAGATTAACTTCAATCGCATCCGCTTGTTGTTTGTAATCCGCTTGCCATAATTTAAGCCCTTGATCAGATATTGTCGCAAAATACTTACCATCGTGACTAAACGAAACCGAGGTTATGTTTTCATTAATTGTCCCATCTTCCGAAATCAAATTATCTTCGATTTTAAAAAACTTAAGTTTTCTACCGTCTGCAACCGCGATTGTCTTGTAATTAGCCGCCACATCGTTAACACCATTTCCAACATTTATAGTTTGCCATAAGGTTTTTTCATTATCCTTATTTAATTCTTTGCGAAAACTATTGGCAACATTTCCGTCATAATACCCAAGATTTACAACATACAATTTCCCATCATCATTCAAGGTAATAAGAAAATTTGATGAGATGTTAGACCCTTTAAAAGTTTTTACGATTTTAGAAGGATAGATGATTTCCGTTTTTTCTTCAGGATTGTCGTTAGTTATATTGGGGAAATCATTCAGGTGATGAACAAAAACCTTATTACTATTAGTAATAGTAAAGACATCGTTTCGATAATCAGGGAACGCAGAAATAACTTCATCATCGTATTTAAACTCTCTAACAGAGATTGGCTCCGAAGCAAGAATCGGTAATGCCTGCATTCCATTAAAGAGAATATCTTCAACATTGAGGTCAGCCGGAAAGATTCGATTCTCGAATTTTTCATTTTTACTGTTTTCCGCTATTTTTAATGCTTCATTTGCAAGTAAAAGACTCGATTCAGGGTCAGATTTCAAAAGCGATTGTGATTGTATGAGAAACGGGATGGTTTGTGCAATTTTACGAAACTTATTCGCCTGTTCTGTTTGAACGATAGCCTTTTCTTTATTGACTCTCTCGTTTGCTGTTGCCAATTCAGCTTCTTTACGACGTTCCTCTGCCTGATTTCTAGCGATTCTCTCATTTGCCGTCGCTAATTCTGCTTCTTTACGCCTTGCTTCGGCAAGGTCTTTAGCGTCCTTTTCATTGGTTAATGCCTGGGCTAATTCATTTTTTGCTTTAACCGCTTCATCACGTTCATAGTCCGCTCGTTCTTTTTGAGTTTTTGCTTCTTCTCTCTGAGTTTCTGCTTCTTTTCTTTGTTTTTGCTCTTCTGCTTGGGCGGCTACTGCGTCATTTCGAGCGGCTACTGCATTATTTCGCTCGACTTCTGCATCAGTTCGAGCGGTTAGAGCATCATTTCTTGAAAATAGAGCAAAAATAGTAACTGGAATTAAACCTAACAAAAATATTATTCCAGCTATTCCTGCCACCTTGGTCAGTCTGCGCTTCCAATTTATCGGCAAATGTTTTTTAGTCCATTCTTCATTAAAAACCTGCCGGTAGATTTCGTTTCTCACCTGCAAAACGCTGCCTTTGTTGCAGACGACTCCTGATAGTTTTAAGTGGCTGATAACCACAGACTGCTCATCATTGTAAACGGGAGTTTCCTCTCTCAATATCTCGCGGTAAGTCGTTAAAATACTTTCAGAATCGGCAACGCGGTCGGAATGAGTCAGCATATCGCGGACGAACTGTAGGTTGTTATCTTTCTCGCTCTCCTCGCCGAAAAATGTTTCTGCCGTGATCGAATCAATTTCGCTCTCCGTCCAGTTTGCCGGATTTTCATCAACCAGTGTGCGAAAAAGCCTTTGCGTAAGATACGGATGTCCGTTAGTCCATTTGTAAACATTTTCAAGAACTTTGATTGCCGATTCTTCGGGAAGTCCTAACCCAGCGATTAAAGGGCGACCTTCTTCTGTTGTAAAATCGCTGAGTTCGACGCGCTTTCCGATATTGAAAGGCGTGGTTTTTTCATCTTTGATTAGATCGCTCGGAGTCGCCACGCCGACCAGCACGAAAGATATTCTTCTCAACTGAGCAAGGCGGGTTCGATCTTGAAACAACGAGCGAATCGAAGCGAAAAAGTCATCGGAAAAATCTAACCCAATGGTTTTATCAATTTCGTCAATAAAAATAACAACGGGTTCGTGTATTTCTGTCAAAACAATTTCTTCGATAAAGTCGGTGAACCGCTGCGGACGGCTGAATTCCTGTCGCGCCTTCCACCATTCGACGACATTAATCCTGAGCTTTAAACGGCTTCTGAGGATGGTCAGTATTCCGAGATAAAACTGGTCGGCGGTAATATCTTTTTCGACAATTTTCGTTAAATCAACGTATGCCGATTTTATATTTTCCAGCGCAAGCTGCTGCGCGGTTCGGATCATCAAACTGGATTTACCCATCTGACGCGGAGTTAAAACGTAGGTGTACACGCTCGCCCGGCATAAAGCCAACAATTCTTCGTCGGCAGTGCGCGAAATATAAACACCGCTTCCGGCTTGCACCGTGCCGCCTACCGTATAGACATCAGGATTAACTTTCATATTCGTTGACCTCTTAAATTATGAGAGATTTTTGCTAAAGTAATTTGTATAAAGCTGACAACGCGGAACGACTGACTTTCCTTCTCGGCGAACCAGTCCGGCACCGCGCAGACGAAAGAAAACATGCTCATCCCGACAAGTTTTATTTTTAATGACCTGCAGAAATTCCTGTACTAAATCTGTTTTGTCGTGCAGGCGAAAAAGATGATACCTCAGATGATCGCCAAAAGGACCTCGCTCTTCAATCATTTTTGCTTCGTCGAAAAAATCCTCGACCGTAATGCGATTATTTGCGAGCAGGTAAAGTACGCGACGCACCAGATAAGGATGACCGTTGAGTAAAGAGATTAAACGCCCCGTCTGATTTTCTGTCAACGGCATACCGTAGCGACGATTCAAATCCGAAACTTGGTCACTAGTGAAATCATCGGGAGAAAGAACTTCGCCGACATTAAAGGGCGATTGAAACTCGTCGTTAATAAATTGGTAAGGCTCTGTGGAAGTAACTAATGCCAAACTGAGTTTCTTCCATTCGGGATTATCCGCGCGACTGTTGTGCCAGCTTCGCAGCATACTAAAAAAATCAGTTTGGAAATTGCTGTTAAATAAAGAATCCACTTCATCCATAACCAACACGAGCGGCTTTTCAAGTTCCGGCAATATGTAGCTTTCGAGATAATCAGAGCAGATAATTCCTTTTGACAAGCTGTCATCCCAGTAATCATTAAGCCGATCAGTCATTTTTAATCGGCGAGTGATCAATTTACAAAACTGTTTGAAAAAAAATTCGGCGTTTTGCAATGCCGTCTTTTCAATCTGCTGAAAGTCAACATACAAAATCTGCTTATTAGCTTTCGCCGCCGATTCTTTTATTCTTATTAACAGGGAACTTTTACCAACCTGGCGAGGACCTTTGATGGTAATTGTTACGGCTTGATCTTGCTGCCGAATAGCGCGCAGCGCGATCTCGTCAACCGAACGCACAATATACAAACCGGATTCTGAGCTGACCGTTCCTTCCGGCATTTCAACTTGTGCTGACGGTAAAGGCGGAGGATTCTGACTAATAACACCAGAGCCATCCGGCGAGGGATTAACATCCGGCGGAAAGCCTTGCATTTCTATTGCCACCTTCAATTTTTCAATTAAATTTGATGTATCCGATGAAGAATTCCAATTTGCCCAATTAATGTGATTAAGGTAAGCACTCAGCGGATAGTGCAAGGATTCAGAAAATGCGACTCTGACCGGCAGAATTATCGGATAGCCTTGAAGTTCCTTAGCCAGATGGTGCGCGGTCTCAATCTCGCCTTCAACCATTTCGCTGTTAATGGATGTCGCTGAAAGAAATGAAATCAGAAAATTCGATTTACGAAGTTCCTGCTCAATACGCTTCGCCCAATTCATACCAATCGGCATATCCTGATCTATAAAGACATCGTGATATTGAGAAAGTGCCTGCTTCACCTCTAAAGCAAGTTTTTCATCTTCACAATTTCGTTTATAACTAATAAAAATTCGAGCGCGTTTGTTCTCGATAGTTTGGTTGTTTCCCATAATTTCTCCGAATACCAATATTTTTATGTTTCTACTCACCAATCAAAGCAAATTCCGCCGAAGCCATCGCTCCGGCTTGAACTTCGATTACCTTATTTGCTTTAGTTTCCTTTCCGTCTTTCTTGCCGACGACCATAATTTCGTAGCGACCGCACGTGATATTGTTGATGATGCCTTCGGAAACGCCGTCGAGTTGTTTGACTAGATTGTCGTTGAGGTAAATTTCGACTTTTTCAAAGTCCGGCGCGTTTTTGACCGAGATTTTAATGCTGCCTTGTTTGCGGGCATCAGTTTCGGTTTTTAAGACTTTTTCTAGCTGTTTGATGTTCGTTTGGAATTCGGCGACCCAGGCATCGGTTTCGTCTTTGACCAGATTTTCGACGCGCGATGTGAAGGTTTTCGCCAGGTTTAAGAAGGCTAAAGGATTAGAATCGGGCGGATTATTTGCCGCGTTAGATTGTAAAATAGCCCAATCATATTGAAATTCTTTCAAGACTCTTTCAAGCGAAATCTGCGTGACGATCTTTCGCATCCAGCCCGATGAATAGCCGAAATAATAATCGAATCCGGCAACTCCGGCGGCGAGTGCCAGAAAAACATAACCCCATTGCGACAGAACTGTCGGGTCGAAAACTTTGGTGGCATCAATCAAAGGGCATAACGCGCCGATTCCGCCGAGCAGGATTGAAAGAAAACGAATCAATTTTGAGCCGAATTTCAACGGATTCTTCTTTTTTTCATACCATTCGATTTGGCTTTCGGCGTTCTGAATCGTCCACAAATAAATTTGCCGCAGCGATTCCGGCGGTGTTTCGTGCTTCCAGTCTGGAAATGAATTTGCTTCGGGCATACGTATCAAATCTCCTCCGGGAGTTTTCAAATAACTCCCACGACAAATTCGTATTTTCTCGATACAGCGAATTTTTTATGTTGATAGTTTGGCGCAATTTCATCGTGAATTGGTGCGCTGCGCCAAACTATCTTCCTAGCGGAAAAAGCGAATATGGAAATTATCGCCTTTGGAAATCAAGGCAGCCAGATTCGTTTCGTTTTATTAAGCCATTCCTCGCGTGATGCCAGACCGATGAGTCCGCCGTTGATGGCGAAGGTTACTTTTTTCACGTCGTCGGCATCGGCAAGAGCGTTACATCCGCTCGCTTTCCATTCTTCGGCGGCGATTTTCAAAGCCCATTTCGCGCTGAAAGCCAGATCAGGATCGGCGGTCAAATCTACGCCGAGAAGATCGCCGAATTTTTTATAAGATTCGCGCCCGGTAAGCTGAATCAGTCCGCGCCCGATGAATCGAAAGCCGTCGCCCGGTTTAGTGTTGCCCATTCTGCCGCCGTAAGTTTTGTTTGCCAGTTTTTCGGGATTGTGAGCGAACGGTTCGGCGGACGAAATCGTCGGAAATCGTTTCTTCCACACCTGCGTCATTCGGACGGCACTGTAATTCATATTTTCGATCAGAATCGTCAAACCGCCGACTTCGTGAAGCACCTGCGCCATAAAATGCGCCAGCCGTAAAGCGTTTTTGTTGATGCCGTAAGATTCCAAGACAGTATCGGCTTTGGCGAACGCTTCCCGGTAACTCGCCCGCGCATTCGGCGCGAGTTCGTTTAGCTGCTCGGCAGTGATTTTGACTATCGCTTTCGGCGTTTCGATATTTGATATTTGAGCGGCGAGAATTTCGTTCATCTTCTTTTTCGTTTCATCGCCGACTTCGCCGTCAACTCCGATGCGGTTCGCTTTTTGGAAAGCAATCACGGCTTTCTCGGTGTCATCGCCGAAATCGCCGTCAACGTCTTCGGGTTTCAGAAAGCCCAATTTCACCAGATTGTTTTGCAAAGTCTTAACCGCTTCCGCGTTTTTGCTATTTTTCTTCAAAACGGTGCTGTTATTGATGGAAGATGTCCGGTTACTGTCAATTTCGATATGAAGATGCGGACCGCCCCAAACTTTCTGTCTCGGCGGACGGGTTCTTTCATCAAGTACAATCAAACCTTCATTACGAACGACGTTCATAAAATCGGTAATCTGCTTGCCCGTTTTATCTTTCGTTCTGACATCAATCGCCAAACCTAAAAAATGCTTCGACCCGCGATTATGACCGCCGCCCGTCGTCGAAGTAACGTGAAAACCGTTGGCTTCCGCCAGCGCGACTAAATCATTGAAATCTTTGAAACTCATAATTTTTTCTCCTTTAATAAATTTGCCTTTTGAAAAGTTAGACTTGAAAGCGTAAAACCCGGAATCGTTTGTCATCGAATTTTTACGCCATCAGGTATTTCGTAACCGTTCCTCCGCTTTTTGGCTTTTTTTAGTGCAAAGTTTTGCGAATCGGTATAAACAGCGGATTGCTCGCCGTCAAAATAGAAAAAGCCGAACATCTGATTGAAAACAGATATTCGGCTTGTCGGTAAATTGATGTTTATGATTGAAAGTAAGAATTATTATGCAGTCACGTTATTACAGTTTGAAAACGAAAAAAACCGGCGTTTTCTTTAGATGACTACAGAAATCCCACAACATAAAAACCAATTTATCCAATTTTATGAATGTCTGTTTTTATTGGATTCTTATCGAAAACGGTCGAAACGTCTTCCGATAAAATTTTCAGCATTGCCTTAAATCGCGCTTTGAAAGCTCAAAATAAAGACACGAGATGCTGCTGATCCGAAGCGCAAATCCCCGTTTGCGTTTCATTCCCCTTGATCGTTATGTTGTCGGTTTTAGGAAATAATAACAGTTTTTTGTGTGCTGTCAATAATGTTTTACCAATAAGCCGAAAAGAGCGTTCACAAAGAAATTCGACAGGTTTAATTAAAAACCGGCACTTTTTAGTTTATGGCTTCAAACCAAAGAGGCTGCCTGTTTTTACAGGCAGCCTCTTTAGAATGTATGGAGTCTTTTTTTTCAGTCAGAAGCGTTCTTTGCCGGCTGGCTGATTAAAAATTGAGATCAGGCTAAATCGAAGCGGTCGAGATTCATTACTTTACCCCAAGCCGCCGCGAAATCGCGCACAAATTTTTCCTGCGAATCGTCCGATCCATAGACTTCAGCCAAAGCTCGGAGTTCCGAGTTTGAACCGAAGATGAGATCAACGCGGGTCGCCGTCCATTTGCGCTCACCGGATGTACGGTCGAATCCTTCAAATTCGTTCTCGTCTTCCGAAACAGCTTTCCACGTCATTCCCAAATCAAGCAGATTGACGAAGAAATCATTGGTCAGCGTTCCGGGTTTTTCGGTGAAAACGCCGTGTGCCGAATTGTCGAAATTGGCGTTAAGAACTCGCATTCCTCCAAGCAAAACCGTCATCTCCGGCGCGGTCAGCGTCATCAACTGCGCTTTATCAACCAGCATTTCCTCGGCTGGCGTTTTGTGATGAACCTTTTTATAATTGCGGAATCCGTCCGCCATCGGCTCAAGGTATCTGAAATGTTCGACATCGGTTTGCTCCTGCGAAGCGTCGGCGCGTCCCGCAGCAAACTGAACTGTTATATCGTGTCCGGCATCTTTCGCCGCTTTTTCGACGGCGGCGCATCCGCCGAGAACGATCAAATCGGCGAGTGCAACCTGTTTGTTTCCGCCATCGTTAAATTCTTTCTGGATTTTTTCCAGAGTGTCCAGAACATTTCCCAACTGTTCGGGATTGTTGGCTTCCCAGAATCTCTGCGGCGACAAGCGCACTCGCGCACCGTTTGCGCCGCCGCGTTTGTCCGATCCGCGAAAAGTCGAAGCCGATGCCCAGGCGGTTGAGACGAGTTGGGAAACTGATAAGCCGGAACCGAGTAGTTTACCTTTCAAGTCGGCGATGTCTTGATCGTTGATTAACTCGTGCGTAACTTCGGGAATCGGGTCTTGCCAGATCAGTTCTTCTTCCGGCACTTCCGGTCCGAGATAACGCGCTATCGGTCCCATATCGCGGTGCGTCAATTTATACCAGGCGCGGGCGAAAGCGTCGGCAAATTCTTCGGGGTTTTCCAAAAAGCGACGCGAAATTTTTTCGTAATCCGGGTCCATAATCATAGCGAGATCGGTCGTCAGCATAAACGGCTGATGAGTTTTTTCGGGATCGTGCGCGTCTGGAATCAATCCTGCGCCCGCGTCGCCCTTCGGTTTCCATTGATACGCGCCCGCCGGACTCTTGGTTAGTTCCCATTCGTAGCCGAACAAGTGTTCAAAATAATCGTGGCTCCATTTTGCCGGAGTCTTTGTCCACGCGCCTTCGATGCCGCTGGTGATCGTATCGCCGGAATGCCCTTTGCCGAAAGTGTTTCTCCAGCCCATACTTTGCTCGACGATGCCCGCGCCCGCCGGTTCAGAACCGATATGTTTCTGCGGGTCGGCGGCACCGTGAGTTTTCCCGAAAGTATGTCCGCCGGCGATCAGCGCGACGGTTTCTTCGTCGTTCATCGCCATCCGACCAAAAGTTTGACGAATTAACCGCGCCGAACCGACCGGATCAGGATTGCCGTTCGGTCCTTCCGGGTTCACATAAATCAATCCCATATGATCGGCGGCGAGCGGGTTTTCGAGTTCCATATCTTCGGAATGACGCTCATCTCCCATCCATTCGCCTTCCGCTCCCCAATAAATATCTTCCTCCGGCTCCCAAGTGTCTTCACGCCCGCCGCCGAAACCGAATGTCTTAAAACCCATTGATTCGAGAGCGCAGTTGCCGGTGAGAATCATCAAGTCAGCCCACGAAAGTTTTCTGCCGTATTTCTTTTTGACGGGCCAGAGCAGAAGCCGCGCTTTGTCCAGATTGGCGTTGTCAGGCCAACTATTAAGCGGCGCAAACCTTTGCGTACCTGCTCCCGCACCGCCGCGTCCGTCCTGGATGCGGTAAGTTCCGGCACTGTGCCAAGCCATCCGAATAAACAGCGGTCCGTAGTGACCATAATCTGCCGGCCACCACGCCTGCGAATCGGTCATCAAATCAAAAATATCTTGTTTGACGGCTGCCAAATCGAGACTTTTGAATTCCTCCGCATAATTAAAACCCTCATTCATCGGATCGGACAGCGAAGAATGCTGACGAAGGATTTTCAAATCCAACATATTCGGCCACCAGTCGTTATTCGACCGGCGAGTCGAAGTGGTGTAATTGATTGCCCCGCCCGTGAACGGGCAGCGGGTTGAATCATTAGTTTCCCAAACCTTGTGGTTTTCGTGATTCTCCAGATGCTCCGTACCACTGCTTTCACAGCCTTCCGCACTCGAATCGTTAGTTTCCAACGCTTTATGATTTTCTGTATTATTTGCCATTTTTTTTATTTTTTCTAAATTTTGCCGGAATAATTTTACGCTTATTAATACATAATTTATTCCTATTTGATACACATACCTCAAGACGTTAATAAGAGGTAATTATTTAAAAACAATTACAGTTTTTGAAAACTATTACCTTTCGATTTCAGTTTTCTTTGTTTGATTGTTGCTGCACTCAGGACATAAACCGCGCAGAGTCAGTTCAATGCTTACCGCGTCGAATTGCGAACGGCGGCACGCTTCTTCAAGCAATCCGTCAGGAAGCGGCACTTCTAAATCAACCAGCTTTCCGCAGCTATTGCACATCGCGTGATCGTGCCGCGTCAAATTGCGGTCATAAAGAGTTGCGTCCGCACCGAATCTGACCTCTCCGATCAATCCCTCTTTTTTCAAATAGTTTAGAGAATTGTAGACGGTTGCGAACGAAATACCCGGCAGAATCCGGCGGGCAGCATCAAAAATCTCAGCCGCCGTCAGATGCCCTTCCGAGCCGCGAATCACTTGGAGAACGCTCTCGCGCTGTTTCGTCAATCCTAAACCATCTTTATTTTTCATTGCTTACCTTATTTGTGTGAAAATCGAGTTAGAATTATTCTAATTCAATTTCCAGAATATTTCCAACTCAATTTCATACCAGGATTTTTTAAAAGAAGAAAAAAATGGCGGTCGGATTTTCGCCGGAACTGCTTAAACTTCGTTTTAATCGGATTATCTCGAAAAGTATGCGTGAGGAGAAAAGAGTTATGACAGTGATTTGGAGCAGTTACGGTTCGGATATAAGGGGCAGAAGTCTGCGGGTGATTAAGGGCGCAATAGCTCGTACTTTGCGCTATTGTTCACGGCGTGGACTTCTGTCTTTGTCTGAAAATTTACGTTATCCCGACCAACGAAGAACTGCTCATCGCCCGCGATACGGTCAGGCTGATCGGCTCAAGCGAATCGAAATATTAGTTGCGGCGAATCACCGTTAAAATTCAGATTCTCCGAGAATCACCAAAACCTGATGCGTCTGCCCGTCGGAAGCCAGTGGAATTTCATTCGACGCGAGCAATTCGCCGTCGAGCCGGACTTCGGCGATGCCGCGACAGACGCTCGTCGGATTTTCGACTTTGATTTTGTAAAGCGTATTTTCGCGGCGGTAATCAATCTCGAATTCACGCCAACTGCGCGGAATGCACGGATCAATTTTCAGCGTTTCGCCGTGCAGATGAAAACCGAGCATTGATTCGAGCGCGGCGCGATACATCCAACTTGACGAACCCGTATACCAAGTCCAGCCGCCGCGCCCGATGTGCGTAGATTCGCCGTAAACGTCGCCCGCCGCAACATACGGTTCGACTTTATATTTGTGCAGTCCGGCGCGGGTCGAAGCGTGGTTGATCGGGTTGAGCAATGCAAAAAGCTCGCCCGCGCGGTCGCCGTCGCCGAGCATCGCAAACGCAATCAAAGTCCAGAGCGCGGCGTGCGTATATTGCCCGCCGTTTTCGCGGACACCGGGAAGATAACCTTTGATGTAACCGGGTTTCAACGCGCTTTTGTCGAACGGCGGCGTGAATAAAAGCACGATGCCGTCGCCGCGCCGAATCAGATATTCGTCAACCGAAGCCATTGCCCGCCGCGCTTGCGCCGGATTGCCCGCGCCGGAAATGACGCTCCACGATTGGGCGATGGAATCAATCCGGCATTCTTCATTTTCCGCCGAACCGAGCGGTGTGCCGTCGTCGAAATAGGCGCGGCGAAACCAGTTGCCGTCCCACGCATTTTGTTCGAGCGCGAGTTTCAAATCTTCGATGTGCGCGATATATTTCGCGGCGCGTTCCGTTTCCTTTTGGGCGCGGCAGAACGGCATAAAATCTTGGAGCGTGTTGATTAAAAACCAGCCGACCCAAACGCTTTCGCCTTTACCGCCGTTGCCGACGCTGCTCATTCCGTCGTTCCAATCGCCCGAACCCATTAAAGGCAGACCGTGTTCGCCGACCGCTAAACTGCGGTCAATCGCACGGGCGCAATGCTCGTAAATCGTCGCCGATTCGGTCGCCGTCTGCGGCTGCGTGTAAGAATCATCCTGACCTTCGACGAGCAAAGGCGCGTCGAGAAACGGCACGACTTCTTCCAAAACCGATTGGTCGCCGGTGATGTTGACGTAGAAACTGGTGACGAACGGCAGCCATAATAAATCATCGGAAAATCTGGTGCGAACGCCGCGACCCGTCGGCGGATGCCACCAGTGCTGGACATCGCCTTCTTTAAATTGGTGCGCGGCGGCAATCAAAATCTGTTCGCGGGCGATTTCCGGTTTGGCGTAAACGAGTGCCATCACATCCTGCAACTGGTCGCGGAAACCGAACGCGCCGCCCGACTGGTAAAAAGCCGAACGCGCCCAGACACGGCAGACGAGCGATTGATACAAAAGCCAGCGATTGACAATCGTATTTAACGCCGCGTCGGGTGTCCGAACTTCGATTGCGCCGAGCAAATCGTCCCAGTATTTTGTCACTTCATCAAAAGATTGTTTGACCGTCGAAATTTCGCGGAATTCTGCAATGATGTTTTGCGCTTCTTCTTTAGATTCCGCTTCGCCGATTAAAAACACGATTTCGCGGGACTCATCCGGTTCAAGTTCGATGAAGGTTTGCAGAGCCGCGCACGGATCGAAACCCGCGCCACTGCGACCGGATAATCGTTCGCGTCCCAACGCCGCCGGATTTGCCAGATTACCGTTTCTGCCTAAAAATTCCTTGCGGTCGCAGGTCATTGAACCGATTTTTTCACTCGCAGCGACGAAAGCGACGCGGCTAGAAAATTCGTTGTTGTATGGATTTTTAGCGAAAATCGTCTCGTTCGCCGCATCAATTTCGGTGATCACGAACGGCACGGTTTGACTGCGGTGAAAACCCAAAACGAGTTCATTGTAATTGGTAACGGATAATTTTCGCCGCCGGTTCGTGCGATTGTGCATATGCAGCACCGAAATTTTAACGGGTGCGTCGAGCGGCACGAACATCAGCAATTCCTGATCAATCCCGTGGCTCAGATGTTCAAAAATCGTGTAGCCCTGACCGTGTTTGACGGTGTAGGATTCGGCTTCGCGGATCGGCAGCGGAGTCGGCGACCAGATCGTGCCGGAGTCTTCATCGCGCAGATAAATAACTTCGCCCGGTGCGTCGCTGACCGGATCATTCGACCACGGTGTCAGGCGATTTTCACGGCTGTTGACCGACCAGGTAAAGCCCGCGCCGGTTTCGGAAACCTGAAAACCGAAATCTTTTTCGTTGGCGATGACGTTGAGCCACGGCGCGGGTGTCCATTGCCCGTCGCCGAGAATCGTAACGTATTCCTTGCCTTGCGCGGCAAATCCGCCGAGTCCGTTAAAGAAAGTCAATTCGGGCGAAGCGTTCGAGGGTTCGGGATATTCGCGCTGCGAACTGCGGGCGATAAAGTCCTTCGGCAGTTCGGTTTCGACGGTGCGGCGAACGAGTTGTTCCTTGAAATCGCCGCGTTCGGTAACGATGACGACGCGGGCGACCGTATGCAGCAGAATGCGGTCGGCTTCGGAAATTTGATCGGTTCGTTTTAAGAAAATCCCGCCGTCTTTGTCGAGCAGATTCGATTCGCCGCTCGTTCGCACTAAATTTAATAGTTCGTCCTGCAATGATTGAATGTAGCCTTCAGGAATATCATTCAAAATGACCAGATCGAAAATCAGACCTTTGAGACGCAGATATTCGTGAGCGTTTAAAAGTTCCCTGACCTGCGGCAAATCTTCGGCGCGGTTGATTCGCACCAGCACAATCGGCAAATCGCCGCCGATGCCGTAAGCCCACAAATCGGATTGCGCTTTCGTATTCATCGCCAGCACTTTCGGGCGCGAGCGCAGAGACAAGTCCGAGTACAAAATGTGCGCGGCGAGGCGTTGATACAAATAAGCGTTTTCCGGGTCAATATTCAGATGCCGCATTTCGACTTGCGAGCGCGTCCAGGCAAGCGCGGCGGCGCGTTCAAAGATGTTTGAATCGTGATATTTGTCGGCGAGCCGCAATGCTTCTTCGTGCGAATGCGCGACGGCGGTCGAAAATGAAACGTGAGCGGTTTCGTGCGGCTGAAGGCGAATATAACGGCGCAGCGAAAAAATCGGGTCAAGCACCGCGCCGACCGTATTTGAAAGCGGACGGTCTTCGACGACGGCGAGCGGTGCGCGCGCGTCGTGTCCGCGACCTAAGAAACGGGCGCGGTCTGATTCATACTGCGTCGCGCCGACGGTTTCGCCGTTCGTCGCAATCGTGTGAATCGCCCAGATCGGTTCATCTTTTTCGCTGCGCGGACGGCGTTTGGCGATCAGTGCGTTTTCAGCGGAATTAAATTCGGTTTCGATGGAAAGATTGCTGAACGCCGGATGCGCGGTGTCGGCTTTCGGCGCAACGAGAACGATTTCCGCGTAGCTCGTAATTTCGATGTCGCGCACTCTCGAAGAATTATTAGTAATCGAAACGCGCCTGATTTCGGCATCGTCTTCGGGTGAGACGATGATTTCCGTCTGCGTCGAGATATTTCCGTCGCGGCGTTTGATAACGGCTTTGTCTTCGGAAAACGCGACTTCGTAAAAACGCGGCACTTTTTCGAGCGGCTGAAAACCGCCCGACCAAACCTTGCCGCTCGTTACGTCGCGTAAATAAATAAAACTGCCCCACGCATCGCGGGTGGTGTCTTCGCGCCAGCGCGTTACGGCAAGACCTTTATACATCGAATACCCTGCGCCGGAATTGGTCATCATCACCGAATAATTGCCGTTGGAAAGGATTTGAACACGCGGCGTGGATAAAAACGGCGTGTCGAAAATTCTCGTCACGCGACCGGAAAGCTGGCGGACGACGCGGCTCGACTGAACTTCTTCGGCTCTGGGTTTTGATGACGGCGCGTTATTCGGAATTCGTTCCTGAAGCAGCAGTTCCGTTGCCTGCACGAGCGGTTCCGAGTGAAAACGCCGCTGCATAATCGCGTCGTGAACGAGATTATTAAGCGCGACTAAAATCATCCCTTGATGATGCGCCATAAACGCGCTGATCATCTGACTCGTTTGATTCGGCGGCAGGCGTTCGGGCGTGTAATCAATCGCTTCGTAAAGTCCGAAACGGGCGAGCGCACCCGCGTTAGTCAGAGCGCGAAAATTCGCCATTGCGTCGTTCGGGCAAATGAGCGCGGCGAGCGCGGTCGAATACGGCGAAATCACCAAATCTTCGCTCAAGCCGCGTTTCAAGCCGAGACCGGGAACGCCGAACGCCTGATACTGATAATTTAGCTGTAAATCGCGGGCGTTGTAAGCCGATTCGGAAATTCCCCACGGCACGTTATTTTCCGCCGCATATTCGATTTGTCGGGCAACAATCGCTTTGTAAGTTTGATTGAGCAGAGTTTTATCGTAATCGCGCATTACAAGAACCGGCATCAGATATTCAAAAATCGTTCCCGTCCAAGAAATCAGAGCGCGACTCTGGTCAACCGGCGTGAGCGAGCGACCGAGCCGAAACCAGTGTTCCTGCGGCACTTCGCCTTTGGCAACGGCGATGAAACTCGCCAGACGCGATTCCGAAGCGAGCAGATCGTAAAACGAATTATCGCGCTTTTCGTTTTCCACGCTGAAACCGATGGAGAAAACTTTCCGCCGTTCGTCGAGCAAAAAACTAAAATCCATCGCTTCGACGATTTCGGCACACTGCGCCGCAAAATCATTGAGGTTGGCGACCGTTCGGGCGGCGGCTTCGGCGGCTTGTCTGACTTTCGCGGTGAGAATCTGGACGGCGTTCCGCGCCGCCGTCGTGTCGCGTTCGACCATCGGCGATTGCGAAATACGCTCGCTGATATTGAGCAATTTTAACAAAAGCGTTTCATACAATTCCGCTAATTCGGAGAGCGACGGAAAAAGATTCAGCAAATCCATCATCGCCCGCCATTCTTCTTGAATTTCCGGGCAATCGCGGCTGATGATGTCCGCGACGTGCGTAAAATCGCTTTCCCGCCACGGAATAAAAGTTTCGATGTCGCGCCGGAAACTGTTCGTCTGATGCGTCAAATCAGCCGCCCAAAATTGCAGTTCGTTGAAATGCGCGTCGCCGTGTTCCTGCGATAACGCCTTCGTGATGTCGCGGATAATTTCCGTGTGCGCGATTAAAGATTCGATCAGTTTGAGCCAAGCGTCGGGCGATTCAAGCGACTGATTTTTCAGTAATTCGAGACACGCTTCGACTTCGCCGTTTAATTGTTTAATCGTGACGGCTTGCGTTCTGGTTTGCGCGGCACTGAGCAGCAGTGCTTCCTCGCGCATCATCCGCAGCGAGTCGGCGAAACCAGCCATTACGCGCGTGTCGAATAACTTGCGGTCGGACAGTTCAATGGCGGCTTGCTTGACGGCGAGCAGGTGTCCGGCGAGATTGCCGCTGTCAACGGTCGAAACGTATTTCGGCGCGAGCGGCACGAGCGTTTCGGTATCATACCAATTCAGAAAATGACCGCGATATTTTTCGAGTTTTTCGAGCGTCCCAAAAGTAAAACCGAGCCTTTCGGTTAATTCCAAAGTCCCGATATAGCCGAAATCGTGCGCCGAAATCGTCGAGAGAAACAGCAGCCCGATATTCGTCGGCGACGTGCGGTGCGCGATTTTCGGCTGCGGGTCTTCCTGAAAATTATCGGGCGGCAGCCAGTTGTCCGCGTCGCCGACGAACGTCTCGAAAAATCGCCACGTTCGCCGCGCAATCATTCGCGCCAACTGCAAATCGTTCTCCGCCAAAGGTTTTTGTTTAACCTGCGTCAGTGAACTGACGCGATAAGCAATAAAAGGCGACAGAATCCAAGCCAAAATAAACGGCGCGGCGACGATTAATTCCGAGGGACGCAGCCATATAATCAACGCCAAAACTATCAACGGCAAAATTATCGCCAAGCGCAT
>CAXTKJ010000005.1:39773-161567 GCA_964244835.1 uncultured Pyrinomonadaceae bacterium
CTTGATCGTGCGGATTTTCCCGTTCGCTCTGCGCGGCGGTCGTCCATTCGAGCAGATTTTTGCGCGAAATAATCTGACGGTAAATCGTGCGAATTATCGCGTCAGTATTGGAATAAGCCTGATGCGCGAGAACCGTAACGGTCAGTAAAACCTGCGCGGCGTTCGTGCGGGCATCGCCCCAAACGCTCCAGAAATGACTCGTCCAAGGGATGCCGCGCGGATGCGTCAGCAGATTCGATTGCAGATGCGCGAAAACCGGAAACGCCAGTTCAAAAACGATAAAAAGCGTCCACAGCCACGGCGAACCCGGAACGACCGTCCAAACCAGCGCAAGCCACAAAAAAATCGTCGGCGCGACCAGACTGCGGCGCAGATTGTCGAAAATTTTCCAGCGCGAAATCAACGGCAAATCATTTTTAACTTTTTGTCCCGCCGCATTTTTTATTCGCGGTAAAATCCAACCCGCAATCTGCCAATCGCCGCGCACCCAGCGATGCGAACGCTTGGAAAAATCGTCGAAATGCGTCGGGAAATCGTCGAGCAGTTCGATGTCCGAAACCAGAGCGCAGCGGGCGTAAATGCCTTCAAAAAGATCGTGACTCAGAACGGAATTTTCCGGCACGCGCCCGTTCAACGCCGCCTCGAAAGCGTCCACGTCGTAAAGTCCTTTGCCCGTAAAACTGCCTTCGCCGAACAAATCCTGATAAACGTCGGACGAAGCGGTCGTGTAAGGATCAATGCCCGTGTTTCCCGAAAAAATTCTGGCGAAGCGCGACCGCGACGCGCTCAATAATGAAATACTGATGCGCGGCTGTAAAATGCCATAACCTTTCGTCACGCGCTGTGTTTTTGCATCGAAATGCGGACGGTTGAGCGGATGCGTCGCCACGCCGACCAGTTTTCGCGCCGCATCACGCGGCAACTGCGTATCCGAATCGAGCGTGATGACGTATTTAATTTCCCGCAGAAATTCTTTGTCTGCCGTCACGATTTCAAAACTCGTATCGGTCGCGCCGCGCAAA
Organism: uncultured Pyrinomonadaceae bacterium; assembly: GCA_964244835.1. Classification (GTDB taxonomy): domain Bacteria; phylum Acidobacteriota; class Blastocatellia; order Pyrinomonadales; family Pyrinomonadaceae. Next base: position 40,796 of record CAXTKJ010000005.1, read on the forward strand.
AGGCGGTTGAATTCTTCGAGTTTGCCGCGCTTGCGTTCCCAACCCATCCATTTGCCTTCGCTTTCGTTCCACTGGCGGCGACGGTGAAAAAAATGAAATTTCGGCTTTTCGGTTTTTTGATATTTGTCGTTTAACTCTTTAACGCGCCGTTTCGCCAATTCTAAAATCACGGAATCAGCAGGCATTTCTTCGGCGGCGGCATCGGCGAAATCGCTCAGAAGCGCGAAATATATATTCGCGTCCTGATTGGCGAGACTGTAAACTTCGAGTTTTTCAAACAATTCATCAACAATCGTTTCACCCGTCAGAAGCGTCGGAATAACGACTATTGTCTTGGCATTTTCGGGAATGGATTCGCTCGTTTCCATCTGCGGCAAAAGGCGCGGCGGAATGAAAAGCGTTACGTCCCAATTAACGACGCTCAACGCGAGTTCGCTCGCCGGAATGATCGTCAGCAGAGTGAAAGCGATTAACAGCGGCAGGCTCGCGCCGAAATGCGCCGCCAATCCCACGGACAAAACCACGAGCAGCACGGTCAAAAAAAGCGTCAATCCGAGATAAAAGAAAGTCGGATATTTGAGAACGAGGCGGCGCAGACTTTCGGAAAAACCCGGCAGGTAATTAAATGCTTTTTCGGTTTGAGCGCGTCCTTCGTCAATCAAATAGTAACCGGCGTGCGCCTGCCGCTCGTCCTTCGGATTTGACTGGCGAGACTGCGCGGCAAATTCGATTACCCGTTTGGCAACGATTAATTCATCCGTTTTTGAGCGACGCGCAATCTGTTCTACGACGCTCCGATAACGGTTGCGCGTCGCAAAATTCATCTGTTCGTAGATGTCCGCCGGATCAGCTTTAAACAGCGGGTCAATCAAACTGACGCTTTCAAAAAATACGCGCCAGTCAATCGTCGAAAGCAGGCGCATACTCGTAATCACGTTGCCGACCGTTATCTGCGCGGCGGCTTGTCGCTGGTATTCCGACTGGACGATTTCTTCGACGCTCGTATTCTGTTTTCGCACCTGTTGTTCGAGCCACTCGTAAGCCGGCGCGATTGAAGAATCCTGATCGCGCAGTTGGCGGGTGAACTGTTCGATAAAGGCGTTTCCGGCATTTTTGCGCGTGTCGAGTCGTTTCGCCAAAAACGGTAATATCCCGGCGGGCTTTTTGCTCGCCAAATCAAGCAACTCATCGGCAAGCGCATCAGCCGCCTCGCGTTCCTCACGCGAGATGATGATGTTCGTCGCCAGCCGCCGCAGATTTTCGACCAAAGCGATTCGCAAAGTAATCGCCATCGCCCACAATTCCCCAATCGTCAGCGGAGCAACCTTCTGATAAGCGCGAAGAACTCTTTCGAGCGTTTCCGTCTCCAGACGGCTGTCGGTGTGCGCGATAATCATCACCGCGACCGCGTAAATGCGCGGATAACCGGCAAATTCGCCTTCTTTGAGTTTCGGCAGTTCGCGGTAATAACTTTCCGGCAAATCTTCCTCGATTTCGCGCAGTTGTTCTTCGACGATATGAAAATTATCAACCAGCCATTCCGCCGCCGGAGAAACGGCGCGTTCTTCGTTAATCGCCTCGACCAGCGATTGATACGCGCCCATCAAAACCCGACCGTTATCCTTCAAACGCGGCAGTAATTTTTGAAACCGGCGCGGCTGATCAACCGCCAGATGTTCTTCGGCTAACGTCGCCGCAAACTGCTCAAGCCGCTCGACGCTGAATAGTTCGCCGCGAATCGGCTCGTTGGCTTCGCGGCGGCTGAAGGTGTTTTGAAGCACGCCGAATTTTGTAGCGGGTAATTTTGCCATTTGCCTTTATATTGATTTATCTGAATCAAATTGTCATTCCGATATATTAATGAGTTTTTTTCGAGTTCCATTTCAACCGATAGCTTTTCGCTGATGCGGGCGATTACATCGTCAAGAGGTCCAGAGCCGGTTTAAAGCGTTGAGGAGTTTTTAATAGAGTTCTAATCTTAATTTTTTTGAAGCCGTTACTAAACGATGGACGCTCTGCACTTCATAATCGCGCGTTGACGCGAGTTCCTTTTTCGCCGAGCGAAATTGCCAGCGACTTCGTAAAAGCGTGAATCGCTCCCTTCGTTGCCGTGTAATCAATCAAAATCGGGTTGCCGACGATGCCGACGATACTGCCCGTATTGACAATCGCGTCGCCCTTTTTCAAATGCGGTAGCGCGGCTTGCGCCATAAAAAAGTAGCCGATAATGTTGGTGTCGAACGTGCGCCGCAGTTGTTCTTCGATGATGTCTTCAAAATTTTCCTGCGCCATCTGATACGCGGCGTTGTTGACCAGAATATTCAAATCGCCATATTCATCAACGACTTTCTCGACCGCATCGAGACACATTTGGCGAAAACGAACGTCGGATTTTATCACTAAACACGCACCGCCGTTTTCCTCGCACAGACGTTTTGTTTCCGCCGCGTCTTCGTCGTTTTCGTTATACGAAATCGCCACTTTCGCGCCTTCTTTAACGAATGCGACCGCGACTGCGCGACCGATTCCCGAATCCGCGCCGGTAATCAGCGCGACTTTATCTTTCAACTTTCCCGCCGCCGAATAATTCGACAAATCACTGTCCGGCGGTTGTTTCATCTCCGACTGTTTCGCCGGATAAGACTGGTTTTTCAGCCTTGATCTCTTTAGCTTTCGGACGTTTTTCCGTCTTGCTCATAAATTTCCCCCTTTGCTAGTTCTTTAAATCCTATACGTTTTATTTTCCAGTTTAATTAACGTCAGTTCGGGATAAGAACTAAAAAGAAAAGTTTGGAGCAAGGTCTTTGAAGTTCAGATTCAGCGACGGTTTCTTCTCCTTCCAAGTGTAGGCAATCAGTCCCGCAGCGACGTTGCTTAAGTAATTCCACAGCGAGCGATGCCGCGAATGCTCGATGTTCGAGATATTTTTCAACTGGTCATTGACCGTTTCGATGATCGCCCGTTTTCTGAGCAGGATTTTATCTTCGAGTTCCATCAAGCGATTCGGCATATTCGAGCGCAGTTTGGTAATCAATTTCAAGCCGCGCGCCATCAGTTTGGCAAACAAATCTTTGGACAGATAACCTCTATCACCGATGAGTTTGCCCCACAAATCCTGTGTGACCCAATCGGCAGTCGCCCGGTCGTCAACATTGGCGGCAGTCAGATAAAATCCGAGAATCTCGCCTTTCTCATTGATCGCCAGATGCCGTTTAAAGCCGTAATACCAGCCGGTTGAAGATTTACCTCTTTCGGCAGTCCCGCGAAAGGTGCGGTGCTGATTGATTCGCAAATTATGACAAACCCTTAAAGAAGTCGCATCAATAAATGAAATCCCGGTGCAGTTGCCGCGTTTCATCACCAGATAAAAATAGAGCGGCATCACGCATCGCGCCTGCAATTCGACAAACCGGTTGTAACTCGTCAACGAGCGAAAATCGGCACCGTGCAGGCGCACGATCTCGTGCAGGTAAAACGCCTTCAGATTCTTATAACCCGACCCGTGATACAACACCAGAATCGTCATCACTTCCGATTGGCTCAAGCGCGGCAAACGATTGCGCTTTCGTTTGCCGTCTCTCACCTGGCGCGTGCGCCAAACCTTCTCAAAGACCTGGCAAAAGTCGTCAATCTCACAAAAAAGCGGTAAAATCTCCATTGATGGAAAACTCCTTTTCAACTGAATGTTTTCTGATAAATCCATTCTAATTGAAAATGAGCTTTTCCATCACTTCTTATCCCGAACTGACGTTTTTTTATATCTATAAGAATCTTTCTCAATACGCCGTGCTAATTTTCTCATATTGTTTTCGGTGGTAAATTTAGGGGGGGCAATTCCTTCCCAAGCCACCATCATTAATAAAAGGCTTTCGGTAATTTACCGAAAGCCTTTTATTTTTACCTTATTAGTTGATATTACTTACAGACCAAGCAGAGAGGCTTTGGCGGCTTTGAATTCTTCTTCGCTCAAAACTCCTTTTTCGCGCAGATTAGCGAGGCGTTCTAGTTCGGCGGTTACGTCTTTCTTTTCTTCCGGCGCGGAAGAAGTGGATTCTTTACCGCTTAATTTATCGAGCAGTGCGCCGCCGTATTTTTTGCCGATTTTGCTGCCTAACGCGCCGCCGACGACCGCTCCGGCGAACGTGCCGACGACCGGCATTATCACCGTTCCGACCTGCGCTCCGGCGAGTGCGCCGCCGGCGACTCCGGCTAAACTGCCGGCTTTTTCGTTTTCCTCTTTTTGTTTATCGGCTTCGTTCTGTTTTTTATTGCTCATTTTAAAATCTCCGAATAATTTATTTTTGAAGGCGCGCTTGAAATACGCGCTCGTCGTTTGCTGATTATAAATCACTTTAAATAAAAACAACGAATAAAATTGCGATTCCGAATGCGAAAATATCTTAGATTATGTTTCAAGAGCGGAAGTTTGAGTTTTGATTCCTTTGTCGGAAGCGGCGGCTTTGGCGGCGAGCGATTCTTTTTTACCTTCGTGAATCGTCGCTTCGGGCAGGAAATGATTGAATAGACGACGAATTTTCGGGCGGTCGTTTTCGACAACGGCTTGGCGGAAATTGCTGACGATATTCGAGACTTCTTCACCGGAATAAGCTGCGATCTTGCCGATGAAGATTTTCGGGTGCGTTGTTTTTAGAAGGCTTTCGCCGGTGATTTCCAGTTCTTCAAATAATTTTTCGCCCTGCCGCACGCCTGTAAAAACGATGTCAATGTCTTCGTAGGGCTGTAAGCCGGAAAGCCGGATCATATCTTCGGCAAGGGCGAGAATTTTGACGGGTTTGCCCATATCGAGAATGAAAATCTCGCCGCCTTTGCCGAGTGCGCCCGCCTGTAAAACCAACGCGGACGCTTCGGGAATCGTCATAAAATAGCGCGTCATTTCCGGGTCGGTTACGGTAATCGCTTCGCCTTTCAGTATTTGCTCGCGGAAAATCGGGACGACCGAACCGGCTGAACCGAGGACGTTGCCGAAACGGACGGCGACGTAATTGGTCGGATAAACGCGATTCAAATCCTGCAAAACGATTTCGGCGACGCGCTTCGACGCGCCCATCACGCTCGTCGGATTGACGGCTTTGTCGGTCGAAATTAAAACGAAATCGCCGACTCCGAATTTGCCCGCCAGTTCGCCGAGCAGTTTCGTCGCCAGCACGTTGTTTTTAATCGCTTCGGTCGGGTTGGCTTCCATCAAAGGAACGTGCTTATGCGCGGCGGCGTGAAAGATGACCGCCGGTTTGTATTCGGCAAAAATTTCGCGCATTCGCGGTTCGTCGCTGATGTCGGCGATGAGCGGCAGGAAATTGGTTTTTAGAAAATTCTTGGCTAGTTCGCGCTCGATTTGGAATAAGGCGAACTCGGTTCGTTCGACTAGCAAAAGGAGTTTCGGGTTGAATTCGGTGATTTGCCGCACGAGTTCCGAGCCGATTGAACCGCCCGCGCCTGTAACCATCACGACTTTATCGGTCAAAAATTCGTGCAGATTCTCGTCGTCGAGCTGGACGGTTTCGCGTCCTAAAAGGTCTTCGATCTGCACATCGCGGATGCGGCTGATTTGAATTCGCCCGTGGATAATTTCGTGCAGGCTCGGCACGATTTGAGTTCTGACAGGAATCTCGCGGCAAATATCAATGATGCGGCGAATGTCTTTGCCTTGCGCCTGATCAATGGCGATGACGACTTGTTCGACGTTCATTTCGTCGGCGATCCGCGCCAGGTCGTCGGTCGTTCCCAGGACTTTCACGCCGCTGACGCTGCCGCCTTTTTTGTGACGGTCATCGTCAATAAAACCAACGACATCGAGTTCGGCATCGGCGCGTCCGAGAACGTCTCTAACGGCGAGTGCGCCGACTCTGCCCGCGCCGACGAACAGCGTCGTTTTCGGTTTAACGCGGCGTTTGGTTAATTGAAACGTACGCTTTTCGGAAACTTCGTAGGCGAAGCGGCGCAAAATCCGCAGCGTCAGAAGTCCGGCAAAAGCCAAACCAGTGTCCATCAAAATAATCGAAAGCGGAACCTGCCAGCGCGAAAACTGATCATTTGAAACCAGCAGACGGATTAGAATCAGAATAACGCCGGAAATCAAAGCGGCTTTGAGAAAGGCTTTGATGTCTTCGATGCTGACATAACGCCAAATGATCGAATACGCGCTGACCAGAAAAAGCGAGGCGAATTGGATGAAAACGACGAACGGCAGCTGCGTCAAAGCGTTATCGAAATAATACTCGCTCAACTGAAAATCGAAGCGGAACAGGTACGCCAAAAAAAACGCGCCGCATAAAACGGCGATGTCCGCCGATAATTGAAACGGTCGGCGCAGAAACCAGAAATTTTCGGGGTCGCGGAGATTTTTCAGCAAGCTCGTCATTTTTATCGGAAAAAATTGTACTTTGAAATTACCTGTCCAAATCCGAACAGTCAAGAATTGTTCGACAGTTCGATTTACAAAAGCAACTGCCGCAACAACAAGTTGAATCAAAGGCGATTGTAAGTTATTCTTGGCAACGGTAAAAATTATACATCACCAAAGAGGCTTTTATGAATTCAAAAATTTGGCTCGTCTGCGTTTTAACATTCGGTTTGGCGCAAATCGCTTTCGGACAGCAACCCATTCCGGCGCAGCAACCGCCTATTCCCGTTAAAAACGACATCGGTTATATGGTCGGTGTCGGCGACGAAGTAACCGGCAAGGTTTTGGGCGAAACGCAGTTCGATTTCGTTTCGGAAGTTGATGAAGACGGCAGACTGCAAATCCCGTTTTTCGACCGTTCCATTGACGCGAAATGCCGCACGGAAAAAGAACTTCGCGCCGACGTAACGCAGATTCTGGCGAAATATCTGAAAAATCCGCAGGTCAGCGTTCGCGTTACACAGCGTCGCAGTCGTCCGCCCGCCATTATTTTCGGCGAAGTCCGCAATCCGCAGAAGGTTGATTTAACACGAAAGGCGCGGATGCTCGATTTACTTTCGCTTGCCGGCGGCGTAACCGAACAATCCGGCAGTACGGTTCGGCTTTTTCGTACGCAGAAACAGATGTGTACGGCAGACCCGGAAGAACAAACTGCGGCGGCAAATCCCGGCGACGGTGTGGATGTCGCGCCGACGATATATAGTTTGAGAAGTTTGCGCGATGCAAAAGAGGAAGCCAATCCCGTAATTCTTCCGGGCGATTTGATCGTCGTTGACAAAGCCGCGCCGGTTTATATTACGGGCGAAGTTACTGCGCCGCAGGGAATTTATTTAAGAGAAGGCAGCACGACACTAATGGACGTAATTGCTAAGGTCAATGGTGTGCGCCGCGAAGCGAAAACGAAGGACATAAAAATCTATCGTTTGAAACCGAATGCCGCGCCGACCGAAAATCGGGAAATAATCAGCGTCAATTACGATTTGATTAAGAAAGGCGAACAAAAAGACGTTGCGCTTCAGCCTTACGACATCATCATAGTTGATAAAGCCAAAAAGAGTGTCGGGCAAATTGCTTTAGAATTGGCTGGAGGAGTTGGAAGAGCCGGATTAGGTTCTCTCACGCAGGGCTTATCAACCGTTGTTTACTAAAAGACTATTTAATAAACAAAAAAGCCGGTAGGATTTCCTGCCGGCTTTTTTGTTTATTGAGATTTTTCCAATTCGGCAATTTCCTCAACGCGGCGAGCGTGTCGTCCGCCCTCGAAATCGGCGGCGAGATACGATTTGATAACTTTGGCAACTTCCTCGAACGGAATCATTCGCGCCGGAACGCTTAGAACATTTGCGTCGTTGTGCTGGCGGGCGAGCCGCGCCGTTTCTTCGTTCCACGCGAGCGCGGCGCGAATGCCGTGAACTTTATTGGCGGCGATTTGCATTCCGTTGCCCGAACCGCAAATCAGCAAACCCTGTTCGGCTTCACCGCTGGCGACTTTTTCGGCGACCTTTTGCGCGTAGATTGGATAATCAACCGATTCGGTCGAATCGGTTCCGACATCTTCATACTCGATGCCCATTTCGTCCAGTTCTTTTTTTACCTTTTCCTTGTCCTCGTAACCCGCGTGATCTGCGCCGATAACAACTTTCATTTGTATTTTCTCCTCTTTAAGTTTTGATTTTACCCGAAACGGCGGCGACACTCTAACGATTGCCGCAAGATTTTTGTTAAAGTTCATATATCGAAAATGTTCTATCGTCTGGCAGCCGATTTAATTTTAATCGTCCATTTCTGCTTTGTTCTCTTTGTAGTGTTCGGCGGCTTGCTGGTTCTGCGCCGACGCATTTTTGCCGTTCTGCACATTCCGGCAGTTGTTTGGGGCGTTTTGATTGAGTTCTTCTGGTGGAACTGCCCGCTGACGACGATGGAAAATTACCTGCGCGGGTTGGGCGGCGAAAGCGGTTATGACGGCGGTTTTATTGATTATTATGTTTCGCTTGTGTTGTACTCGCCGCTCTCGGCAAATTTTCGATTTACGCTCGGATTTACGCTCATCGCCTTCAATTTATTTCTTTACTGGTATGCGTTCCGGCGCGTGAAAATCTTCTGAGTTAATTCGGCGGCAACGGTTCGATTAAATTTTCGCATCTAGTTTCTCGAATCGTGAAAGTGTTTTTGATTTGTTCGCCACGCGCAAAGCCTTTATAATCGCGTTGGAAAATATAATAAATCCCGGATGAAATACCCTGTTCTGAAAAGTTTCCTGTTAATCCTTTTTGCTTCGGCGATTGTGTCGGCGCAGGACTTTCTGCCGGAACTCGTGCGGCGCATTAAACCGTCGGCGGTTGCCATCGAAACTTTCGACGCGAAAGGCGCGACTATTTCACGGGGCAGCGGATTTTTCATAGCGAGCGACAAAATCATCACGAACCGCCACGTTATCGAAAAATCGAGCCGCGTCGAAATTCATTTGATTGACGGGAAAAAGTTTCAGGCGAAAGGCGTTTTAGCGATTGACGGCGAGGGCGATTTGGCTCTTTTGCAGGTTGACGTGCCGCAAAATTCAGCCGTCGCTCTGCCGCTCGTGCAGACCGCGCCGCAGGAAGGCGAGTCAATCGTCGTCGTCGGCAACCCGTTCGGTTTGGAAGGTTCGGTGTCGAACGGCATCGTTTCCGCCGTCAGAGAAATTCCCGGTTACGGTAAAATCATTCAAATCACCGCGCCGATTTCGCCCGGATCGAGCGGTTCGCCGGTCGTCAATATGCGCGGGCAAGTCATCGGTGTCGCCACCCTGCAAGCCGCCGAAGGGCAAAGCATCAACTTCGCCGTGCCGTCCGCGAGAATTTCGGGTTTGAAAATCGGCGAACTGCAAACTTTTGCCTCGCTCAACTCTGAAAACCTAAAAAACAAACGTGCCGCCGCGCAGAATATGTATTCGCAGGGTTTGGGAATTTTATCGCGGGACGATTACGCGAAAGCCGTCGCTTATTTTGAAAAAGCGGTCGAGATTGATCCGAACTACGCGGAAAGCTGGTATCAGGCGGGATTTTGTTACGGAATGCTGGCACGACACGCCGACGCGCTGAAAGCCTCGCGTCAAGCCGCCAAACTGCGTCCCGAATGGGCGGAAACGCACGTCAATATCGGCGCGTCGAGCTTCGCGCTCGGACAATACAAAGAAGCGGTTGACGCTTACCGAATCGCCGCCAAACTCGACGACGGCAACGCCGACGTGCAGTACGCGCTCGGACTTTCCTTAGGAAAAATGGGGCGCACCGACGAAGAACTGCTCGCCTACAAACGCGCCGTCGCCATCAAACCGGATTTGGCGGGCGCGTGGGAACAACTCGGCACAGGCTATTTCAAACAGAAACGCTACGCCGAATCGCTCGCCGCCTTCGAGCAGTTGAAAATCTACAAACCCGACGCGAAAACTTATAACTACTTGGGCGAAAATTACTACGAACTCGGCAAAATTCAGGAGAGCGTTGATGCCTTTAACAACGCCGTTTCCTACAATCCCGATTCCGAACGCGCCCGCTACAACCTCGGCAAAGCCTACGTCAAACTCGGCGACGCGGCTTCGGCAAACGTCCAATACGAAATTCTCCGCAACAACAAATCCGATTGGGCAGACCGGCTTTACGTTTTAATCAACCCTTAAAATCGGAGCGAATCAATGAAAAAATTAAATATTGTTTGTCTGCTTTTTGTTTTCGCCTTCGGCATTCAGGAGGCGTATTCGCAATGCTGTTGCGGAACTATCAGCTTTTCTATGGTTGATAAAGAAAAAAAAGCGATTTTGAACGACCGGCTGAAAATCGAGGGCATAACGACGTTTTCGGCGGACACCCTTTTTTACGAACGCGGCAAAGCGACCGCCAATCTAACGCGATTGGCGATGCACTGCACGACGGGCGGCATCGTCGCGGTGCGCTATAAAGGCGCGACGATGCGTCTCAACTTCAAGTTCGGAATGGACGAATCGGCGGACGGCGAAATCGTTTTCCGAAAAGGCGACTTTATCGCCGAACCAATCAAACAGGAATCAAGCAAATGGGGAACGGGAATCGTCGTTAGGAAAGCTGGAAGTGATGAAATGAAACAATAATCGGACTGTTCGTCGCCATTGTTTCGGATAAAATAATTGCAAGATTATTGTTTTTGCGATCCCTAAAATTCATTATTCAATCACCGGATCGTCCGCCGTTGCCGGTTCGCCTTGCTTGTCCGCACCGCGAATCACGCCGTCGGTGGCGATGTAGAACGACCGAAAGCCGGTTACGCCGTAAGTGATCGGAACGGCGGAAATGCTGAAAGTCGCCTCGCTGGTAGCCGTTCGCGGGGTGAAAGCGATGGTGTAGTTATAGCCGTTCGCGTAGCCTCGCGCCAATAATTCATTAACGAAACCAACAGCGGCAAGTTGATTCAGAGTGCCGTAATTGCCGTTGCCGTAAGTTGACTGATAAGTTACTTCAGCACCGTAAAGCCTCCGCAGGTTGGAAATCGTGCATTCTTCGTTCGGCAAACAGATATTTTCGAGTATCGGATCATCGGCGGTGGCAAGCGCACCGCGTTTGTCCGCGCCGCGAATGTCGCCGGAAGTGGCGATATAGAAAGATTGGCGACCCGTTTTGCCGTAACGCTGCGGCGTGGCGGTGATGGTGAAGGTCGCCGGAGCATTTGCCGTCCTGCCTGTTTTTTCAATCACGAAACGATAGCCGTATTTATTGCCCGAAGCCAAGACGGTATCTATCAGATTGAACACCGAAAGACTATTTAACGAACCAAACTCGCCATTGCCCGCTGTTGCCTGATAAGTTATTTCCGCCGAATGAAGCGTCTGCAACGTTCTGATAGCGAATCTTTCGTTTTGGGCGGGCGGATAAAACGCTTTGGCGGAAGTTTGAAAAGTGAACAGAACAGCGCAGAACAGCGCGGCGGCGAAAAGTTTTTTAATCATAATTTTGTGAAATCCTGACGAGTCGGAGACTAAAGTCATATTCGGTTTAATCCGGGTTCGGATATGGAAACTATCAACTGTTCACTATCAGCTATTCACTATTAAACAGGGAAGATTTTCTCGTTTATCAGCGAACAGTTGATAGTGAACAGTGAACAGTTGTCGGCTCGTTAAATTGTTCGCCGATTACGAACTGACATTAGTTTAACAAAGTTTAACTCTCAGCCGCAATCTTTTTATCGGCGGGCAGGAACTATCCGGTCAGCGTCGAATTTCGCGCCCGTCTGATGGAGAAAAATCAACCCGTCGGCGTGTGGTCGCCGATTTACACGGCATTCGTTTCGCCCTAAGTGTATTGATAAATTAAGTCGTGTTCGGCAGGCGTTCAGAGTTACGCCTTCAGGCGTGAAAGGCGCGGCGCAATCACGCCTGAAGGCGTAACTCTGAACTTTTGGTTTAACGGGCAGCGAAAAGCGGCAGATTAAGAATTTCTTAATCTGCCGCTTTTTATTGACTGCCGTTGAATAAACTATTCTGCCGGAATCGTTAATTCCTGACCCGGCTGAATTTTATCGGGATCGTCGAGAATGTTGCGGTTGGCTTCAAAAATTTTCTGCCAGCTAACGCCGTGTTTCGCGCCGATTTTGCTCAGACTGTCGCCCGCTTGAACCGTATAGGTCGCGCTTCCGCCGCCCGCGCTTTCCGGCGCAGTTACGTCGAGAACGAAATCGCCCGAACGATATTCCGGGTCAATCTCATTCCATTTATCCATCAAAGCCTGTTTCGCTTCCGCCGTCGGTGCGCTGCCTTCGATTTTGATAAAGCCTTCGCCTTCGGTGATATTCAAACCGGAAATACCGGATTGGTTCGCCAAGTCAATTACCGGCTGATATTTTTCTTGTAAAGACATTTTTATTTTCTCCTTTTTAGATTATTTCTCGGTAACTTCGTTTTTAACCGGCTTGCCGCCGTTGGCTTCCATTGCCGTCGCCATTACTTCGCCCAATTTGCCTTTGGCAACCGTGCCGCGCAAAGTCGCCGGAGTTGTCGCCGTATCAACCGTTACATCAGCAAAACCTTTGCCCTTCAAAGCGGCTTCGATTTTCGATTTCAGATTCGGGTCAGTCGCCGCCGTTTCGTTGGTTTTCATCACCGGCGACGGCGTTACTGCTACCGCCACATTAGTATTGGTGTTAGTCGTATTGGTGTTGGTCGAGCCTTTGCACGCGCCGAAGCCGACAACCGCCGCCAAACCTAAAACTGCTAAAAATTTAATTTTCATAACATTTTCTCCTGGTAAAACTCTTAATTCTTCCTGTTTCTTAATGTATAAACCGCATTCGACGGATTTCCCGAATTTTGTCCGGGAAAGTTTTCGCCGCCGTTAATTGATTTATGAAATCAGTCTAAAACATTTCGCGGAAAATTTCAGTCAAAATCAATCGAAAAAACCTCTTCGGCGATTTTTTTTGCCACCTCGAACGAAGTGAAATCGGGACGAATAATAAAATGCCAATCGGCGAGACAGTAAAACTTCGCGCGGTCGTCGAAAAGCCTCTGTGTTTGCTCGCGGCTGACGGCGAGCGGTCGTTCGCGCTTCGACATTCGGATATTGCGCCAGCAATGGTCAAACGAAGATTCGAGCCAGACGGTCGTCAGCTTGTGATCTTTGATCAACTGGCGATTTTCCTTTGTCGTCCACGCGCCGCCGCCGAGCGCAATTACCCGCGCTTCATTCTCCGACAAAATCCGCCGCAGATTTTCCGTCTCGATTTCCCGAAAACGCTTTTCACCCGCCGATTTGATAATTTCCGCGATGGTGTTCTGCTCGTTCTGCTCGATAAAAGTATCGAGATCAATGCGCGTCGAATCAATCAAAGACGCGAGAAATCTGGCGACGGTTGATTTGCCGACACCCATAAAACCCGTCAAAACTATGCGCTTCTCTAAAGTCATCTGCTGTTCTAAAAAAGAATATAAAACAGGATAGACCGGATTAACAGGATGAGTTTCTACGAAAACATAAATCCTGTTAATCCTGTCTATCCTGTAAAATTTTTCCCGCCAGCCTGCGATTATACTTTATTTTCTCACACTCGCCAGCACGTCGAAAAATTCGGGAAACGAAACGCCCGCGTGTTCCGCGCCTGTGATTTCCGTTTCGCCCGCCGCAAAAAGTCCGGCAATCGCAAACGCCATCGCAATCCGGTGGTCGCCGAACGAATCAATCTTCGCGCCTTTCAAATCGGATTTTTCAACTTTAAAGCCGTCGGGAAATTCTTCGACCGCCGCGCCCATTCGCCGCAAGTTTTCGACGACCGCCGCGATTCTGTCCGATTCTTTGACGCGCAATTCCTCCGCGCCGCGAATCTCCAAGCCGTTCTCGATCTGCGTTCCGAACACCGCAAGAATCGGAATTTCGTCAATCAAATTAGCGATAATATCGCCGCTGACCAAATTAGATTCGGTTTGAGCCTTTAAGTTTTGATGCCCGCGCACCCGAATATCACCGACGATTTCATTGCAAATTTCCGTTTGATTTATTATCTCGATGTCCGCGCCGAACCGCCGCAAAACTTCCAGAATCGCCGTCCGTGTCGGGTTCAGACCGACATTCTCCAAAACGATTTCCGAATTTTCCAAACAACTCGCGCCGACCAGAAAAAACGCCGCCGAAGAAATGTCGGAAGGCACATTCAAATCCTTTGCAGTCAGCCGCGAATCGCCGCGAATCGAAATTTCTTCGACAAATCCGTTTTCAGTTTCGACGAATTGACTTTCAATTTCCGCGCCCAAATACTTGAGCATCAATTCCGTATGATTTCTCGAAGTCGGATTTCTGACTCTGGACTCTGGACTCTGGACTCTGGACTCGCTCGAAGCGTTCAAACCCGCCAATAAAACGCAGGATTTCACCTGTGCGCTGGCAACCGGCAACTTATACGAAATAGATTGAAGCGGATTTCGCCCGTATATTTTCAGCGGCGCGTGGAAATCTTCGGCTTCGATTTTCGCGCCCATCAATTCGAGCGGCGTGATGATTCTTTTCATCGGTCGTTTCGATAAACTCGCGTCGCCGATCAAAATCGAATCAAAATTTTGTCCCGCCAAAACGCCCGCTAAAAGCCGCATCGTCGTCCCGCTGTTGCCGCAGTCGAGCGGCGCATTCGGTTTCGTAAATCCGTTTTTACCGACACCTTTTATCAAAACCGTCGAATCTTCGCGGCTGATTTTGACACCGAGATTTTTCAGACAATCCAGAGTCGAAGCACAGTCCGCACTCGATGCGAAATTACTGATGCGCGTTTCGCCCGTCGCCAAAGCCGCGAAAATCGCCGCCCGGTGCGAAATTGATTTGTCGCCCGGAAGCCGAATCGTTCCCTGCAAAAAATTAGCCGGATTGATTTTCATAAAATCTTTTAAGGCAAAATCTCGAACGCCGCGCAGTGTCGCGGCTTAAACGCACCGAAGTGTCGCCGGTCAACCGTCAAAATTTTCGTAATGTTCAATCGTTCCGCAATCGCCACGATAACGGCATCAACAAAATCAATATTCGTGTCGTTGTATTTACGAAGAACTTCGGCAGAGCGTTTGTAATCTTCAGAGGTCGGTATTTCGAGAACAAAATCAGTTTCGCTCAATTTTTCCAGGAACACGGCGACGGCTTCAATTCCCAAATCGCGCTGAAGCAGATATGTAACTTCGGTGATAATAGGAATCGGCAAAATTATCAAGTCATTTTCAGTAAATTTTGCGGCGGCGGAAACTTTGGCGTGGTGGTTGTCTTTTCCGTTTAACAGCGCGTATAAAAATCCCGTATCGAGAAGCGATGTCGTTTTCATTTTCCGAAGCCGCCGGTTTTATCAACTTCGGACATTAGAATTTCTTCGGCGTTTTCTGATGTTCTGCCGTCGCCGCCGTAAAAAATTCCGGCTAAATCGGAAAGTTTCTTTTTTCCCAACTGACGCTGATAAA
Organism: uncultured Pyrinomonadaceae bacterium; assembly: GCA_964244835.1. Taxonomy (GTDB): domain Bacteria; phylum Acidobacteriota; class Blastocatellia; order Pyrinomonadales; family Pyrinomonadaceae. The sequence continues at coordinate 56,149 of CAXTKJ010000005.1, forward strand.
TTTCTTCGGTTTTTTCTTCGAGCAGAACGCCCGCCAATTCTTCAACCGACTTGCCGTTTTTAGTCGCCAAATCTTTTAATCTGCCTTCGACTATTTCGGAGACATTCACATTCATAAAATCACCTCACGTCAAATTTAACATATTCTTCGCGCCCTGCCGTTTGAAATAAAGTTGGGCGCGATTCGAGTCTTTTTGAATCTGCGCTTTAAGTTCGTCAATGCCGCTGAATTTTTTTTCGTCGCGGAGGCGGTGCAGAAAGCGTACGCGCAAAACTTCGCCGTATAAATCGCCGTCGAAATCGAAGACGAAAGTTTCAATCGAAGGCTCTTTGTCGCCCGTAAATGTCGGGCGAACGCCGACGTTGGTGATGCTGCGCCGCCAAACGTCCTTGATTAAAGTCGCCGTCGCGTAAACGCTGAACTTCGGAACGACGCGGTTGCGCGGTTTCAAATTCGCCGTCGGGAAACCGATGGTGCGCCCGCGCTGGTCGCCGCGCACGATTTGCCCTTCGATGCCGTAAGGTCGCCCAAGCATTCGCCTGACCAAATTAACTTTTCCGTCGGCGAGCAGATGGCGAATTTTTGAAGATGAAATCCGCTGACCGCGCAAAGTTACTTCATCAACTTCGTCGGCGAAAAATCCGAGTTCTGCGCTCATTTTTCGCAGCAGTTCGATATTGCCGCCGCGATTTTTGCCGAACGCAAAACCTTTGCCGAGATAAACCTCTTTTGCCTGCAAGCGTTCGTGAACGATGTTGCCGAGAAAATTTTCAGCGTTTTGACTCGCAAAATCCTGATCGAAACGAATGACGATTGCCTGTTCGATTCCCAAAACTTCAAAATTCGACAATCTCTGATCGAGCGTTTGCAGCAGCGGCGGCGAATTTTCAGGATAAAGAACCGCGCGCGGATGAGGATCAAAAGTGATCGCCGTCGGAATCGCACCGATTGATTGGGCGCGGCTGACGACGATTTCCATAATTTTTTGATGCCCCAAATGCAGCCCGTCAAAAACGCCGAGCGTCAAAACCGTTCCGCGCAGAATGCCCGCATTATCTGTTCCGTGAAAAATTTTCATTCGCTTTTAAATGTTATTTGAGCAAAGATTTTTCCGCAAATGTCCGGCAAAAATAAAACCGCCTTGGAAATGATTTCGCAAGACGGTTTAATAAAGATTGGTTCAAAATTTAGAACGCTTCATTGAACGAAACATCGCCCGCGACGGCGACTTGATAGGCGGAAACACGGCGTTCAAAGAAGTTGGCGAGTTCCTGAACGTCCTGCAAATCCATAAACGAAAACGGATTTTTTGCCCCGTAAATTTTCGGAATACCGAGCATCGTCAGCCGCTGATCCGCAACGAATTGCAGGTATTGACGCATATCGGCGACCGACATTCCCGCTACGCCGCCGCTCAGAATGTCTTCGGCAAACTGCATTTCGCATTCGACGGCTTCGTTAAGCATCGCCGTAACATCGGCAACCATTTTATCGTCGAAAAGTTCCGGTTCTTCCTCTCGAACTTTTTTGACCACATCGAAGGCGAACGCCATATGTGCCGATTCATCCCGAAAAACCCAGTTCGTTCCGGCGGCGAGTCCGTGCAGCAAACCTTTTGAACGCAGGAAATAAACGTAGGCGAACGCGGCAAAGAAAAATAATCCTTCGATGCAGGCGGCGAAACAAATCAGATTGAGTAAAAATTGACGGCGTTCGTCTCTGGTATTTAGCTCATCGAGATTATCAATCGTATCAATCCATTTAAAACAAAACTCCGCTTTTTTCTGAATCGAAGCAATATTTTCGACCGCCGCGAAAGCCTGTTCGCGCTCTTTGTGGTCGGGAATATAAGTGTCCAAAAGCGTCAAGTAAAATTGAACGTGAACCGCTTCTTCATAAAGCTGGCGCGAAAGATACATTCTCGCTTCCGGCGAATTAATATGTTTGTAAAGATTTAAGACGAGATTATTCGACACAATCGAATCGCCCGTCGCAAAAAACGCCACCAGACGGCTGATTAAATGCCGTTCGGCTTCCGTCATTTTTGAACGCAAATCCATCACGTCCGTCGAAAAATCAACTTCTTCGACCGTCCAGGTGTTTTTAATCGCGTTTTTATACATTTCATAAAAATCGGGATATTTCATCGGTCGCAAAGTTAAATTAAATCCGGGGTCTAATAACATTTTTATAAGCTCTCCAAAATATTTTAGTGTTCGATTCAGTCAAAACAGCATTCGTCAAAAAGTATGTGGTTTTAGCTCGCCACGCGAGCGTCAGAATAAAGCTACAGGCGTGAGCCTGTAAAAACGCGCAATCAAAAATCAAAGCTGTCAGAGACAGCGACAGAAATTGACTCGTTATTTTCTGTCGCCCGTTTCACGGGCTTGATGTTCTCGAATTCGTGGCTACAGGCTTACGCCTGTAGCTTTATTCTTGCGCCATCTTCGATGGCTGAAACACGCGCGGACATTGACTAAAATCACTGACAGCTTTCGCAACTCTCTGGATTTTCCAGCGAGCAAACCAACGCTTCTTCGTCCGTGTAAGTCTTCGGCTTTTCGACAATTTCCGTTTTCGTTTCGGTCGCCGTTACTTGCGCGATTCTCGTTGCCGGACGCGAGCGCATATAATATGTCGTCTTCAAACCTTTTTGCCACGCATACATATACATCGAAGAAAGTTTGCCGATGTTCGGGCTTTCGATAAATAAATTCAGCGATTGGCTCTGGTCAATAAACGCGCCGCGATCCGCCGCCATATCAATCAGGGAACGCATCGGGATTTCCCAAGCCGTGCGGTAAATCAATTTCAGTTCGTCGGGAAACTCTTTGACATCCTGAATCGAACCTTCGGCGAGTTTGATCTTCGTGCGGGTTGTGTCCGTCCACAAATTCAACTTTTTCAATTCGTTCACCAGATAACGATTGATTTGAACGAAATCGCCCGACAAAGTTTCGCGCTTGAAAAGATTGGAAACCTGCGGTTCGATACATTCATAACAGCCTGCAATCGAAGCAATCGTCGCGGTCGGCGCAATCGCCAGCATCAGCGAATTTCGCAAACCGTGTTCGATGATATTTTTCCGCAAATGGTCCCAACGAGTCGTATTTTCAGGAACAACACCCCAGAAATCGAACTGCAAATCGCCGTTCGCCGCCCGCGTTTCGTCAAAAGCCGAATGTTTGCCTTTTTCCTGCGCGAGTTCGCACGAAGCCGTCAGCGCGGAGAAATAAATTTCTTCCTGAATGTTTGCCGAAAGTTTTCTGGCTTCGTCTGAATCGAACGCGAGCCGCATTTGGAAAAACACATCCTGCAAACCCATCAAACCCAAACCGATATTGCGCCACCGCATATTTGAATCTTTGGCGGTCGAAATCGTGTAGAAATTCAAATCAATCACGCGGTCGAGTTGGCGCACGGCAACTCGCACGTTTTTCGCCAATTTTTCGTAATCAAACGCCCCGTCTTTGACATAGCGACCAACATTTATCGAACCGAGATTACAAACGGCGGTTTCTTTGTCGCTCGTTACTTCGAGAATTTCCGTGCATAAATTAGACAAATGAATGACGTTTTCCGGCTTGCCGGTTTGATTGGATTTTTTGTTGCTCGCGTCCTTAAAAGTCATCCAGCCGTTGCCCGTCTGCGCCAACGCCCGCATCATTCGGGCGTACAAATCACGCGCATTAACCTGCTTCGCATAAAGCTCTTTTTCTTCGGCTTCTGCGTAAGCGCGTTCAAATTCTTCGCCGAACAAATCAGGAAAATGCGGTACGACCTTCGGATCGAAAAGCGACCACGTTTCATCGTTGGAAACGCGCTTCATAAACAAATCCGAAATCCAATTCGCCGTATTCAAATTATGCGTTCGTCTGGCTTCGTCGCCGGTGTTTTCTCTAAGTTCAAGAAAATCTTCGATGTCGGCGTGCCAGGTTTCGAGATAAACACAGCACGCGCCTTTGCGTTTGCCGCCGTTGTGAACGAGCGCGGCGGAAGTCATATAAGTTTCGTCGCCTTCGACCTTCAAATCGTGAACCGTCAGCACGTTTTCAATCGGATTATTTGAACGAACGCGCGTCCAGACGCAATTTTGCCAGACAAACCAGTTACGCTTTTCAATCGGCTGACAATCAACCAATTCCGCGATTTCCGCAACTGCCGGAATCCGCAAATCATACGCTTTTGAAACGCCTTCAAATTTAATTTCCGTTCCGTTCGAGCGTGTTCCAGTATGCGAATTTTCGCGTTCACGATATTGTCCGGCAGTCGGGATTTCAAGTCGCAAAAGCTGATAACGCAAGCCTTCGACTAAAGACCGTGAAGTATTCGTAAAATAAATTTCCTTGCCGCGACTGACTCCGCCGTCTGTTTCTAAGAGACCTTGAATCAATGCTTTAGCTTGTATCGGCGGCAGATGCGAAAACTTTCTCGAAATATGTTTTTCACCCGCTTCGTTGTAAATATCTTCGCGGGTGAAAGGCAAATTCAATTTTCCGTAACCGGCAAAACGCCCGGTCGTCGCTTCACGCGCCACGCCTGCGCTGTAAGAAAAACGGATTTGCAGATAAGTTTCTGCTTCGCGTCCGGTTTCCCAAAAATGAATTCCGCGCGTTGTCAGATATTCGCGGACAAATGCGAGATGCGTATCATTTTGCGGATTTCCTGAAACGCCCCATTCGTTGTTTCTGCTCGAAAGATGTCCGTCGCCGAGCAAAATTCCATACATTCGGGCATCGTCTTCGGTGAAATTTTCGACGGTAACTGTTTCCTGCGGAATAGTTTGCGCGACGTAATCGCCTTTTTGCAATTTTTCGGCTTCAACCCATTCAGTTTTAAGAATACCGCGCTCAAGCTGCGACAAAGCTCTTGCAACTTCTCGTTCCTGAGCCGCACTTTGAATCGCCCAAAACGGATGTCCGGCGGTTACGCGCAAAGGCTTGATCGAATGCTTGACATCAATTTCGACCATCGCGTCTTTTTGCTGATAAACGAAATTTTCCGTTACTGCACAATAATTTCCACTTTGTCCCAAAACCAAATCGCCGACTTTGACATCTTTAATTTCCTTCACGCCGTTCGCCGTGAAAATAACGGTTTCGGGCGCAAAGCATTGATTTACACCGGCAACTGATGAGTCTAAAGTTTTTAGCCAAGGAACGATGCCGTTTGAATGCCCGTTCGTGCCTTTGATTAAAGAGCCTTGCGAACGAACTCGGTGATAGGCGACACCGATTCCGCCGGAAAATTTTGAAAGCAGCGCGATTTGTTTGTAGCGATCATAAATGCTTTCGAGATTGTCCTGCGGCGAATCAAGCAAAAAGCAGGACGAAAGCTGTTCGTGTTTCGCGCCGGAATTAAAAAGCGTCGGCGTACTGGGAACGTATTCGAGCGACGAAAAAAGTTTGTATAAAGTAATCGCTTCGACCGGCGTTTCGGATAATCCGCAGGCGACGCGCATCCAGAAAAATTGTGGCGTTTCGATGACATCGCGGGTCGTCGGGTTTTTCAATAAATAACGGTCGTAAACCGTTCGCAAACCGAAAAATTCAAACAAATCGTTGCGCGTTTCGTCAATCGCATTGTTCAATTTGCGGCTGTTGGCTTTAACGAAATCTGCCGTTCGTTCATTGATCAAACCTTCCTTCATACCGAACGCAATGGACTGCGAAAACGAATGAATTTCCTGGTTTTCAACCTCCTTTTCGATGTAATTATTCAGCAGATGCGCGGCGAGGCGCGAGTATTCCGGTTCTTCAAAAATCAAACTCGCCGCCGTCTGAATTGAAAGTTTATCGAGTTCCTGCGTCGTCGCGCCGTCGTAAAGCCCGCTGATCGTTTTCGTCGCAATCCGCAGCGCGTCAACGCCCGTCAGATTATGACAGCCGCGAGCGACGGCGCGGACGATTTTGTTGATGTCAACCGGCTCGAACGAACCGTTGCGCTTGCGGACGCGCATCGTCGTCGGCGTAATTTCTTCTGCTTGACGCGCCGCTGCCGTCGAACTGTTTTGGGAAGTTTCCATTTGATAAAAGTCCTCTTGATTTTGATTTTTAATAACTGACGGCGAACCGAATTTTTATGGAAGATTCAGTGCTTGAAATGGCAGTTTTCGTTCTCGATTACCGTTGCGGGGCAGTTGCGGATTTAGTCCGCATTCCCTTTTTAATAATTTTATAATTTGCAACGAAAATAGAATATATTGTAGTGAAGCGGATTTGTCAATACACGATATTGTGGTTTTGCTTTGAGTGTAAAATGATTGCTAATTGCTCGAAGCCGTTTTAAGAACTTGTAATTGTAAAGCAATTCGCACGTCGCGGCGTTGAATTTTGTTGACGATCTGAAGAGTTTTTTCAAAGTCAATTCTTGTCAATTTATCCAACGACACTTGAATCTCCGAAAAGCCGGAAAACAAAAAACCGGAATTTATAATAAATTCACCCTGGCTGACATTTGAATCGCCGCGAAAGTTTTTAACGATCACATCAGATTCACTTATCTCGGCAATCTTCCCAATTATACTGTCAAGCAAACCGAAACCCGTCGTCGGTTCGATCAAAGCATAGACTGCCGCAAGCTGACCTGTTTTATAAATTTCGGCAAGATTTGACGGGACAGTCGGAATTAAACTTTGCGCTTTCTTTAGTATCGAAACAGCTTTTTCGCGGTCGTTCGGACTTTTTGAAATTATACTTGCGGCAAGATTTATTAAAACTTCAAAGCGGGAACTTTCCGGCAACTGTTCAATCCAAGTGCGGGCTTGCTCAAAATCGCCCTTTTCGATAGCGCGATAAGCAAGCTGCCAATGAAGCGCGGCGAACATTTCGTCTCGTCTCCGAACCGGAAAATTCTTGGTTAAAATGTCCTTGGCGCGGCTGACATCGCCGTCAAGCGCGATTTTATTCGCCGCTGTAACGTAAATCTGCTCTCTAAAGGCGGGCGGAAATTTGTCTGCTTCGCTCAAAAGTTTTTCCGGCGACGTATTGCTTTGTAAAAGTTCCTCCGCCTGTTTGTTCTGCGGAAAAATATCTCTTGACGAACGGCGCGGCATAATGATTTTTTCTTTGATCTCGGCGGCGCGTTCAGGCAGAATTTTTATCAGCGTCGGCGTTAGGTAGCTGATGCTGAACTCGGCTTTCCGGTCGGCTTCCCGAATTAAAAAGGCGACGATTTTTTCTGCTAAATCACGCTGCGTCTTGGCATCGAACTTGATAGTAAACTCGGCGAAATCTTCTTTCGCTGCGGCAGTTAAAAATTGAGCGGCGGCTTGAAGTTCCGGTGAGTTGTCACTAAAGTCGGCGGCTAAAATCTTCTCAAGAATTTCCGCTGTCAAAGCGGTAGCGGCGGCTTTCTCTTTCTGACTAATCTTTTCAAGTAATTCGACAGTTTTGTAGGAGATGTTTTTTCGCAAAAGGTCGCGTAAAATGTTGACCGAACGGTCGGGATTTTGATTGGCAACCAACTCGGTAAGATTTCGCTCCAATAAGTTTTCCTGTTGGACGATCATTTCATCGGAAGATACGCCGTTGTATGAACTGAAAGACGGTTCATTGGAAATTCCGGCAAAAGCATCAATGACCGTCACCGAACGACTTTTCCGCAATAAATCGAATGCGAGTTTGGCATCGTGATAAACGATACTTTCCAAAATCTTTCGGCGCGTTCCGCCAAAAATAAGCAAATCGTTTCGCCGCACATAACTTTTCTTGTCCAGTTCCGCTTCTTTTTGAGCAATAATCAAATTATCAATAGATGTTTGAAAAAGTTGTCGAGCGCGTTTCTCATCAAATTTCCAGAAGATATTTCCTAATTCGGCATAAACGAGGGCTTTGTTTTCAGGTAGCTTCAACTTTGCCGTATCGGTAGCAACCTGCTCAAGCTGAACTTTTAATTTGGACTGTTTTTCTGATTTTTCCGATGCAGTTTGGGCGGAAGACAATATTGACCAAAGGAATATAAGGCAAGCAATTTGGAAAGTTCTTGAAATAGCCATTGAATTTTTCTCCGAATTTCTAATTTAAATTGAGCGGATTTAAAGAAAATTAGTCTTCAACAACCAATTCATCAACCGCAAATTTCACATTGTCCGGCAATAGTTTAGAATCGCGTTCGTATAAAACATCGTGATTCAGGTGCGTTAAAAAGGCGCGTTTGGGTTGGAGTTTTTCGATGTATTCGAGAGCTTCCTGCAAACCGAGATGCGTCGCGTGCGGTTTGAGGCGGACGCAATCTAAAACTAAAACGTCCAAATCCAGCAAGCCCTGCATTGATTCTTCAGAGATGAAATTCAAATCGGTTGCGTAAGCGAAATCGTTGAAGCGGTAGGCGATGACGGGCAATTTGCCGTGAATGACTTCGAGCGGTGTAACGAGCAGATTTTCGCCGAAACAGAACGGTGCGTTGGCTTCGATGGTGTGCGGAATCAGTTGCGGCAAGCCGCCGCCGATGTGCGTCGGCTGGAAAATATATTGATAAATACGGCGCAAATCTTTCCAAGCGAGCGCGTCGGCGTAAATCGGCATCGCGCCGTAACGAAAATTCAAAGGGCGAATGTCGTCGAGTCCGAAAACGTGGTCAACGTGGCAGTGCGTAATCAAAACTGCGTCGAGATAACCGATTTTGGCGCGAAGTGCCTGCTGGCGAAAATCTATCGAAGTGTCAACGAGAATTTTTTTACCGCCGTGTTCGATGACAATCGAAACGCGCAAACGCTTATCGCGCGGATCGTCGGAAAGACAGGTTTCGCAATCGCAGCCGACGGACGGAACGCCGGTCGAAGTACCTGTGCCGAGGAAGGTTAGTTTCATAGTGATAAATGGTGAATGGTGAATGGTGAATGGTGAATAGAAGAGTTTTCTTCATTCACCATTCACCATTCACCATTCACCATTTTTTATTTTTTGCCCAAAATATCGTTCGCTGAAAATCGTTGTGCGGCTTGTTGTTTGAGGCGTTCTTCCGCCATTCGCTGAATTTGGACGTACTGCATATGCAAATCACCTAAGATTCCGTCGAAAAGTTCCTGCTCTTTCGGGTGCAGATTGTTTGCCGTTTTGCCTTTCAGCATCGCTAAAACTTCAATCCAATACTTTCCGGTTTCCAGATCAATGGTACGCTGTCCGGTCGCCGGATTAGGCATTGCGCCGAGCGCGGCGGCGGCTTGCGAGGCGAGCGTCGTCAGAAAATTGACGAAACTCGCCGGATCGTCCGCGCCGGGAATTTCGTCAGCCTTGTAATTTTCTTCGTCTGTTTCGTCGGGCGGCGGTGCAACAGACGCTTGTTCGTTATTTCCTTCAGAAGTTTCCGCCGTCGGTTGCGGTGCCTCTTTCGGCTTCTCCGGGGCGATTTCCACGCCGTCGCGCAAACTGCCATCTACATTAAATCGGCGACGGTCATTGATAACCGACTCGTGGTGTTCTTCGCTGTTTAAATCTTCTTTTCCAATCATTTTTGTTCGTAAATTTCCCTAAAATTCGATGTTTCGATAGTAGCATTTTGCCGAAAGAAAGTTCAAAATCGGGAAGAGTGAGCAGTAAGCGGTGAGCAGTGAGCAGATTTTAGTTTTGATACTCGAACCAATTACGGTGTTTCAAAAACTTTCTGCTCACTGCTCACCGCTTACTGCTCACTCCTAAAAACTATGTCAAAAAATTTCGACGAATTAGTAAATGTAATGGCGCGTCTGCGTGCGCCGGGTGGCTGTCCGTGGGATAGAGAACAGACTTACGAATCGCTCGCGCCGTATCTTTTGGAAGAAGCCTTTGAAAGTTTCGACGCGATTCAGCAGGCGGCGGAAGGCAAGCCGGAAAATCTGCGCGAAGAACTAGGCGATTTGCTTTTGCAGATAATTTTTCATTCGCAGATTGGAGAAGAGCGAGGCGATTTTACGATTGAAGATGTTTGTGCAGGGATTACCGAAAAGATGATTTTGCGTCATCCGCACGTTTTCGGCGATAAAAATTTTGAAACAGCGAACGATGTTTTGCAGAATTGGGACGAACTTAAAAAAGCCGAACGCGAAATTACGAAAAAAGAAAAAGAAAAGGCAAATTCGATTCTTGATGAAGTGCCGTTCGCGTTTCCGGCGTTGATCGAAGCTAATAAATTAACGAAAAAAGCGGCGAAGGTAAAATTCGATTGGGAAAATACGGAACAGATTTTCGATAAACTGACGGAAGAAACCGACGAATTGAAAACAGCGATTGCCGAAAATAAAAACATCGAAGAAGAAATCGGCGATCTGCTTTTCGTTATCGTTAATCTGGCACGGAAACTCGATGTCGAACCGGAAACCGCGCTTAAGAAAACCAATCGAAAATTTCGTCAGCGATTTAGTTTTATCGAATCGCAACTCGCGGCTCGCGGAAAAACATTTGAAGAAACTGATCTGAGTGAGATGGATTCCCTTTGGAATGAGGCGAAAAACACTAATCACGCAGTCAAAAATTAATTAAATGTAACTTTTTTAGAAAAAAGCCGAAAAAAAGTTGACTTCAAAAGACTTTCAGACTAAATTATTCCATAACAAAGTTCCAAAAATAAAAATTTAGGACGGTTTTTTGATTAAAAGTTTTCTGTGAGTCGGTTGATTCTAGTTAGAAGTCATAATTTATCAATTACAAGGTTTCCTACCTGAAACTTGCAAAACCATTTAACATAAAGCCATTCACTATTAAAATACAAAGGAGTATTTAGAGCTATGAAAACAAAAAATTACACAAATTGGCTTCGCCATATTACTGCCGCTTGCTTAGCGATGGTAATTTTCACAACTTCTTCAATGGTCGCTTTGGCGGGAACCGGAAACAAATCATTGATGGGAGAAATCACGGTTTCGGACAACAGCGTCGGCAGCAATGCTCCTTCAGTTTTATTGAACGGGGAAAGTGCTTTCACGGGGCGCACGTTCTTTTCAAACGGGACGATTGTTACGCCGGAAAATGTTACTTCAACAGTCAAACTCGGTAAATTGGGTTACATCGTAATGAATCCGAACACGACTTTGAATTTGAGTTTCGACGAAAAAACAATTTCGGGAACGGTCTCCAACGGCGACGTTAAAGTTTATAACGCGGAAGGCGTTGACGTTAAAATTCAGAATGCCAACAACGCGAACGTCGTGGTTGCGCCGATGAATAAAAAACAGGACGACGATGATAAAGGCGTTCTCGGCGGCAGCGCAGTCGGACCGGTAATTGTTCTCGCCGCAATCGTTGCAGCGGTGGTTATTATAGTTGTTGTCACTAGAGACGATGATGATATTGTCAGCCCTGTAAGATAGTTTTTACTTACATAAGTTTCAATAACAAAAAACCGCGAACAACTTTGTTCGCGGTTTTTTTCTTTGCTGATTGCTTAGAACAGCGCGATAAAATTATCATAAACGTATGCCGCAAAAATTGTTTCGGGAAACGCCGACACTCGCCGACTTTATTCGGCAAATTCCCTTGACAGCAGAAAATTTTGCCTCGCTGTCCGATGGCGAATCGTGGCTTCGACGGATTTGGGAAGTCGAACAGCGGTGGCAGACAATTCGTGAAAACCCGAATGAAGTCGAAGAAATAGTTTTTCACAATTCAATTCCGAAAGATTTAGAAATAGAAGCGACTTTTGACATTATTTACGCCGGCGGTACTCTCGGTCTGCTTCACGCGACGGTGATGGCGACGAAATTTAAACGGCGCGTTTTGGTCTTCGACGCGCACACGGTCGGCAAAACACACCGCGACTGGAACATTTCCGACGAAGAATTACAAGAATTTATCAACATCGGACTTTTCACGAAAGAAGAAATAGAATCGGCGGTCGCCAATCGCTATCAAACGGGATTCGTTAAGTTTTACGACGGCGACTCATCCATAAAAACGCCGCCGCTTTTTATGAACAATGTTTTGGACGTAGCGATTGAAGCTGACAAACTGCTGGAAATCGCCGCCGCAAAATTAGCGAAAACAAATTCGGAAATAATTAATAACCTGCGGTTAGTTCGTACTTTCGTCAATAAAAATAATGTTTCGGTCGAATGCGAAGAATTGTTAAGCGGAAAGCGGCGTTTGTTTGCCGCTGAGTTATTCGTTGATTCGACCGGAACGAATTCGGCGGTTTCACGTCAACTCAACGGAGGAAAATCAATCACGCATATTTGCCCGACGGTCGGGACGGTCGCCACAGGTTTTCAGCGCGGAAGCGGGACACGGGAAGTTGATTTTTCCATTGGCGAAATTTTGGTTTCGACCGAAGACGCTTCCGCCGACCGTCAATTAATTTGGGAAGGCTTTGCCGGAAATCCCAAAAGGGACGAATATACGACGTATCTTTTTTTCTACGATTCGGTCGAATCGAAAGCTGATAAATCGCTGCTGCGGTTGTTTGAAGATTATTTTGAAAAGCTGTCAGATTACAAACAAAAAACCGCTGCGTGGCAAATCGTCAAGCCGGTTTTCGGATATATTCCGAGCGTTCATCATCACGGTTGGGATAATGTGAAAAAAACGGCGACGGATCGAGTTTTGCTGATCGGCGACGCGGCGGGATTATCGAGTCCGCTGACGTTTTGCGGTTTCGGTTCGCACGTCAGAAATTTGCGAAAGCTGACTTTTGAAACGGAAAAGGCTTTGTCTGAAAATCTTCTTGATGAAAAAAGTTTGTCGCAGATCAACGCTTACGAACCGCAGGTCGCGCAGATGGCGAGTCTGGCAGAATTTATGCGACCGACGAAAAACGGGCGCAGTGCGGCGGTCAATGAAACGATGAATGCGGTGATGGCGGCGTTGCAGTCGCTCGATAAGAACATCGCCCGCGAGATGTTTCAAGACCGCATCTCGTTCGCGTCGTTCAAAAAAGTTTTGATGAAAACCGCGCAAATTCATCCGGCGGTTTTTAGGAAAATGTTCGCGCACCTCGGAGCGAAAGGCGCGTTCTGGTGGATTACCAATATCGCCGAAGCCGCTTTGCGCGAAAAAAAGGAGTCTCGTCAATCAATTTCCGAAATTGATTGAGAATCAATTTACTCCGAACCCGTTTTCGCGTCCTGTCTTTGTTTTTCGGTAACGGGAATGTCCATCTTTTCGAGCGTGATTTGATTGATCGTGCCGGTTACTTCCAAATCGTTCGCCGCCTGATATTTTTTCAAGCCTTCGCCGGTGGCATCATTCAAAATACCGCTGGCTTCGCCGTCGTACATACCGTTTTCCTTTAACAGTTTTTGAACCTGCATAATTTGCTCTTTCGTGGCGCGAAAAGTTTCCGTTTTCGGTTTCGCTACCTCCACCGGATCGGTTTTCTTGACATCGGGCGACACGGATAATTCTCTCTGCGCGGTCGTCAGCCCGATGCCGAGTTTCTGCATTGTTTCGCGGTCTAATGTGCCGGATTCGTTCAAGCCCTTCTCTTTTTGGAAACCTATTAACGCGGTGCGGGTCGGCGCATCAGGCTTTCCGGTCGGCTCAACTTTCAGCATCTTTTGCGCCATTATCAACTGGTCTTTGTTGGCGCGGAAACCCTGATTGCTTTCGGGTTTCGGGGCAGGACTTTTTGGTTTTTTCTGAGCATCAGCCGCGACGCTTCCGAAAATGAAAAGAGACACTATCAAAATAAATTTTTTCATAAGATTTCCTCCGTAAAAATAATGGTTTTCCGATAATCTGAAAATAATATCTTTAGAGTAAATAAAATCTTAACTCTTCAATTATTTCAATTTCGCGTGTTGAATTTCGTGGTTTTCAGATAGGCAGTATCTACCGAAACGCCGATTCTGTCAAGAGTTTTTCAAGCATTTTTAATGAAAATTATCTGACCTGAACCGGAAACGGGACAAAACACAAAATAAATATCAGTAAAGTCAGCGCGGCGATGATCTTTCGTTTGCGGTCGAGCGGCGCGTCAATCAACGGTTCGGGATGCCTGACGCGCATCATTACGGCAAGCAGCACGACGAACAAAAGTCCGCTCGGACTGCTGTAAAAGAGCCAGCCTAAAACCGAAAACAAAGCCATCACGAGGAAGGCGATTCTGCCCATCCAGAAATGAACGCGCCCGCCGAAAATCGAATAAATCGCGTGTCCGCCGTCGAGCTGCCCCGACGGAATTAAATTTAGACTCGTTACCAGCATCCCGACCCACGCCGCCGCGAGAAACGGATTGAATTTGCCGAAATCAGGATTGATTCCGATAAATTTCGCCAGTATTTGGGTCAGTAACGGATCGGCAAAATGAAATTCGGATTGTCCGGGCGGCATCGCGTCGGGCGAACCCTGCACCATCGTCAAAAGTCCGAAAATCAAGACGGGAATCAGCACGACGAACCCGGCAATCGGACCAGCAACGCCGATGTCGAAAACGGCGCGGCGCGAAGGCATCGGCGATAAAATTTTGATAAACGCGCCCAGCGTTCCCGCCGGACTGAGTATCGGCGGCACCGGAATAAAATACGGCAGCGTCGCGTCAACGCCGTAAATCCGACAGGCGATGTAATGTCCGGCTTCGTGCGCCGTTAAAATCGCCAGCAGCGAAACGGAAAACTCCAAGCCTTCCTTTAAATATCGAAAATCCGTCAGAATTTTAACCGCCGCGCCGGAGACGAGTCCGATGTAAAGTCCGGGCAGAGAAATTATTAAGTTGAAAACACCCGACCAGTTCTGCGGGTCTTGAATCTCAGGAAAAATCGGGATTCTGCCGAGCGGCTCAATCACGCCCGCGAGCGTTACGGTGATAAAAGCAGCGAGCAATAAGGCGATATGTTTCGCCCAAACCCGCGCCGTCGGACGCATTGCTTCGCGGCGGTCGAAAAATTCGTTGGTCAGAGCGTTTAAATCAGGCACGGATAAGAGTAGAGAGTAAAGAGTGGAGAGTAGAGAGTCAAGAGCCGTCTGCTTGATAAAAAGCTAAAGAAATAGGAGCCGAAAACTCGACGATTCCGCCGTTTCTCAACTCTCGACTCTTCACTCTCGACTATTTTTTAACGGCTTTGGCTTGCAGTTCCTTGCCGGGTTTGAAACGGATGGTTTTTCCTGAAGGAATCGGAACTTCTTTGCCGGTGCGCGGGTTGCGCCCGATGCCGCGTTTTCTTGCCTTGACGACGAACACGCCAAAACCGCGCAGTTCGATGCGCTTGCCTTCCGCCATCGCTTCCTTCATCGCGTTGAAAAGCGCGTCAACCACCTGTTCCGCCTTTTGCTTCGGGACACCCGTTTTATCGGCGACCCGGTTGATAATATCGAGTTTAATCATTATCTAATCTCCGTTTCAGAAAGTATTGGAAGAAACTATGTTGTAGCCGTAAATGAATAATAATGACCTAAGTTCACATCTGTCAAGGATTTGCGCGGTGAAAATCAAAAAACTTTTCCAAAATAACTGCGGGAACTTCAAAATGCGGGTAATGCCCGATTTCCGGTAGTTCGATGATGTCGGTATGCGGCATCGTTTCACGAAATCTTTTAACCAGATGTGCGCCGGAAACTTTGTCCGCCAAACCGTTGATAAAACGCAGCGGAATGCGCGTCCGCTGCAATGCGCCGACCCAACGGGCGCGATATTGACGGCGTTCGGTCATATAGCGAATGAGTTTGTGCGCGATTCGCTTTCCGTCGTTAAATTTAAAAACTTCCAAAAATTCGTTTAATTCCTTCGCACTCGGCTGCGTCTGCGCTCCGAAAACCGTTGCGAGACTTTTCTTAAAACGAGCATCGGAAATCAATCTGCCGAACAGAAAACCGAGCGGGCTGATGAGAATTTTCTGCGCTAAAATCGGGCGGTGCGTTTCGGGAAACAACGCCCCGTTCAGAAGACAAATAGTTTCAATCGAAAAGTTCAAACGATTTTCTTCAGCGCGGGCGAGCAGTTCCTGCGTGATCGTGTTGCCGTAATCGTGCGCGAGAATGTGAACGCGGCTGACTTTTAAATGCGCCAGCAACGCCTGCAAAACGTCAACCTGATTAAAGGTCGTGTAATTGAAATTGACGGGTTTGGCAGAAAAACCGTAACCGATCATATCGAAAGCCAGCACGGAAAATTTACCGGCGAGCGCGTCCCAAACTTTATGATAATCGTGCGAAGAAGTCGGAAAGCCGTGCAGACAAAGTAGTATTTCATCCGCCGCGCTGCTCGAACGATAGAAAATCGGCAAACCTTCGTAATCGTAATAATTTCCGCTTTCGCGCCAGTCTTTTAATTTCATTGATGATTTTAAAAATGATAATATCGGTATGAACGAAAATACGAAAGGGGGATTTTGAGAAATGCTGAGAGGACGGGAAAGTTCAAACGTCGAAGACCGGCGCGGAATGGGCGGCAGAGGCATCGCGCTCGGCGGCGGCGGTTTGGGAACATTGCTGCTGGTGGCGGTTTTGTGGTTTTGCAGCGGCGGCGATTTACGAACACTGCTTGATCAAATCGGCAGCGGCGAAGTTAATCTGCCGCAAACGCAACAGCCGAACCAGCCGAATAAACCGGCGCAGTCAAACGACGATCAAAAAAAATTCGTCGCTTCGGTTCTCGGCAGCACCGAAGACGTTTGGCGCAAAGTTTTGCCGCAGCAGGCGCGAATTCAATACCGCGATCCGAAACTCGTGCTTTTCACCGATCAGGTACAGTCGGCGTGCGGCGTGGCGGGTTCGTCAACCGGACCTTTTTATTGTCCGGGCGACCAAAAACTTTATCTCGATTTCGGATTTTTCAACGAACTGAGCCGCGAATTTAAAGCTCCCGGCGATTTCGCGCAAGCCTACGTCATCGCGCACGAAGTCGGGCATCACGTACAGAATCTGCAAGGCACGATGGACAAGGTTCAGCAAGCCGGGAATACGAACGATTTATCGGTCAGATTAGAACTGCAAGCCGACTGTTACGCGGGCGTGTGGGCGTTCTACGCCAAACAGCAGGGCTTAGTCGAAGCCGGCGACCCGGAAGAGGCATTACGCGCCGCGAGTGCCGTCGGCGACGATTCCATCCAGAAAAAAACGCAGGGCTACGTCGTTCCCGAATCGTTCACGCACGGTTCTTCGCAGCAGCGAATCCAGTGGTTTGCCAAAGGTTTCCAGACGGGCGATATGCGCCAGTGCAATACTTTCGGCAGATAAAATTTTTTGAGTTAAATGTTTAGGTTTTTGATAAACATTTCCCGCACTTTATGAAAACCAGACTTTTAACCGCGCTGATTGCGCTGCCCGTTCTAATTTTCTCGATCATTCTGCCTTTTTTGTTTCCGCAGTTTCCGCAAGCGGAATGGCTTTTTCTCCTGATCGCCGCGCTCGGTTTAGGCGCGGGGCTTTTTGAATTTTTTACTTTAACGAAAAAGTTGGAACTGAAAGCCGACGCTTCGATTGCCTATCTCGGCGCAGCGGCTTTTTTCGTCGCCTTTCTGTTCGACGCGCCGAGCAAAACTCCTGATTTATTAATTTTAACCGTCGCGCTGTTTTTGATTTTGACTTTGATAACGCAGACATTTCGCTTTCAAAAGGATTTTTCCAAGATGCTGACCGGCATCGGCGTAACCGTTTTGGGCGTTTTGTATGTCGCTTTCTTGGGCGGTTTCATCGTTTCGATGCGCGTCGGTTTTGAAAACACGCTCGCGCCCTTTCTTTCAAGCAAACTGCTCGGATTTTTCTTTTTAATCGTGATGGGCGCGGATACAGGCGGCTACTATTTCGGGAAATACCTGGGCAGATACAAATTGATTCCAAAGGTTTCGCCGAACAAAACGTGGGAAGGTGTCATCGGCGGATTAATTTTGAGTTCGGCGTTTGCCGCGCTCGCTTCCGCGACGTTTTTCCCCGAACTGCCGTTTCAAATTTCGATTCCGCTCGCGCTCGTAATGAGCATCGTCGGACTGTTCGGTGATTTGGCGGAAAGCGCGATGAAACGCGGTTCGGACACCAAAGATGCCGCCAGCATTCTGCCCGGACACGGCGGCTTGCTGGACAGATTGGACAGCCTGCTTTTCAACGCGCCGCTGTTTTATTATTTCGCCAGATTTTATTTTTAAAAAAACAAAAACTTTAACTTTAACCGGAAATAAGTGTATGATTACACCAAAATAATTTCGGGAAAAGATTCACAATGGCTAACTTATCGAAGATTCAAACGAATATCATAGAAAATTCGCCGGATTCGGCGAGTCCGGCGCGGACGACGCGGATGCTGCTCAGGCTGCTTCGTGCCGCGCAGCCGCTTTCGCGGATCGAAATTTCGCGGCGGCTGAACGTCAACCGCAGTACGATTACGGACATTACCAAGCCGATGATTAACAGCGGCTTGCTGTCGGAAAACGCCGTCGACTCTTCCGATACTGCCCGTTCGCAAGGTCGTCCGCCGGTCGGTTTGTCTTTTGTGGACGGCAATGATTTTTTCGTCGGGCTGAATCTCGGCGTGCGCCACTCGCAGGTCGGTCTGATGACTCTGGGCGGTGAGATTTTAGCCGAAGAAGAATTTAGAACTCCGGCGGATGCGGGAAAGGCATTGAAATCGGCGCAGGAAAAAATAAAGGCTCTTTGCGCCGGAATCGAAGGGCGAACTCTGCGAACCGTCGGCGTGAGCGTTCCGGGTCCGGTTGACGCGGCGCGGCGCAAACTGCTTTACGCGCCGCACCTAGGCTGGGAAGATGTGAACGTCGCCGACGAATTGCAAAAAGGTTTGTTCGGCAGAAATGAATCGGTTCCGATCACAGTCGAAAACGACGCGACGGCGGCGGCGATTTATGAAGCGCGTTTGAAAATGCGCGATGCGAAAAATGATCCGGCGAGTAATTTTATTCTCGTGCGGTCGGGAACGGGCATCGGTGTCGGTTTGATTCTGGACGGCGAGATTTATCGCGGTTCGGGCGGCGGCACGGGCATCGCGGGCGAGTTCGGACATATGACCATCGCGGCTGACGGCAAACCGTGCGTCTGCGGCAATCGCGGCTGCTGGGAAAAATACGCTTCCGCTTCATCGGCGGCATCGCTTTATCTCGGCGATCACGCCCGTTCACAAGATAAAAATCTGCGCTTCGTCGAAATCGTCGCACGGGCGGAAGCCGGCGAAACACGGGCGCGGCGCACTCTGGAAAAAATCGGGCATTATCTCGGCATCGGCATTGCCAATGTGATAATGGGCATCGGCGTTTCGCACGTCGTCGTCAGCGGGCGGCTGGTTTACGGCTGGACATATCTGAAAGAACCTTTGCGCGATGCGATTAAAAAAAGTATCGTCGGCAAAACGGCAAATTGGACGGTCATCTGCGGCGAACCGAAAGGCTCGGCACTCGGCGGCGCGTTGGAAGTCGCCATCGAAGAATTTATTTCGCGTGGTTTTGCCTCAGAATAAATCGGGTATTGAAATGACATTAAAAAAGCCGTCGCAGATTTAACGACGGCTTTTTTATTTGAATCAAAAAAGATTATATTCCGGCGAGCGCGTTCAGAAATTGCGGTTCGGAATGATCGAAAACCGCGTCGAGTTCTTTTTCTACGCTGCCGTGTCCGGCGGGAATTTGTTTGAGAACCGGCGTGAAGTTTTTGAAATCGTAAAGCTCATTGTCGAGCAGATGCGAACCCGTTACATTCGTCAACGCCGTCATAATCGAAGACCGAACGTGCGGAATTTTTTCGGCGAGTTCGTTAATCAATTTTTTGACCTGTGCGCGTTTCAAATTCGGCTGCGAGCCGCAAAGATTGCACGGAATAATCGGAAATTCCTTTTCCGCCGCAAACTTCGCAATATCTTTTTCCTGACAATAAGCGAGCGGACGAATCACCGTATTGCGCCCGTCGTCAGACCGCAGAATCGGCGGCATTGCCTTTAACTGTCCGACATAAAAAAGATTTAATAAAAAAGTCGCAATCACATCGTCGGCGTGATGACCGAGAGCGATTTTCGTGCAGTTCTCCGCAACGGCGGTCGTGTACAAAATTCCGCGCCGCAGACGCGAACAAACCGAGCAGAAAGTTTTGCCTTCGGGAACTAATCGCTGCACGATTGAATAAGTGTCTTCTTCGACAATTTTATATTCAACGCCGAGTTCCGCCAGATAATTCGGCAGAATATGTTCGGGAAAATCCGGCTGTTTCTGGTCGAGATTAACGGCGAGAATTTCAAATTTGACCGGCGCACGTTTCTGCACGTCGAGCAGCAAATCGAGCATCGTGTAACTGTCCTTGCCGCCCGATAAACAAACCATCACTTTATCGCCATTTTCAATCATCGAAAAATCGCGGATGGCTTCGCCCATTTTTTTGAGCAGTTTCGTTTTCGTTTTACTTTCTACAAACAATTTCTTTCGATACCTTTTATGTATAATAAATTTTCAAGAGGCAAGGCGAAATTTTACTATAAACGTCAATAAAAACCTATTCGCCGCTTTTATGGCGACGGCAGCGTTCCGAGCAGAATTTCACCGCGTCCCAATCTTTTTCCCATTTTTTGCGCCACGCGAACGGTCGTCCGCACGCCGCGCAGATTTTGGTCGGCAGATTTGATTTGGTATATTTTTTCTCGCCTATGCTCGAAGATTTTCCCGTTTTCATCAATGAAGAGTTTCACACGAGGCGCGTTGCGCCGCAACATCTCGACATTTTACTGGCAGACGGCTGGCGGCATTTCGGGACGCACTTTTATCGCTACAACATCGGCATTTATGCGGACGAACTGCGCCGCGTTTTGCCTTTGCGCGTACGTCTGGTAGATTTCACGCCGTCAAAAAGTCAGCGGCGCATTTTGAAACGCAATCAGGATTTACAAATCGTTTTTCGCCCGGTTGAAATTACGCCGGAAAAGACGGAATTATTTGAACGCCACAAACGCCGATTCCATTACGCCGTTCCCGATTCGCTTTACGATTTTCTTTCGTTTGAACCGGCGACCGTGCCGTGCGCGGCGTTGGAACTTTGCCTTTACGAAAATGAAAAATTAATCGCCGCGACTTTTTTCGATGTTGGCGCGACGGCAGTTTCCGCTGTTTACGCGATGTTCGAGCCGACGGAGGCGACGCGCAGTTTGGGAATTTTTATGATGTTAGCGACGATTGAACACGCGATTGAAAACGGCAAGACTTTTTATTATCCGGGTTACGCCTACGTCGAGAAATCTTTCTACGACTATAAAAAGCGTTTAGCCGCGCTCGAAGAATTCGATTGGCGCGGCGAATGGAAAGACTTTAAAAGTTAAACGGTCGGGGAACAAAATTTGATTTTGATTGTCTAAAGAAACGGAGGCTTTATGAGTAAATATACCAACCCGCTAAATGACATCAAAATCGCCAGCCCGTGCGCGGCGAACTGGGACGAAATGCTCGGCGACAATCGCCGCCGACATTGCGCCGAATGCAAATTAAACGTCTATAATTTATCGGAAATGACGCAGACCGAAGCCGAAAATTTTCTGATAAATTCGGAAAATCGCGTTTGCGTAAAATTTTATAGTCGTTCGGACGGAACGGTTTTAACGAAGGATTGTCCGGTCGGCTGGCAGCGATTAAAGAGGCGAGTTTCGCAAACGGCGACCGCCTTTTTTTCGATGATTGCCGGTATTTTGGGAGGACTTTTTGGATTCGATCAACTTTCCGCAAGCGATACAAATTCATCTGCAATGAACATTTCTGATTCTAACAAAACGGCAAATCACGTTTTTGTAGTTGAAATCAGAGGAAAAGGACAGCCTATTCCTACGCCCGATAACATAGGTATTGCGGGCGGGCTGAGTCTAACTGATTTAGATACTGTGAAATCTAAAATCAAAAAATCTCGAAAACGCTAAAATTAACTCACCAGTAACATCTCAAAACTTTTTACCAAAATTATTGAGAATGTAATTCTATTCTAAACTTTTCGTCCATTCGATATATCGTTTCGAGTCGAATTTTCTGCCCGTCGAATTGGTCGTCATATAACGCATTTTGCCGAAAACCTTGCGTTCCATCCACGGTCGGTCGTGCTTGCCGAAGCACCATAAAATTCCGGCGTAAGAATTCGGGTTGCGCCCGTCGAGACAGTATTTATTGTTGAGATGTTCGAGAATCGCAAACGCTTCTTCGTAACTGCGCGTCCACGCGATGACGTTTTTGCCCCACAGCATTCGGACGTAATTGTGAATTTCGCCCGTGATGTTCATCTCGCGCTGCGAAGCGTTCCAGAGTTCATCATAAGTTTCGCAATTTTCCAATTCTTCGAGCGAATAGCTTATTTCGCGTTTATCTTGCGCGTGTTCGCGCATCGTTTTCTGTACCCAATCGGGCAAACTTTCGAGCGAATCGTATTTGGAATTAAAGCGCGTAAAATTATACGAAAGCTCGCGGCGGACGATGATTTCTTCGAGATATGCGTCTTTCGATGCTTGCGGCGCGTCCGAATCTTTCACCGCCAGCGCGATTTCTAAAGACGATAAAAACCCGAAATGCAGATAAGACGAAAGGCGCGATGAACCGTCTTTTTCCGGTTTATTGCGGGCGACATCGTAATCGGGCAAAATATCCGCGAGAAATTTTTTCAAACGCTTTTTGCCGTTCGCCGTGCCGCCGTGATAAACATTTGACGGTTTTACTTCGTGGTCAATATCGCATTCGCCGACGAGTTTGGCGATGTTTTGTTCATTGACTTCCGTGTCGGGACAATCAACTTTCAAGTCGAAACTTTTGATTTTAATTTTCGCTTCCGCAAACGGCTGTAAATAATCATTCAAAATCCGTTTGATTTTCGGGCGAATCGTCCGCGCCGCAAATTCTTCCTTTTCAAATTTCGACAGCGGAATTACACCGTTTGAATCAACGGCGTAAACCGGAATTTTCGCTTTTTCGACAATCGCCGCGTTGTGTTTCGGAATAATAAAACACGGAAAATCGTCGGTTACGAGCAACGCCGCGTCTTTGGCTAATTTAGCGACGATTTGTTTCGGCGAGCGTTTATCCTTCTGTAAATAAAAGACATATTTGATGCCGAGTTTCTCAAACGCTTTTCGTTTTTCCTCAACGCCTTCGAGAATAAACGTGTGAAATCTGTCCGAAGCCCACGGGTAATAAAACTTCAAACCTTCATAAACGACGAGCGGCAATTTCCTCTCATTCGCGCATTCAATCGCGTAACTCAAAGCGTGGTTGTGCGTCGTGCGCTTGAACATCTGCATCCAATACAAAACATATTTGCCATCATTATTCGCCGGTTTGTCGTTTAAAAGTTGGACTCGTTCGCTGATTTGTTTCATATTAAGAAACAGTTTCACGCAGCGGCGCAAAGAACGCAAAGCAAAATTTATGAAAAAAATATCTGTATTCATTAGCGTTAATTTATGGTTGATTTTCTTTTGTCTTTCCGTCTCCGCGCAGGAATTCAAAGCGGTGCGCGACGGCATCGAATACGCCGAAATGACGAGAGAAATTGATAAAATGCCGGTGAAAATAAATCTGCTGCGCCTCGATTTATCAAAAGTCCGTCTTGATGTCGTCCACGCGCTCGACGCGGCAATCGGCACGGAAACTACGTCTTCGATGGCGAAAAGGCACGCCGCATTTGCAGCGATCAACGCGGGATTTTTCAGATTAGACAAAAGCATTTTCGCGGGCGACGCGGCGGGTGTTATGCAGATTGACGGAAAACTTCTAAGTGAGAGCGTTAATAATCGTATCGCGCTTGGAATCATAAATAACAAAAATAAAACAGAAGTGAATTTTGGTCATTTGGAATTATATTACGCCGCAAGCATCGGAAAACAATTTTTAGAGATTGACGGTGTAAATAGGGAAAGAAAAATTGGCGAAGTTATTCTTTATACTCCAGAATTTAACAGAACAACTTTAGCTTCTACGAAAGGATTTGAAGTTATAGTTGTTAACGGAAAGATTACAAAGATTACAACAGATACGAGCAATTTGATTCCATTCAACGGATTTATCATATCGGCAACAGGAAAAGCAGAAAGCTCTTTATCAAAAATTTCAAAAGTTGGGACTAAAGTTACGTTGTCAACTCTGCGTCCGGTTTCAATGCTCGACAATGAAAGAGAGCAGTTAGAAGAGAAAGAAAGACTTAAGCCTTTGTCATCTATTTCAAATGATTCTCTTATAAAAACAGAAGACATCACGAACGGCATTCCGCAACTCATCAAAAACGGCGTGATTGAAATCACCTGGGAACAAGAAAAATCGAGCAAATCGTTCGTCGAAACGAAGCATCCGCGCACGGCGGTTGCTAAATTAAAAGACGGCAAGTTTTTGATGGTTACGGTTGACGGCAGAAGCGAGTCGAGCGGCGGCATCGGGCTGCAAAATCTGGCGGAAATCCTTTTGGAATTGGGCGCGACGGACGCGATGAATTTGGACGGCGGCGGTTCGACGACGATGTTTTTGGACGGCAAAGTCGTCAATCATCCGTCGGACAAAGAAGGCGAGCGCAAAGTCGGCGACGCGATTTTGGTTACATTGCGAAAATGATCGGAGTTCGAACGACTGGAGCGCAGGCAGCCTGCCTGCAATGAGCGCAAGAGCGCGAAAAATTCACGGCGAACGATTGCTTTCGCATCGAAGCGATGCTCATTGCAGGCGAGCCGCCTGCGCTCCCGGATTAGAAAAATCTGCCGAGAGAGAAATAGATTCTGCCGCGCCCGTTTTCATTTAAACTGCCGCCGAGAAAAACGGGTCCGAGCGGTGTTTCGACGATTGCGCCGCCGGTCAAACTCTGACGATAATTCAGCGTGTTGAATCGCTCGAACGCGCTGCCGCCTTCATACCACGCGCCGAGATAAGCGCGATTTCCTAATAACGTCGGGAAAATTTTCGGGTTGTGCAGTACGCCGATGCCGCCGCTGGCGTAATTGTTGGCGCGAAATTCGCCGAAGCCGTAGCCGCCGAGCCGGAATGCGCCGCCGAGTGTGAACCGCTGAATCGGCGAAGCGTCGCCGCCGAACGCTGTTCCGCCGTTGCCGAACGCGAATAAAGTGTTGCGCTCGCTCAGTTTTTGAAAAAGGATATTGCGCGACTCGGCTTGCGTAAATCGCCCGCTTGCGCCGGGACTGTCGAAGTAATAATTCAAAGTGTTTCTCGACAAAATGCCGCTCGTCGGAACCTGGGCGCGGTCGAGTCCGTCATAAACGTAGCGCAGTCCGGCGGTGCTGAACGCGCCTTCGACGTTCGGTAAAAGCGGGTCGCCGATGCGCCTTGAGACGTTTTGATAACCGATGGTGTAACCGGCGCGAAGTTCGCTGCGCGGATTGAAAATGTAGCCGACATCGCCGCCGATCTGCGCGGTTTCCTGTAAATATTCGGCGATGCGGTTGCTTTCGACGAAAATGTTGACGCGCCTTCGTTCGTAAGACGCTCGCGGCGCGACAAAAAATTTACTGCTCGCAATCGGGCGGTAAAATTCGGTCGCTAAAAGCGTATTTGAACCGACGCTGAAATCATTGCGCCATTCCGTGCCGTAGCGTCCGACATCGAAAAAAGTCAGCCGCGCTTTGACGTTGAAATTTACGGTGTCGGTTTCAAAACTGTTGACATCGAATCCGAGTTCGAGCCGCGCCGGTTTTTCGATGCGCTCGTCAGATTTGTTCAGGCGAATCAGTAAACCCATTTCGCCGTTTCTTTTAGTGATGTCGTAGCCGAGCGCGGAAAATCGCCCCGTGCCGGTCAAATCGGTCAAGTCCTTCGCCAATTCGTCCAGTTTCGCTTTATCTAAAGGTTGATTATTATATTTACCGTCGAGTTTTTCTTCAACCGTCTCGACGGCTTCCTTATTTTTTCCTTCGACGGCGACAAATGCCGGAACGGGCGCGGTTTCAGGAAGTTTGCGGGCGCGGCGATTTGCCAGATGCGTTTGCCAATCCGCATCATTCAAAGACAAAGTTTTCAACAATCCGATTTTCTGCTCCGCGCCCTGAAAACCGAGCGCGATAATTTCCCGGCTGTTCGTAAAACTGCCAATCGTATAATTGCCGAGTTCCGGCGCGATGATAAAATCCGCCTGCCGCAAACTGCGCCGCGAATTATCCAGCGACGCGATATTCAAAGTCTGCGATAAAACGCCGAGCAGACTGTCGAGCGATTCACGACTTCCCAACTGTGTTTCGATATTAACGACGATCAGAATATCCGCGCCCATCGCTTTAACGACATCGGTCGGAATGTTGTTGACGAGTCCGCCGTCAGCTAAAATTTTCCCGTCAACTTCAATGGGCGCAAAAATTCCCGGAATGGACATCGTGGCGCGAAGAGACTGCGACAGCGAACCGCTTTTCAAGGTTACGGATTCGCCTTTGACCATATCCGTCCCGACGGCGCGAAACGGAATCGGCAGATTATCGAAATTATTGATGGTCGCATATTGCAGTGTTTCACGGTCGAACAGCAAACCGATTTCATTACCGGGATTCAGCGCGTTCGGCAGTTTGAGATTATTCGCTCTGCCGCGCAGGGTGATCGGCGCGGGAATGTTGCGGCGGTCTTCTTTGCGGCGAAACGACAAATTATCCAACGACGGCGAACCGCTCAAAAGTTTGTCCCAATCAAGCGAATTAATAAGCTGTTCGATCTCGGCGGGCGTTCTGCCCATCGCATACAAAGAGCCGATGAGTGCGCCCATACTCGCGCCGCCGACGTAATCAACCGGAATATGATTTTCTTCTAAAACTTTGAGAACGCCGATGTGCGCGAAACCACGCGCGCCGCCGCCGCTCAAAACCAGCCCGACGGTCGGACGTTTTTTCAATTCGGTTTTAACGCTTTGTGCGCGAACGATATAAAAAGGGAAAACGCTAAAGGCGAGAATCAAAAAAGCGGCGACGAATCTTTTTGGCATAAACGATTTTTCGTAAGGCAAAGAATTATTGTTTTGAAACGATTCGATGAACGATGCTTTGCGTGAAGTTGTATTTCACAAAAATTTAACGAAGCATCATCAAAACCGTTCGCTCACGCGCACCATCAAATTCGCACAGATAAATTCCCTGCCATCTGCCGAGCAGAAGTTTGCCATTTTGAAATGGAACGGTAACGCTCGCGCCCATCAAACTAGATTTCAGATGCGCGTCGGAGTTTTCTTCGGCGTGGCGAAAGCCTTCGTAAAACTGCGGAATCGTGTTTTTCAGAAACAGCAGAAAATCGTGCTTCACGTTCGGGTCGGCGTTTTCGTTGATCGTCAAACCGCACGTCGTGTGCTGTGTGTAAAGAACGCAGATGCCTTCGCCGATGTCGGGAATGTGTCTTGAAACTTCGTCCGTAATTTCAATCAATTCTTCGCGCTGCCTCGACCGGATTTTGATTGTTTCCATTCGATTATTGTAAAGCGTTACGAAGGATTTGGGGAACGTCGTCGGGAAGTTTGGAAACTGCCGGTTCAGCGTGCCAGCGTCCGAAGCCGCCGTGTTCGTTGACGGCGCGAATCCATTCGCGCATTGCCTCGCGTTTTACGCGGTCTTTCTGGTCTTCTTCGCCTTTGGTTTCGATTACGAGAATTTCGTCCGTAACGAGTTTCACCAGAAAATCGGGACGATATTTATGTTCGCCGCCATTGAAAAGATAGCGAATCTCGAAGTTGAGATGGTCGTTTTTCGCCCACGCCGCCACGTGCGGGCTGCGGTCTAAATGCAGCGCGGTCGTGTTTTCCCAGCGGCTGTCGCAGACGCAGAAATTGATGTGCGATTTGCGCGTGTGAACAAAATACTTGCTCGTGTCCCAGGGTTTCATATCGCCGGTTGAAATAATCGGCTTGTTGGTATCAACGACAAGCTCGTAAGATTCGACGTTTTCCTGCTGAATATATGGCGCGAGATGATTGACGATGGTTGCGGCGTTGAGGCGGACGAGAACTTTTTGTCTGACTTCATCAATAAACATCGGCGGTGAGATTTGCAGCCGGTCGGACGCGATAAATCTTTCGACCGACGGAACAATTTGCGTAAAAAGCGAGTTCAAATCGCCTTTCCAATACGGTTCGATTTGTTTGAAGATGTCGAGCGTGGCGCGGAAAATACTGCTTTGCAGCCGCACCTGCGAATAGAGTTTTTCGAGGTCGATTTCCGAAAGGCGCGTTACGTCGTGCTTGCCGTCAATGACGGGCGCGAGTTCGGCAATCTCGCGGGTGTCGTAAGCATTGAGCGTTAACGCTTCGATTTTGTCCAAATCGAGTTTTAACACAGGTTTGTATTTTTGTTCGATTCGGAGAACATTCGGAAAGCGGATTTCAAACTCCGATCTCTCCGGCAAAGGCTGGATGCGCTGTTTCTGCGGTGTCGGCGCGACGGTCGAATTTTTCGGTGTTTCGTGCGGCATAAAAGCGAACGGAACGCCGAAAATGTTGACGTATTCGGGCGAAAACAAACCGTTTTCGTCTAAGTCGTAAGTCGTTCGGCGCAATCCCCGACCGACGACTTGCTCGCAAAGCAGTTGGCTCGAAAACGCCCGCAAACCCATAATGTGCGTAACGGTTTTCGCGTCCCAGCCTTCGGTCAGCATTCCGACCGAAATGACGTGCTGAATCTGCTCGCCAAGTTCGCCTGTTCTGCCGATGGTGTCAACGGTTTGGCGCAACCTCAAAGCCTGTTCTTTCTTTGAAAGTTTGCGCGTCGGCGCGTCTTCCGTATCGGCTTCGTTCGATTTGGTTTCGATATTTCCTGCTTCGGCGAAAGTTTCCGCCTGTTCCAAAACTTTTGAATCAATATGCAGAGCTTTTTCGGCATTGCAGAGTTCGGGAATCAAAATGTTGTGATGGTCGAAGGCGTATTTGATGCGGGCGGCGGTTTCCGTCAAGTTGGCGACGGAAATCATTACGGGCGGAATTTTTATTCCGGCGTTGCGCCACGCTTCAGCCGTAATGCGCCAATCTTCGCCGAGCAGAGCGTAGGCGTTTTCGATCAACGGCGGCAACGCCTCTGTTTCGGACGCGCCTTTTTTATTGAGCGCGGCTTTGACCGCCGCATCGCTGTAGAGATGGTAAAACTGCGATCTGTAATCGCTGCCCTGCTGTCCGTCATCGCGGATAACGACGCGGGGCGTTTTGACCAAACCGGCTTCGATGGCTTCGGTCAAACCGAAATCCGAAACGATCCAGCCGAAAAGATTTTCCGAACTCGAATTTTTTCCCGAAGGAACGAACGGCGTAGCGGAAAAATCATAAACCGTGCTGATGCCGCGAGCCGCATTTAATCTATCGAGTCCGCCGACCCAGATCGTTGCTTCTTCCTTCTCGTCCCGGCTGATGCCTTTCGTGTCCGCCGAAATCCGCCAAGCGTGATGCGCTTCGTCGTTGATGACAACGAAATTTTTTGAATTTGCCAATTCGCCCAGAACTTCGCGGGCGTAAGCCTCATCGGATTTCGCGCCGCGTTTATCAACCGAGCGTTTCCTTTTCAATTTTTCGTCAGTGTCCCAGGCGAGCGCGTGCCAATTTCGGATAACGACTTTCGCCTGCCGCAGTTGTTCGCGTAAACCGAGCGGAACGATTTCAAACAAATCGTAATAATTTTCGTCGCCCGCCGGAACGAGAACGCTTAAACGACTGCGGACGGTTAAGTTCGGCGCAACGAGCAGAAAATCCTTCGCGTAATTTTTGCGCGTCGGGTAACTGATTTTGTTCAACGACTGCCAAGCGATCAGCATCGCCATCACGATTGTTTTGCCCGTGCCGGTCGCCATCTTCGAGCAGAGGCGTTTTATTTCGCCGCCGTCCGACGGAATTTCGATGCCGACTTTTTCGGCATCGGGAGCTTCCGCGAGCCAGATTAAAGTTTCGATGGCTTCGAGCTGGCAATAGAAAAAACGGTTTGTCCGCGCATCTTTATCGCGCCAGTGTTCGAGCAGTTGTTTCGTTACGCCGGACGCGCCCGCGCAGCCGTTTTCGCGCCACGCTTTGACGCGCCCGCGCACTTTGTTGACGAGCGGAATTTCAATGAAAACGCCTGGATCGTTGATGAGTTTTTTCGTCGTCGAAGCAATCGTGTAACCCGAAGGTCGCCGTCCGTCGGCGAGTTCAAAAGCCATTCGGTGGTGATTGTATTCCCAACGCTTCTGCGGTTCTTCGTAAGGAGAGTTGATGATTAGATGGTCAATTCCTGATGACATATTTGATTGAAATAAAAATGTAAAAGAAAATTATTGTTCGAGTTCCCCGACGAGATAAACCGAAACATTTGATATTCCGGCAGTCGAGTTTCGATTTACATAGATACCGCTATTTACCGCGCCTGACTCATAAGCTATATCCAATGAGTGAGTTGCCACAAAGTTTTGATACCCGCTGACGACACCTTGGTCGAGCAGCATAAAAGCGTTCACTCCATTGCAGGTAATTCCTGCTGTAACCTTTTTATCCGGGGTTGCCGAAGGAACAGTTACACGAATCGAAGCAAATTTTATGTAGAATTTTTTATTTGGAGGAATATCAGAAATTGCCGCCAAAGCATTTGAAGAACCGTTGGAAATTGGAAAATTAACAACGCGCCGGTAAGGAACGGTAGTTGTTTTAGCAGACTGCGTTTCCGTTTTTTGCGCCTTAACCAGCGTAAATAAATTAAGATTTTTGAGCGGATTATTTAGATACAGCAAAAACAAACAAAGAAATCCGAAAATCAACGAACCAAACTGCCCAATCTTTAGTTTTGACATATAGACATTCCTCGCAAGTACAAATTTTGATAAAACCCTTTAAGCCAACTTAACCTAAACAATATCAATTAACCTTAAACTCTCGATTCCGCGATCATCAACAATTTTCACGGCAATACGTTTGTGATTTCCGATTGTGAACGGCAGAGAAACGCTGCCGTGATAATTTTCGATTAATTCGTGGTCAATTTCGGCTTTCAAATTTTTCGTCAGTTTCGTCCAGCCTTCTTTTTCGCCCGACAGCGGGAAAAATACCTGCTGCGGAAAAAGGCTGCGACCGTCGAAATTGGTGTCGAGCATCCAGACGGCGACGCGGTTGATGCCGCCGGATTCGATTGCGCCTTCGCGCACGTTGTAGTAATCGAAGCCGAGAACTTCGACTTCGTAGAGTTTTTCTTTTTCGTCATTGCGCCCGACTTCGCGGATTTGTACGTCGGGTTGACCGATGAGCCAAAAACTTTCGTTTGACGCACGGTTTTTCTTCAAATCGTCGGTTTTCAGATCGTCATTCATCTGCGCCTTTAAAAGCGTAACGCCTTGCCAGTTGGTTTCTTCGATGTTTTGCGCGGCGACCGGATCGAATTGAAACGCGGCGAAGATAACGAATTTCGGTTTCGGAAAAAGTTTGTTCGCCTCCATCAGAGCCGCTTCGACCTGCGCGGGCGGCAAAGGCTGATGTTCGGGCGCGAATGAAACGACGGCTCTCGCCGGAGTCGAGAGTGGAGATTCGGGAGTCGGGAGATTTTCTCCGTCTTTACTCTCCACTCTCGACTCTTCACTCCCGACTAACTCCGCGTCGGCGTGTAAAAATCTCGTTCCGGCGAGCGGTTCAACCCGCGAGAACTGCATTTTTTCGCCGCGCCGCCCGCGAATGCCGGTGCGTAATAATTCGCCGCGCCATTCGTCCTGACGTAAAGATTCGCCCGAACGCGCCATCGAAGAATCGGCTGGCACGGAATCTGCGGGGGGGGGGTAAGTCGTTTATTTCCAAAGTTTGCACAACCGGCGCGGGAACGGCTTCGACGGTGAAGGGCGACGTAACACGCGCCGTGTTCTTTTCAACGAGCGGCTGGTCGTAAAGCGTTTCGGTCGCGGGCGGTTCGTTGTTGGCGATTGATTTTAAGGTAACGTGCGGAACGGTTTTGTATTTGAAACCGCTCGCCACGCCTTCTGAAATGTTGGCGAGTTGGAAATAATCGAACGTCGCCGTCATCAGACGCTGTTTCGCTAATGTCAGCGCGACCCGCGAAGTGTCGCAGGTGATCCAGCGTCTGCCCCATTGCTCGGCGACAAACGCCGTCGTTCCCGAACCGCAAGTAATGTCTAAAACCAAATCGCTCGGGTCGGTGGTCATTAGCATACAACGCGCAACTGCTCTTTCGTTTGTTTCTACAACATATCTTTTGTTTGGTGCGCCGCCAATGTCTTGCCAAACATTTGTAATTGCGAATGCTGGAAAATCTTCGGCGTAACGAAGAAACCGCAAAACGCTTGACATTTCTACAATGCGATTTGCGGCAATTAAGTTCTTGAATCCTTCAACGCCCGTTTTCCAGTAATTCGAGCGTGGCGTAAATTTTCGACCGTTAAACTCAACTTCAAAATTGCCGGGTGGACGCTGACTTGTTAAATCTCCAAGCGTGTACGCTTTCGAGCCTTTTGGAAGCAAACCGAAATCAGTTCTTTCTTCTTTTGTCATCGGTCGCCTTGTTCCGTCTAACAACTCGACGTTTGTATAAGCGACTGCGCCTTCACCGCCTAAAATTTTTGTTTTGTAAAGCTGTCTGTATTTCAGCGAGTTTTTATTTTTAGCGTAGAAAATCAAATAGTCTGCGACATTTGGAACTAACGCCGCAGTTGCACTTGTTGTTTTCGCCAAAGTAATCAAGCTAACAAAATTCTCTACGCCGAAAACTTCATCCATCAAGTTTCTCACCAAATGCACATTCTCATCGGAAATCTGCACGAAGATCGAGCCGCTTTCGTGAAGCAGTTCGCGGGCGAGCAGCAGACGGTCGCGCAGGTAGGTGAGATACGAATGAATGCCGAGTTCCCAGGTGTCGCGGAAGGCTTTTAAGGTTTCCGGCTCGCTCGTCAAATCGTCGTCTTTGCCGTCTTTGACATCGCGCTTGTTGACGAACGGCTGAAAGTTCGAGCCGTATTTGATGCCGTACGGCGGATCGAAATAAATCATCTGCACACTGCCCGCCATCCCTTCCTTGACGAGCAATGAGTTCATCACCAGCGTCGAATCGCCCGCAATCAAACGGTTCGTCCAATTATGTTTGTGCTTGTAAAATTCGATTTCCTGAAACAGCGGCAAATTCGATTCAGTGCCGAAAAACAAAGACGGCTGATAATCGGATTCAGTCTCGTGCCTGCGCCGCACCGCTTCGATAATCGAACGCGGGTCAATCCGTTCGTGAACGTGCAAACTGACGGTCGGCACTTCAAAAGAGGTGTGTTCGGCTTTGCCCGCCCAATCCAACTGCGGGTCGAGATGCGGGTCGTATTCGTATTTTTGTTTGTCGCCGCCTTTATCCGTCTCCGGCGTAACGAGTCCGACTTGCGGATTGTTGGCGCGTTTCTTGTCCGAATGGGTATATTGTTCGATAAATTTTGCGTCGGTTGAAGTGGTACGTTTCGGCATAGTTTTCAATTCTAAATAAACCGGAGAGAATTTACCACAGAAAACCCGAAAGCCGAGCGCGGAAATTTAAAGTGGAAAAAGCCTCATAAATTTGAGGCTTTTTCCATCGCTCGTTTTCTGTGCGCTTTACATCTGCTTTTCAGCAGGAAGTTCGACTTTCTTTTCAACCTGCGCTTTCGGTGCTGTTTTCGCAGGCGAATTGTGATTTGAATTGATGGCGATGTGCGGCGCGATAATCAGCGCGACGATGCTCATCAGCTTGATTAAGATATTCATCGAAGGACCCGAAGTATCTTTGAACGGATCGCCGACCGTATCGCCGGTAACGCTCGCTTTGTGCGCTTCGCTGCCTTTGTACTGCATCGTTCCGTTAATCATCACGCCAGCTTCAAACGATTTTTTGGCGTTGTCCCACGCGCCGCCCGCGTTGTTTTGGAACATTCCCATCAGAACGCCGCAGACGGTTACGCCCGCGAGCAGCCCGCCGAGAACTTCCGGTCCGAACAGAAATCCGACGGCGACCGGCGTAATTAAAGCGATTGCGCCCGGAAGCATCATTTCTCTGAGCGATGCTTTGGTCGAAATAGCGACGCATTTATCATATTCGGGTTTGGCTTTGTATTCCATAATTCCCGGAATATCACGGAACTGCCGCCTGACTTCCTGCACCATCGCCATTGCCGCCCGACCGACGGCGGCGATTGCCAGCGAAGAAAAGATAAACGGAATCATTCCGCCGACAAATAATCCGGCAAGGACATCAGCTTTATAAATGTCAATATGTTGATTGTCCGGCATTGCAATGCCGACATACGCGGCAAATAATGCCAGAGCCGTCAGAGCCGCCGAAGCGATGGCAAAACCTTTGCCCGTGGCGGCGGTCGTGTTGCCGACGGCATCTACAATATCGGTTCTGCCGCGAACTTCTTTCGGCAGACGGCTCATTTCAGCGATGCCGCCCGCGTTATCGGCAATCGGTCCGAAAGCGTCAATCGCCAACTGCATCGCGGTCGTCGCCATCATTCCGGCGGCGGCAATCGCCACGCCGTAAAGACCGGCAAAGTAATGCGACATATAAATTCCGGCTGCCAGAATAAGCGTCGGCACAAGCGTTGATTCCATTCCGACGGAAAGCCCGCCGATGATGTTCGTCGCCGCGCCCGTGTCGGATTGCTGGACGATTGAATTGACGGGGCGTTTGCCCATCGAAGTATAAAACTCCGTAACAATACTCATCGCCGCGCCGACAATCGAACCGACCAAAATCGCATAGAAAACGCCCGTATTCGTAAAGTTAAAACCGCGCAAAGTCATCTGCGCGGGCATCATCCACATCACGATAAAATAACAGGCGACGGTCGTGATAATCACCGAAGTCCAGTTTCCGAGATTTAAGGCTTTCTGCACATTGCCTTTATCATCGGAAATTCTGACGAGCGTAAAACCGATAATCGAAAAAATAATTCCGAGTCCGGCAATCAGCATCGGCAAAAGCATCGGCGACAAACCGTTGAATTTATCGGTAACGATAATCTCGCGTCCCAAAACCATCGTCGCCAGAATCGTTGCGACATACGAGCCGAACAAATCCGCGCCCATTCCCGCCACGTCGCCGACGTTATCGCCGACGTTATCAGCAATCGTCGCCGGATTTCGCACGTCGTCTTCGGGAATTCCCGCTTCGACCTTGCCGACCAAATCCGCGCCGACATCAGCCGCCTTCGTATAAATTCCGCCGCCGACCCGCGCAAACAGCGCGATTGATTCCGCGCCGAGCGAAAATCCGGCAAGAACTTCAATCGCTTTTTCCATCGCCGCGCCGTTGACCGTCGCGCCCGGAACATTCAAAACGTAGATGTGATAAAAAAGTATAAAAAGCGAACTCAAACCCAAAACCGCGAGTCCGGCAACGCCGAGTCCCATCACCGTTCCGCCGGTGAAAGCGACTTTGAGCGCGCTTTTCAAATCGGTTCTGGCGGCTTGCGTCGTGCGGACATTCGCTTTGGTGGCGATGTTCATCCCGAAATATCCGGCAGTCGCGCTGAATACCGCGCCGATCAGAAACGAAACGGCGATCACCGGCGAAGAAGTTTCAACCAGCGTTCCCGACCAGCCGAGAACAATCGCCGCGACGACGGCGAAATAAGTCAAAATTTTCCATTCGGCTTTCAAAAACGCCATCGCGCCTTCGGCGATATAACCCGCGAGTTCGACCATATTGGCTTCGCCGGTCGGCTGCTTAGTAACCCACGCCGATTGAATCGCCATCACGACCAACCCCAAAATTCCCAATGCCGGGATCAGATAAAGAATTGTAGATTCCATTTTGTTAAATTTTTAAGTTTTAAAATTATGAAGCTCTAAATTCGGCTAACGGAAATTAGCCTGTCTAAAGCAAAAGGGTAATTATCGCTGATTTGCGGGCAAAGATTCAAATCAATAACAGCAATCATCTATTGATTCGAGGATTTTTGATTATTAGACAAGTCAGAACCGCGAGCGGTAGCGACCGGTTTATCATTTGCGGCGAAATCCGTCAGTTTGAACGCAGACGACAATCTGCTTTGAGTTCAGGACGAGTAATAATTGCCGCAAAAAGCGCGAAAATTTGTTTTTTCTTAAAGATTGATTGCAAAACTTAAACCGGTCGCTACCGCTCGCGGTTCTGACTTGATTCCATCAATTTTATAAACCGCTCGAAAAGATATTCAGAATCGTGCGGACCCGGCGCGGATTCGGGATGATACTGCACCGAAAAAACCGGCAGAGTTTTATGGCGCAAACCGGCGACGGTTTTATCGTTGAGATTGATATGCGTTACTTCGACCGAATCCGGCAGACTGTCCGCGTCAACCGCAAAGCCGTGATTGTGCGCGGTGATTTCGACTTTGCCGGTCGTCAGATCCATAATCGGCTGATTGCCGCCGCGATGTCCGAATTTTAATTTGTAAGTTTCGCCGCCGAAAACCTGTCCCAAAATCTGATGTCCGAGACAAATGCCGAACATCGGCACGTTTTCCGTCGTCAGTTTCGTGATTTCTTCGACGACTTGTTTCATCGCCGCCGGATCGCCCGGACCGTTCGAGAGAAAAATCCCGTCCGGCTGCAACGCCAAAACGTCTTCGGCGGAAGCGTCCTGCGGCACGACCGTAATCTTACAGCCGAATTTCGCAAACTCGCGCAGGGAATTGGTTTTCACGCCGAAATCATAAGCGACGACGTGGAATTTTTGCTCGCCGTCAGCTGAATAATCGAAAGATTCATTAATCGTAACGGAACTGGCTAGTTCGCGGTTCGCCATTTCGGGCGAAGCTAAAACTTTTTCGAGTAGACTTTTTTCATCTAAATCCGTCGAAGAAATCGCCGCCCGCATCGCGCCTTTATCGCGGATATGGCGAACGAGTGCGCGAGTATCAATTTTCTCAATGCCGACGATTTTATGTCGTTTCAGGTAAGAATCCAAAGTCTCCGTCGAACGCCAATTCGACGCAACGCGGCTCGCTTCCCTAACGACGAAACCTTCGACCCAAGGACGGCGAGATTCGACATCTTCTTCGTTCACTCCATAATTTCCGATCAGCGGATAAGTCATACAAACGATTTGTCCGGCGTAAGAAGGATCAGTCAAAATTTCCTGATAGCCCGACATCGAAGTATTAAAAACCATCTCACCGAAACATTCGCCGTCCGCGCCGAACGATTCGCCGCGAAATGTGCGTCCGTCTTCAAGAACCAAAATCGCTTTTTTCGATAAATTCATAATTTCAACCAAGGCAGAAGCCCGCGCGTGAGCAAGGGCGCACAAGCTAAACGACCGCGCCCTTGCTCACGCGCGGGCTTCTGCCGTTCATTCTCTACAATTTTACAACCGCGCCCGTTTCGTTCGATTTTCGCGCCGCGTCCATTAAAAGCTGAACTCGATAACCGTCGGCAAATGTCGCCGCATTTTCAACCATCGCTGCGCCGTTTTGAATCGCTTTGATTATTTCCGACGCGAACGCTAAAAATCCATTGTTCCAGCCGGTATCGCGCACATTTTCCAAACCGTCGTTCAAATCAATTTCGACTTTATCCCAGTTTTCGCCGTCAGGTTTGCCGATGTAAGTTTCGCCGTCATATTCGATGCGAATTGCGCCGCTCGTTCCGAAAAACTCGACGCGGTTTTGATAAGCCGGATACTCGACCATCGAAAGCGAAAGGTTCGCCGTCGCGTCTTCGCAGTATTCGCCGTCCGCGAAACGCAGAATCAAATTCGCTTCGTCGTCGGTCGAAACTGCTTTCAGTTCGCCGGATTCTTTATCGCGTCGTTCTTTGACGTGCGTTTGCATCTGGCAGAAAATTTGTGAAACTTCCGCACTTAAAAACCAGCGCAAACTGTCGAAAACGTGCGAACCGATTGCGCCCAATGCGCCGCCGCCCATCGCCTTTTCCGACCACCAATTCCAAGGCGAATCGGGCGAGCCGCGATGCGGAGCGCGAAAATTATATTTGGCGTGGCGAATTTTTCCGATCTCGCCGCTTTGTAAAATTTCCCTTGCGGCGCGTCTGCCGTTTAAAAATCTGAGTTCGTGGTCAATCAACGCCAGCACATTTTTTTCGGCGGCTTTGTCCGTCATTTCTTTGGCTTCGTCCGCCGTCATCGCCATCGGCTTTTCGCACAAAACGTGCTTGCCGTGTTCGAGCGCGAGCAAAGTCATTTCCTTATGAAAGACCGGCGGCGTGGTGATGCAGATTAAATCAACGTCTTCTTTTTCAACTGTTTCGCGCCAATCGCCCGTGAAATGCGCGATGCCGAAATCACGCGCCGTCATCTCCGCGTTTTCAGCGTGTGCCGACGCAATCGAAACGATTTCCGCGCCTTCGATTTTATGAAAAGCCGGAATCTGCACGGTTTTGGCGAAACCCGTGCCGATGATTCCGATGCGAACTTTTTCTTTCATAATCAAAAATTAAAACATAAAAAACCCAAAAGAAAAAAGCGCGGGAATTAAATTTCCACGCGCTTTGATTCGGATAGTTTTTAAAATTTTCAACGATTGCCGAGAAATTTCAACTCGCCCGTATTTCCTCTGACGCTGCCGCCGAGCTTTAAGAAATCGTCGTAAGCGGCGCGGTTTTCGTCCGTCATTTTTTCGATGCTCGCGCCGATCAGATAGCGTTCGGTCGAAAGGTGTTCGCCGATCAATTCGTATCGCTGACCGAGAATTTTCATCGAAACTTTGCCGTTCGGTAAATCCAATTCGGCGTTCAAAATGCGCCCTTCGCCGACCAGATAATTTTCCCTGACGCGAATCGAGGCGACCGTGAAAGAGATTCCCGAACCGCTCAGATCAACGGTTTCGCCGATGATAAAAAGGTTCTTCGTCGAGTCGAGCCTGCCGGTTTTCCCGGTCGGTTCAAACGACAGCTTGATCGCCACTTCGCGTTTATATCGAACTGCGCCGACGCGGGCAGACAATGATTTGGTAAATTTCGCAATCAAATTTCTCAGCATTTACTTCTTTCTCACTTATTATTGCTGGAGTCGGAAAATTCAGGGGGTTAAACAACTTATAACCTTTCTTGCGAAAAAATTCAACAGTTATTTTGGAAATTTACATTTCGTTCACATTTTAACCGCCTGCCCCTTGTTGTCCTGGCTTTTCAATGCGGAAGTTTTTTTGCTGTCCGACTCGAACCCGAAAGATAATTTCCCGGTTTTGCCGTAAACCGCCGGTGTCGCGGTCGCCGCATATTTTTTGCGGTCGGCGGAAAGTTGAAGTTGATAATTATAGCCGGTCGAATCAGCCGTCAAAAAATCTTTCGGCAGAAAGCCTTTACCGATTAAGGTCGGCGCGTCGGCGTAAAGTCCGCCGTTCTGCATCGCGTAAACCATCTGCGCTTTGTTGACGCGCTCCAGCATCGCTTTGGCTTCTTCGTGATGAGTTTTCAAACGCAGGAAAAAAAAGTAATTTTTCCCTTCTTTTCTGACTTCCTTTTCGGCGGTTTCGTCAATGGTCAAAATCTTCCACACGCCGTTTTCGCGGCGGAGTTTGATTTCCTGCAATTTCAATTCACTCGTTTCGTTGTCGGGCAGTTTTGCCGTTACCGTCGCATTATCCACGGAAACGATTTCGCCGTTGATAGCGATGTCGCCGGGAACCTGCGCCGCCAGCGGCTCGAAATCAACATTCAATTCCTGCATTTCCGTATCCGTCAACCCCTCGACGGCGGGACGCAGATTCGTTAAGAACATCGCTTCGCGGAATTTTCGCTCGCGTAAATTTTTATAAAATGTGCGAACAGTGTCGGCAGGAGAGTTGGCTTCGATTTTAATCAGCGTTTTTGAAGGCTGATTTTCCGACTCCTTAGCAGTTATCGGCATTTCCGTTTTAGGGTTTCCTGCCTCAACGGATTTTTTTTCCTTCGCCGCTTCGACCGCGCAGCCGCCGGTCAAAGAAATCGCCAAAAAAGCCAAAAGAAACAGATTTCTAATCTGAAAAAGTTTGCTGGACATTATATTTTTACTCCGAAATTTATTTTGGAAGATGTTTATTTGGAAAGCGCGGCAGACGGAAACGACAAAACGCGCCGAAGAGATTATAGCGCGTTTTGTTAAAAAAGGTAAAATGTTTTTCAAACTCTACTTCGGCAGAACCAGAGAAATCTTCTCGGTTTCATTCGGTTTGATCGTTACTTTCGGCGCGTTTTTAACGGCTTCGTCGAGCCACCGGTCGCGCTCTTCGCCGGTCTTTTCGGTGAATTCTTTCGATTGAAAGATGACCGCGTATTCGTTCGGCGCAGCTTTTAATTCAAACTCGCCGTTTTCGCCGGTCGTCGCGCCGCGTCGGAAATTCGGATTTTTCCGCTTTGCCGCTTCGACCGGGACGAGCAGCACCCAAACTTTTTTTGCGGGCTGCTTATTGTCATCCACGACCGTGCCTTTCAGCGTTCCGGCGTTTTTTGAAATGACGAACTGCACGTTCCGCAAAACGTCGCCTTCCTTTAATTCAATCGGGTTGGTCAGTAAATCAACGCCGTTGAAGATCGCGCTTTTCACATAATAATCGTCGTCGTTCACGGCTGCCGAAAAATACGTTTTCCCGGTCGCTATGCCTTCTATCTTAAAATCGTAATCGGGTTTGGACGCGGAACCTCCGACGGCATAATTTCCGGCGTACTGCGAACTTCCGGGCGTGGACGAATTATAGATAGTTGCCGAACTGCTGGCTTCGGAATCGTCCTGAACGGCGGAAAGGGTGATGTTCGTCGGCATCGGCTGATTGTTTTCCATTTTGACTGTTCCCGAAACCGTCGCGCCGTAGCCGAGTTCGATGACGATTTCCGAAAGATTTTTGTCGTCAATCGTGATTTCCTGAATCTTCTTAGCCAACTTCGGCTTCGGCGGCGTGTTCGAGGCGCGGTTGCTGTTCATATTGCTCATATAATCGCCGTCTCCATACGCATAAGAAGACGGTTCGATGGTGAGCGTGTAAGTTCCTTTCGGCAGTTCCTTGAAATTCCAGTTTCCCTGCTCGTCGCTCGAACTGTTGTGCTTTCTTCTGCCTGCGTCGTCGAAAAGCGAAACAGTGTTTTCTCCGCTCTTTTTCAGAGTGATCGAAGCATTTTTAATCGGCTGTTTGTCTTTGGAATTAATGATTTTTCCTTCGGCGGTGAACAATTCGCGTTCGGGAATGTAGATATTGATTTCGGACATTTCCTGTCCGGCGGCGATGTTGACCATCTGCGCTTTTTCCGTCGTCAGAGCGTCCGGGAAAAATATCGTCAAAAGCGAAGAAGCTCCGAAAAGATTTTCTTCAAAGCCTCTGTAACCCGCGACTTTACTGTCTCCGTGCGAAGCGTTTTCCGTAACTTTCACGATATATTCGCCGTTCGGAAGTCCCGCAAAACGATAAACGCCACGGTCGTCGGTTTGAAAACCGCCGCCGCCGCCGCCCATCATCATCGAAAAAATGCTGGAAAAATTCGGAATGACGAAAATATATTTGTCCTTGACCTTTCGCATAATCTCGACTTTGACCCCGATTGCCGGATCGCCGTCGGCATACATCACGCGCCCGCTGATCGCGCCGCCGCGCCGCGCCGCTATTTCCACATTCAGATCGCCGATGCCGCTGACGATGATCGGCTGAAAGCCTTCGACGGCTTCCTCTAACCCGTCATCTTTCGGCTTGGAAAAATCGGCGAAAGCGAGCGGCGAAACGACTCCCGGCGCGTTGACGAAGGCGTAATAAGTTCCGGCGGCGACGTTTTTTATCTGAAAGTTGCCGTTGTTGTCGGTCAAACCCGACGCTTCGCGCCCGCCGCCTTTGCCCATCAGCATTATCGAAGTCCGCTTGACCGCTCTGCCGGTGTCTTCATAATAGACGCGCCCGCGTACGGTTGACTTCGGCGGTTCGGGAGTCGATCGCCAATTCCCGTTCATCACCATCGCATTGCTGCTGGTAATGACCACATCGTCGTCCTGCATCTGCGCTTTGGGCGCGAGCAAAAATGAACCGAGCAGCAAACCGGCAAAGCACGCCGCCGCTTTCAGCAGAAATAAATAATGACGCGAGTTTAATTTGGATTTTTTTGACATAATGAAAATCAGACTGCAAACAAAAAACCGTTTTGCCAAAGTATAAGGCAAAACGGTTTTCGATTCTACAAATTTTCCGCAGCTTTATTTCCGGCTTTTCCCGGTCAAAAGCAATTCACGCCCGACGTAATAAAGAATCAACGCCAGAATCCAGAACGGAATCATTCCGAGCCAATCGGAATTGTTGCCCGCGAAAAACGGGTTATGTTCCTCCGACCATTTTTCAAAACCAGTTACCGTAGTGCTTAAAAATTCCGCCGCCACCGCGACTAAAATTCCGGCTAACGCGCCGCCCGCGATATAGCCCGACGCGAGCAGAACACCCGGACTTTTGTCGGTTTCGGCGATGACTTCTTCTTCGGTCAAATTACGATGGCGAAGTTTTTTAATCAATTCCTTATCAACCGCCCAGCGCACGAGTCCGCCGACGAAAATCGGCGCGGAAACCGAAATCGGCAGATATAAGCCGACGGCGAAGGCGAGCGACGGAATGCCGGAAAGTTCCAGCACGACCGCAATCATCACGCCCAATAAAACCAATCCCCAAGGCAATTCCTGGCTTAAAATTCCTTTGATGATATAGCTCATCAAAGTCGCTTTCGGCGCGTTGTATTTCGTCACGCTCGAACCGTCGGCGCGTTTCGTCACCGTGCCGTTAATGCCCGGATCAACAACGTAAGCCGGTTTGCCCTGCGTATCAACCAGATAACGTCCCTGTTCCCCGGCTTTCGCGTCCGTGTTGTGCCAGACGCGGTATGTATTCTGGTCGTTCAAACCCGGTTCGCTGACTTTTTCGCCTTTCAGCTGTCCGTTTTCACGAAGCAACTGCTGTTCGGGAACGCGAAACTCCGAGGCAAACGCGGTCGGTTCGACTCGCTGATAAACGGTCGAAGAATTGTTCAACTGAATCAGAATCGGACCTAAAATCAAAGCCGAAACGGTCGCGCCGACGAGAATCGCAATCTGCTGTTTCCAGGGCGTTCCGCCGACCCAAAAGCCGGTTTTCAAATCCTGCGAAGTCGTGCCGCCGTTCGATGCCGCGATGCAGACGATGCCGCCGACGCTCAAGGCAGTAACAAAATATGGGTCGGGAGCCGTCCAGCCGAGAATCAAAAAGACGAGACAGGTTAAAAGCAGTGTGGCGACCGTCATTCCCGAAATCGGGTTTGACGACGAGCCGATTTCGCCGGTCAGACGCGAAGAAACCGTGACGAATAAAAAGCCGAAAATGATAATCAAAATCGCGCCGATTAAGTTCATCTTCAGAGACGGCGCAAAGGTGATGACGAGAATCAACGCCAGAATGCCGATGACGACCCACTTCAGCGAAAGGTCGCGGTCGGTGCGCGGCAGCGCGCCTTCATCTTTCACACTGCTTCCGCCGCGCAAATCGGCGAGTCCGCCTTTCAAACCGTTCCAAATCGTCGGCAGCGACCGCGCCAGTGAAATCATTCCGCCGGCGGCGACCGCGCCCGCGCCGATGTATAAAACGTAGGTGCTTTGAACGCTGTCTTTCCCTTGCACCGCCATCTCGGAAATGAGTTTCGTCGCGGCGGGCGCGAGCGGCGCGAGCAAAGCCGAACCGAAGTATTTAATCATCGGAATCAGCACGAGATACGACAACGCGCCGCCCGCAAACATAATTCCGGCGATGCGCGGACCAATGATGTAACCGACTCCGAGCAGTGCCGGATTATTTTCCAAAGACACCGAACCTCCGCGAAACGGTGCGTCGAATTCTTTGCCGGGAACTTCCTTCCAGCCTTTAAAAACCTGCATCAGCGAGTTGAACAAAAACCCGATGCCGAAGCCGACGGCGATGACTTTGCCGCCGGTCGTCGCCGCGTCGTCCGCACCGACTTTTTCCGATTCAATCGAAGCGGCGCGTGATTCGGCACTTGCGCCCGCCTTCAAAAC
The DNA here is from genome assembly GCA_964244835.1 of uncultured Pyrinomonadaceae bacterium. Classification (GTDB taxonomy): domain Bacteria; phylum Acidobacteriota; class Blastocatellia; order Pyrinomonadales; family Pyrinomonadaceae. The sequence goes on from CAXTKJ010000005.1 coordinate 99,856, forward strand.
TTCCGCGCAAGCCGTTCCTTCCGGGTATTTCAGATAGCCGTGCTGATCGCGGATCAGAGCGCGGCGCAGCGGAATCATCATAAAAATTCCCAGCAGTCCGCCCAGAACGGCGACGAGCATCACGCGGGAAATTTCCAGATCGAAACCGAGAATCAAAATCGCGGGCATCGTTACGCCCAAACCGAACGCGATTGATTCACCGGCTGAACCGGCAGTCTGCACGATGTTGTGTTCGAGAATGGTCGCGTCGCGCACCAGTCCCGCTTTCGACAGCAGACGAAACAGCGTGATCGAAATAACGGCGACCGGAATCGAAGCCGAAACCGTCAAGCCGACTTTCAACACCAGATAAAGCGACGACGCGCCGAAAACCACGCCGAGCAAAGTGCCGACAATCAGCGGAAAAATCGAAAGTTCGCGCATATTCGCCACGCTGTCGGGAATATACGGGCGAAATTTTGCCAGAAAAGGATTATTCGTCATAAACGAAACAAAAGCCTCCAAAATAAATTTTGAAACGGGAAAGTGATTTGATTAAAACCTTGCGTTAATTTACCTTGCGACGGTTAAAAACGCAACGTAAATGTAATGCGCTCACGGATTTTCCCGGAAAAGAAATAGATCGTATAAATCAACACTAAAGCTACTTTGCGTCGGAGCGCGGACGGCTCGTCCGCCAACAAGCGGAGCGAAGTTGTCAGTGTTTGCCGGATGAGGCGTGTGGATAAATGCGGCAACGTCGCAAAGCCTGCGTTGGCGGACGAGCCATCCGCGCTCCGACGCAAAGCCGTTTTAGTTTTGATTCACATAACCTATACTCAGGTTAAATCCGATGGAGAAATTTAAATGAAAAAATTCAGATTCTTCTTGTTCGCTCTGCATCTGCTCTTTTTGATTCCTATTTCCGCGCAAAATAAAATTTCCGCGCCCGTTGACGTTTTGGGTTTCACGCCCGGTGATGATCGGAAACTGGCGAGCTGGGCGCAGACGATTGATTACTTTCAAAAGCTCGACGCGGCGAGTGACCGCGTGAAATTTGAAGAAATCGGCAGAACGACGATGAACGCGCCGTTCGTCTATGCGACGATTTCTTCGCCCGCGAATCTGAAAAATCTTGAGAAATATAAACAGATAAACGCGAAACTCGCCGACCCGCGAACTTTTAAATCGAATGATAAAACCGCGCAGAATTTAATCAAACAGGGCAAGACAATCGTTTTAATCACCTGCGGCGTTCACTCGAACGAAGTCGGGAGTTATTTATCGTCAATGCTCATCGCCGATAAATTGGCGACGGCGACGGACGCGGAAACCCTTAAAATTTTGGACGAAACGATTATTCTGCTCGTGCCTTCGTTAAATCCCGACGGCGTGGACATTATCAAAAATTGGTACGACAAAACTTTGGGAACGCCGTATGAAGGAACTGACCCGCCGGAGCTTTATCACAAATACGTCGGACACGACGACAACCGCGATTGGTATGCGTTCACGCAAATCGAAACGCAGTTGACGGTTGATAAAATCCATAACGAATGGCATCCGCAAATCGTCCACGACATTCACCAGCAAGGCGCGTTCGGCGCGAGGCTTTTCGTGCCGCCGTATTTACCGCCTGTCGAACCGAACGTACCGAAGGAATTGGTCGAGGGCTATACCGAACTCGGAAATTACATTGCGAAAGATTTGCGCGGCAAAGGTTTCGCGGGCATCACGACCGATTCGACTTACGACGCTTGGACACCGGCGCGCGCCTATTCGCATTATCACGGCGGCGTACGGATTTTATCCGAAACCGCTTCGGCGAAATTAGCCACGCCGATCACCGTCAAATACGAAGATTTGCGAAACGGTTTAGGCTACGATGTCCGCCAAGACGCGCCAAACTTCGCGCCCGTCTGGAAAGGCGGCGAATGGCATCTGCGCGACATCACCAACTATATGACAACCGCCGCTTTTTCGCTTTTGAAACACGCGGCGAACAATCGGGAACAATGGCTTTCGAGATTTTACGCGATTGGCAAAAAAGCTGTTCGACCGCGAAAGAAAGGCGAGTTATTTGGTTATTTAATTGATAAACGCAAAAATAAATACGAATGGATTTTGACTGAGGCTTTGAAAAAAGCGGGCGTTGAAGTTCAAGAAGCCGGACAAATAACAATCAACGGCAAAACAAAAAAGATTGAATATCCTTACCAGTATTATATTCGTTTAGATCAGCCTTACGGCGATTTTGCAACAGCAATGATTGAGCCGCAAAAATATCCTGACTTACGAGACGCAAAAGGAAATCCGATTCCGCCCTACGATGTAACTGCTCATTCGTTAGCCCTTTTAACTGGAGTTTCAGTAGATAAAGTTTATGAATCTTTTACGACCAAAGAACCTAACCCAGAAGGCTATGACGATGTTTCAGTCAGTTGTGAAAATATAAAACCATCTCCGATCTGGATTTATCGCTCTTATGTTTCGTCAATGGATGAAGGTTGGACTCGTTGGACTTTTGACGAATACAAATGGCTCAACAGCAAGCAAGACGACTGCACGGAAAATTATAAAAGAGTTTTAGATAAAGAAGTTCGCACGGGAAATCTTTCAGAAGCCAAAACAATCATCTTCCCCGACCAATCGCCGAATCAAATCTTGAACGGTTACGCCAAAGGCACGATGCCCGACGAATACACAGGCGGCGTTGGGAAAGACGGCGTGGCGAATTTGCGGAAATTTGTCGAAGCGGGCGGAACTTTGGTCTTTTTGAATCGCGCTTCCAGATTTGCGATTCGGGAATTCGATTTGCCCGTCCGCGACGTAACCGAAAATTTGCCGCGCAAGGATTTTTATATTCCCGGCTCGATTCTGCGGACGACGCTCGATGTGACCAACCCGATTGCCAAAGGAATGCCGAAAGATTCAATCGCGTGGTTTGAAGATTCACCCGCGTTTGAAATCAAAACCGACCCGCTCGCGCTCGCCAAAAATTTCCGCATCATCGCGTCGTACCCGAAAAACGCGAACGAAATTTTATTATCCGGCTACGCGCTCGGCGCAGAAAAAATCGCCGGCAAAGCCGCGCTCGTCGAATTTACCATCGGCAAAGGCAAAATCGTTCTGTTCGGCTTTCGCCCGCAGTATCGCGGGCAATCGTTGGCGACGTTTCCGCTGTTGTTTAATGCGATTTCAAATTAGGTTTTGCTTCAACACGCTTTCAGCCGTCAAAGACGGCGACAGAATAAAGCTACAGGCGTAAGCCTGTAGTCAGCCAAGAAGTACCGTCAAGCCCGTTTACGGGCGACAGAAACGAACGCGGCGAAAACTCTGTCGCTGTCTCCGACAGCTTTAATTTCTTGGTTGGGCAGGTTCTACAGGCTCACGCCTGTAGCTTTATTCTGTCGTTCGCTATGCGAACTAAAACCGATAATTTTTAATTTAACAAAACGCCTCGAATCCCGACCGGCAAACTATAAACCGCATCGCTCGTGGCGGCGATCAGGTTGCCTTTTCTGGTGAAGCACAACCCGACTATATTCATTCCGGCGACGAAAAGTTCGGCTTCGCGGTCGGCGGAGATTTTGACGATGCCATGTCTGCCGTGCAGACACGCGGCGGCGTAGAGATTGCCGTTGCGGTCGAAGGCGATGCCTTGCGGTCTGCCCAAACCGCGATAGAAAACTTCGTCGAAACCGGCTTTGTCAACGCGGTAAATCGCGTCGAAACTCGCCAGTCCGGGCGCGGTTACATAAAGTTTATCGTCCGTGCCGAACGCCAGATGATATGCGGAAACCGAAGGTTCGAGAACGGCGAATGATTCGGGATTGCCGAAGTTCGGAACGCGGTAAATCGTGCCGCTGCGGTCGCCGACGAACATCTGATTGTTTTTATCGAACGCGATGCCGGTGGCGATTCCCAAGTCCGAAGCGTAAGGCGTAACTTCTTCATCACGACCGACGCGCACGACTTCGCCGTCCGCCCGCGCCGTGACGAAAAGCTCGCCCGCCTGGTCAAAGGCAACACCCGTCGGATTTAAAACTTCGGCGGACATTTCATTTAAGAATCCGCCCGCATCAAGCCGCAAAAGCGTCACGGGAAGCTGCTGCCCGCGCGAACCGGAACGAGTCAAGATCAGCGAATCGTCCTTCGGGTCAACCGCCGGATTTGCGACGATGTGCAAGCCGTCGGTCAATTTTTCGCCGACGACAATCGTCTTCGTTTCGCTGCGGTCGCCTCGGCTTTCCAGATAAACTTCGACTTCCGCCGTATCGAAATTTTCCGGCACAATCGCCAGCACTCGGCTTGCCGATGCGCCGACGATCCGCGCCGCTTTGCCGTCGAAATAACAACCGTATTCGCCAGCGTCGCCGATTTGAAAATTTTCGCAGTTGATAATAATTTCACCGCCCGGAATGGCGCGAGGCGGGTTGATGGAAATGATTCTGCCTGCTTTATTCATTTTGCTAACTCCAATATAAAACTTCGATTCTACGATGCCGAACGAAGCGTGTCTAATAGCTCCAAAAAAAATTGTTGACGCGCTCACACGGTAAAAGCTAAAATCGAAACAGAGCGGTTTGCCGTTTTCCAAAAATCCGACATTCAATCTTTCCTTTCAAACCGTTTAACTTCTAAAATTTTTATGCCGAGTAGAATTGATGATTTACTGCGTATGGCGATGAGCTTCGGCGCGTCGGATTTACATTTACGCGCCGGTTCCTATCCCGTCATTCGCGTCAACGGCGAACTGCGTCCCGTTTCGGGCGTTACCCGTTTGACGCAGGACGAAACGCTCGAAATGGCTTTTTCGATGATGTCCAATCGTCAGAAACTTCACTTCAAAGACGCTTACGAAGTTGACATCGGCTACGGCGTAACGGGTTTGGGCAGATTTCGCGTCAACATTTTTCAGCAGCGAAACTCCATCGGCATCGTCGCCCGTGTCATCTCCGATTACGTCCGCAATTTCGCCGAACTCGGTCTGCCGCCGGTTTTGAATAAAATCGCCGAAGAAAATCGCGGGTTGGTTTTGGTTACGGGAACGACCGGATCGGGAAAGTCAACGACGCTCGCGGCGACGATTGATTCGATTAACCAAACGCGCAATTCGCATATCGTAACTATCGAAGACCCGATTGAGTTTCTGCATAAAGACAAAAAATCTTTTATCACACAGCGCGAAGTTGACGTTGATACGCGCTCGTTCGCCGAAGCCCTGCGCGGTTCGCTGCGTCAAGACCCGGACGTAATTCTGGTCGGCGAAATGCGCGATCTGGAAACGATTGAAACCGCGCTTTTGGCGGCTGAAACAGGACATCTGGTTTTCTCAACTTTGCACACATTGGACGCTTCGGAAACCTTAACGCGCATCATCACGGCGTTTCCGCCGTATCAGCAAAAATCAATCCGCATTCAACTCGCCGGACTTCTCAAAGCCGTCGTTTCACAGCGTTTGATGAAATCAGCCAGAGGCACAAGCCGCGTTCCGGCGGTCGAGGTTTTGATTTCCACGCCTTTAATTCGAGACTACATTTTGCACGAAGAAAAAACCGGGCAAATCCGCGATGCCATCGCCGCCGGAACTTCGCAATACGGGATGCAGACGTTCGACCAATCACTGTTTTATCTTTATCAATCGGAACTAATCACGCTCGAAGAAGCCCTGCGCGGCTCGACTAATCCTGATGAATTTCGTCTGCGCCTCGCCGGAATTCAAAACACGACGCAGCAGGCGAAAGAGGAAATGGAACGCACGAGCGGTGTCGGAAAAGTAACGGAAATTTTTTCGAGAATGTAGGCGGTCGCAAGGCAAAAGTAAAAAGGCAAAAGGCAAAAGTGGGAGATTTATTTCTTCACTTTTGCCTTTTGCTTTTTTACTTTTGCCTTTATTGTCTTGACATTTAAGCACTTCGGCGTGTAAATTTTAGTCTTATCCGGTCGAACGTGCAATGTGCGGAAGTGAAGCAAAAATCAATGCCTTATCTCTTTTTTCCAGTCTGTTTCTCACAAAATCAGCAGCCGATGACACTTCTTTTTCAGCCTTTGCAGTTTATGGTTGCGGATGAGATTTGCCCGTCAAATCTTATTTACAAAACCTGTTGATCGAATAAATTGCGGACGCGCAAGATTTTGAGCAGCTACTTTTAATAAAGGATATTAATACAAACTTATAATGGCAAACGAGGTTAACAACGAAACGGAAGAAACGACACAAAACGAATCAACCGTTTCAGAACAAACAAACACGAACGATTCGGTCGCAGCGGCGACTGGCGAACCAACGACCGTCGGCGAAACGCCGGTGAATGAACCGGCAGCTTCGCAGGAAGAAGATTTCGGCTCGATTCTCGAAAAGTTCGAGCAGGAGCAGACGATTTTTCACAGCGGCGATCTGGTCGAAGGAACGGTGGTCGGAATTTCCGAGCGCGGAGTTTTGATTGATTTCGGCTACAAATCCGAAGGCATCGCGCCGATTGAGGATTTCACGTCGCCGACCGGCGAAGTAACGGTCGAAAAAGGCGATGCGGTCGAAGCCATCATCAAAAGCATCACTTCGGGCGATGCGCCGCCGATGCTGTCGCGTGCCGATGCGGTCAGCCGCAAGTCGTGGGCGGTGATCGAAAAAGCGTATAACGAAGAAACGCCGATTATCGGAAAAGTTTTGGAAGTTACCAAAGGCGGTCTGCGCGTTGACCTCGACGGCGTTGAGGCTTTTCTGCCCGGATCGCTGGTTGATTCACGCCCGATTCGCAATCTGAATTCGTTCGTCGGACAGGACATCGAAGCGCAGATCATCAAGTTCAGCCGCAAGCGCAACAACATCGTTCTGTCGCGCAAAGTTCTGACCGATAAAGTCGTCAACGAACAGAAAAGCGAAACTCTGAGCAATATCCAGGAAGGTTACGTTATCGAAGGAACGGTCAAGAATCTGACTGAATACGGAGCGTTTCTCGACATCGGCGGCATTGACGGACTTCTGCACGTTACCGATATGTCGTGGGGCAGACTGCAAAATCCCGGCGATCTTTTCAAAGTCAACGACACGGTGCAGGTCAAAGTTTTGAAGCTCGACCGCGAAAAAGAAAAAGTCGCGCTCGGTTACAAACAACTGCTTGCCGATCCGTGGTCAACCGTCATCGAACTTTATCCGATCAACGCCAAAATCAAAGGTCGTGTTTCGAGCGTTACCGATTACGGCGCGTTCATCGAACTCGAACCCGGCGTTGAAGGCTTGGTTCACGTTTCGGAAATGAGTTGGTCGAAACGCTCGGCGAGTCCGAAAAAATTGGTTCGTCCGGGCGATGAAGTCGAAGTGCAAGTTTTGGGGGTTGACACGGTTGACCGCCGCATCAGCCTCGGAATGAAACAGTTGATGACGAACCCGTGGCAGACGGTTCACGAACGCTATCACGTCGGGCAGACGGTTCACGGCAAGGTTCGCAACTTGACCGATTTCGGCGCGTTTATCGAAATTGAAGACGGCATTGACGGTTTGGTTCACGTTTCGGATATTACGCATTCCAAAAAACTGAAACACGCCAAAGACGTTTTGAAGCGCGATCAGGAAGTCGAAGCGGTCATTAAAAATATTGACACGCAAAATCGCCGAATGGCTCTTTCGATCAAGGAATTGACACCGAGCGCGTGGGACGCATTCGTCGCCAGCCACAAACCCGGCGATGTCGTGCGCGGTAAGATTTCGCGCTTTACCGGCTTCGGCGTATTCGTCGAATTGGGCAACGAACTCGAAGGCTTGTGCCATATTTCCGAACTTTCCGACGAACGCATCGAACGCCCCGAAGACATCGGCGCAATCGGTCAGGAAATGGATTTCAAGATTCTGCGTATCGAACAAGATGTGCAGAAAATCGGTTTATCGCACCGCGCCGTCGGCAAGGAAGATGAGCCGGTCATTGATACGAAAAGCTATTCGACCGAAGCCAAAGGCGGAATGGCGAGCCTTGGCGAATTGATGAATCTGAAACGCGGCGGCGAAGATGAAGCCAGACCGGACGAACCGCGTATGTCGAAAAAAGAACGCAAAGCTCTGCAAGCCAAAGAACGCGCCGAACAGGAAGAATTAGAAGCGGCAAAAGCGGCGGAAGCAGCTCAGAACGCGGAAACGGAAGCGGCGCAGACCGCTCCCGTCGAAGCCGAAACTTCGGAAAGCGAAGCGGCGACGGAAGAAATGGAAAGTCAGCCGTCAGCAGAAGAAATGGAAAGTCAGCCGTCAGCAGAAGAACCGGTTGATGAAGAATCGGTGAACGAAGAAGTCGAACCGGCTAATGAAGAATCGGTAAGCGAAGAAGTCGTCTCGACCGATGTTCCGACAGTTGAAGAAGATTCAACTCCGACTGAAGATATTGCGCCGGTTGAAGAATCTGCAACTGAACCCGACCCGGTTCCTTCGGTCGAGGAAACCGAAGCCGAAACAACTCCCGAACCTTCGGTCAGCGAAACCGTCGAGCAGACGGAAGAGACGACTTCGGTGGTCGAAGATAAAACTGAAGAGGAACCGGTCGCCGCTCGAAATGACAGCGACGACGATTTGCTGGAACTCGGAGACGCTCCCGAAAATCAAACGTCGAATTCCGACGCGATAAATCTGGAAACCGGTGATGTAAAAGAATCGGCGGCTGAGGACGAAGCAAAGGATTCGGAAGAAAAAACTGCTAACGGTTAATTTTTTTGAAGTAAAAGTCAAAATCTGGGAGTGAGGAAAATAAATGACGAAAGCGGATTTAGTGGAAAAAGTCGCGCACGAAGCGGAGATGACCAAAAAAGATGCCGAACAGCTAGTCGAAATAATTTTCGACAGCATCGTCGGAACGCTGAATAAAGGCGAGAAAATCGAACTTCGCGGATTCGGCAGTTTTCGTGTCCGCGAACGCGATGCCCGCAAAGGTCGCAATCCGAAAACCGGCGCGGCGGTCAACATTCCCGCCAAACGAGTCGCTTATTTCAAACCCGGAAAGGAATTGAAGGAACTTATTAATAAATAACAGTGGATATTCTTTGGAATCCGTGGCGATACGCCTATATTAAATCCAGCGAAAAAGATTCAACCGCCGACAACGGCGGTTGCGTTTTTTGCGGCATCCTGAAAAATTCGGCGAGCGACGCGGAAAATTACATTCTGCACCGCGCCGATTTTAATTTCGTCATTCTCAATATCTACCCGTATATTTCCGGGCATCTGATGGTCGTGCCGTTCGAGCATCTCGCCGATTTAGACCGCGCAGACAAAAAAACGACTGACGAGATGACTGATTTAACCAAACATTGCCAGACCGTTCTGCGCGAAGTTTATCAGCCGCACGGCTTTAACATCGGCATCAATCAGGGCAGAGCCGCAGGCGCGGGCGTAGCGGAACATTTTCACCAGCACATTTTGCCGCGCTGGATCGGCGACGCGAATTTTATGACGACCGTCGGCGAAACGCGCACGATTCCCGAAGATTTGCGAACGACTTACGACAAGCTGAAAGATAAATTTTGATGATTTCAGTTATTACTTGACGGGCAACGGCTAAAAATCTATCATAAATACTTCGCGCCGATAGTGGCGAAATTGGTATAGGCATCGAATCAAAAAACGGACTTAGTTCTTTATTCGATAAAGCGCATTTGATATTTGTCAGTTTATGCCAGAGTGGCGGAATGGCAGACGCGGCGGACTCAAAATCCGTTGCCCGCAAGGGCGTGTGGGTTCAAGTCCCTCCTCTGGTATTTAATTTCTTTTATTTTTTCCCGCGAAGGTTTCTGTCTGAGAATGACAGTTGGGACATAAAAGCCTGATATTTTCCATCCTATGATCAAGTTTGTTGCCGTTGATATGATCTAATTGCAAGGAGATTGTTTTTCCTTTCCAACAGGTCAAACCGCAGTCTTCGGCATAGCATTCAGCTTTCAAGATGCCTTCGCGCAACAATCGTATTTTTAACCGGGCGATATTGGTGTAAGTAGAATTTTTAATAAGAATCTCCGAAAGAGGAATGAATTTAATGTGGTTATAACCGGGTCCGGCATTCAAACCGTATTTGATCAGATGGTCAACGGGCAAATTTAGCTGTTGCGCGGCTCTTTTTAAGACAAGATAACCGCCTCCGCTGTGATTACATTTTAATTTTCGGGCGACTTCGCCAACTGTCCTGCTATTTAGCCACACTTGAGTAAATTCCTCTTCCGTATATTTTCTCTTGTTCCAATTCACCATACTTTTGATGGTACTAATTCTTAACAACGTGCGGCAAATTCGCCGCGTAAAAATCTAACGGTTTCAAAACCATAACGGTTCGACTCCGTTCTTCGGCATTTTATTAAATTGAAATTTTCTCAGGCTGCAAATACTTTGGATTTTATAACGACAGGTTGAAAGTTACGCGCTTTCGACCTGTTTTCTTTTCGGCTAACGCGAAAACGGAAAAAAGCGTCAAACAAATATGTCCGAATTAAACGATTTATATCAGGAAGTAATTTTAGACCACAATAAAAATCCGCGAAATTTCCGCGAGATCGAAAACGCGGACAAGACGGCGGACGGCAATAATCCTTTGTGCGGCGATGCGTTGCGGGTTTATGTGGCGATGGAAGACGACCGCGTGAAAGATGTTGCCTTCAAGGGTTCGGGGTGCGCGATTTCCAAAGCGTCGGCTTCGATGATGACGCAGATTATTAAAGGCAAAACGCTGGCGGAAGCCGAAGTTTTGTTCGACGAGTTTCACCGGATGGTAACGGGCGAACTCGACATCGAGAACGACGAAAATTCTTTGGGGAAACTCAAAATTTTCGCGGGCGTGCTGGAATTTCCGGCGCGGGTCAAATGCGCGTCTCTGAGTTGGCACACGCTTCACGCCGCGCTGAATAATGAAGAAGTGATTTCGACCGAATAAAGGTAAATCGAAAATAAAATTAAATTTGTCATAAAACACCGCTGCACGGTGTTTTTCTTTTGGATTACCAAAAAATTTTAATTTCAGGAGTTTTATTTTCTATGTCGAAAAACATTCAAATTTTATTTCGCTTTGCTTTCGCTTTAATCGTGATCGTCGTCGGAAATTATGTCATCGTCGCGCAGACGCAAATTTCAGGAGATTGGAAGGCTAATTTAGATTCCGAAAAAAACGACAAAATTCATCTCTCATTTGAACGCCGCACCGAAAAAAGCGGTCGCAATCAAATGGAGCAGAGTTTCGATTTTGCCGACTTACAGGGTTTGAGCCGCGAGCAGGCGCGCAGCACGGGCGCGGTTAAATTCAGTTTGGTTCGTGAAGCCGGAACGATTGAATGCGACGGCAGATTTGATAACGGCAAAGGCGCGGGAACTTTTCGTTTTACATCGAATCCGAACTTCGTTTCGGCGATGAAATCACGCGGCTTCGATTTTGAAAAGCCTTCCAAACACGACAGGAAAAATGAGTTGGAAGACCGTCTTTTCGCCGCCGCGACGCTGAACGTAACGACCGCTTTAGCGGACGATTTGCGGGCGGCGAACTTTGAAAATCTTGATGTCGAAGACCTCTTTAAAGCCGCGATTTTCAAAATTGACGGAAAATTTATGGCGGAAATGAAAGCGACCGGCTTTCCGAATCTGACGATGGAAGATTTGGTTAAAGCCAGAATTTTTAAAATTGATGCCGATTACGTCCGGCAGGTGCGCGAAATGGGCTTTGAAAAACAGGATATGGAAAGTTTGACGAAGCTGCGAATTTTCAAAGTTACGCCCGAATTCATCGCCGAAGTCCGCAATGAAGGCTTGACCGATCTCGACATCGAAGACCTCGTAAAGTTGCAAATCTTCAAAATTGACGCGGCTTTTATCCGGCAGGCAAAATCGGAAAACGTGCCGCTCGAAGTCGAAAAGCTCGTGCAGAAACGCATCGGCGTTTGGAACAGATAATTGAAATCGGATCGTAAATTTCGCGTCGAAATTGTTCGTCTGCTGGATTTTGGAATGCTTAACTTTGGAATGTTAATTTAATTGGAAACGCGAAATTTACGATTTGTAAAAAAAGGCTGAAAGAAAATTCTTTCAGCCTTTTTTATTCAAACTGTTTTCTGAAATCTTCAAAAGTCTGTCGCAGTTCGTTTATTTCATTTTGCATTTCGGCGATTGTCTGTTCGAGTTTTTCGATGCGCTCGTTATCCGCCGGATTGCTGCGCGTAAACGATTTTTCCGGCGGCGAGTAATTGACGACTTCGCCCGACAAAAGATGTGCGTAGCGAACTTCCTTTTGTCCGGGTTGACGCTCCAATTTGATGACGAGCGGTTCTTCGCGCCGCGTCAGATTGTCGAGCGTTTCCTGCACTTCACCGAGCGAGGAAAAATCATAAAGCCGGTCGGTGCGCCCGCGCAGTTCGCCCAAAGTCTGCGCTCCGCGAAGCAGCAGAACGCACACGATGGAGATTTCGGAGCGTTCGAGTTCGAGAACTTTATCGAGAATATGTTTGTATTTCGGCACACGCGAAGTGCTGCCGTAAAAAACATACGCCAGATTTTTTTCGCGCAAATCGTCGAGGGATTTTTGAACGATCTGCTCGTTGTAATTAACGACCGGCTCGCGGTTGGTTTTCTGATTACAGGCGGCGATCAACGCATTTAAGGTCAGCGGATAATATTCGGGCGTGGTCAATTCTTTTTCGATCAACGCGCCGATAATGCGGGCTTCGGTTTCGGTTAATAATTCAGGCATAGTTTTGTAAAAACGAAACTTATTTTTACATAAAGCCGGAAAATAGTGAAGATTTGAAAAGCCTTTGCGCCTTCTGCGTTTCAAAAACATCGAACGCAAAAAACTCAAAGGCTTTGGAAAGGATCAAAAGAAACGTAACCTATCGCGGGAGATACGCATTCGGAACCGGCTGGTCGGTCGCATTGCCGAACGCCGTTCCCGTAAAGCCGTTTTGACTTTGCAGAATGTACCAGGAGCCGCTCGACGGGCGATAAACAGCGACATCAGATTTGCCGTCCCCGTCGTAATCGCCGACTGTTGGAACGTCGCTACTCGCGCCGAAACTGATAGCGGAAAATCCGCTGGTTGATTGCAGTAAATACCAAATTCCACTGCGGAAAACCGCGACATCGGTTTTGCGGTCGCCGTCATAATCGCCCTGCGCGGGCTGGTCGGTGGACGCGCCGAAAGTTACGCCGAAAAAGTTTCCGTCCGACGAACGCAAAACATACCAGCCGCCGGTCGAAGGACGAAAAACGGCGATGTCGGCTTTGCCGTCGCCGTCGTAATCGGCTTGGACGGGTTTGTCGCCCGCCTGTCCAAACTGCACGCCGGCAATCGTATTTAAGCTGTCGCTGTTGGCGATGTACCAACTGCCCGTTGACGGGCGAAAGACCGCAATATCAGTTTTGCCGTCGCCGTTGAAATCAGCCGGAACGGGAACATCGTCGCTCGCGCCGAAAGGTTTTGCCGTAACGACTCCGGCTTTGGTCAGCAGGTACCAGTTGCCGTCGCCGGGTCGGAAAACCGCTGCGTCGGTTTTGCCGTCGCCGTCGTAATCGCCGGGAGCGAGAACGTCCGTTCCGCCGCCAAAATAAATCGCGCTGAAACTTTGACTCGAACTTTTCAAAATGTACCAACTGTTCGTTTCCGCCCGGAAAACCGAGATGTCGGTTTTGCCGTCGCCGTCAAAATCTGCCGTTTTATTTCTCGCAATCGCCAAACCTGCGACCGGCGCGTCGGAGATGTTGTTATCAATATTAAATGTAACGCCGCCCCACGTTTCATTGCGCGGTCCGAGCCATTGGTGAATTCTTTGATGATTCGTCCAATAATTATCGGGCAAAGGCGCAACGCCATAAACCGACATCACATTATTCCAACGCGCCAGCCAAACCGCGTCCATCTGGCTCGTCTGCGGGATATTTATCCAATCGGCTTGAGCATTGAACGGCGAACCATAAGTGCCGGAAATATAACCTTGTTCGTGAAGGCGATCCGTCCAGCCTTTGAGAAACGCATTGACAGCCAGGCGACAGCCGGGTGTCGAAACCGTTTCGTCGTAGCGTTCCATATCGTAATAAAGCACCGTGCCTTGCGTCAGTCCGAGATTGTTCGCGTCGTTGATGGCAATATCGGCTTCGCCACGTCCCTGTGTTTCGGCGACCGCCGGATCGGAACTGTGTTTGGAAGAACTTGTACTGACCGAACACGGAGCCTGATAACCGACAATCGTCGGAATCAATCCCCAACCCATCGCCGAAACCTGATTAACCCAATCCGCCGTCAACAACGCCTGCGAACAGCCGCGATTTCTGCCGGAAATATAAATATTGGAATCGTAAAACGGCGAATTATCCCACCACGTCTGCATTTGAGAAACCGGCGCGGCGGTGCATTTGTCGAAACCGCGATTCAAACTGATGCGCGTCGAACCGTTCGGCGCACGGGAAAATATTTGATGATTTTGCGATTCCGTTTTAGCTTTTTCTTTTTCGACGCGGGCAAGTTCTTTAATTGTCGGCGGCGTGATTTCGTTCGTTCCGATGAAAATCTTCGATTCCTGAACACAGCCGATTTTTGCGCCTTCGCAAACGCCTTCGGTTTTCAAAATCCAGTTTCCCGAAGTTTTTCCGGCGGGCGTTTGATCGTCGCGCCGAATTTCCGCCGTGCGCTGTGAAAAATTCCAGTTTTGCCCGCCGTCAGCCGATTCGTAAATAATTTGTCCGACGAAGTTTGAACTGGTCGGTGTGCGAAGAAATAAAATTAAATCGCCGTTTTCATAAACTCCGAGCAAAGCGTTCTCCAAATCCGCTTCCGCTGAATCGTCGTTTCTTAAAGCAATCGGATTTTTCGTCCACGAATTGCCGCCGTCAGCAGTTACAGCCAATTCGAGCCGCACATTGAGACGGTCGGCTAAAATCGTCCAGCCGTTGTTTTCGTCTGAAAATAAAACCGCGCTGATCGCTTGGTTCAAATTTTTCGGCGGCGTGATTTCGCGCCACGCCGCGCCGTTGTCGTCAGTTCTGAAAATCGAATCGCTCGTGTGAGCGATTCCCGATTTCTCGTTGAAAACCTGAATGTCCTTGACGTTTGAACTGCGCGTTCGCCGTATAATTTGCAGCGGACGCGGAAAGGTTGCGACGATTTCCAGTTTTCTGAAAACATTTTGCTCGGTTTTTTGTGTTTCAGGTCTGAGAACCTGCGCTTTTACGCTAAAGATTGAAAAACAGATTGACAAAATAAAGAACGACGTTGGGAAAATTATTCTTTTCATTTGAACCTCGATGTATTTAAAGATTTGATAGTTGTCGGATTAAGTATAACTTATCGAAATAGCTTTTTTCAAAATTTTGTCTGCGCGGAAAATTCGTGTAATTTATATCTTGTCAACACAAACAAAATCTAAAAATATATTTTCGATTAAACGTCCGACCGAAAAATTATGTTGGTTTCAATAGTTTTGATTTTGCTCATCACCGGCGGCGGTTTCGGTTTGACGTATCTTTTTTCGGACGACGAAACTTTTTTGTGGCGCGTCGCGGCGGGCAGCGTCGCGGGTTCGGCGGTTTTCGGTTTGATTTGTTTTACGCTCGCGTGTTTTTTCGGTTTCAGCGCGGCGATAATCGCATTGTCTTTTTTGATAACGCTCGCGCCGCTAGCAGTATTTTCACAAGAGACGAATCGCCGCGCTTTTCAAAAAGACTGGCAAAAAGCGAAGGGCAAACTCGAAGGCGCGAATTTCAAAAAGGCTTTGCGATTCGTTTATTACGCGCTTTTTGTCGTGCTGTTCTGGCTGTTTTTCGACCGCACGATGATCGAAACGGCACAGGGCATTTTCACCGGCGGTTCGCAAAATTTAGGCGATTTGCCGTTTCATCTCGGCGCGATTTTCTCGTTCACCGAAGGAAATAATTTTCCGCCGGAAAATCCGTCTTACGCCTTCGCCAAATTTTCCTATCCGTTTATGGCGGATTTGATAACGGCGGCATTAGTCGCGTTCGGCGCGAAAGTGCGCGAGGCGATGTTGATTCAAAACATCGCGCTGGCGTTTTCCTTACTCGTCATCTTGGAAAGATTTACCTTCAAACTGACGGGCAATCGTCTGGCGGGAAAAATCGCACCGGTTCTGTTATTTTTCTGCGGCGGACTCGGCTTCGTCTGGTTTCTCAAAGACTACTGGCAGGGCGCACAGTCTTTGACGGAATTCTTATGGAAAATGCCGACCGATTATACGATCAGCGATAATTTTCGCTGGGGAAATTCGCTCGTAACGCTGTTTATGACGCAGCGCAGTCTGCTGCTCGGAATGCCGCTGACGATCATCGTTTTGCAGAAACTCTGGGAAACTTTTGACAGTCAACAGTCAACAGTTATCAGTCATCAGAATTCAGAAACTCAGCACTCGGCACTCAGCATTCAGCATTTCGCTCTCGGTTTGCTGGCGGGAACACTGCCGTTGATTCACGTTCACAGTTTGGCGGTGCTGTTTGTCGTAACGGCGTTTTTGTTCGTGTTCCGGCTCGACCGCTGGCGCGAGTGGATGACTTTCGGAATCGGCGTGGCGGTCGTCGCCGTGCCGGAATTGATCTGGGTAATGACGGGCAGCGCGACTCGTTTGACGGAATTCGTCGCGTGGAATTTCGGCTGGGACAAACGCGATTTGAATTTTTTCTGGTTTTGGACAAAAAACACCGGCGCATTTATTCCGCTTTTAATTTTCGGTTTATGGATGATCGCCAACCACGTCGAGCGTCAAAATCAACTCGCTGAAAACGCAGAAAGCGAAGATGTAAGCAAATCGGAAAAAAGCATTCACCACTCACCATTTACCGTTCACCATTTACTTTTCTATCTCCCGTTTCTGTTCTGCTTTCTCGTCGCCAATCTTTTCAAACTCGCGCCCTGGGAATGGGACAATATCAAGGTTTTGATCTACTGGTTTGTCGGTTCCGTTCCGTTTGTCGCGCTGTTTTTGGCGGAACTTTGGAATAAAGATAAAATCTTAAAAACCGTCGCGGCGGTTTGTTTGATCGTTTTAACTTTTTCCGGCGCGTTGGATGTTTGGCGGACGATTACGAACCAAACTAATTACAACGTCTTCAGCAAAGATTCGGTAGCGATTGCCGAGCAGATCAAAAACAAAACCGCGCCGAAGGCTTTGTTTTTGAACGCGCCGACTTACAATTCGGCAGTCGTCTTGTCTGGCAGGCGTTCGCTGATGCGTTACAGCGGGCATCTTTCGTCTTACGGAATTGATTATTACGAGCGCGAAGCCGATGTCAAACGAATTTACGCAGGCGATGCAACGGCGGAACTGCTTTTGAAAAAATACAACGTCGAATACGTCATCGTCAGCCCGGAAGAAAGAGGCAACGTCAGTGTCAACGATGCGTTTTTCAGCCGCTTTCCCGTCATCGCGGAAGTTGGGCAGCATCGAGTTTATAAAGTGGTGAATTGATTAGAAATTGCGATGGTTAAAAATTAAATTTTGATTTGGAATAGGTGATAGGTGATAGGTGATAGGTAATAGGTAATAACTAATCAAACTCATCCCTTTTCACTTATCACCTAATTCCGAATTATTTGTTTCAACTCCGTAACTTCTAAAAGAAAGTTAAATAAATGGCAATGAAAAAGGCTAAGAAAGAAGAAATAATTATTGAAGACCGTCAGCCGGAAGAACGCCAATCGCCGATCAGCGATTTTAACTGGCTGATCGGCTGCGGCATCGTTACCGCCGTCGCCGTGTTCTGGCGATTCTGGCAGTTGGAAC
Source organism: uncultured Pyrinomonadaceae bacterium (assembly GCA_964244835.1). Classification (GTDB taxonomy): domain Bacteria; phylum Acidobacteriota; class Blastocatellia; order Pyrinomonadales; family Pyrinomonadaceae. The sequence goes on from CAXTKJ010000005.1 coordinate 117,571, forward strand.
TCAAACCGCTGCACCACGACGAAGGCGTTAATTCGTTTTTCCTGACGACTTTATTCAAGGAAGGCGTTTATAAATACGACCCGGCAAATTATCACGGTCCCGATCTTTATTATTTCGCGCTCGCCGCTTCAAAGATGTTCGGCTTGAACACGATCAGCATTCGCGGCAGCGTGGCGATTTTCGGCGTGCTGACGGTCGTCCTGACGTTTTTTCTAAAAGATTATCTCGGCAAAATCGGCAGTCTCGCGGCGGGATTATTTATCGCACTGTCGCCCGGAATGGTTTATATTTCGCGCTATTTTATTCACGAAATTCTGTTCGTCTTTTTCAGTTTCGGCATTGTCGTCGGCGTTTTGTATTTCATCGAAAAACGCAAGGCGGGCGTTTGGGCGACTACGACGATGACTCTGCTTTTGCTCGTTTGTTTCCTGCCGACGGCTTTGAATTTGGCGACGATGATCGCTAAAGATAACGAATCTGTAATTTGGATTTTGCGGCTCGGTTTGTTCGCCGTCGAAGCGGTTTTGGTGTTTTTGATAATGCGAATGATTCTGGCGTGGAACGACGGCGCGCCGATTTATTTATTGTTGGCGACGGCTTCCGCCGTGCTGCTTTTTGCGACGAAGGAAACGGCTTTTATCACCATCGGCACGTTGTTGATGGCGGTCGTTTCGGTTTGGCTGTGGCGTAAAATTCACCGCGCGATGATCGGCGAACCGTCAGCGAACGAAATTGAGCCGGTCGAATTAACGTGGAGTGTTTTCCGCGAAAGGTTGGGCGATTCGAGCGATATTATGCTGATCGTCGTCGCCTGCGTCTGCGTTTTCGCCTACGTCGGCATTTTGTTTTTCTCGTCGTTTTTCACTTATCCCGAAGGCATCGGCAAAGCGTTCGAGGCTTACGCCATCTGGACGAAAACCGGCAGCAAAGATCACACGCAAAACGGGAACTACGCCTATCTCAAATGGATGCTGAAAATCGAATCGCCGATTTTGATTTTGTCGTCAATCGGTTTTCTCATCGCGCTGGTCAAAGCCCGCCACCGCTTCGCCATTTTTACGGGTTTCTGGGCGTTCGGAATGCTCGCCGCTTATACGATAATTCCGTATAAAACGCCTTGGCTGGCGTTGAGTTTTATTTTGCCGATGTGTTTGATTGCGGGTTACGGCATCAACGAACTTATCAGTTCACGCGACGCGGCGATGAAACTGCTCGGCGTTGTTTTGACGGTTTTGTCCGTCGGCATTTTGGGTTATCAAACTTACGACTTGAATTTTCAGAAATACGACGACGATTCGATGCCGTATGTTTACGCTCATACGCGGCGCGGATTTCTCGATATGATCAAGGAAATCGAGCGTTACGCCGCCAAAAGCGGCAAAAGCAAAGACGACGTTGCCATCGAAGTCGTCTCGCCCGATTACTGGTCAATGCCCTGGTATGTGCGCGAATATCCGAAGGCGATTTTTCACGGCAGACTGATTGACGCGACAACGGCGGAGATGCTCGTCGGTTCGGACGCGCAAACGGCGCAGTTAAAGGAGAAATACGGGGCGCACTACAAAGTCGTCGGAAAATATCCTTTGCGTCCGGGCGTTGATTTATTTTTGCTGGTCAGAAATGACCTCGCCGACGCAAACGCCAGAGACCTTTCGCAAATCGGCGAATTTACGCCGTAATCTTTCATTATTTTGCGATTTGCGGCAAAATCAATTTTCAAATGACGAAAAAAATTACGATCATCGGCGGCGGCGCGACCGGAACGCTTTTAGCAGTTAATTTAATCAAAAACGCGAACGACGAACCGCTCGAAATAAATTTGATTGAAAGAGGCAAACGATTCGGGCGCGGCGTGGCTTATTCGGCGACCGAAGATTTTCACTTGCTGAATGTCCCGGCAGCGAAAATGGGCGCGTTTCCCGACGACATCGAACATTTTTACCACTGGCTGACCGCGAAAAATCACGATTTCGCGCCGTCCGATTTTGTTCCGCGAAGGCTTTACGGCGAATATCTGCGCGAGCTTTTCGCCGAAGTTTCAGCGAATAAAAAATCCAATGTCGCCGTTAATCTGATTGACGATGAAGCCGTTGACATTGAAATTAGAGACGACAAATCCGAAGTCGTTATAAGTTCCGGTGAAACTATCGAATCGGATAAAGTCGTGCTGGCGTTCGGCAATTTTTTGCCGCCGCATCCGAAAGCCGAAAGTCAAAGGTTCGTCGAATCGGAAAAATATTTCCAAAACCCCTGGGCGACGGATATTTTCGATAAAGTTTCCGAAACCGACGACGTTTTAATTATCGGCACCGGTTTGACGTTCGCCGATGTCGTGATGAGTTTTCATCATCGCCGGCACAAGGGAAAAATACACGGCTTTTCGACTCGCGGTTTATTGCCCGCCGTCCATAAACTCGGTTTCGTCTATGATTCGTTCGCCGACGAATTGAAGGGAAAAACGCGCATCACTGATTTGCTGCAAATCGTCCGCCGCCACGTTGAGAAAGCCGAAGCGGACGGCAGCGATTGGCGCGCTGTGATTGACAGTTTGCGCCCGCAGACGCAGGAGATTTGGTTAAACTTGCCCGTCGCCGAGAAGCGTTATTTTATGCAGCATCTGAGCCGTTACTGGAACGTCGCCCGTCATCGCCTGCCGCCCGCGACCGCCGCCATTCTGGACGAAATGCAGACAGCGAAACAGCTCGAAATCGGCAGCGGGCGTTTGCGTAAAATCGAATTCGCGGACGGAAAATTTACCGTAACCTTTGCGGCAAACGGCGCGGAAAATACTTTCACGGCTGACGCGATTATCAACTGCATCGGTTCGGAAAGTAATTTCAGCCGCGTCGAATCAACGCTCGTTAAAAATCTGCTCGCTAAAAATTTACTCAATCTCGATTCGTTGAAAATGGGTCTCGATGCTGCGCCCGACGGCAGAACGATTGATGCGAACGGGAAAACCTCCGACGCGATTTTCACCGCCGGAACCGCGCTCAAAGGCGTTTTGTGGGAATCAACCGCAATGCCGGAAATCCGCGCTCAGGCGAATAAATTAGCGACGCTTTTGTTAAATGAAAAATAAAGTCGTTCATAGTCCACGCTGAAGTGTGGACTATGAACGGATTATTATTTCAACGCTTCCATCTTTTCCTTCAAAGCGTTGAGGCGTTTTTGCGCTTCGGCGGCTTCGTTCGACTTTGGAGATTTTTGAATAATCTCGCGCCAGTTTGCGCCGTCGCAGTGAAATTGCTTGGCATTGGCATTGAAAAGAAAAACCACACCCAATTTTCGATAACGGTCGAGTGAAACGTAACCCAAATAAAAACTGTGCATCGGCGCACCCGAAGCCGCCATTTCGCGGCGGTCGAGCCGTTTGGTCGCTTCGCCCGAAAGTTTCAGAGCCGTTTCTTCCACCAAATCGCCCGTCAAAAGCAGCATCGCCGGTCGCAGAGGCGAATCGGTAAAAGTGTCGAGAAAAATCTGTGCGCGGTCAATCTGCTCGAAGCCTTCGGAACCCTGCACGAGCTTGGCGAGCCGCGCGTCGTCGCCTTTGCGCGACTTTCCGGCGACGGCTTCCGCTTGTACCCAGCCGGAGTTATTCGGCGGCGCGTTGACGCGGTAAAAAGTTACGCCGTCGGCTTCCTTTGAACCGATAATCGAGACGTTTCTGCCGCGCCGCATTCGCTGGACGACTCCGGCGAACAAACTCGGCGCGTTGCGCAGAACGGCTAATCTTTCATCAATCACGACCGCCGTGCCAGAGACCGGACGCGGCGATTGAGCGGCGGCGGCTTTTTTGACTTTGACGACGACGCGGCGTTTTTGCGCCTCGATGTTAGAAGTGAAAATTAGTAAAACAAAAACAAAAAGCGCGGACAGAGAACGATTCATACAATCCTCCTTCAGATTGCCTTGTGGGAGTTAGGTTTAAGGTTGCGGCGATTGAAGACAATCGAGCGGGTTCGATTATTTCATTTTCGCCAGATTAATTCGGCTTTGGACTCCGGCGTGATGAAAATGGCAGATGGCGATTGCCAGCGCGTCCGCCGCGTCGTGCGGCTGCGGAACGGTTTTCATTTTCAAAAGCAGGCGCACCATTTCCTGAACCTGATGTTTTTCGGCGTTGCCGTAGCCGACGACGGTTTGTTTAATCAGGCGCGGCGCAAATTCGGAGATTTCCAAACCTGATTTTTCGCCCAATAAAAGCACCACGCCGCGCACCTGTCCGAGCTTGAGCGCGACCTTGACGTTATTGGCGTAGAATGCTTCTTCGACCGAAACGACATCGGGTTTGAACTTGGCGATAACGGCTTCGATGCCGTCGTAAATCTTTAGAAGTCTTTTGGAAAAAGTCTCTTTCGGACTAGATTTGACCGTGCCGAAATCAACGAGAGAGTATTTTAATCCGCTGCCTTCAACCACGCCCCAGCCGAGCGTTTCGCTGCCCGGATCAATTCCTAAAACACGCATTAAATAAAAATGTGAAATTCCTTGTAAAGTTTTATCGCCGTAAAGATAACGCAGATTGCCGCCGAAAAGCAAGCGCGGAAAATCTCCGAACATTTTCCGGCGGTTTTATTACAATCTTCGGCGCGTTTATCGTAAAATTAAAAACTTGATGGAAGAACAGGAAACAATCGAATCAATCCGCGCACTGCTCGCCGAAATCGTTGATTACGCGGGTTTGTTTCCGCCGTCGCAGCTTTCGATGGCGGAAGCAGTCGCCAATTACGCGGCATATCTCGACAGCCATTACAAATGGATGCTCGGTCGTTTCGTCGTTCCGGTCGGACGACTCGGAGAGTTTGCGGAACACGCGGAAAAGTTTTTCGATAAAAGCGGCGAAGTCTGGCGGCTTAGTGTTTTGGCAAGTGATGAAATTGATCAGACGATTGAAACGCTCAACGCTTTCAATCGAAAAATGACGGGCAAAGCGTTTGCCGACGCGCTCGAAGTAAAAGCGAACAATGCTTCGGAAATCGAAAATATCGCGTCGCATCTGCCGGCAGATTTAGCCGTTTATTTTGAATTACCGCTCGATGTGAATCTCGCCGATTCGGTCATCGCGCTGGCGATTCACAAACACCGCGCCAAGATTCGCACCGGCGGCATCACGCCCGAAGCCTTTCCGCCCGTCGAGCAAATCACGCGCTTTATGCGCGTTTGTCTGGCGGCAAACGTGCCGTTCAAATGCACCGCCGGACTGCATCATCCGCTTCGATGTGTGAAACCTTTAACTTATGAAGCGAACGCGCCAGCAGGAAAAATGAACGGCTTTTTAAACGTCTTCATCGCCGCCGCCTTTTTACAGCAAGGCTACGCGCCGAAATTAATTCACGAACTTTTGAAAGACGAACGCGCCGACAATTTCCAATTCCGCGACGACGGCGTTTTGTGGCGCGGCGAATACTTCGCGCACACGACGCAACTTCGATTCCTGCGCGAGCGCGTCATCTCGTTCGGCTCGTGTTCGTTCACAGAACCGATTGAAGATTTGCAGGAACTCGGATTGTTATAAAGCGAATTGTGATAAAATCGAGGCTTAGAGATGCGAAATTATCCGTTCATCGAACCGACGTTTGCTGCCCGCACCGAGCAGTTGGCGATTTGCCAATCCATCTACGACGCGAACGCTTTTAACATTCAAAACTGGCGCGACGGCTTTCCGATTGATTACGATATGCTGCCTGAATTGGTCATCAAATTTCTCAAACTGCTCGAAGATTTGCAGGTTGATTTCTGCATCGTCGGCGGCATCGCCTACCTCGCCTACATTCAAGACCGCAACACGAAAGACCTCGACATTTTGATTTCGGTAACGGAATTGAACAAGATTATTGATTATGTCGAGGTAACGAATAAAGACGTAAACTTCACCAACGCGAGGTTTGAAGGAATGGCAGTTGATTTTTTGAAAACCTCGAACGCCATTTTCGATTACGTTAAAGAAAATGAGACGACGACTTATAATTACGTTGAAGGAAAATATCCGATAGCAACAATCAACGGTCTGATTTTAATGCGTTTCGATGCGATTATTGACCTTTATCAAAAGGGCAGATTTGATAAAATTGACCGCTATGAGTGGGATTTAGCAACACTTACGAGACATTTTCCGATTGATTGGGAACACATCTGGAAAGTTTCGCAAAAGTTTTTCACCGACGGGCAAATCAGCGAATTTCAAAAAATGGTCGCCGAATGGCAGAAACCGCGTGTCAATCCGTTTTTGAAATAGGTATTCAAACTCGAAAAGCGCAAAGCATCGTTGCCGGTTCGTGTTCGTTCACCGAACCGATTGAAGATTTGCAGGAACTCGGCTTGTTATAACCAATGTCTCAGCCGCGACAATCGCTCTGAGCGGACAAAATATCGGTTTGAGCGGCTGATAATTGCTTTGAGCGGATTAAAAACCGCTTCGAGCGCGTGATAATCGGTTTGAGCGCGAAATAGTTGCTCTGAGCGGATGAAAACAGGTTTGAGCGCGTGATTATCACTCCGAGCGTGTGATAATCGGTTTGCACGGCATCGCAATCGGTCTGCACATCCTCGCAATCAATCTGCACAGGCGCGAAACAGGTTTGCACACCTTAACAATCGGTCTGCACAGCGATAGAGCCGCTCTGCACAGGCGTATAATCGGTTTGCACACCCGTATAGCAGGTCTGCACAGCAATAAACATCGGCACTTTGAGGAAATTTCAAGAAAAACATTATGACCTACGAAATCAACGAAACACACGACCCGAACTTAAAAAGCTGGATCGAATCAGCCAACGCGCCCGACACGGATTTTCCGATTCAAAATTTGCCTTTTTGCGCCTTCTCTAAAAAAAATGATGATTTTCCTTGGGGAAGAGTTGGAATTGCTATTGGAGATTATGTTTTAGAACTTCATAGCGAACTGAACAAAGACTTATTTTATAGAAAAAAGGATGAAGAGTTAAGATGGTCAATTCCATCTTTTATGATACCAAGTAAGGATAAAGACCCTGATAAACTATCGGCATTAAGGCGGAGATTGATTAAAGCCTTGGAAACTAATGCTACTAAAACAGACCGAAAAATCGTCGAAAAATTACTAATTCCGTTTTCAGAAGTTCAGTTTCGCAGACCAGAAATCGGCGATTACACCGATTTTTACTGCTCGATATTTCACGCGACGAATGTCGGCGCGATGTTTCGTCCCGACAATCCGCTGCTGCCGAATTACAAATATATTCCCATCGGCTATCACGGACGCGCTTCGTCAATCGTCGTTTCGGGAACAGATGTCAAACGCCCGAAAGGTCAGACGCGCCCCGATGCCGAACAGCCGCCGCAGTATATTCCGTGCAAAAATCTCGACTACGAAATGGAAGTCGGCTTTTTCGTCGGTAAAGGCAATCAAATGGGCGAAACGATTCCGATTGAAAACGCGGAAGAACATATTTTCGGGCTGTGTTTAGTCAACGATTGGTCGGCGCGTGACATACAGGCGTGGGAATATCAGCCGCTCGGACCTTTCTTAGCCAAGAGTTTCGCCACCACCGTTTCGCCGTTCGTCGTTACAATGGAAGCCCTCGCGCCGTTTCGAGTTCCCGCGTTTGAACGAGGAGAAGGCGATCCGCAACCGTTGGATTATCTAAACGGCGAAGCAAATAAACAGTTCGGCGGCTTCGACATCAAACTCGAAGTCTATCTTCAAACCCCGAAAATGCGCGACGAAAACGTCGAACCTTTTTTATTGAGCCGCTCGAATATGAAGGATTTATACTGGACAATCGGGCAAATGCTGACGCATCACGCCTCAAATGGCTGCAATCTAAACACCGGCGATTTAATGGCGACCGGAACAGTTTCCGGGCGAGAAAAAGACGAACGCGGCTGTCTGCTCGAATTAACGTGGCGCGGCAAAGAACCGATCAACTTACCAAACGGCGAACAGCGCAGATTTTTAGAAGACGGCGACGAAATTATTATGAAAGGCTTCTGCGAACGCGAAGGTTTTAGAAGAATCGGCTTCGGCGAATGTCGCGGGAAAATTCTTCCCGCTTCATAATAAAACTATGTCAATTATTGTTGCAGTAAAAAAAGCCGGAAAAGTCGTGATCGCAACGGACACTTTGTATAGTTTCGGTAATATGAAAGTTTCTCCGACATATATTTCCAAACGAAGTAAGATTCATCGGTTTGGAGATTCATACATCGGATTTACCGGCGCATCGGCTACCGACAACGTTTTTCAGCATTTAATCAAAAAGCATAAAAAACTGCTTTCTTTCGATAACGAGGAAATGATTTTTAACACTTTGCTCGACATTCACCCGATTCTTAAAAATGAATATTTTCTCAATACAGACGACGACAATGATACAACTTATGAACCAAGTAAAATTAATGCGTTAATTGCGAATCCAAACGGAATTTTCGGCATTTATGAGCGGCGTGAAGTTTATGAATTTGAGAAGTTTTGGGCAATCGGTTCCGGCGAAGAATATGCACTTGGCTCTTTGTTTTCTACGTATGATGTAATTGAAAAACCTGAGGAAATTGCCGGATTAGCAGTTAAGGCAAGTTGTGAATTCGATGATGGTTGCGAACTACCGATGATAATTCATTTGATTAAATTAGCCAAAAAGAAATAAATTTTTCTGTGAACGAAAATAAATACGCCAAACAAGATCGCGGAAATCTTTCCGCTTACGAAGAATATTTCGCCGGAATGGACGCTTCGATGCAGCAGAAAATCGCTTTGACGACGGCACATTTTCCGGCGCACGGCAAAATCGCCGATATGGGCAGCGGTTCGGGCAGCGGAACATTTGATTTGGCAAGACTTTATCATGATCTGGAATTGGTCGGCGTTGATATTAATCCGGTAACGGTCGAATACTCAAACAAACATTACACGGCGGAAAATCTTTCTTTTGCAGTCGGCGACATTGCCGAAGATGTCTTTTCGGAAAACTCGCTCGACGGTATTTTGGATTCATCCGTGCTGCATCACGTTACGAGTTTCAACGATTACGACCTCGCGCAGATTTCCAAAACTCTAAAAAATCAAGTCGCGCAATTAAAACAACGCGGAGTTTTAATCATCCGCGATTTCGTCGTGCCGGACGCGGCGGAAAAGTTAGTTTTTTTGGATTTGCCGAACGATGATGGCAAAGAAAACGGCGAAATTTCCGAGCTTTCAACTGCCGCGCTGTTTAAAGTTTTCGCAAGAGATTTCAGATGCAGTTTGAATCGAGGCGAAGCCATCGCTTATAAAAAATTCGATTGTCCGCGTCCCCGCTTTTCGCGTTTTCAAACGACTTTGCGCTATGCCGCCGAATTCGTTTTGCGAAAAGATTACCGCGATCACTGGTCGCCCGAACTGATCGAAGAATACACCTATTATTCGCAAAAAGATTTCGAGGAAAATTTCAAAAAGGAAAATCTGCGAATCGTCGTTTCGATGCCGTTGTGGAATTCGTGGATCGTCGAAAATCGTTTCGCCGGAAAATTTTATCTGTCGGACGAAGGCGGAAATTCGCTGACGTTCCCGCCGACCAACTTTCTCATCGTCGGCGAAAAAGTCTCGGAAAACGAAGGCGTTCAACTATTAGAAAAATCAATCGGCAATTTAGATTTGAATGAAAAATCTTTTCTGAATTTAAAAGCCTATCGCCATAAACAGACCAATCAAATCTACGAACTGGCGATGCGTCCGAATCAAACGATTGACCTTTTACCCTGGTTTGAAACGGAAAACGGACAGCTTTTCGTCCTCGCCAAAAAAGATTTTCCGCGTCCGATTGTCAACGCGCAAACCGAACGGGAAAATCTCAACCGCGCCAATTACTCCGGCTATCTCACCGAACCGATCAGCGCGATTGCGGATTTGTCAGAACTCTCTGCGTCAGCGAACGGATTAAACGCTGAAATTAAGGAAATTTTAGTCAATCGCGCTAATTTGTCAGAAGCTGACATTTTAGAAATCAGCGAACCGAACTTTTATTTCACGTCCGCAGGCGGAATTGACGAGCGCGTCGAATCGTTTTTGGTGCGAATCGCGCCGTTCGACAAAGAACCGCAGGCGATTGAAAACTACACGAAATTCAAAAGCGCGGGCGTGGTGCGCGAACTCGACGCGCTGCAAATCTTACGCGCCTCGCACGTCGGCGGAATGTTCGATGCGCGGCTGGAAATCAATATCTACCAGCTTTTGCGTAAATTAAATCGCTCGGCGAGCGCGTGGATCGGCGCGGCGATCAAACCGACGACGCAGATTTTTTCGGGCGAAATCGAAACGAAGTTTGAAGTCGAACAACACGAATCTTTTGAAGAAATTCAAATAACCGAAAATAATTTTCTACAACTTTGCAAAAGCGAATTCGTCGAAACGGATTCACGAAATAATGAAATCTCACGCGCCGAATTTGAATACGTCGTGCCGAAAAGTCTGAGCAAAAACACCGTCGCTGCGATTCCGTTTATCAAAACCGATGATTCGGTTTTGATCGGCATCGAAACGCGCGATTTGCCCGCGCCGCAGAGATTCACCGGCAGTTCGCGTCTCGTCTGCGTTCCGGCGTGGCGGCTTCCTTTTTCAATCGAACATAAATTCGATTTGGAAAATTTTCTGCGCGGAAAATTTCCCGCAGATTTTAATGTTTCAATAAAAAAATCGTGGGAACTCGGCGGCTCGTTTTTCACATCGGCGGGAATCACGCCGGAAATCGTTTACCCGTTAGCGGTCGAAATAGACGCGAAAATTTTGGGCGAAACAGGATTGAAGTTTTTTCATCTGAAAACTTTGCTTGAAAATTCGGACGAAATTCAGGACGCGCATCTTTTGATTTTGCTCAACCGGCTCGCGCACAGTTTGGGAAATTAATCACGAAAATATACGAAAGTTATGATAAGCAAAGAAGAATCCAGATGTTTAGCAATGAAGAAAATTTTATCTGACTGGAATATACAAGATGATGAACCTATTATTTTGGACGAATATACAATCGAAAAAGATTTTGGCTGGGTCTTTTTCTACTCATCTCGCAAATATGAAGAAACACAAATAATCAGCTATTCATTAGCAGGAAACGCACCGATAATCGTAAATAAATTTGACAGCTCGCTACACCTTACAGGAACTGCTCGGGAAACTGAATATTACATAGATAAATATGAAGAGAAACTAAAGAAATAAATATCAGATTAGAGAAACCAAGACTTTATGGCAAAATAGAAGCTAATGGAATTAGTTTTGGATAAATTTCACGAAGAATGCGGCGTTTTCGGTATTTTCGGACACAAAGAAGCCTCGACGCTGACACAGTTGGGACTTTTCGCGCTCCAACATCGCGGGCAGGAGGCGTGCGGAATCGTATCTTCCGACGGCGAAGATTTACATCAATTTCGCTCGCAGGGTTTGGTCGCCGACGTTTTGAGCGAAGGCGTTTTGAAGGAGTTGATCGGTAAATCCGCCATCGGACACACGCGCTATTCGACTGCCGGAAAAAATACGATCAAGGAAGTTCAGCCGTTTTCGGTAACGTGCCAGCACGGGCAAATTGCCATCTGTCATAATGGAAATCTGCCGTTTGCCAACCGGAAACGCGCCGAACTCGAAAGAAGCGGCGCGATTTTTTCTTCGACTTCGGACACGGAAACGATTCTGCATTCCATCGCCCGCACGGAAGCGAAGAATGCGACCGAAGCGATTGAAAAAGTTTTGCGCGACACCGAAGGCGCGTTTTCGCTTTTGTTTTTAACGCCGAAATGTTTGATTGCCGTGCGTGATCCGCGCGGATTTCGACCTTTGAATTTAGGCAAATTAAACGGCGCGTGGTGCGTCGCGTCGGAAACGTGCGCGTTCGATTTGATTGATGCCGAATACGTCCGCGAAATAAAAGCGGGCGAAATGGTCGTGATTGACGAGAACGGCGTTCATTCGTCGTTTCCGTTCGAAGCGAAAAAACTTTCCGTCTGCACGTTTGAACACGTCTATTTTTCGCGTCCCGATTCGATAATTTTCGGGCGTTCGGTCAACCAATCGCGGCACAATATGGGCAAACAACTCGCCGTCGAGCATCCCATTGACAACACGAACGAAGACGCGCTGGTCGTTCCCGTTCCCGATTCGGGCGTGGCAGCGGCGGTCGGTTATGCGCGTCAGTCAGGCATCAATTTTCGCCACGCGATTATTCGCAATCATTACGTCGGGCGAACTTTTATCGAACCGTCGCAGAGCATTCGCTCGTTCGGCGTTCGTTTAAAACTCAATCCGATTAAGGATTTAATCAATGGAAAACGGATAATTTTGGTTGACGATTCGATTGTGCGCGGCACGACTTCCAAAAAAATCGTGCAGATGGTCAGAGAAGCCGGCGCGAAGGAAGTTCATTTGCGGATTTCCTGCCCGCCGACCGTTTCGCCGTGTTATTACGGCGTGGACACGCCGCGCAAAGCGGATTTAATCGCCGCGCAAATGTCGGTTGATGAAGTCGGACGTTACATCGAAGCCGATTCTTTAGGGTATCTTTCGATGGAAGGAATGCTCAAAGCCATCGGTTTTGAATCTGACGCGGTTTGCGTCGCCTGTTGGAACGGCAAATACCCGACGGCGGTTGCGGACGGACGACCGACGATTGTTAATAGTTAAAAACTAAAAGTGAAAAGTGAAAAATTATTCATCAACTTTTATTTTTTAACTTTTCACTTTTCACTAAAATTACGGAGGTATTTATGAAAAAATTATTATCGCTGTCGGCGATTTTGACGTTCGCGCTGTTGATCGGCGCGGCGTGTCAAACGGCTTCGACGACGAGTATGACGGCAAACAATGCCAATAAAACATTGGCTAATAATTCCGCCCCGAAAGCGGACGATCACGGACACGCCGACGATGCGCCGCGCATCACTTTGGCGGACGCGAAAAAAGATTTCGATGCGGGCAACACGATTTTCGTGGACACTCGCGGTGAAGCCGCCTACAAGAACGAACACATCAAAGGTTCGATCAACATCACGACGGAGACCATCGAAGCGAAATACAAAGAGCTTCCGAAAGACAAAAAAATCATCGCGTATTGTTCCTGACCGGCTGAACATACTAGTGCCGGTCTGGTCACTAAATTGAAGGAAAAAGGAATCGGAAACGCTTACGCTTTGGTCGGCGGAACGAACGCCTGGAAAACGGCGAATTATCCGATGGAAGGCGAAACGGATAAAAAGTAAAAAGGTAAAAATAAAAAGGCGAAAGCGAAATTACTCTCGCTTTCGCCTTTTATAATTCTCGCTTCGTCTTAAAACAAAGCGTCGCAAATCCTTTCCGCCGCGTGTCCGTCCCACAGCGGCGGGATTTTTTTGTCGGTTGAAGCAGGTTGATCCAAAACTTCAAACGCGGTTTGTTTGATTTTCTGCGGATTTGTGCCGACCAGAAAATTTGTGCCGTGCGAAATCGTGATCGGACGTTCGGTGTTTTCGCGCAGCGTCAGACACGGAATCGAAAGCGCGGTCGTTTCTTCCTGAAGTCCGCCGGAATCAGTTAAAACAATGCGCGCGCCCGAATATAAATTCATAAAATCGAGATAGCCGAGCGGTTCGATAAGTCGGATATTTGAGTTTCTGATTTGTTCGGCGAATCCGAAATTTTCAATGTTCGCTTTCGTTCGCGGATGCGCGGGAAAAATAATCGGAAGTTTTTCGGAAATCTCCGTTAATGCTTCGAGCAAGCCGCCGAAAGTTTCTTTATCATCAACATTCGACGGGCGATGCAAAGTCAAAACAGCGTAATCTTTACCAGCCAAATCTAAATTCTCGCGCACTTTTAATTGCTCGACTTTTTCCAAATTATAAAAAAGCGAATCAATCATCACGTTGCCGACGAATTTTATTTTGTCTGCGGCAACGCCTTCGTTTTTCAAATTTTCATCAGCATCCTGCGAAGTCGTCAATAATAAATCTGAAATCGCATCGGTTAAAATGCGATTGATTTCTTCGGGCATCGTGCGGTCGCGTGAACGCAAACCGGCTTCGACGTGCGCGATTTTGACGTTTAATTTCGCGCAGACCAGCGCACACGCAATCGTCGAATTGACATCGCCGACGACCAAAACCCAATCGGGTTTTTCGGCTAATACGACCGGCTCGAACGCCGTCATAATTTTCGCGGTCTGCACGGCGTGCGATGCCGAACCGATTTCGAGATGAAAGTCGGGTTTCGGAATTCCTAAATCAACAAAAAACGAATCGGACATCGCCGCGTCGTAATGCTGTCCGGTGTGAACGATCAGCGGCTGGAAATCATTCTCGCGTCGCCGCATCTCGCGGACAATCGGCGCGATTTTCATAAAATTCGGACGTGCGCCGACGATGTTCAAAATTTTCAGCATTCAATTTACAGTTCTTTGACGCGCAGCCTCAGCCATTCTTCGATTTCGTCAACTTTCCACTCGTCTGATTCCACCGCCAAGGACATTTCGTATAAATCTTTAGAGGTTGCAGTCAGTTCAAAATTGTTGCGAAGTAGAAATTCATACATCAAAAAACTCGCGGTTCTTTTATTTCCGCCTGTCCACGGATGGTTTTTTATCAGCCCGAAAACCAGAGTCGAACTCTGTCGTATAATGTCGGCATTTTCATAAATTGCAGAGTGGCGCGGACGAGCCAAAGCCGATTCGATAAGTTCTTTACTTTCAACCCCAAAACGAACTTCACCCCAAGTTTTCATCAAGGAAAAATGTAGTTCGACGACATCCACAAAATTAAGATAAATGATGCGGTCAACCGTCAATTTCTTCCATCTCCTTCATAAAATCATCATATTTGTTGATGAATGTTTCGGCGGATTTTTGAGCATCTTTGTTCGGTCGAATAAAAGCACCGTGAATGGCTCCATCTTTTACGGTTAGACTGGCAAGTGTTCCCTTGGCAAGCCCCTCGCGTGAACAAAGTTCTTCGGGCAATTCCAAAATCCAGGTGTCTTTTTCGACTTTTACAGTCTTCATTTTGTCTATCGCTTCAGGGGTTTTAATCATTTGCCAACCTCGAAAACAGTTTAACTTAAATTTTATAGTTCACAAAATTTAATTTCAGAAGCCGAAAAGCCGGTTTGAAGTTCAAATATTTGAACTTCAAACCGGCTTTCTCTATTTTGCGGATAACTACAATCTAACGATTTTCGCTTTGCTGCCGTCGCGCATTTCTTCCTTCAAAGCATTGCGCGTGTCCACGATGACCTTCGATAATTCGCAGACGCGCTTGTAATCAACGTCCGAATGTTCGGTGCAGATGACGACGCAATCGGCTGACGTGATTAAATCGTCGGTTAAATCATTATTATAGAGCGGTTCGCCGTCGCCGATAGTGTAAGCGTGGTCGAACGTAACTTCCGGCACGAACGAGTCGTGATAGACGACTTCCGCGCCTTGTGCGCGAAGCAAATCAATCACCGAAAGCGCAGGACTTTCGCGCATATCGTCAATATCTTTTTTATACGCGACACCTAAAATCAAAATCTTCGAGCCGTTGACCGATTTTTGATTCGAGTTCAAAGCATCGCGGACGAGTTCGACGACGTATTTCGGCATTCCCGAATTGATTTGCTCGGCGAGCGTGATAAATTGCGAATCGAAACCGTGCTGACGCGCCTTCCAACTCAAATAATGCGGGTCGAGCGGGATGCAGTGTCCGCCGATTCCGGGTCCCGGATAAAACGCCATAAAACCGAACGGTTTCGTCGCGGCGGCGCGGACAACTTCCCAGGTGTCAATGTTTAAGGCATTGCAGACTTTCGCCATTTCGTTTGCCATTCCGATATTGATGGCGCGGAAAGTGTTTTCCCAGAGTTTGCAGGCTTCGGCGACTCTTGCGCTCGAAACGGCGTGAACGTCGCCGACGATCTCAGAGTAAAGCTGCGCGGCGACTTCGGTCGAATCTTTGCCGACTCCGCCGACGACTTTCGTGATGTTGTGCGTTTGAAACTGCGGATTGCCCGGATCAACTCTTTCGGGCGAAAACGCGAGCAAGAAATCTTCGTCCAATTTCAAACCGGCGGCTTCGATCATCGGCTGCAAAACTTCGTCGGTCGTTCCCGGATAAGTCGTTGATTCTAAAATCACGAGCTGTCCGCGTCTGGCGTATTTTTTGATTTCCTCGCCCGCCGACAGAATATATGACATATCCGGGTCTTTCGTTTTACGAAGCGGCGTGGGAACGCAGATGATAATGACATCACAGTCTTTCAGTTTTGAAAAGTCGGTCGTCGCTTCAAATTTTTTCGTGTCCAAAATCTTTCGGACATTCTCCGAAGGCACGTCAACGATGTGCGAGCTTCCTTCGTTCAGCGCATCAACTTTTTTCGTGTCAACTTCAAATCCGACGGTCGGAAAATTCTTCAAAGCGAATTCGACGATCAGCGGCAAGCCGACATAGCCGAGACCGATGACACCGATGCACGCAGTTTTATCGGCGATAAGTTGTTTTATCTCATTTTTGATCATTTGATTTTATAAAATTTATTTCAGATATAATTCGTAAAGCAGTTTTAATAGCGAAAACGGACGTTTTAGTTCGCCCGTTTCAAGACTATGTGAAGCGTTTCCGCGTGTCAAGAATCCGATTTTGCCATTGAAATTTTGTGTTACAATAAACGCGGTTCGACTTTTGAAATTTTTCAGAACCGCCGCTAAATTAAAATCCCCAATCGTTTTCAATCTCCAGATAAATTATGAGCGATGAAATAACTTCCACCAATCCGGTCGTCAAGGCGATTATCGCCGGAACTGCACCGCGTCCCGCGCAGATGGCGGCGGCTCGCGGAATGCTGCCATTGCCGCAAGCCGATTTACTTGAAGTTCTCGCCGCGCTTGCCCGCCAGAGCGACGCGGAACTGGCGGAATCGGCGCAGGCAACGCTCGCTTCGCAGGAAAAAAACGAACTGGAAGTTTTTCTCAAATCGAGCGAAGCCGCGCCATCCGTGCTGTCTTACTTCGCCGCGCAGGGCAATCAGCCGAAACAACTTTACGAAGCGATTATCAGCAATCCGAAAACCCCTTCGACGACGATTATCAAATTTATCCGTGAAACTTCCAATGGCGAATTATTGGAAATCGTTGCGCTCAATCAGCAGTTGTTAATTTCTTCACCGGCGATTATTGACGCGATCATCGCCAACCCGTATCGCACGGCGGAAGCCGAACGCCGCGCTTCTGAAACAAAACGCGAATTTTTTCAAAAAGAACGCGGCGCACAGCAAATCGCCGACGAACTTCGCGCACAGGGCAAGGAAGCCGCCGCCGAATTTATTGAGCAGTCAGATTTCGGCAGCGATTTGTTGGAAAACGAGTCGCCGACCGGACTGAGTTTTGAAGACGCGATTCTACTCGCCGAACACATCGAAGCGACCGACGAAGAGACCGACGACAGTTGGCTTTTTTCCGAATACATCGAAGACCTCTACGAAGAAACCGCCGAACAGCGCGAATCAATCGTCAATAAAATTCTCGGCGATTTGCGCGCCGAAGATGATGAAATTTCCGGCGACCGCGTTTCGATGATCAACCGAATTTTGAAAATGGGAATGAAAGACCGTGTGAAAATGGCGGCAAAAGGCGACCGCGAAGCCCGCAACATTCTCATCCGCGACCCGAACAGAATCGTCGCCAACGCCGTCATCGGCAACGCCAAGATCACCGAACAGGAAATCGAAAAAATCGCTTCGATGCGTTCCGTCCCGGAAGACGTTCTGCGCCAGATCGCCATTAACCGCAGCTGGGCGCGAAATTATTCGATTGTTCACAAACTCGCCCAGAATCCGCGCACGCCGATGGCAAACGTCATCAGCATTCTGACCCGTCTGCAACTGCGTGATTTGCAAAATCTGACTAAAAACCGCAACGTCTCGGATGCAGTGCGAAAACAGTCTCTGCGATTGGTAACGGCGCGAATGGGCAGATAATTTTTTAACTTTGAAATTATTTATCGGACAAAAAAGGGTCAAGCAGAAAATCGGCTAAGACCGTTTTCAACAACTCGATGTTTTCTTCGAGCGTTGCCTTTTTATCGAGAATGCGGTCGTCCCGAAATCCGATGCCGCGTTTTACGATTCTGAAATAATCTTCCAAAATCGAAGCCTGCTGTTCCATATTATAATCGGTTAAAGTCTTGCCCGCGTCGAGGCGGTAAGCGTAAGCCGCACCGTATTTGAAGCCGTGTGAAATTTGTATTTTCAAAGCCGACCAGATCGGATTTAAGATGCCGTTTTGATACTGCCAGACGTGACCCATTTCGTGAATAAAAAATCCCTGCGTTCCCGCTGATTCGTTTGAATAATCGTCGTGATAAGCCGTATCGGAAGCGTAAATTTCGCCGCGCGGAGTCATTCCGCTGTCGGGCGGCTGCGTGAAAAAATATTTCCCTTGGTGAATTCTGACTTTGGAATATCTGATTGATTTTCCGTAAATTTCCCGCGCCACCTTGCGCTCGCCGGTTGTCAGTTCTCGCTCCATCACTAATTTCCTTAAATAAAATTCTGCACCTTGCCGGTTTTGATAAAAGTTCCGGCGATGTCAGTGATCGTATGGCTCGCCGCGCCGAGCCATAAACCGACGAAAACGTAAACGAAAGCGTATTCGCCCAAATCAGCGCGAACGTAATTACCGATTGCCGTCCAGGTTTTCGTGAACTGCATCAAATCCGGCAAATCGCCGCCCGCGTAAATTGCCAGCACAAACGCGACGAAAAACGACGAAAGCGTCAACACGCCCATAAAATAAACGATTCGCAAAAAAGTTCCGAAAATCAGTCCGTGCGACCAGCGCGAGCGATGTTTAAAGAAAACCTGATATGGATACCACAGATAACAAAAAATTCCCCATCGCGTGTACTGTTTCGAGTGCGTGTCCAAATCGGGACCGAACATCAAACCGCCGAACAGAAAAGTAATCGTAACAATCAAAGCGAGCGGAATGTCGTGCGTGAACTGCCACGCCGCCGCAAAAGTCGGCGCGGCGAAGAGAAATGTAACGGCATCGTGGGTTTTTCCTGAAGGCATCGGGTTCGATTTTGGATTTTAGATTTCGGATTTCGGATTCGGCGGGAAATTAACCGTCAACTTATTCTAGCCGAATCTTTTCCGAATTCAAATAAAATTTTGCAAAACGCTTTGCTAACGGCACGAGTTTGGCAAAATGCCTTGCAAAAGTGCGATAAACACGCGATTTTGTTAAAATTTACCTTCGGCATTCGGCTTGCAAACAAGCTGTATAATCTGGAATTTGAAATCTGGAATTTGGAATCTTCAATGAACGATTTTTGGACTAAATTAAAAACGACGCTTTCGATGATAAAGTTCGAGCATACTTTGTTCGCGCTGCCGTTCGCCTTTCTCGGTGCGGTTTTAGCGGCGGACGGTTTGCCGACGTGGTGGCAGATTCTCTGGATCACCGTTGCAATGTTCGGCGCAAGAAGCGCGGCGATGACGTTCAACCGTATCATTGATAGAAATTTCGACGCGGCAAATCCGCGCACGGCGAACCGCGAACTGCCGAGCGGAAAATTGAGCGTTTCGTTCGCGTGGGCGTTTTTCGTCGTCTCCGTCGGGCTGTTTGAGTTCGCGGCTTATTCATTAAACTGGCTGACATTCGCGCTGTCGCCCGTCGCACTTCTGAGCGTTTTGGGTTACAGCTACGCGAAAAGATTTACGGTGTTCGCGCACTTAATTTTAGGTTGGGCATTGGCAATTTCGCCGACCGCCGCGTGGATCGCCGTGCGCGGCGCGATTGATTCGGAAGTGCCGCTTTTGTTGTCTTTGCTCGTGATGATGTGGACGGCAGGTTTTGATGTTTTATATGCCTGTCAGGATTACGAATACGATAAAAAGGCGGGCTTGCGTTCGATTCCGGCACGTTTCGGTATCAAAAATTCGCTGAATATCGCCCGCATTTTTCATTTTCAGGCGTTCATCGTTTTGGTGTTGCTTTATTTTGTAACGGGTTTGGGCTGGCTCGCACTCGTCGGCGTTTTGGCGGTCGGCGCGTTGATGATTTACCAGCACACGCTCGTCAAACCGAACGATTTATCGAGGATGAACGCGGCGTTTTTCACGACCAACGCCTTCGTCAGCATTATTTTATTTGTAACCTTCGGCGGCGCGGTTTTCGCATCTAAATTTTGAAATGAAAATCCCGACTTTACAAGGCGTTATCAAGCGCAGAATTCTGGTCAATTATCGCGCCGACCCCGAAACGATTCAGAAAATTCTGCCCGCCCAGTTTCGACCGAAATTGCATAACGAAAAGGCGATTGCGGGAATTTGTCTGATACGACTTGAACATATTCGCCCGAAATTTACGCCGGAATTCGTCGGGATCAGCAGCGAAAACGCCGCGCATCGCATCGCTGTCGAATGGGAAAATGAAGACGGCGAAACAATGGAAGGCGTTTTCGTTCCGCGCCGTGACACCGATTCTTTTATCAATCATTTCGTCGGCGGAACGCTCTTTCCGGGCGAACATAATGCGGCTGATTTTTCGATAACGGAAAGCGGAAACGAAATTGATTTTGCGATGAAATCAAAGGACGGAGCGATTGAAGTAAAATTTAAAGGAAGTGTTTCAGGAGATTTTCCCGAAAATTCTTTTTTTTCTTCGCTAGATGAAGCATCGTCGTTTTTTGAAAAAGGGTCTTTGGGTTATTCCGTGACAAAAGGCGGAAAAGAATTGGACGGCATTACTCTGCAAATTGAAAATTGGAAAGTCGAGGCATTAAATTTGGATTCGATTTCATCTAACTTTTACGAAAACGAAACGCTGTTTCCGAAAGGCTCGATTGAATTTGACCACGCATTATTGATGCGTAATATCGCGCACGAGTGGCATAGTGCGCCGGTTTTTGAATTAAAATAAATGGCTTCACGCAAAAGAAACATCGCCTGTCTCGAATCAATGTGGGACAACCGCACGGAAAATCGTCTGAATGTTTTGCCGATGCTCGAAGTGATTTCACGCGGCTGGAACGCGAAATTTTCGCACCTGACCTGCAACACGCGCGAGGAATTGAAATACAATCTAAACCTTCTGTGCAAACGCAATTACGGCATTTTATATTTCGCCTTTCACGGCATTCCCGGCTACGTCAAACTGCACGGCGATAAAGTGAGTTTGGCGGAATTAGCGGAAATGATGAACTGCCGGTTTTCAAATTGGATCATTCATTTCGGAACGTGCGGCACGATTCGCAAGCCGAAACAGGTCATCGAATTCGTCGAAAAAACCAACGTCGCGCTCGTTACCGGCTTCACCAAAAAAGTTGACTGGATCGAATCGTCGGCGTTCGAGATGCTGATGTTCCAATCGTTCCATCTGTACAAAAGCCCGCGCGTCGTCTGCCGCAATCTGATGGCAAAATATCCCGATTTGGCAAAGGCGACGGGTTTCAAGGTGTTTCCCGAATTTGTTTGATAGATTTTCGAGAAGGAGAAAAGTTTATGAGCGTGATTACGATTGATAAAAATTTGGTCGGCGAAGATTTTATGGGACTTCCGTTTCTCGATAAATTCCAGCTTAACTTCGGCAGAGTTTTGAAAAGACTGAATGAAGAACAGTTCTACGAGTTTTGTCGAAGCAATCCCGAATTGCGAATTGAAATGAATCGTAAAGGAGAAATTTTAGTTATGCCGCCGACTTTCAGCGAAACGGGCGGAAAGAATTTTAATTTGGTCGCCGAGTTTGCAATTTGGGCAAGGAAAGACGGAACGGGCAAAGGTTTCGATTCTTCGACCGGCTTCGTTTTGCCGAACGGCGCGATTCGCTCGCCGGATTTGTCCTGGATAAAACTGGAGAAATGGAACGCGCTCACCAAAGAACGCCGCTCAAAATTCGCGCACGTCTGCCCTGATTTTGTCGTCGAACTCCGGTCTGAATCCGATTCGCTGAAAAAATTGCAAGCGAAAATGAATGAATACATCGAAAACGGCGCGTCTTTGGGCTGGCTGATTGATGCTACGAAACGGCGCGTTTATATTTATCGCCCGAACGCAGGAGTCGGAGTTTTGGAAAACCCCGAAACCGTTTCGGGCGAACCGCTGCTCAAAGGTTTGACGCTTTCTTTGAAAGAGATTTGGGATTGAATGGAAAAATCAAAGTGATGTATTTGGGGAGGGGAAAATTATGGAAGTGACAATCGAACAAATAGAAAATGAAGTCAAACAACTTTCACGGGAAGATTTACGGAAAGTTCAGGAAATAGTGGATTCACTTTTGAAAACGGAAGAAACGAAACCGAAAATGAGCGAAGAAGAATTTGAAAAACATTTAGCGGACGAAGGCTTTATCACCGCCTACAAACCGCCGGTAACGGATTTTTCAAGCTATGAAGATTATAAACCCGTCACCGTTACCGGCGAGCCGATTTCGGAAATGATCATCAGGGAGCGACGCTAGAATGTCAGTTTTCTTTTGTGATACGAGCGGTTTTGATTAATGAAGCCGTAATGTTTAGCGAGAAAATATGCTCTGCGCGGTTACGATGCCGTCCAACTCGCCAGCGCGTTGCAGACTCAAATTAAACGTGCAAACGCAGGTTTATTGCCGTTAACATTGCTTTCCGCCGACACGGATTTGAACGCGGCGGCAGTCAGCGAAGGTTTGACGGTTGATAATCCGAATAATTATTAAAGTTATGCGTTATATGATTGTGATTGAAGGAAGCGAAACGAGTTTCGGCGCGTATGTTCCCGATTTACCGGGCTGCGTCGCGGTCGGCGAAACCGAATCGGAAGTTAAACAATTGATTCAAGAAGCAATCGAATTTCACCTTGAAGATTTGCGCGATTCAGGCGCGGAAATTCCGAAGCCTTTGTCGAAAAGCGAATATGTCGAAGTTTTAGCCGCGTGATTACAAATATTTATCAACTCCGTCCAAAAGGAGTTGGTTTCTTTTTTGATCTATTTCACTTGTTGGTAAATCATTGTAGGACTCAATTCTCCACCGCTGTTCTATAAAATTAAGAATTTTCAACCCTTGAAGCAGAATCGTATTATCAGTCCACATATTAAAACTTTTAGCAATTTCCACATCTGAATAACTTCCCTTGAGCATTTGTTCTCTAACCTTTGGATATGAATTTGGAGTTCTTCCTTTGGTATAAATTGAAATATTGCCCAACGAATAAATAAGTTTTAAGATGCTGTCTCTTTTTCTTCCTTTTCTAATATCCGCGTAAGAAGCATCACCATAGTGACTGTCATTATCTGAAAATATTAAGTATGTTTCTGCTTTGGAATAATCACTTAAAACTGACTCTGATTCGCCTTTCAGGAACTGCTCCCATTCCCAAAAGGTATATTTGCTTCCGTTCCAGTCATAAAATCTTTTGTTGTTTGCTCTGCTTCGGTGTATATGGTTAAAGATATTTCCCCAATTTAGCCATTCATCGGTTTTATCTTTAATTAACTCAACAACCTGATTATGTTCTTTATCTTGTCGTAAAAATTTATTTATTGTTCTGCTGAATTTGGCTCTGTTTGTGTCAGCTTGTTTGCCAGCCAGTAGATAAACACAATAGTTGTGGCGTTCAACTTCCAAAAGAAATTCTTCTATTTTGTAAAATTCATCTTTCCTAAAAAACCTCAAAAAATATGCCAATATGAAAGGCTTCATAAAATCGCCAAATCTGTTTCTTAACAATTTTCTTAGCGTTGTCTTTATTTCATCGGAGTATTCAAAAATATCTTGGTCGTGAGATTTACTAAAATCAAAATCTGGATTATGGATAAAGAACCAATACTTTACAGCTTCAGACATATTTCTAAGAAGTCTTTCCAATTCATATTCATTCAAAAATTTATTGTTTGCTATATCGGAAATTTTATACTTAATTTCAAAAATGTCTTCTTCAAATTTTTTAAAGTCCTTATCAACACGATCATCGTGCTGAAAAAACATAATCCAAAAAGCTCTCAGAAAATCGTCATCATCTAATTCTTTGCTCTTGTTTTTACCTAACCATTCGTAAATGTCCTGCCAAGTATCAATTACACCTTTTCGTAATTCATCTGTTTTCTGGGGATGTCTTTTTGTAATTAAGTAAATAAGTCTGTTCTTGAACAATTCAAGTTTTGAAAGTTGTTTTCCTCTGTAATTTAAGGTTTCAAATACTAATGAAATATCAAGTTTTTTGCTCTCAATTTCGAGAAGATTAAACAATAATTTCTCAGTTAATTTTTTATAAAGTCGTCTTACTTCAAAACTGCTTGTTTCTTTTAACTTATTTTTGAAGAAAACTTTTGCAAGATTCAATTTTCTTGTGTAAACAGTTTCAGGTTCAGTTATTTCCATAGATTCATCTTCCAAAATCTCACCAATCAAATACTGGTGAGAAGGAGTGTCTTTCTCATAACCAAATAAGTAGAAAGTTTTAGAATCACTTACAACTGAAATGAATTTTTGTGAAATTTTTTCTATGCCTTCAACTTCATCTTTTAATAATGAAAGTAAAATAACAAGACTGACTAACCTTTGTTGTCCATCTACAACAAAATACGGAACATATTCTTCATTGCCTATAAAGATTTTAAGTTCATCAGAAATATCGAACTCTTTTTCCCATCGGTGTTTAGACAACTCAGTTATTTTTTCTAAGGTAATTACTCCAGTAAAATGATAAGAATCTACATGAATATTTTCTAAATCATTCCACAAATCTTTAAGTTGTTTATTACTTTCCCAAGAATAACCTCTTTGATAATCAGGCATTCTCAAAATGATATGGTCAAATAATTCAGTTAGATTTATAAGTTTTGATAGCATAATAATCAGGTGCTTTGAGTTGATATTCTTTTTTGAGTATTTAATATTCTTTGAGTTTTCCGAAAAACTTTTGCAATATGCAATTTTAATTTACATCAAATTTAATTTGAAAATCAAAATACGTCTAATGTTTAGTTTAACTACTTGATCTCATTGAATAAACATCTGTGATATTTCTGTTAAACTTTAGGTATAAAAATTGCTTTCTCAATAAACAGATATGAAATTTTCTTTTGATACAAATTTAAACAAAATCGCCGCAAAGGTTGAAGCTAATGAGCGTTTGACCTTTGACGAAGGCGTGGAATTATATAACACCGACGATTTGAATGCGCTGGGGAAGTTGGCGGATTCGGTGCGGCGGCGGAAGCACGGGAAGACGACTTATTACAATGTCAACCGGCATTTTAATCATACGAATATCTGCGTTGCGGACTGCAAATTTTGCGGGTTTTACAAACGTGCGCGGCAGGAAGGTGCTTATACGCATTCGATTGACGAAGGCATCGAGATTGCGCGTTCAGCCGTGGCGGAGGGTGCGACCGAACTGCATATCGTCGGCGGTTTGAACTCGAAATTGCCGTTTGAGTATTACACCGATTTGTTTTCGTCGCTGAAACGCGAATTTCCGCGTCTGCATTTGAAGGCGTTGACGATGGTCGAACTCGATTTCTTTGCCAGATTTTACAAAATGTCGGACGAGGAAGTGATTGAAAAATTGAAAGCGGCGGGAATGGATTCGTGTCCGGGCGGCGGCGCGGAGATTTTTGCCGAACCGACTCGTTCGCGGATTTGCGACCATAAATGCGACGGCAATCGTTGGTTGGAATTAGCCGGAAAAGTTCACAACGCGGGCTTGAAAAACAACGCGACGATGCTTTACGGGCATATCGAAACCATTGAAGACCGCGTTGACCATTTCGTCAAACTGCGCGAACAGCAGGACAAAACCGGCGGTTTTCAGTGTTTTATCCCGCTCGCGTTTTACCCGAACGGCACGGCACTTTCGTCTCTGCCGGGACCGGATGCGATTACGAATTTGAAAACCATCGCCGCATCGCGCCTGATGCTCGACAATTTCGACCACATCAAAGCGTATTGGGTGATGCTCGGCAAAGCGACTACGCAGACCGCTTTGCATTTCGGCGCAAACGATGTTGACGGCACGATCACCGACGGCGGCGAATTGACGCACGCTTATTCGGTCGAAGAAGGCGGCGAGCAGAAAATGACCAAAGCCGAACTCATCACAATGATCGAAAACGCCGGTTTTGAAGCAGTCGAGCGCGATACGGTTTACAATCGCGTGGAACGAGTGGCGGCTTAAATTTATGAAGAAAACAAGCAAGTTTCTATTTGGAATAATTATTTTCTTTACAACATTTTCCCAGATGTTGGCGCAATCTATTTTGAAAGACAATAAAATTCCAGAAGACTTAATTATTAAACTTACCTTATCAAGCACAATCCAGTTTTCTTCGGAATATGACCTTAAAATCACTTCTGACGGAAAAGTTTATTTAGATGAGCGGTCTCACAATCTTCCAGGAACAAATTTTTCTGCTTTGTTAAGGTTAAATTCAGGCAAAAATAAAACCAAACAATTAAAAGTGCCAAAGTTGAAAGACAAACTTTCAAAAAGACAGATTAAGAAAATAGTTAGTGAATTTGAAAAGTCCGGCTTTTTTGAGATGAATGAATCTTATTACGGCGACCCGACATTGAAAGAAGGAACTTGTGTAAATCACGCATATACAAAAGGTCTTTCTATTTTAGCCAATGGTAAAACTAAAAATGTCGCTTTCTTTTTAGGATGTTCATATGGTGAAAACTCGCCGCTGAAAAGTTTTTTGAATCTTTATGCCAAAATTGACGAAGAATTGAGCGGCGTGAAGAAAATAAAATTGATGAAATAGTCGAAACAAAGCGTTGGATCGGAGAAAGAAAATGAACGCGATTCCGAAAACAAAATCAATGTCCGCAGAAGTTTAGAGGAGAAAAACAAATGAATAATATAGCTATTGCTGACACTTTTCTTCCGACCCGCTTTCCTGAGAGAACAAAATCCGTGCGTCTGCATATTGAATTCGAGAACGAACCGGATAAAATGACTAGCGAGGAATTTTGGGGGTTTTGTCAGGAAAATCGTAAAATCCGCGCCGAACTCACTAAAGATGGAGACGTTATTATTATGCTGCCGACAGATTTTGAAACAAGCGATAGAAATGCTGAATTAACGACCCAACTAAGGTTTGGGCTAAAAAAGACAAATCAGGAAAAACTGCCGATTCAAATGGCGGCTTTATTTTGCCGAACGGCGCGACCCGTTCGCCCGACGCTTCGTGGATTTTGAAATCGCGTTTGGAAGAATTGCCGAAAGACGCGCTCGAAAAATTTTTGCCGCTGTGTCCCGATTTCGTCGTCGAGATGACATCACCGTCGGACAGTTTGGGCGAAACTCAGGAAAAAATGCTTGAATATCTCGAAAACGGCGCGAAGTTCGGCTGGCTGCTTCATTCCAAAACGAAACAGGTATTTATTTATCGTCCAAATCAAGACGTTGAAATGTTGGAAAACCCGAAAGCGGTTGCAGGCGAAGATATTTTAGTCGGCTTTGAACTCAATTTAACGGAAATCTGGTAAAATACGAGCGCATTTAATCGAATCGGGACGTTTGGGCGAAGTTCGCTATGGAATTGACAGCCGAGATTTAATCGAATCGGCTCTGGCGCGTCCGAAACATTCAGCCGTTTATGAAAATGCCGGCATCATTCGCCAAGCCGCCACACTCCTTTTCGGACTCGTCAAAAATCATCCGTGGACGGGGCGGCAACAATCGCACGGCGACAACTGTTTTGAGGCGTTTCTTGGAACTCAACAGCTATCAACGAAACTGGACGATTATCGAACAACTGGAATTTGTTCTAAAGGTAGAGTCGGACGTTTGGAAAGTTGATGAGATTGAAAATTGGCTGCGTGGTAAAATCGAAAAAGTGGAGAGGTAGAAATGTTTGACTTAAATAGTTATTGGTTTTGGATTGCTGCCAGTTTAGTTGCCATCACTGCGCTTCTTGGCTGGTATAGAACCAAAAATTTGCCGCCGAAGCAAAAAGAGCTATCTAAACTTTTCTATTCTTTTGGAATCTTCCAAATTATTATTTGGTATGCAATCTTTAATCTGCTTACATTCAAACTGCCTTTCCTTGGGGATTTGACAACCGTTCCCGAAAATATCAACAGTCTGGAAGAGACGCGAAAAGTTTTGCAAAACCACAACGCACTTTTGAAGGAGTTGAGAGAAACTCTCAGCGGGTTTACAGGTATCGTATTTTTTCTTGGGATTGCTTTTATTAATCTGGTTCTTCAACCAATATACAATTTTGCCAAAGCGATAACTCCCGACGATAATGAAAAAATACTTGATTTGAATATCAAGGAAAGAAAATCAATTTTTGGATTAAACGACGAGTGAATTTTGAAAATAATTTTATGAACAATCTTTTTACAGCAAATTTGGCGGAAGTTGATCCGATTATTGCGAACGCAATCGGCGATGAAACGAAACGGCAGTCGGGTGGATTGGAGTTAATCGCGTCGGAAAATTTTGTGTCCGAAGCGGTTTTACAGGCGATGGGTTCGGTTTTTACTAACAAATATGCCGAAGGTTATCCGAAGAAACGATATTACGGCGGCTGTGAGTTTGCCGATGTCGTGGAGACTTTGGCGATTGACCGCGCCAAGGAGATTTTCGGGGCGGAACACGCTAACGTCCAGCCGCATTCGGGAGCGCAGGCGAATATGGCGGTGTTTTTGGCGGCGTTAAATCACGGCGATAAGATTCTGGGAATGAATTTGTCGCACGGCGGGCATTTGACGCACGGGCATCCGATGAATTTTTCCGGCATTAATTTTGAAGTTTCCGATTACGGCGTGAGTCAGGAAAACGAACGGATTGATTACGACGAACTGCAGAAAAAGGCGGAAGAAACGAAGCCGAAGATGATTATCTGCGGAGCGTCGGCTTATCCGCGAATTATAGATTTTGCGCGGATTGGCGAGATTGCCAAATCGGTCGGCGCAATCGTGATGGCGGACATCGCGCATATCGCCGGATTGGTTGCCGTCGGTCTGCATCCGTCGCCCGTGCCGCACTGCGAGTTTGTCACGACGACGACGCATAAAACTCTGCGCGGTCCGCGCGGCGGTTTGATTTTGTGCCGTGAAGAGTTTGCGAAAGCCGTTGACAAAGCCGTTTTCCCCGGCGTTCAAGGCGGACCGCTGGTGCATATTATTTCGGCAAAAGCGGTCGCGTTCGGCGAAGCGTTGCGCGAAGATTTTAAGGCGTATCAGCAGCAAATTTTAGATAACGCGCAGGCGTTGGCGAATGAATTGATTTCGCAGGGTTTGCGGCTCGTTTCCGGCGGCACGGACAATCATTTGATGTTGGTTGACGTTTTCGATGGCGGCAAAGGAATTACCGGCAAAGTCGCGGAAAAAGCCTTAGACGAAGTTCATATTACGGCGAACAAAAATACTATTCCGTTTGACCAAAATTCGCCGTTTGTCGCTTCGGGCGTACGGCTCGGAACGCCCGCACTGACGACGCGCGGAATGAAAGAAACAGAAATGCGCGAAATCGGCAAATTGATTGCTTCGGTCATTCGTGAACCCGAATCGGAAGAGGTAAAAGGACAAGTCAAAAAATCGGTTGCCGAATTGACGGCGCGATTTCCGCTTTACGCGCAGCGTGTTCACGAAGAAAGAATCGGAGCGATTTCGGCAAATCAATAATCATTACCAAGAGGCGAAATTCTTATATCTAAAGTTTAAATTCCGCCTTTTTCAACAAAATATGTGTATTGACAAATAAAGTTAGCACGTTCAGAGTTACGCCTTCAGGCGTGATTGTCGTGCGTTGTTCACGCCTGAAGGCGTAACTCTGAACGCCGCCTGCCGAACACAACTTAGGTTGTCAATACAACTATGCGCTAATCGAATTTGAAATGAAAAAATATATTTTGACGCTTTTGCTCACCGCTTTATTTTCCGTTGCCGCCGCTGCTCAAAACGATTCAAAAAATAATTCTCAGACGATTCCGGCAAATTTCCAAAGCGACGGCTGTTCGTTGTTTCCCGACGGCGATTATCGGGACTGCTGCGTTCAGCACGATTTGGAGTATTTCAACGGCGGAAGCTGGACGAAGCGTTGGCGGTCGGACAAAAAATTGTTTCAATGCGTCGCGGCGAAAAAAGGTTTCGAGCATAAATTTATCGCTCCTGTAATGTGGGCGGGCGTTCGCGTCTTCGGCGTTCATTGGCTGCCGACTTCGTTTCGCTGGGGTTTCGGGAAGGTAAAAGCGTCAAAGTAAATTTCAACCAGAATTATGAGCAATTTATCCGACATCGGTTTCCCGGTTCAGAGCGAGCAGGATGTCAATGTTTTAATCACCGAAACGATCAAATACGTCGAATCTATCAAATGTCCGCACGGATTTTATCTGCAGTTCGCCGATCCTTCGGGAGCGGAAATTTATTTGCAGGGCAATAACGAACAGGAATTAATCGGTTTCAATCCGCATTATGCGGGCGTAAGTCGGCGCACTGTCGGTTTAATGAAAGCGATTGAGCGCGATTCTTCACAGCTTGACGGCGGCTTTTATGCGTGGGCAAATCCATCAAAAGAAAACGGCGAAATTTCGGGCGAATATCCGTTCGTTTTTGACGTTCCCGAATTTCGTTTGAGCGATGAAATAGCATTGCCGCAAATTTGCGACATCCAGTTGACGGCTTTTGCATCGAACGATTTCGAGATGTTTGACGATGAAAACGCTTTTAATGAAAGTCAGGAAGGTGAATTAAAATACGCGGCGCAATCTTTCGTTCCCGTCGGACTTTTGGCGTTTGACGAAACGAACGGCGAAACGGATTTGTCAATCGTGCGACCTGTCGGAAAGTTTGCGGGCGAAATAAAAGAATACGAATTGAAAACAAATGAACTCTCGAACGAAAATTTTTACTGGTTTTTAATCGAAACTTTAGGCGGCGAAATTGATGTCGTCGCCGATGCGAAATTGATTAAAGAAGAGCCGAAAATCGGCGGCATCGTCAGCGGACAATTCTGGCTTTCGGGAAAATTAAGCGGCGGCGATTGATTTCAGAAATTGAATAATCATTGACTAAATCTGCTTTTGTTTGACTAATTTTAAATTTTAGTCAATAGTCGTAAAAGAATTATGAGAAACGCCGTGCAGACAGTCGAAGTGCGAGAAGCGATTCTCGATGCAACCGACGATTTTTTGGCGCGGTTCGGTTACAAAAAGATGACGATAGACGAACTGGCGAACGCCGTCGGCATCGGGAAAGGCAGCATTTATTTGCATTTTGACAGTAAAGAAGAAATCGCCCTGTCGCACGTTGACCGCATCGTCGAGCGTTTGAAAATCGAATTGAAACGCATTGCCGAAGGAAAAAATTTGCCCGAAGAACGTCTGCGACAGATGCTTCTTAAGCGCGTTTTGCATCGCTTCGACAGCGTTCAGCATTACACGCAGAGTTTGAACGATTTGCTGGCGGCACTACGCCCGAAACTGTTGGAGCGGCGCGAAAATTATTTTTCGGAAGAAGCCGCAATTTTCGCCGCCGTCATCGAAAGCGGTCAGAAATCGAATGATTTTATCAAGACCGATGCGCTCGAAACGGCGGAAACATTTTTGCTGGCGACCAATTCGCTGCTGCCGTTCAGCCTGACGACTGCCGAACTCGGCGAGCGAAAGGATGTTGAAGCCAAAACATTACGAATAACGAATTTATTGTTAAAGGGAATTAGAAATTAGCTGAAATTGAAGGAGAAATTATTATGAGAAAATTAAAAAACTTAACATTTGCCATCGTCGGCGCGGTCGGCATATTCATTTTTTCCAACACGATTATCATTACTTAAAACGTGAAAAAGCGGAAAAGTAGTAATGTGAAAAAGTTTGAGGCTCATTTGCACCAATAATTTTTTCACATTTTTCCTCTTTCCCTTTTCTATCGTTTCCAGTAATTTTTGATTTTCATATCGAGCATTGGAAAGGCGATGTATTCGACTTGTCTGCCGGAATCGCGGAGTTTTTCGACCATTTTCAGCGCGGCATCGGCGTTGCGCGTGTGGACGACGAACGAAGCGGAACGCTGAAATTCCTTGTTTTCGTACAGCCATTCGGCGATAGCATAACCCGTGCGGGCAAAGTCGTCGTGTTCGTTCGATTCGTAGTGTTCGGGAAGCAGATCGTGGTCGAGAAAAACCGCATCGTAAGCGTATTTGCTTAAAAATTCTTTGGCTTCGTCAACCGTTTCAGCGATGTCGAGGTCGTCGCCGGCAAATCTTTTTTTGAACCAGCGATGCCGTCGTTCGTCGTCGTCGAGGACGAAAACCGCAATCGGGCTGCGCTCGGCTTTTAAGTCAACCAAGCCGAAACGAATCATTAAACCGCGTAAGAAACTCATAATTCACAAACCTTTGTTGAAGCAATTTTTAATATAGCACAAGGCAAAATTCATAAAAATTCGACCGGCTGAAAATTTATCGCCGAATGTGAATTTTTTGTTAAATCGTAAGTCCCGTGTTTTCACCAACTTCACTTTTTTCGCATTTTTGAGTTTCGCCAAAGCCTGATGTTTATTGTATTCTGAGTAACATAAAAAAACTTGAAATCCTTTTTTTCGACGGATATAATTCAAAACAGTCTCCGCTGTTTCGAGAAAACCCCTAGACAGATTTAACCGAAAAAGATTTCCGAATTCGCCCGATGCCACAAGAGAAAGCGACAATTCATCCTTTGTTTGCTGTGCCTGATTTACCGCAGGAAGCGCGACAGCCTTATGATGTGCCGCCGCGTTTTGACGACGAACCGGAAGTTTGTCCGAAATGTTACGGTTCGGGAATGGAGATCGTGAAAGGGAAAGGTGCGCGTCCGTGCGGCTGCCGCAAGCAGAAATCGCATTCCAACCTGATCGAAAAAGCAAAAATTCCGAAACGCTATGAAACCTGCCATTTTCACACCTATCGAGTTTTGAATCCGGCGCAGGATCGCGCATTTCGCTACGCTTCAAAACTGACGATGGATTATCCGGCGGTCGAACGCGGTCTGCTTCTGATGGGAACGGTCGGAGTCGGTAAAACGCATCTCGCGGTTTCGATTTTGAAGGGTTTGACTGAGCGCGGATTTACCTGTCTTTTTTATGAATTCGGCGCGTTGCTGAAAAGCATACAGGATTCTTACAACAGCGTTTCTCAAACTTCCGAATTAAAAGTTTTACAGCCGATTTTCGACGCGGAAGTTTTAGTCCTCGACGAAATCGGCGCGTCGAAACCGACCGATTGGGTGCGCGATACGATGGCGAATATCATCAACACGCGCTACAACGACAAAAAGCTGACAATCTTTACGACAAATTATTTGGACGAAAGACAGTCGGAGCGCGATGAAACATTGGAAGACAGAATCGGCGTACGTCTTCGTTCGCGCCTTTATGAAATGTGCAAAACCGTCCCGATGAACGGCGAGGATTTTCGGCGCACATTCGACTTGACCACGCCGATTAAGAAAAATCAAAGATAATTTTTTAGCTACGAAATAACACGAAAAAGCACGAAAGAAAATTAAAAATCTTTCGTGCTTTTTCGTGTTATTTCGTAGCTAATTTTTTCTTTGGTTGTTCGTATGCTTTATAAATTCTGTAACTGAGCAAAATAGCCAGAGCGAGTGCGAACAAAGCCGGATAAAAGAGGTCGGATTTCACTATCATCCAAAAATGAATCACGCCGAGAATCGCAATCGGATAAGTTAATTTGTGGAGTTTCTGCCAATTTTTCCCGCCGAGAAGTTTGATCATTCCGTTAGTCGAAGTTACGGCAAGCGGAATTAAAAGAAAAAACGCCAACATTCCGACGGCGATAAAAGGTCGCTGCCAAACATCGCTGATAATTGCCGAAATACTCAAATTTTTATCGAAAATGCTGTAAGTAATCAAATGCAGAAAGCCGTAGAAAAAGGCATAAAGTCCGAGCATTCGACGAAATTTTATCAGTTCGTTCCAGCCGAAAATCTTGCGGAGCGGCGTAACGGCTAAAGTTATCAGCAAAAAAACGAGCGTCAAAACGCCGGTCGTGCGTAGGAAAAATTCAATCGGATTCGCGCCGAGATTGCCGTTCAGCCAATCGTAGCCGAGCAGCAAAAGCGGCACTAAACTATTGACAAAAATCAGGAATTTATTAAATTTGACATCGTTCATCGCTTAATTTATATTCGCACAGAAAATCGTAACGGATTTAATCGCCGGTGAAAGTATCATCATCGCACGAAATATGTATTTAATTCGATGCGGGCGGGACTAAATCTTTTAAGCGGGAAAACGTCCTTCGATTGACACCTTCACCCGTAACTTTTAAGAAAATTTAACGAAACGAATGCGGCGAAGTTTGCGCCGTGTTTGAAAGAGAAAGTATATGCAAAGAATTAAATTGCTGATCGTGTTTTTATTTTTATTGCCGGTCTTGTTTTTCTACAATAAATTTCTGCCGTCGTCCATCGTCAGCGGGCAGAGCGGCGCGTTGTCCGCGCCGACCGATGTCAGTGCTTCGGATGGCAGTTATTCGACGAAAGTCGGTCTGACCTGGGACGCGATTCGCGGGGCGAACGCTTACCGGATTTACCGCAACACGACGAATGACGGCACGACGGCGGACAATCTCGGAACGACCGTTGCCAACGCTTTTTTCGATGGTTCGGCGGGTGCCGGACAAACTTATTTTTACTGGGTGCGGGCGGAAAACGGCAACGCCGTCAGCAGTCTCAGCCAGACGGACACGGGGCTTCGCGCCGTCGGCAATAACGGCGCGGGTTCTTTGAATCCGCCGAATGCGCCGTTGGGAAACCCTCTGACGGCGGCGAAAGCCTATTTGGGCAAAACACTTTTTTGGGACGAACATCTTTCCTCGACGCGGACGGTTTCGTGCGGAACTTGTCATTCCGCGCCGAACGGCGGCTCTGATCCGCGCTCCGGCGACGGCAGTCTGCGCGTTTCAAATCCGGGCGCGGATAACTCCTTCGGAACTGCCGACGACATTTTCGGTTCGCCGGGAGTCGTCAGCAGCAACGCTGACGGAACTTATAATTGGCAGTCAATTTTCGGTTTCCGCGAACAGGTAACGAGTCGGAAAGCGCAATCTTACGTCAACGCAGGCTTTTCAAATTCGCTTTTTTGGGATGGACGCGCGACCGGAACTTTTGTAGATCCGATCACCGGCGCAATCGTTCTGCAAGCGGGCGCGGCACTCGAAAGTCAGGTTATCGGTCCGATGACGAACAGCGGCGAGATGGCGCACGGCGGTCGCAACTGGCTCGATGTCGCGGCGCGTGTTTCCGTTTCAAAACCACTCGCGCTTTCGCCGAATGTTCCGACAGGGTTAAATCAATGGATTGGCAATCGCAGTTATCCCGAACTTTTTGAAGAAGCGTTCGGCACGAACGAAGTTACACCAGCGCGGATTGCGATGGCGATTGCGACATTCGAACGAACGCTTTATTCCGACCGCACGCCTTTTGACGCTTCCGTTTCCGGCATCGCCGCGCTGACGGCGCAGGAACAGCGCGGGCAGAATGTTTTCAATCAAACGCAGTGCAACGGCTGTCATACCGGCGCATTGTTCTCCGATAATCAATTTCATTACATCGGTTTGCGCCCGACGAGCGATGACACCGGACGCTTTCAAGTTACCGGCAACACTAACAATTTGGGCGAATTTCGCACGCCGAGTTTGCGAAACGTCGAGCTTCGCGCTCCGTATTTTCATAACGGACGATTTGCGACGCTCGAAGAAGTCGTCGAATTTTATAATCGCGGCGGCGATTTCAACGCGCCGAATAAAGACCCAAGAGTTCGCCCGCGCAATCTTTCGACGCAGCAGAAAGCCGATTTAGTGGCGTTTTTGAAACGACCGCTGACCGATTCAAGAGTGGCGGCGGGAAGCAATCAATTCAGCCGACCGACGCTTTACAGCGACTCGAACCGCGTTCCGCAAATCACCGGAACGGGAACGGCGGGCGCAAACGGGCAGATTCCGCAGGCGACGGCGATTGAGCCGCCGATTGTCGGTAATCCCAATTTCACCGTCGGCGTATCGAATGCGCTCGGCGGTGCGGCGGCGATTTTAGTTATCAACAGCACTGATCCGGGAACGGGCGCGACTCCGGCGAGCGGCTCATTTGCCCGCCTGACAACTCAGCTTTCGGGCAGTGGAAACGGCGGCGGTTACGGCTCGATCAGTTTGCCGATTCCGAATAATGCCGCGCTCGTCGGGCAGACTTTTTACGGTCGCTGGTATGTTGCTGATTCATCTGCGCCGAACGGCACGGCGATTTCGGCGGCATTCAAATTCACCGTTTTTGGTGAAGCGATTGCGGCATCGCGGGCAAAACACGCCGACTTTGACGGCGACGGCAGAACCGACGTTTCCGTATTCCGACCGTCGAACGGCGCGTGGTATATTCAGCGCAGTTTCGACAATAGCTTTGCGGCAACGAGTTTCGGATTCGGTTCGGACAAACTCGTGCCGGAAGATTACGACGGCGACGGCAAGACCGACCTCGCCGTGTTCCGCGACGGCGTTTGGTATATCCAGCAAAGCCGCGACGGATTCAGAGGAATCCAATTCGGACAAGCGGGCGACGTGCCGCAAACCGGCGATTTCGACGGCGATAACAAAGCCGATTTAGCCGTTTTCAGAAACGGAACCTGGTATATTCAGCAGAGCCGCGACGGATTCAAAGGAATTCAGTTCGGATTTTCAACTGATAAACCGATTGCCGCCGATTATGACGGCGACGGCAAAACGGACATTGCAGTATTCCGCGACGGCTTCTGGTATATCCTGCAAAGCCGCGACGGATTCACCGGCGCACAGTTCGGTTTGGGAAATGATAAACCCGTTTTCGGCGATTACGATGGCGACGGCAAAGCGGATTTGGCTGTCTGGCGACCGTCAAATGGCGTTTGGTATCATCGCCGCAGCAGCGACGGCGCATTTCGCGGCACGGCGTTCGGCGCGGCGACCGATATTCCATCGCCCGGTGATTACGACGGCGACGGCAAATTCGATTACGCCGTGTTCCGACCGTCAGACGGAAATTGGTATATTTTGCAAAGCGTGAGCGGCGCATTTCGCGCCCAACCTTTCGGAACGAACGGCGACGCACCGCTTCCGGCGGCAAACGTGCCGTAAAGTTTTGAAATTTATTTAATCACCGACGCGAAAAAGGGAATGGAAAGTTGACGCTCAACTTTCCATTCCCTTTTTGCAATTTTCTTCGCGCTCTGTGCAGCTAAAGGCGGAAACCCGCGCGTGAACAAGGGTGCGGAAACGTGAACATTCGCACCCTTGCTCACGCGCGGGTTTCCGCCTTTAGGAAAACTCGTCAAAAATATCTTTTCAAATCCATTCCGTCGTATAAACTCGCCACTTCGTCGCTGTACCCGTTGAACATCAAAGTCTCGCGCCGCGTATATTCGCCGATGCGGTTTTCCGTCGCCTGCGAATAACGTAAAACATTTACGTTCGGATTAACATTTGAGTAAAATCCGTAAACACTTGGCACAGCGGCTTTCCAAGTAATCGTCGGCTCGCTGCTCGTCAGATTTATTTTGACGATTGATTTGATGCTTTTGAAACCGTATTTCCACGGGACGATCAAGCGAATCGGTGCGCCATTTTGATTCGGCATCTGTTTGCCATAAAGTCCCGTCGCTAAAATCGTTAAAGGATGTAAGGCTTCGTCGAGCCGCAAACCTTCGACGTACGGCAGTTCGATTCCCGCCGAAAACGCCGACTGCATTCCGTTTTTGCCTTCGGGCAGTTTGACGTTCGGATTGTTTGATTGATTTCCGCCGTAAAAAGTTTCAAACGCGACATATTTAGCCGCGCCGTTCGGTTCAACCGCGTCGAGAATTTTCTTTAACGGAAAACCTACCCACGGCACGACCATTGACCAGCCTTCGACGCATCGAAAACGATAAATTCGCTCTTCCTGATCAAATTTCAGCAATTCTTCGATGCCGAATACTCGCGGTTTATTAACGAGTCCGCCGACTTCGATTGTCCACGGGCGCGTTACGAAATCCTGTGCTGCCCGCGCGACACCGGTTTTACTCGTCGAAAATTCGTAGTAATTATTGTAGTTCGTGATCTGCTCGAATGAATTGAGTTTCTCTTCGGTTTGAAACTCGGTCGGTTTGGCAATATCCGTGATTTCGGCGGTAATGACCGGATTCGGCGGCGGCTGATTAAGCAGGCGATAAACGCCGCCGGTTGCCAGCGTCGTTCCGGCAAGCAGTCCGGCGCGGATAAAATTCCGGCGATTCAGAAAAGTCTGTTCATTGGTGATCTCGCTCGACTTAATATCGTTCGCCATATATTCTAATTCGTTTTATCCGGCAAAACAGTTTCGATAAAACTTTTAACGAAACTCGAAAAATCTTTTCCGTGTTCTCTCAAATCATTTTAACAAAAATTGTTTTTATAAATATCCCAGTGTAAGTAAGTGGACAGAATTAAATTAAAATGTTCGGCTTCGTTTTGAGTCCCGCCTTTAGGCGGCTTCTCCGACCGCGCAGCGCGGCGGAATGGGAAACGCCGCTTGAAGGCGGGACTCAAAACATCTCAAAAATTATTTTGTCCCTTTACCTATTTAGAAATAATTGATGATTAAAAATTGTTTTGTTATTGCCAACATTTGTATTTGATTTTTTGCAAAGTTGCGCTATACTGTGTCAGACGGCTAGTTGCCCCCTCCGACTTGAATCAATAATTCCACTGCATAAAAATCTAATATGTTGACAAACAATAAAGTTCTGAGAGGACGTTATCGAATTATCCAACCGCTCGGTCAGGAAGCGGCGAGTTCGGTTTATGAAGCATACGACAGCGAGCGCGAAACCAATGTCGCGCTGAAGGAAATTCTGATTGATCTGGAAAAAGTCGCCAACATTTCTCAGCGGGAAAAAATCAAGCACGATTTTGCTAATCAGGCGAAAATACTGGCAAAGGTCAAGCACGAATCGCTGCCGCAGGTGCGCGGTTATTTTGCCGAAGTTGACCGCCATTACCTGATAATGGAACTGGTTGACGGAGCCGTCGTTGATAAAATGTCTTCTGAAAACGATGATTCGACCTCAATTTCGGAAGTTGCCAACTGGGCTGACCAATTACTCGACGCGCTCGATTATCTGCACACATTTTCACCGGCAATCGTTCACCACGACATCAATCCTGCCAACGTCAAAATTACTTCGCGCGGCAAAATCAAACTGCTCGGCTTCAGTCTCATTAACCGGAGCGACGCGGAAACGAGTATGACGGTGCGAAGTCACTCATCCGTTACGGTCGTCAATTATCTGCCGCTCGAACAGATTATCCGGGTCGCCGACCAGTCCTCGAAAAAAAGATTAACCGACAGCAACGGCGACCTTCTGAAAAAGATTTTGAAGCAGCCGACGAACGCCCGGAGCGATATTTACGCGCTCGGTGCCACTATCTATTACCTGCTCACGAAACAAATTCCGGCGAACGCCCTCGAACGGACGCTCGAAATTTGGGCTGCGAAACCCGATCCGCTGCCGACCGCGCATCAGGCGAACGCTAAAGTTCCGGCGGAAATTTCCGATGTTTTAGCCAAAGCGATGGCAATCGAGTGTGAAAATCGTTTCGACTCGGCGGCGCAAATGCGTCAGGAATTGCAGACGGCGTTTAAAAAAGCGCAGGAACGCACGGTAGAGGAAGAGAAAAAACAGGAAGTTGCGGCGGCACGCGAGGCTTTTCTGGCGGAAGAAAAGCGACTGGAAAAGGAACGCCAGGTCGTCGAAAAGGAACGTCAGCGAATCGAAGCGGAACGCAAACAGCAGGCGGAATTGATCGAACGCCAACTGAAAGAAGCCGAAGCGCAGCGAATCGAAGCCGAAAAACGCGCCGTCGAAGCGGAGAAGCGTTTGTCGGAAAATCAGAAATCGTCAGCGGCGAATGCAAAATCGGCGGATGCGCTGAAAGGCGAAAATGCCCATTCTAAATCAGGCAGTAAATCGCCCGTTTTTGAAAGTCCGAAAAGTTTATTTACCGAAGCTCCGACGGAGAAAAAATCGTCGCTGATGATGCCGGCGATCATCTTCGCTTTTCTGGTTATCGGCGGTATTACGGCTGGCATATTATTGATGCGCTCGTCAAACGCGGCAGCATCGAATCAGCCGTCTGCTGCTACTGCCCCGGCGGTAATGGCGGAAAAAACTGTTCCTGAAAGCACGGTATCTACGCCGCCGGCGACCATCGAAAAAATTTCCGAAACGGTCGAAGTTCCGAAAGTTCCGAGTTCCGTTGTAACCACCGTCAGCCAAAATTCGCCGAAACCCAAAGTCGCCCAGCCGACACCGGCTCCGAAAGCAGTCAAACCGGCAGCGGCACCGCCGACCAAAGTAGCGACCAATCAGAAGAAAGCCGTTACCGTTGACGACATTATCGGTAATTAAAAGAATCTATCAAGAGACAATTTTTCCCGTTCGGAGAAATTAAGATTAACCGAACATCAAAACAGAAAATATGAAATCAAATCTTTCCCAAACTAAAGTTTTGCCTTCGCGCTTTCTTTCCGTTTTTTCGCTGGCAACGCTGACCGTTTCGCTTCTGTTTATCTTTCAGACGGCACAGGCGCAGCAGTCGTCGCAGCTTAGTCTAGCCGATATTTTGATCGGACTGCGGTCGAAAAAAGTAACGATTGCCGAGCGCAACAAACTTTTGAGCGATGCCGTCAAAGTACGCGGCATCACCTTCGCCGCTTCGCCGGAAATCGAAGCTGAATTGCAGAGTACCGGCGCGAGCAGCGAACTGCTTGAAGCAATCAAGCAAAGCGGGCTGAAAGCCAATGCGCCGACGATGGTAAAAACCTCTGCGCCGATGCCGACAGCGACTCCGAAACCGCCTGATTTTGCTTTTTATCAAAAACGGGCGAACGAAAGTCTCGTTAAGGGCGAATATGATTCCGCCGTTAATGACTTTAACGAAGCGATCAAAATGAATCCGACCGACGCGTCGGTTTATCTGAATCGCGGACGCGCTCATTCAAGCAGGAAAAATTACGATTCGGCGATTGCGGACTACAATAAAGTTATCGAAATCAATCCGAAAGAGGCGATGGCTTATTTCAATCGCGGCGAATCCTACGAGAAAAAAGGTGACGCTTTGCAGGCGATTGGCGATTATCAAAAAGTCGTCGAATTGGACGGCAACAACGAATCGGCGAAAGTCATTTTAAAAAGATTGAAGGATGAGCAGGCAAAAATCGAACAGGCAAAAGCCGAACAATTAAAGGCGGAACAGGCGAAAATCGAAGAAGCCAAAAAACTGGAAGCCGCAAAGCTGGAAGCAGCTAAAACGCCCGCCGTGCCGAAAACCGTTGAAGTCGGAACATTGAATAATCTGGCGATCAAATTAGTATCGCCGGTTTATCCGCCGACCGCGCAGCAAATGAATCTTCAGGGCAAGGTTACAGTTCAGATCGAACTCGACGAAGAAGGAAAAGTCGTTTCCGCCAAAGCCGTCAACGGACATCAATTCCTTCGCACCGCCGCCGAAGATGCCGTCCGCAGATCGAAATTCAAACCGAGTATGGTCGGAACTCAGGCAGTCAAAACAACCGGCATCATCGTTTATAATTTCGTCGGCAAATAAACTCAACGAAAAGTTGAAATTTCAATATCGTCGCGGGAAATCAATAACTTCCCGCGACGATATTTGATTTTACGCCGCTCGCTTCCTGCGCGATTTTTACGCCGACGATTACGCCGTTCACACATCAACTGCATCTTTTGAAAATGAGTATTTATGCTATAATTTTCCCGCTATGATTTTAACCGAACAAGTAACCGATAAATTACAAAAACTGCCGGTGGCGGCGCAGGAAGAAGTTTTGGATTTCGTGGAATTTTTGATAGAAAAATCCGCGCGTCGCATCAATTCATCCGGGCAAGATAAAAATCTGAACGGTGAACAAAAGGCGCAGAGAATCGAACAATGGGCGAAAAGCCACTCTGCTGAAACGCCCGTCATTATTGATGACAGCCGCGAAATTATCTACGAGGACTGATCGAGTAAAAAGTGAATTATCTCGCGGACACGAACATTATTTTACGGCTTGCCGAACCTGCCCATCCAACGCACGATGTTGCCCTCAAAGCAGTTACAAAAAATTTCGCTAATGGACAAAATATCTGTCTGCTTCCGCAAAATATAATCGAGTTTTGGAACGTCGCCACTCGACCGGCAGACAAAAACGGTCTGGGCTGGACGGCGGCGCAAACCGACGCGGAAGTTGTAGTTTTGGAAAATACTTTTACTGTTTTGCCTGACACAGCAGCGATTTATGCCGAATGGCGGCGGTTAGTCGCGGTGCATTCGGTTCTGGGAAAGCAGGTTCACGATACGCGAATTGTCGCGGCAATGAATGTTCACGGTGTTACTAATTTGCTGACTTTTAATACTGCCGATTTCAAACGATTTTCTAATATTGTTTTGATTGATCCATCAACCGTTTAATAATTTCCCACGACGATATTTGATTTTACGCCGCTCGCTTCCTGCGCGATTTTCACGCCGACCGACGCGCCGATGCGCGTTGCACCGGCTTCAAACATTGCTCTAGCGTCTTCGATTCCTTTCACGCCGCCGCTCGCCTTTACGCCCAAATCCGCGCCGACGACGCGGCGCATTAGGGCGACATCTTCGACCGTCGCGCCGCCTTTGGCAAAGCCGGTCGAGGTTTTGACGAAATCCGCGCCCGCGTTTTTCGAGGCGAGACAGGCACGAACTTTTTCGTCATCGGTTAAAAGCGCGGTTTCAATAATTACTTTTAACAAAACGCCGTTTTCGTGCGCGGCTTGGGCGACGGCGCGAATGTCGTCTTCGACCGTGCAGTCGTCGCCGGATTTCAACGCGCCGATATTGATGACCATATCAACCTCCGTCGCGCCGTTAAAAATCGCGCGTCGCGCTTCATAAGCCTTTACATCGGAAAGCGTCGCGCCGAGCGGAAACCCGATCACCGTGCAGACGGGAACGCTCGAACCGCGCAGAAATTCGGCGGCTTTTTTGACCCAAGCCGGATTGACGCAAACCGACGCGAAACCGAATTCGATGGCTTCGCTGCAAAGTTTTTTGATGTCGTTTTCCGTCGCTTCCGGTTTCAAAAGCGTGTGGTCAACCAGACTCGCCCAATCGTGCGCCGTCGCCGAATCGCCCAACACGACCCCGATGCGCGACGCGCCCGCGTCCACGATGCGCTTGACATCGCTGCCGCAAAACGACGGACAATCATCCGCGCCGCCGTCGAGTTTCGACAG
Organism: uncultured Pyrinomonadaceae bacterium; assembly: GCA_964244835.1. Classification (GTDB taxonomy): domain Bacteria; phylum Acidobacteriota; class Blastocatellia; order Pyrinomonadales; family Pyrinomonadaceae. The sequence goes on from CAXTKJ010000005.1 coordinate 160,768, forward strand.
CACCAAATCCGTTATTTGTTCGACCAGTTTTTCGTAATTGCCGTTTGCTGAATTCATCTTTTTCTAAATCAGTTTCCACTCTTTCAAAACATCCATTAAGTTCGGCAATTCTTCCTGCCAAAACCAATCGGTTTTAATCCATAGTCCTTCGACCGCACGGCTTTCAAATATTCCGTCCGCCGAAATCGGAAGCATTTTGTATTTATTATTTTCGTCGAAGCCGTAAAAATTCGCCGTCCGCATTCGATAGTCAATAATCCAATATTCTTTCACGCCGGCTTTTTCATATTCTTCAAACTTTAAGTCGTTATCGCGGTAAAAACTTTCCGGCGAAACGATTTCGATAACTAAATCAGCCGTTCCGTCAACATACTGCTTTTTCAAACGGTGTAGATTGTCGGTTGCAACGAAGATAATATCAGGCTGTCTGCCGGACGGACGAAAATCCATTTTTATTTGAAATGGCGCGGGAATAATTTCGCCGAGATTTTTTTGTTCCGCCCAAAATTGTAAAGTTGAAGTCAAGAATCTTGATAATTGTTGATGTCTCAAACTCGGATTACTCATTTTCAAAACCTCTCCGTCTATCCATTCAAACCAGCCTTCCGTGCCGTTCCATTCGAGAAATTTCCGATACGAAATTTTATCGTTCGGAATATGGAACGATGTAACATTAACATCCGGCGTGGTTTCTGCGGCGACAATAGTTTCCATAACAAATTACCTCACGAAATCAGATTTTATCACTTAAGCAGTCACACAAAATAAATTTGATATTTCAGCGTGAACCGTTAAAATTC
>CAXTKJ010000006.1:0-49349 GCA_964244835.1 uncultured Pyrinomonadaceae bacterium
GTTATTATTGGAGATGACGTTCGCCGCCTGACCGTTTTGACACGCCGCCTCGTTTGCGTAACCGAGGTCGTCAATAATGATCGTGCAGCCGGCGGCGCGGAGATTGCGAATGTTTTGGGCAAACTGCGCCAGCCCCGTGCTGGCGGTCGCGTAATATAATTGCGCTCCCGGTGCAATGTCGTGAACGATTTCCAGCATCGCCGTGCCTTCGTCGCCGGTGTTTGCCTGTCCCGGCAAAACTGTAACATTCGCGGGCAAATCGCCGGAGGCTATCTGGGTCGCCAGCGTATCAACGCCGTCGGACATCACGCCGATTTTAATGCCCGCGCCGTTGACACCCGTCATCGTCCGAAAAAGATTCGCTTGGTGCGTGGTGTCGCCCTGCGAATTGACACTGCCGGTATTCGGACTATCGCCGTCGAGGTTGGCGGCGAGAAAACTGCGAACTCTGGCAGCCCGTCCGGTAAAATCGGAAACTCGCGGAAATCCCAAAATTCCGTTTAAATCGGCAGCCGAATTTTCGATTATCGGTCGTCCGCCCGCCTTTTGCGTGATCCCTTTTTGCCTTGGCGAAATAAAATAAACCTCGTTCAATTCCGCCAGCGATTCGATTGCCGAAATAGGAAGGCTCGCGGTAATGCTGCGGTATTCCGGCAGAATATTAATAACTTTCGCGTTCAATGTCTTGAGTTTTTTCCGCAGTTTTTTCGTTACGTCGGCGATAATGTCAACTTCGATAAAGCCTTTATCGTCAACGGTCAGACCCGTGTCCAGCGAATCAACGCCGTCAGCGATGCGTTCGCCGCGTTCCATCTTTATTTTGTAGAGAAGCTGCGAACTTATCTTCTTCTGCGTCGCCGTCCGCAATGATTTTTCCTGCGCCAGCGCGCCGATTTGTCGAGCGGCTTCCGGGCTGATCCGCTTTTCGCCGTTCTGCCCGACGCTTTCCTTGGTTTGCGCGCCGGAAGACCGGTTAACGGCAAAAAAAGCGGCAAATATACTTCCCAAAATCACCAGGCTGTAAAATATTCTTTTCATTGTTTTCTCCTTTTTCAGAAAGATTCTAACCGGCAGTTCAGCCGATTCCTTATAAGCCTTCTCGTCAAACGACGGTTAATAAAAATGGGAGTTACGCGGTTGAAAAGTAGAACAGTCCGTTAGACTGTTCTACCATTGTTTCCAAAATATCGTTGTTGTCAACTGCGTAACTCCTAAAAAAGCAAAATTCTTTAGAATGAATTCAAAAGCGTCGAGCGCGAATCCGCCGCCGACCGCTGACTCACGGCATTTCGACAGAATTTCGGAGAAACAATTCGCCGGTTTGGTAAGGCTGCCAAAGCGATTTGTCTTCTCAACTCTATAATGCGTAAAAACCGGGAGAAAAAAGCCATTGTTTCTTTAAATATTTTCGCCGCTGCGGAAACGTGAAAAATTTCATCAGAAAAATCCTGAAAGTTTCCAACCGAAATCGAAAGCGCGTTGGCTGCTGGAAGGCTCTTTCGGAAAAGTTAAATTACAGGTTCAAAAACTGATTTTGGCGGCTGACTTGAAACTTGCCGCCCGAAGACTAAAATTATCTGCTGTAAAGTAAAAGAAAATCGCCGCACTCATAAATCACAGCAAAAAATTATTTGAATCGAGGATAGCAAAGGTGGGATTTATCATTTATTATAACTTTAATTCTTCTTTAGCTGAATGCCCCATTTCCCATATTTTTTTATTTAAGCAGTTAAGCGATTCATCGCTGTCGAACGCTTTCGGTACGAAACAAATTTCGCTCCCAAAGCAGGAATTGAATAATTTTAATTTGTATTTTTTTGTATTTTTTAAGGAGATTTAAGTGATGAGAATTTCAAGATTTTTGACATATTCGTACCGTTTATCGGTTTGTCTGGCAATGATGCTGGGCGTTTTTCAGGTTGTTAGTTTTGCCCAGCAGGAGTCTTCGATGTGGGATTTGAAAACGGGCGATGACGTGCAGAATCGCGGCAGACGGTTGATCGCGCCAGACAAATTTCTGGTTTACGGTTTGAACCGCGAGGCGATGAAGCAGGTTCTTGACGACGCGCCGCTGGAATTCACCGTCGCGGCAAGGATGAAAGAAGTCGTGTTGGAAATTCCGTCGGGCGACGGAGTTTTACAGCGGTTTCGCATCGAAGATTCGCCGGTGCTGTCGCCGGAAATCGCCGCGCAGTACCCCGATTGGAAAACTTATCAGGGCTTCGGCATTGACGACCCGACGGCGACGGCGCGGTTCGATTTCACGCCGACCGGCTTTCACGCCTACATTCTCAGTTCGCAGGGAACGATGCTGATTGACCCGTTTCAGGAAAACGATCCGGGCAATTACATCGTTTATTACAAACACGATTTGCCGAGCCGCGCCGAGAACTTTTACTGCGAATTTGACAGCGAAATCCGCCGCGATAAAAGCCCGGTCGAATCACCTGACGCGCCGGAGTTCAGCAGCGGCACGCAGATTCGCACCTATCGTTTAGCAATGGCGGCGACCGCCGAATATACGACTTTTTTCCGGCAGCCGGGCGACACCGACGCGCAGGCGCAAACCAGAGCCTTGAATGCGATTGTCGTTACCGTCAACCGCGTCAACGGCATCTACCGCCGCGATTTTGCCGTCGGTTTGATGCTTGTTTCCGGCACGAATATCATCTATACCAATGCCATAACTGATCCGTATGCCAATTCGTCGAATGATTTGGCTGCTAATCAAACGACTATTGATACCGTCATCGGTACGGCAAATTACGACTTCGGTCATCTCGTCGGTACTGGCGGCGGCGGCGTTGCCCAACTCGGAGTGCCGTGTCGGGCGGGAGTTAAAGCGCAAGGATTAACCGGATCGCCCGCGCCGGTCAATGATGCCTTCGATATTGATTACGTCGCGCACGAGATGGGACATCAGATGGGCGCGAATCATACTTTTAACGAAGGCACTAACGGCAGCTGCGGCGGCAACCGCAACGCGGGAACGGCTTTTGAACCCGGCAGCGCGGCGACGATTATGGGCTACGCGGGCATCTGTAATCCGGCGAATTTACAGCGCAACAGCATTGACACTTTTCATATCGGCAGTCTGACCGAAATCGTCGCTTACCGGAACGGAACGGGCGCGACCTGCGGCACGGTGAGCGGCTCGAACACGATTCCCGTGCTGGCATCGCTGACCAATTACTCGATTCCGTTCAATACGCCGTTCGTATTGACGGCAAGTGCGACCGATGCCGACGGCAATCCGCTGACTTATTCGTGGGAAGAACTCGACGCGAATCTGGCGGCATCCAATTACACGACCGTAACCGACGACGACGATACTAATTTGACGGCGCGACCATTGTTCCGCAGCTACGTTCCGGCGACGGCTAATTTCAGAAACTTTCCTGCTCTGCCGTTCATCCTGAACAATTCCAACGAACCGCCGGTTTATTTCACCGGCACTTCGCCGACGGGCATCGTCTGTTCGTCGGGAACCTGCGTAACGGGCGAAGATTTGCCTTCGATTGCCCGCGTGATGAATTTCCGCGTGGCGGTGCGCGACAATCAGGGCGGCTCGGCGGATGCGGGAATGACGGTCAACGTCGTCAATACGACCACGCCGTTCCGCGTATTGACGCAGAACACCGCGACGACTTGGACTGGCAACACTTCGCAGACAATCACCTGGAATGTCAGCGGCACGACCGCCGCGCCGATCAGCGCGGCGAACGTCAGAATCTCTTTGTCCACCGACGGCGGACAAACCTTCCCGATTATCCTGGCATCTTCGACAACGAACGACGGCACGGAATCGGTCTTGATTCCCAATGCGGCAACGACGCAGGCGCGAATCAAAATCGAAGCCGTCGGCAACATCTTTTTCGACATCAACGACGTGAATTTTACTATCGTCAACGGCGCGGCGGCTCCGTTTATCACGCCCGGAACGATTAACATCACGGCGGAAAGCTGCGGCATCGCCAACGGTCAACCCGATCCGGGCGAAACTTTAACCGTCAGCCTGCCGCTTTCCAATAAGGGCGATGTCGCCGCGACAAACTTGACGGCGACCTTGCAGGCGACCGGCGGTGTCGTTAGCGCGGTTTCGCAAAGTTACGGTGCCGTAGCGGCGGGCGATACGGCAACGCGCAGTTTTACATTTACGGTTAATTCCAATTTAGCGTGCGGCAGTCCGGTTACTTTGACTTTTGCGATTGTTGACGGAGCGATAACTTATCAGAACGCAACGAGAACTTATTCGAGCGGAGCCGCCGGTGCGATATTGACGCAGAACTTCGACGGCGTAACGACTCCGGCTCTGCCGTCCGGCTGGACGAATGTGCAGACGAGCGGCACGGGAATTAATTGGGTAACTTCGACGACGACACCGAATTCAACTCCGAACGCGGCTTTCGCCAACGAAACCTTGACCGTCAACGCGGCGGCTCTGGTTTCTCCGGCGATCACGATTAACAGTCCTACCGCCCAGATCACATTCAGAAATCGGTTTAATCTGGAGGATACCTACGACGGAACGGTTTTAGAATTTACAATCAATAACGGCGCGACCTGGACGGATGTTATTACGGGAGGTGGTTCGTTCGCTTCCGGCGGCTATACCGACACTATTTCCACTGAAGATCAAAGTCCGATTTTGGGCAGACAAGCGTGGTCAGGAAACTCCGGTGGTTACATTGATACAGTCGTTAATTTGCCGGCTTCGTTAAACGGTCAAAGCGTTCGTTTCAGATGGCTGACGGCATCTGACTCGTCAGTTATCGCAACGGGTGGACCGGGACAATGGGTAGATAACGTGCAGGTTATCGGTAAAGTCTGCCAAACTTGTCTCGTTACAGCCGCAACCGTCTCGATCAGCGGGCGCGTCGTTCTTCCGAATGATTTCGGACTGACCAGCGCGAATGTTACCCTGACTGATTCAAGCGGCATTTCGCAAACGACCGCAACGGGTAAATTCGGCAATTTCACGTTCAGAGAAATCCCGTCCGGCGAAACTTATATTTTGACGGTTGCGGCGCGACGCTACACCTTTGCGCTGCAAATCGTCAGTCCGACGGAAAATCTGTCGGGTATCACTTTCACTCCTCAGTAACGAGGAGTGAAATTTAGGCTGATTGAATTTAGCGGTTTTTATTTCGGAATAAGTGAAAGGTGAAAAGTCATAAGTGATAGATTTTAGCGTACGGCGAACCTTTCACTTTTCCCTCTCACTTTTCACTTATTCCGAACGTCTTTTTCTCAGCATAAATTCTGCGACACTACTAAAAAGAGCGGCTTTCACGGCGGCTCTTTTTTATTCGTCGAACGCTCGGGTTTTGAATTTGATAATTTTCGACTTTTAATTTTTGATTTCAACTTGAAACTTGAAACCCGAAAACCGAAACTATCTTTTATGACGCGAAAAAAAATCGGTCTCGCATTATCCGGCGGCGCGGCGCGGGGATTCGCGCACCTTGGCGTGTTGAAGGTTCTGCGCGAACACGGCGTTCCGATTGACTGCATCGCCGGAACGTCCGCCGGTTCGATTGTCGGAGCGGCTTTCGCTTCTGGTTTGAGCGTCGAAGAAATCGTCGAGATGGGCGGAAAAATGACCTGGTTTCGGATGAGCAAATTTTCCTTTTCGCCCAAAGGATTTTTATCGAACGCCGCAATGGGCAAATTTCTGCGCCAAAGTTTTCCGCACGATAAATTTGAAGATTTGCCGATTCCGTTCGCCGCCGTTACCTGCGACTTGCAGACGGGCGATGCCGTAGTTTTGCAGGACAAAGGCGATTTGATTGATGCCGTCCGCGCCAGCTGCGCGATTCCGGGAATTTTCACGCCCGTCGAAATTGACGGTAAAAGATTATTCGACGGCGGTGTCGTCGCCAATGTGCCGACGAAAGCCGTCCGAAAATTGGGCGCGGAAATCGTCATCGCGGTTGATGTTCTGGCAGCAGGCGCGACTTATTGGGGAACGCCTTCGACTTTTCTCGGCATTTTTTTCCAATCAACAATGATGTTGCTCCGAGCCGCTTCAAAATCGCACCACTACCGCGCCGATGTCGTCATCATCCCGAAAATCGCCCATCTCAGACCGGACGAAATCGGCAAAATGGACGAGTTCGTCAAACTCGGCGAAGAAGCCGCGCTGGAAAAAATTGACGAGATAAAAAAGTTGATTGCCGGCGAATCGTAAAGATTTTCTGAGAATCTGTATTTAAATTCAAAAATCTCAGGTTTTGTCATCGAAGATGACCACCAACATAGCCCAGCGAGCATCGCTGGGTAGCGGATGAAAATTTAGCCGCTCGCTGAAGGCGAGCAACAAAGATTCGCACAGATGTTCGACACTTTCAGCGTCGGGACATTTTTCATAGCGAACCCAGCGATGCTCGCTGGACTATGTTGGTGGTCGGCTTTGGCGACTTGATACAGCTTTTCAAATTGACTCTGGCGATATGAATGAAACAAAAACTGATTTTCAAACTGGAAACCGTTGGCTAAGTCCGCTCTCCATCGGCGCGTGTTTCGCCGTTTTCAAATTACTTCTGCATTTCACGTTCAACTCGAATTACGGCTATTTCCGCGACGAGCTTTATTTCATCGCGTGCGGCGAACATCTCGCGTGGGGTTATCCAGACCACGCGCCGCTCGTCGCGCTGATGGCGAAAACGAGCCGCGTTGTTTTGGGCGATTCGCTCTTTGCACTGCGCTTCATTCCGGCACTCGCGGGCGCATTGAAGATTTTTCTGACCGCGCTTTTAGTCAGAGAATTCGGCGGCAAACGGTTTGCGACTTTTTTGGCGTGTCTCTGCGTTTTGTGCGCCCCGATTTACGCGGCGATTGACAATCTGTTTTCGATGAACTCGCTCGAACCAGTTTTTTGGATGCTCTGCGTTTATTTCGCGGTTCGCGCCGTCAAAGGAAAAACCGACGATCTTTCAGAAATCCAAAATCCAAAATCTAAAATCCAAAATCCCTCGTTAAATTGGCTGCCCTTTGGTTTATTCGCCGGACTCGGTTTGATGAACAAACATTCGATGGTGTTTTTCGGTTTCGCCTTAATCGCCGGATTGCTTCTCACGGAAACGCGAAAAGTTTTCCTCGATAAATACTTCTGGCTCGGCGGCGCGATTGCTTTCGTAATTTTTCTGCCGAACATCATCTGGCAATTCCAAAATGATTTCGCCACGCTCGAACTTCTGCGAAATGTTCAGACGACCGGCAAAAACGTCGTAATGTCGCCGCTGCAATTTTTCGTTTCGCAAATTATGGGAATGCTGCCCGTCAGTTTCCCGATTTGGCTTGCCGGAATCTGGTTCTTCCTCGCTGATAAAAACGGCAAACGCTTTCGATTTTTGGGAATCTGTTACGTCGTTCTGCTCGCGCTGATGATTTATCTCAAAGCGAAAGATTATTATCTCGCGCCGATTTATCCGATGATGTTTGCGGGCGGCGCAGTTTTTTGGGAACAGTTAATTGAAAAATTTCGAGCGATACGATTTTTGAAATATGCGATTCCACTTTTGGTTTTCGGTTTATTCATCGCCGTCGCGCCGGTCGTGATGCCAATTTTACCGATTGAAACTTTGATCAAATACCAGGAAACCCTCGGCTTTCAACCGCCGAAATCCGAAGTCGGACACGACAGTCCTTTGCAGCAGATTTTCAGCGACCAATTAGGCTGGCAGGAAATGGTTGAAAAAGTCGCCGATGTCTATAATAATCTGCCGCCCGAAGACCGCGCCAAAGCCGGAATCTACGCCGGAAACTACGGACAAGCGGGCGCGATAGATTTTTTCGGCGGCAAATACGGTTTGCCGAAAGCGATCAGCCCGCACCAGAGTTATTTCGTCTGGGGACCGCGTGAATACACGGGCGAAGTTTTGATTCTGCTCGGCGCGTCGAAAGAGAGAGCCGAAAAAGTTTGCGAATCGGTCGAAGAAAAAACCGAAGTCGGCAATCAGTATTCCGAAAGTTACGAAAAATACCACATTATCATCTGTCGGCAAACCAAAAAGCCTCTGCCAGAGATTTGGCAAAGTTTGAAGTTTTGGAATTGATTTTCGCTTTATTAAAAAATCCGTTAGATGATAAAGAGAAGCACAAAATAACAGATGCAAAATTTAGCGAATCAAAAAAACATCTCGTCGAAAATCTATCAGGGCGACTGCCGCGAAAAACTCGATACATTTGACGAAAATACTTTTCAGGCGATCATCGCCGACCCGCCGTATTTTCAGGTTTTACTGAAAGAAGATTGGGATAATCAGTGGCAGACGGAAGAAGACTATTTGGATTGGACGGAAGATTGGCTAAAAAAGTCAGCGCGTGTTTTGAAGGACGATGGATTGTTTTTCATCTTCGGTCAACTCGGAAAGCGCGAACATTTATGGCTTCATCTTTGCTCGATGGCAACGCGCAAAATGCAGTTTCACGATATGCTGATCTGGGATCGCGCTGTCGGTTACAACGAACGCTATGACAGCTTTACGCCGTGCTACGAAATGGTTCTCGTGCTTCGCAAATCGAAAGACGCGAAACCTTTCTTCGACAAAGATGCCGTTAGAATTTCCTACGACGAAGCGACCGTCAAACAATACTTAAAAGACAAACGCTATAAAGATTTGGACGCGCGAAAAACGCATCTCGAAAAAGGCAAATACGCCACGAACATTCTGCGCGTGCCGAGTCTGAAAGGTTCGTCCAAAGAAAAAGTCGGACACCCGTCGCAAAAGCCTCTGAAATTAATCGAAATGCTCGTCCAATCCGCCACCCGCGAAAACGACGCGGTTCTCGACCCGTTCTCCGGTTCCGGCACGACCGCCGTCGTCTGCCAAAACTTAAACCGCAATTTCACCGGCATCGAAATCGAACCGAAATATATCGAAATCACCGAAAATCGTCTGCGTAAAACTCAGGCGGATTTATTCGGTTAAATCTTAAATCCGTCGCAAAAATCTCTCCGCTAAATTAAAGAGGCTTAATCTCAACTCGAATACCGGCTAGAAATTATTTAGTTAGTTCGTTATCATCAATACGTTATAAACTTTCTAATTTTTACACCAAATACTTTAATCCTATGGATGAACTTTTCCGTGATGAACAATTTAATATTTGGGATAAATCCGTAAAGGTCGAGGAAAGTAGTTACTACTGGAATAAACAACCGTTAATTCTTAAAAATCAACAGGTTTCAGCAAACGAACAGCCGAAAGTTTTAGAACTTTTTTGCGGTTGCGGCGGAACTTCGCTCGGTTTTGAAATGGCTGGATTTCATATTTCTTTGGGTTTGGATATTCACCAGCCTTCAATCGAAACTTTCAAAAAGAATCATCCGCAGGCGACGGCGGTTTTGGGCGATATAAGAAACGTCGAGGCGGACAAAATCCTTGATGTTTTGAACGGCGAAAAACCGGATGTGCTAATCGGCGGAATTCCGTGTCAAGGATTTTCTTTGAATAATCGTAAGAGAAACGCTGCTGACGAACGAAATTTTCTTTACCGGGAATTCATTAAGTTTGTCGAGATTTTAGAACCGAAAGTTGTTGTTATGGAAAATGTTTCGGGTATGCGAAGCACGGCAAAAGGTGAATTTGTTAAAGAAATAGAAGCCGAACTTTCGCGTGTCGGCAAGATGAAAGTCAAAAGCAAGATGCTTTTCGCGCCTGATTATGGAGTTCCGCAAAAAAGAAATCGGCTCGTTTTTGTCGGAATCAGAGATAACGAATTCGATTTCGATTTAATCGAAAAGACTCACGGCGAATCAACCGGAAAACCATATGTAACAATCCGCGAAGCCATCGGCGATTTGCCGAATCTGAAAATCGGGCAAACCAAAACAAAATATAAATGCGAACCGTTCAGCGAATATCAAAAATTGATGCGCGAAAACGCACCGAAAACACTCAGAAATCACAAAGCCCCGAAACATCCGCAGGAAACGGTTGACAAAATCGCCGCCACGAAACAAGGCGAACCGATGTATCCGAAATTCAAACAAAGAATCCGTTTGTGTTGGGAAGATTTAAGTCCGACGCAAGTTTCCGGCGGAATTCGTCCGCAATTCCAATTCGGACATCCCGAAGACGCGCGAGGTTTATCAATCCGTGAGCGTTGTCGTCTGCAAAGTTTTCCAGACAGTTTTGAAGTTTGCGGCGGAACCGTGCAAGGTCGCGTTCAAACTGGAAACGCCGTCCCACCGCTTTTAGCCAAAGCCGTTGCGCTTGCAATCAAAAAATACTTATGAGTTATAGAGTTTGGTATAGTACCGAAAGTTTTGCCGATTATATTATTGACAAAACAGACCTCAAAAATAAAAACCCTGACAAGAAAAAAATGTATGAAAGCGATGCCAATAATGCGCGAAATTTTCATACTTTACCCGACCATATTAAGCAAATTCTTTATCTTGATGCGCCTGACTTAATTGTTGAAATAGATTCCGAACCAATATTTTCAATCGAAGTTTCAACTGAAGCCGGAACAGGTCATAACGCATTTCAGAGATTTGCGCGGCTTGCCGCGTCTGTTGAAAATAATGTTCCGGCATTTTACATATATCCCGAAGCCGCAATAATTACCCGACAAAATACTGACCCAAAGTGGGATAAAATTAATCCTTTGGTCTTCAAAGCATTGGACGATGTAATGACTATTTACGGAATTCCGGCTCTGCTCTACTATTTTCCGACTGATTTTAGAACTCATAATAACGCTCAACACTCACCAAATATAAATACGAAAGGATTGCAATTTGAGCAGGATAGAAACTTTGCAGGAAGTCCTGACAGCAACCATCCAGAAATGAACTTAATGTTTCAAGCAATCAATGAAATTATTTCTGTCGTTGAAACATCAGGAGTAATTAAGGGCAGAGAGAAATTATTAAGTAAAAGAACTTTGCTTGATAGAAAAACCTTAATGCAGCAAGAATATGTTGCTAAAGGCGGGAATCTTAATATGTCTCCCTTATCCGCAACTCAAAAGATTCCAACTAACTATTTACTCAATTATCTTTCCCAATACATAGATGATAATTATGAAATTGGCGAGCTTCTGCGAAGTAGAGAAGAAACAATCATTTATAAAATTGATGCGAAGTTTAGAGGTGACCCATATCCGGGAGCATTAGCCGCAATTGATTATTTGCTTTGTCGGGAAGGCAAAACTTTTGAAGAGCGAAAATACAATCTCGTTTTAGGGTGGGGAAATCTTACAGTTGACGATGAAAATCAAAATTTGAATTTAGAAAGTGAGAAAAGCACAATTCACGATTTTGTTAATGCGGTGAAGGCAAGCGAAGCCAAAAATCTCTTAAGCAAAAATTACAACCAAATACCGGACTATGAAATTTCCAGGTATTATATGCAGGTTAGATATGGTTCGATGTTCTCAAAAGTAAAACACATTCGAGTTTTCTCATATTTTGCAGACGCAATTCTTTTTCCTGACGGAGCTTTATGGCGGGACGCTTAACCGAAGAAAAAATAACAAAGTTAATTCTAAATTGGCTTGAAGCAAATGATTGGAAGATTGTTTGTTATGACTTTCCGCAAAGCGGCACGGGTTTTGTTCTCCATCCAAATTCCGATGTTCGAGAATCAACCAAAAACAAAGGCTCTTTTATCCCTGACATTGTTGCGGTAAAAGGAAAGACGGCAATTTTTTTTGAAAATAAAGACCGTTTCGTATCGGCTGATTTCGAGAAAATATCTGCCATCAAAGCAAATAATTCGCATTCGGAGGCAATAAACAAATTACTTAAAAATCACGAAATTGAAAACATCTTTTTTGGTATCGGATTACCATTTCATATTCGCTATTCGGCAAAAGTAATAGAAAGCTCGAAACTGGTTGATTTTGTTGTTTATGTTGACGAAGAAAATCAAGCAGCAGTCAATTACGAAATAATTCAAATTTTTTAAGATGAATAAAACTTACGATGTCGCCGTCATCGGCGGCGGGCATAATGGTTTGACGTGCGCGTGTTACCTGGCGAAAAGCGGGTTGAAGGTCATCGTTCTCGAACGCCGTCATATTGTCGGCGGCGCGGTTTGCACTGAGGACGATTTGATTGAAGGTTATAAAATTGATGTCGGTTCGTCGGCACATATTATGATTCACCTCACGCCGGTCGTGAAGGATTTGGAGTTGGAGAAATTCGGACTGGAATATATTGACTGTGACCCGTTTGCGTTTGCGCCTTTGCCTGATGGACAAGGCGCGATTTATTTTTGGAAAGACGTTGATAAAACCTGCGAATCAATCGCCAAAATCTCGCCCGAAGACGCGGAACGCTATAAAAAATTTGTCACCGAATGGGAAAATCTCAACGAAGGCGTGTTCAAGGCATTCTTAAAACCGCCGACGATGATGAATCTCGGACGGCATTTGGTTTTCGGCACGAAGTCGAAAAATCCCGCCGATATGGTTCGCAAACTGATGACGAGTTACGGCGCGTTGGTCAAACAAACTTTCAAACACGAAGGCTTACGGGCAGCGATGGCGTGGCTCGCGGCGCAATCAGGTCCGCCGCCGTCCGCCGCCGCGACGGGCGATTTTCTCGGCTGGCATTCGATGATTCACAAAAGCGGTGTGAAACGACCAAGAGGCGGAAGCGGCGCATTGACACAGGCGATGGCAAAATGTTTGGAACATCACGGCGGCGAAGTTCTATTAAACGCCGAGGTCGCCAAAATCGAGGTTTCCAACAATGAAACGGGCGGCATAATTTTAGAAAACGGCGAACGAATTGAAGCCAAACGAATCGTTTCCAACGCGCACGTTCACACGACATTTCTGAAATTAATCGGCAAGGAAAATCTGCCCGACGGATTAGCGGAAAGAATCGAAAACGTCCGCATCGGCAACGGTTTCGGGATGATCGTCCGCTGCGCCGTTTCCGAACTGCCCGATTATTTATCCGCGCCGAACGGCGGCAAAGCGGCGGATTGCCATCACGGATTGCAGTTGATGTGTCCGACTTTGGATTATCTCGACCACGCTTACGCCGATTATCTCAACGGCATTCCGTCAAAAAATCCCGGCGCACTGGCGATGACTTTTTCATCCGTTGACCCGACGCTCGCGCCTGCGGGCAAACACACGCTTTTTATCTGGGGGCAATATTATCCATACGAACTTTCAAACGGCGAGCATTGGCAAGACATCGAAAACCGCGAAGCCGATAAGTTAATTGATGTGGTCAATCGTTACGCGCCAAACGTCAAAAATTCCATCATTGACCGCTTCGTCCAATCGCCGCTCGATCTGGAACAGCGCATCGGATTATTAAGAGGAAACGTGATGCACGTCGAAATGGACTTTGACCAGATGTTTCTCTTCCGCCCGCTGCCCGAAATGTCCGCCTACAAAACCCCGATCAAAAATCTCTACCTCACCGGCGCATCAACCCATCCCGGCGGCGGAGTTTTCGCCGCTTCGGGACACAACACGGCGCAGGTTGTTTTGAAAGACGTTAAGGGTAGTTGGTTTTAAGGCTATATTTTTGCGGGGATTTTTTTGTCTAACAAATATAAGTTGGTGTATTATTTTAAAATCAAATTTCGGGGAAAATATATGTATAAAATCACATCAATTTTCATTTTAGTCACCTTATTTAATCTCACTATATTTGCTCAAAAAGAGAAGTCTCAGAATTTGAGTGATTTTATCGGAACTTGGATTTTGGATGAGAAAAACAGTTTTAATTTTCCTGAAGATAAAGAATATTTTGAAGATTATACTCTTATTATTTCTCACACTGATTTGGAAGTTAAAATTGATCAGAAGTATTTGTTTAGAGACAGATTATCAGAACACACGATAAAATTATTTACCGATAAACGAGGGGAAGAAAATAAATATACTATCAGGAAATATTCTAGAAATGAGAAAGAACCGGATGTTTATTGGCTCGAAGATATAGATTTATCATCCAAAACTTACTTCAAAAAAGGCAAGATCATCCGTGAGGGAAGCGGGCAATCTTTGCAATCAATGCCTTTTGTATTAAAAGAAACCTACAAATTATCAGAAGACGGTAAAACTTTAAGAATTATTACAGAGAAAACTTATCTTACAACCGCTGCTTCCACTGGTGGTTACTTGGAGCGGGAATCCTATTCTCAAAGGACTTCAACTTCAGGCGCATTTACACTTATTTTTCACAAAAAGGATTAAATATTACAGAATTTATATAGAACCAAAATACCATTCCATCAAGCGTAATCTTCGCCGCTTTAGGACACAACAGGGCGCAGGTTGTTTGAAAGATGTGAAAGGTCGTTGGTTTTAGTGAAGAGTGAAGGAATTAGACATAGCTCAAATCTTTCTGACGAAGTTCAGTTTTGGAAGCCTTTTGGCGTTCGGGAATTTTATCGAACTGAGCAGATCGGCTTCGCATAAAATGCGGTCTGCTTTTTCCGTCAATGTCTCCGCTTCGTTTTCTTTCAGGTCGCGCACATCAATTTCGACTATTTTGTCTTCGGGCAAATCAAGCGGCTTTAATGGATGAAAAACACCGTTTTTGTAGATGGCTTGAATGTTTTCGATCATAGCGGGTTTATTTTAGCAGAGCGTTTGAATTCTGCATAGAAACTTTTTCCGGCGAATACCGATAATCTTGAATGGGAAACTAAAAATAGATTTGAAATTACAGGGAGAAATAAAAATGGGGTTTTCAATTCCGATTCCGAATCCGCTCGATGCGGTGAAAAGCGGCGTAGATTTTGTCGAAGACGCGGGCAGTGCGGTGGTTAATACGACTGAAGATTTAGTCGAAACGGGCGGCGATGTTTTTGAAGCGGGCGTTGATGCGGCGCAGACGGCGGCGGTTAAATCGTTTCAGTTTCAAACTTCGCTGGTGCGTTTCGGGTTGGAGAAATCGCTGGAAACTTCGCTGTTCGTCGGCGGGAAAACGATTGAATTGACGGAAAAAGGCATCGAAGCGGGCAGGAAAGGCATTGATATTCTGCAAGACGGGTTTGACCGGGCGACGCATCCGGGCGACCCGAATCCGCCGGCGGCGCAGGGGTTGGAATTCTCTGAAACGAAGAGCGCGTCGGATTTGGCATACAATGCAAAGGCGGGCGAAACGTATGAATTTCCCGACGGCGCACAGTGGAAGGTCGTTGATGTCAGCGAAGATAAAGATTCAGGTTTTCGCGCCATCGCTTTGCAGCCGACTGATCCGAACGACACGCGCACCATCGTCGCTTATGCCGGAACGGATATGAAAAGCGTCGAGGATTGGGTGACGGATGCCAAGCAGGGTGTCGGGCTGTCAACCAAGCAATACGACGAAGCGGTAGATTTTGCCGATAAATGGAAGGCGAAAGAGGGCGATGACGTGATTTTGACCGGGCATTCGCTCGGCGGCGGTTTGGCTTCATACGCGGCGATCAAAACCGATTTGCACGCGACGGCGGTCAACTCTGCACCGCTCGCGCTGAATCATCTCGGTTTCGATGTTACTGACGCTTTCCGTATCACGCAGTATTACGTTCCGGGCGAAGCGTTGAGCGTGGTGAATGATGTCAATGATTTTGACGTTCGTCCCGGTGTCAACATCGCGGTGCAGGGCGAATATTCGATTGCCGACCCGCGTTCAGTTATTAACAATCACCCGCTCGACAGCGTTGCGCCGGACATCAAAGCACCGAAGAAAGTTGAGTAAAGGAATTTATTTAATTCAAATAAAAAAGCCGCCTCAAACGAGACGGCTTTTTTATTTGAATTAGTAGATTTGCAGAAATGCAATTTCGGTTTTAGCTTTTATATTTCAAGATTCCGTCAACCGTCGCCTGCGTGATCGGGTGATAACCGGGACGCGCCTTGGCGTAAATCGTGTCGGCGCGTTTTTTTCCTTCGGACGTTTTGGCGAGTTCTTCGTAAAGCGGGCGGACGAATTTGCGCCGTCCGATGGTCGTTAGAAATTCTTCGAGCCTTGAATCAGCCGCCGTGTAATTATTTTTGATGGACATCAATAGCCATTGAAAAGCGATTTCCGAATTGCCGGTTTTCGTCAGATTAAATGCCGCGTCGAGTTCCGCCATTCGATCCGCGCTGATGTTGTCGGGAAGTTTCGTCAAAAAATGCAGCCATTCCTGCGTCGTCCAGTTTTTTGCTTCGATGCCGCTCGCCGTGATGTCGTTTTTCAGCCAATGGTTGACCTGCGCTTCGACTTTATCGAAAGCGTCGGATTTCGGCTGCGGCACGTCCGTCGGCAAGCCGGATTTGTAAATCCATTCGTTCACGTCAACCATCGTGATTTTCGGATTTTGATTGACCAAGTTTTTCTGCAAATAATTAACGAAAGTTTCCGTCGTGATGCTTTGAAAAGCGTGGCTGTCGAAATAGCCGCGCAGGAATTTATCAAACTTTTCGCGTCCGACGGTTTCTTCGAGATGGCGGAAAAACAGCGAACCTTTTTCATACGGCACTTCGGTCATTCCATCATCCGGGTCGCGCCCTTTCAAATCAATATGCAAAATTTCGTCCCGGTCGTCAAAAGTGGCAAGTTCGCCGTCCAGAACTTTGCGCCCCAACATCGTGTCCATTTCGCGGCGCGGTTTGCCGTAGAGTTCTTCGATGATGCGGCGTTCGATATACGTCGTCGTGCCTTCGTTCAGCCAGAAATCGCGCCACGTCGCGTTGGTTACGAGATTGCCCGACCACGAATGCGCGAGTTCGTGCGCGACCAATGAAACGAGTGATTTATCGCCCGCCAAAATCGTCGGCGTGGCAAACGTCAGCATCGGATTTTCCATTCCGCCGAACGGAAATGACGGCGGCAAAACTAATAAATCATATCTGCCCCAACGATACGCGCCGAAAAGTTTTTCGGTCGCTTCGACCATTTTTTCCGTGTCGGAAAGTTCCTGCGCCGATTTTGCGAGCATCGCCGGTTCGGTATAAACGCCCGTGCGCGTTCCCAAAGATTGAAAACTCAAATCGCCGACCGCAATCGCAATCAGATACGGCGGAATCGGATGCGTCATTTTGAATTTATAATCGCCTGTTTTCTGCGCGGTTTGCGAATTCCCTTCCGCGCTCATCACGGCTAAAAGGTTTTTCGGTGTGCGGACGCGGGCGGAATAAGTGATGCGAATCTGCGGCGAATCCTGAATCGGAATGAACGAGCGAGCGTGAATCGCCTGCGCCTGCGAAAACATAAACGGCTGTTTCTTCCCGGCGGTCTGCGCCGGCGCGAGCCTCTGCAAACCCGAAGCGTTCGGGCTGGTCGCGTAAGCGATGCGAACGAATTTCGCATCAGCCGGAAGCTGAACGGTCAGCGGCGCACCGAGAATTTTATCCGCCGCGCCGAGATTGAACGTCGTCGCTTTAAATTTTTTCCCGTCCGGTGAAGTTTCGGCTTTCTCGATTTTCAAATCGCGCGTGTCCAGCATCAACGGTGCGTTTTGTGAATTCGCGCCGCGCTCGACGGTTAAAGTCGCCGTTCCCTGCAAAGTTTTTTTCTCGAATGAAACCGTCCAGTCGAGATCAACATTTTTTACTCTGACCGCTTGCGGATTGGCGTAAGAATGAATGTCTTCGGCGTATGAATTCGTGTTTTGCGCTTTGATATTCATCGAAACCGCGCCGATCAAAAAGGCGGCGAAAAAGAAAAATGCCGTTAAATTAAATTTCGTCATCGTCGTTCGTGTCTCCGTTTGTTTTCTTTCGTGTCAGAACCGTCTGCGGTAGCGGACGGTTTAAGTTTATCCGGCAGGAACTTCGCAAATAACATTCAACCGTCCGCTACCGCAGACGGTTCTGACCTATCGGAACCCGCCGAAAGTAAAATCGCGTCAGGCTTTTTAGAAGTGAATTTAATCGAATAAGTTGGATTATTTGATGCGTTTCACCGGAAGCGTTTTGCCGTCGGCGCGATAGAAAGTTCCACTGTTATAATTTTCATCGTCGAACGCGAAGGTGTTAAATTCGATTCCTGTTTTCGGCTTGGTGCTGAAAACGTATTTATCGTTCACAAATCCGTCCGAAAAAAACATTTCCGCGCCCGCACCCTTTGCCCAGCGCACTTCAAAAGACATTTTCGCGGGAGTAACCGTGCAGGTCGTGTCGCCAACCTGATATTTTCCTTCAAACTCGCCAGTCGGCGATGAAGTTTGATTTTCACCCGTCTGCGCTTCCTTAAAATACTTCAACAAACTGTCCGTTCCGCCGTAATTGATGTCGGAGATTTTCCAGTTGACGTTTTCTTTAATAAAGGAATAACTCAGAGTATTTTTCGTTCCGTAATTTTCAAAAGTAACGGGAACGGTCGCTTTATCGCCGGTAATTTTCGGCGTACCGACGACGAGATTTTTGATGTCCGGGTCTTGAGTATTGTAGAAAATATCGAAATCAATCACGCCGACTTCGTTTTGATTGGTCGTCATATCTTTCCAAATCAAACCGGCGAGATTTTTGTCGAAATACTTGTCGAGAATCTGTCGTTTTTTGCCCTGCACGATTGCGCCCGCGTTTTTCTCGTGCGTTTTGTACAAATCTTTGAGAAGTGCGTCAGGCGTAACGGTTTGCGCCTGTGTTTCGGCGGTCGGTGAGGGCGCGGGCGTTTGTGTATTCTGCATTTCCGACGAATTTTGCCACGCGATATTGGCGTTCTCCGTTGTCGTTCTTGTTGCAGCGGAACAGTTGATAAATGCTAAGGAAACAAATGCGATTAAAAAGTATTTGGCTGTTTTCATTTCGATAAAATTTAGTATTAGACCTTTAAATTATTTTGTAAAAGATTACGCTAAAACGTCGAATTTATTAAGCGCGGAAAAGTCGAGTCGCTGAAAAATTATCGCGGTTGCGGTGAATTTCCGCCGAATGTTAAGATTGATTTTCGCATTTGAAAAATACTTATGGAATTAGCTGTCGAGAAATATAAAGTCGAAAACGAACCTTACTATCTGCCCGTCGGACGCGAAGTTGAATTATTTCAAGCCGCTTACGGCGCGAAACTGCCCGTGATGCTGAAAGGTCCGACCGGTTGCGGCAAAACGCGCTTTGTCGAATATATGGCGCATCAATTAAATCGCCCTTTAATCACGGTCGCCTGTCACGAAGATTTGTCTTCGACCGATTTGGTCGGACGTTTTTTATTGGAAGGCGACGAAACCGTCTGGCACGACGGACCGCTGACGAAAGCCGTTCGGACGGGCGCGATTTGCTATCTCGATGAAGTAGTCGAAGCCCGCAAAGATACGGTTGTTATCATTCATCCTTTGACCGACGACCGTCGGCGTTTGCCGATTGAAAAACTCGGTACAATCGTTACCGCGCCGCCGGAATTTATGCTCGTCGTTTCTTATAATCCGGGTTATCAATCAATTTTAAAGGATTTGAAACAATCAACTCGCCAGCGGTTTGTGGCGATGGAATTCGATTATCCGAATGCTGAATCGGAAACGGAAATCGTCGCCAAAGAAGGCGGCATTGACGAAGCAACGGCGCGGGATTTAGTTACAATCGGGCAAAAGGTTCGCAACTTACGCGGACACGGACTTGAGGAAGGCGTTTCGACCAGACTTTTAATTTACGCCGCGCAGATGATTGCCAAAGGTATCGCGCCCGTTGACGCGGCGGAAGTCGCGCTCGTTTCGCCGATCACCGACGACCGCGAATTACAGCGCAGCATTCGTGAAATCGTAACAACGATTATTTAGTAGTGGTGAACGGTGAGTGGTAAGTGAAAAGCAAATACGAAAGGAATTCCTTCAACTCACCACTCACCGTTCACCCCTGTTCCCGCTCATCGTTTACCACTTAAAAAATATCCCGCCGGCTGTTTTCCTCTTCGGTGTTTTCGCTCAATATCTGAATCTTTGCTTCCTGCACTACTATCGGGCTGGTCGGATAAATTTCGATGTCCGATTTGCTCAGGGCTTTTTTGATGCCGGTCGCCACGCGGTCGAAAACTTCCATCGGTTTGTTTTCGTTCGTGTTGATCCAGAAATAAATCGTCAAATCAACGCCTTCCGAAGCCAGATCGGTTACATAGACGCTCGGTTTCGGATCGGTAACGACACCGTTCATTTCGCCCATTACTTTAACGATTCTCGATTTTGCCTGTTCAATTTCCGCATCGTAGCCGATGCTGATTTTCAGCTTCATCCGCCGCGCCGCGCCCGCGCCGCGAATCGTTAAGGGCTGCGAATACATCTCGCCGTTCGGCATCAAAATCCGCTCGCCGTCGTCCATCATCAAACTCGTCGCGCGAACGCCGATATATTCGACTTTGCCCTGTTTGTCTTTGACAAAAATATAATCGCCGATTTTGAACGGCTCTTTCCAGAGAATCAGAACGCCCGAAAAAAGATTGTTGAGAATATCTTTAGCGGCAAAACCGACGACGAACGAAGTAAATCCCAAACCGGCAATCAAATCGCCGAACCCGAACGACGGCACGACAATCGTTAAAGCGGTGAAAATCCCCAAAATTAAAATGCCGATTCCAAGCAAACGACTGCCCAAAATCCGCAAACGATTGTCCAGTTTCGTGCGGTTCGAGGTCGCCCAAAAAAGTTTTTTGAAACCTTTCGAGAGCAGCCAGAAGAAAATCAAAACGATTATTCCCGCCGCGATTTTCGGCAGCAAAGCGATACCCGATTCGACCAAATTATTGACCGATGAATAAGCGACATCAGCGACTTCCCTGCCGCTTTCAATACCTTTTCCGAATGTATTCGTGTTCTGCAAAAACATAATCTGTTATTAAATTCGGGTTAATAAAACATCAGCCCGAAAGGGTATGAAACCTTAAAACGCCGATAAGTTGCTTACAACTTTAAATTGCCGTTTGACATCGAATTGCTTCATAATAAATTGGAGAAACGATTATGCACAATACGAAAAACGATTTATCAACAGGAACACGCGAGGAAGTTGTCGAAATTTTGAACGCTCGTCTGGCTGATGTCATTGATCTGAAAACGCAGGCGAAACAGGCGCATTGGAACGTCAAAGGAATTCATTTTATCGGCTTGCACGAACTTTTCGATCAGGTTGCTGTCGCCGCCGAAGCGCACACCGATACAATCGCCGAACGCATTACTGCGCTCGGCGGAACGGCTTACGGAACGGCTCGCGTCGTCGCCAAAAATTCGACGTTGCCCGAATATCCTCTGGAAATCGTTGACGGCACGGCGCACGTTGACGCGCTTTCGACCGCGATGGCGAATTTCGGCAAAAACGTCCGTCAGGGCATTGACGACACCGATAAATTGGGCGATAAGGATACGGCTGATTTATTCACCGAGGTTTCGCGCGAAATTGACAAACTTTTATGGTTCGTCGAAGCGCACATTCAGGCGTAATCGGTTATCAAAATGTTTCAAAAAGAAAAGCGCACGAGACAATCGTGCGCTTTTCTTTTGCAACAAATTAATGATTTTTAATAATTTTCAACCGGCTAAAATTGTCGTTCGTTTAGCGGAAAGCACATCGTATTTGGCGAGGTGGATTGCCGCCAGAACTTCGTCATCGCTCGGACGCAAAGCCCGCACCATTACATTTTTATAACGAATAATTCCCTTCGCATCAACGACGATCACCGCCCGCGTCGCCCAGATCGGCATCCACAGATGCTTGGCGTAAATGTTCGTGATTTCCCGATTCGTGTCGGCAAGCAAAGGCAGCGGCAGCTTGTGATTTTCGGCAAATTGCAGATGCGCTTCGACCGTGCCGGGTGAAACGCCGACTATATCCGCGCCGGTTTCCAGATACTTTGTCCAGTTGTCGCGCACCGAGCAAAGCTGCTTTGTGCAAACCAGAGTTTCATCGCCCGGATAAAATAATAACGCCACGACCCTGCCGATTTTACTGCTTAATTGCCAATGCTCTCCACCGGCGGACAGCAAAGTGAAATCCGATACGGCATCGCCGACCTTAATTTTGGGTAAATGACTCATATTCGATTTTGTGAGGGGGGTAATAAACTTGAAGGAAGCCGGATTTATTGCAGCCCGACTAACTTAAAATAACACAAGTCTTTTTTATTGCAAAACATTATTTTATCGGTTAAACTCGGTTGTGCTTTCGTTTTCTTAAGGCTCACCTCTTTTTAATCAACAATCAAGCTAACTCCCGGTCGTGTTACTTTCTAAAACTATATGTGGTCGAAACAGCAAATTTGGAATGCCTTAATATTAATCATTGGAATTTTGCTGCTCGTCGGGACAGCGATACTGACCTATAAAATCGGCTTTGTCATACTGTTTGCCGCAATTCCGGCGGCGATATTCGTTTTCTTCGTTCACCGGATGTTTGTCAGAACGATCCGGGTTTCCAAAGAACAAGCCGAACAAGCCAGCCGCCACGTCGAAGAACTTTCACACTACATCAGCGAACAGGAAAAGGTCGCCGTAATTCTGCAAAAAAGCGAAGAAAAATTTCGCAATGCTTTTGATTACGCGGCAATCGGGATGGCTTTGATTTCGGAGCGCGGCGGCGTTTTAAAAGTCAATTCAGCCTTTTGCAAAGCCGCCGGTTACTCAAATGAAGAATTGCTGAAACTCAATTTCCGACAGATGATTGACGAAAAAGACCTCGCCGCTTTTGACCTGAATCTCACGAAACTTTTAGACGATCACGAACAGTCGTGCCAGATGGAATTGCGGATTCACGGCAAGAAAAACGATCTGCGCTGGCTGATGTCGGATTCTTCGCTCGCGCACGACGAACTCGGCAATACTTCGCATTTTATTTTTCAGCTTCAGGATATTACGGACAAGAAACGTGCCGAAGAAAGACTGGTTCACGACGCTCTGCACGACGCGCTGACCGGCTTGCCGAACCGCATTCTGTTTCTCGACCGTCTGCAGGTCGCCTTTCGCCGCGCAAGGCGAAAATTCGACAATAATTTCGCCGTGCTTTATATGGATTTCGACCGCTTCAAATTGGTCAACGACAGTTACGGTCATCAGGTCGGCGACGAACTTTTATTAAAAATCACCGACCGTTTGCAGGCGGTTTTGCGAAGCAGCGACACGGTTGCCAGACTCGGCGGCGATGAATTTACGATGCTGGTCGAAGATGTTGATAGTCTTACTGAAATAAAACAGGTCGCGGAACGAATTCGTGAGGAAATGGCGAAACCGTTCCGCCTGAACGGGCAGGATTTTTTCGCTTCGGTCAGCATCGGAATCGCCGAATGGTCGCGTAAATATACACAGCCGGACACGCTGATGCGCGACGCGGATACCGCGCTTTATCACGCGAAAAAAATGGGAAGAAATCGTTTCGAGGTCTTCGACGAGCAGATGCACGAAAAGGCTCTCCGTTTTCTGCAAATCGAAACCGATCTGCGTTTCGCGCTCGAACGCGAGGAATTCTATCTCGTTTATCAGCCGATTGTTGAATTAACGGAAGCCAAAAAACTTGCCGGATTCGAGGCGTTGATCCGCTGGAATCATCCGGTACACGGCTTAATTCCGCCGATGGAGTTTATTCCGATTGCGGAAGAAACCGGCTCGATTTTCGCCATCGGCAAATGGGTTCTGCAAACCGCCTGCCGGCAGTTATGCGATTGGCAGCAAAAGAATCCCGAACTCGCGGACGTTTGGATGAGCGTTAATGTTTCCACCAAACAGTTTATGGAACCGGAACTGCTTTCGCTGGTTTCCGAAACCTTGCAGGCGACCAAACTTGCGCCGCATTGCTTAAAACTCGAAGTAACGGAAACGGCGATGATCGAAAATATAGATTTCGCCGTCGAAGCGATGACTAATCTGAAAAATCTCGGTTTAAAACTGGCGATTGACGATTTCGGAACCGGCTATTCGAGCCTGAATTATCTGCACCGTCTTCCGCTCACGACGCTGAAAATTGACCGCTCCTTCGTGATGCAGATGGAAACCGGCAACGAGAGTCAGGAGATCGTCCGCACGATTTTGGCACTGGCGAAATCGCTCAACCTCGAAACGATTGCCGAAGGTGTCGAAACCATCTCGCAAATTTCGCAATTAACCGGATTAGCCTGCCAACTCGGACAGGGCTATTATTTTGCTAAACCGCTCGCGGTTTCCGATGTTGAAAAACTTTTCGTTAACGAAAAGACAGTCGTCGCACAGATGGATGCCGCCGCTTGAACGAACCTCCCTGGAAATTTCCTGCCGGCGCGTTTGATCAAATTATTTGCCGGTTGCGCCGAAAGCATAAAAAAATGCCGCCTTATCAATGGCGGCATTTTTTTCAACGATGCTTGATTATTATTTTTTACGACCGAGTGATTTGACGGAAGTAACTTTCGTTATTTTGAAACTGGCGGAAAGATTTGCCTCCAGTCCCGGAACTTCACAATTCATATCATCGGCGACTGTTCCGACGAATTCGCACCGCTCACCGTTTTTGCAGGCGGCTAAAATCGCTCGACCGACTTCCGAATCGTTGGGAAAACAATATGCCGCATAATCACCACTTT
The DNA here is from genome assembly GCA_964244835.1 of uncultured Pyrinomonadaceae bacterium. GTDB lineage: Bacteria > Acidobacteriota > Blastocatellia > Pyrinomonadales > Pyrinomonadaceae. Next base: position 24,428 of record CAXTKJ010000006.1, read on the forward strand.
CCTCACCTAAATACAAAATCACCGATTTAATTTTGCCAATTTGCAATTCTCCTTGAATTGCGTTGTCTTCGGGCGCGGTGTCTTCGCGGCTCAAAATTTTGGTCAGCGAATCGCTCGATTCATATTCCGCGCCGGGAAAGAAAATATCGCTGATCTTCCAGCTTTTGTCTTTGCCCTGTTCGAGCCGGTATAAAATCGTGATGGTTGCCGCCTTTTTATCCTGAGCGGCGAAAAGTTTAAAAGTAACCGGCACGTCCGCCAGCTGCGCGTTGCCTTCGCCGTATTCCGGTTTGCCGATTTTGAACTGGGTTGCATCCTGCCGGTCGCCGCCGTTGGTCGCGTAAGGCACGTTAAAATCGAGATTACAAATCCCGCCTTCCTTCTGCTGGCAAAGCGCGTCCTTCCAGATCAAATCCGCTAAATCTTTAGTGAAATACTTATCAACCAAAGCGCGGCTTTTCGTTTGAAAAAACGGACTTTTGTCGGCATCGTGAGTCGCGTAGAAATTTTTAACAACCGCGTCGGGCGCGATTGGCGTTGTTTTTGTTTTCGATTGAGCAAAGCTAATCGAAGTAAATGACAGTATCACGACCGTCAACAATAACCATTTAATCTTCATAAATTTTTCTTTTGTTGTCTGATCTCTCGAATGTCGAAACCGACTTCGTTATGGAATTTAGTTTTGATTTAACGAATCAATACAAGATACATCGTCCGGCTTAACCTTTTTTTACCGCACTTTTTAATTTTCTCCTTACCTAAAAAGACTGGAATTTAGGCTGATTGAACGGAGCAGAACGATCATTCAAAAATCGCTTTCGGTGCTTTGTATTCTTTTTCCCAGCCGAGATAGCAAACATCGTGGCAGTTCATCAGATACTTCACGACTTCCCATTTACCGCCGGTATTTTTCAAAAGCGCGGAAATGCCTTCTTCAAAATCGCCGTTATCAATAAATTTCTGGTATTCGGTAAGTTTCCAATTCGGCTCGCCGCCGTCTTTGTTTTTCGGCTGACCGACGAGAAAAGCCCAATCGCCCTGCACTTTTAATTTATCAACGGTGAAAACAACTTCCTGCTTTAACTCTTTGCCGACCGGAACGCGCAGAGCGTCCATAATTGCCGCCCGCTCCGGCGAATCTTTCGTCGGTGAAAACGTCTCGGTTTTCGAGCGGGCAGAATTAGCTACCGTGTTGGAAACGGGAGCCGCGTTGTTCGCCGCCGTCTGGTTAGTATTGACGACCGTCGCCGTGTTCGATTTGTTGACGGCGTTGTTTGCCGCTGAATTATTGTTTGCCGCCGTATTATTGCAGGCGGAAAACGTCAATGCGAGCGTGGCGACGCTCAATGTTGATAACAAGAATTTGACCGGCTTCATTTTTATAAATTCCTTATTGTTAAGAATAGATCAAGGGCATCGCGCCAAACGAAATGCGCCTGAAGCGATGCCTTTTTTGCCGCGCCGAACTAGGCGGCGCGGATAGTATCAAACCTACTTTGCGGCAGCACAGCCGTCGGGCTTCCAACTGCTGAGTTTATATACTTTTTTGAGATTTTGATAAACCACGACCTGGACGAACTGCGTTTCGTCGTTGCCTTCTTCGACAACTTTGACTTCGACGCAGATTCGATAATTCATTCCCTGCACCACTTGTCTTTCGGCTTTTTGGATGGAAACGACTTCGAGCGAAACCTCGTTTTTCTCGGAATGATCGCTGACGGCGAAATCAGCCGCCGCGACGACTCCGGCATCTGTCACGGAAACCGCTTTGTAGCCGCCGACCATCGGCGGTTTGGTTTGAGCAAAATTTGTGGTCGCGCAAGCGAAAAATACCGCGCAGGCGGCGAACATCATCATTATTTGTAGATTCTTTTTCATTTTTTTATTTTTGATTCGGATTGAAATTTATTTTCCGGGCGAAAGATTAAACTCGAACGTCCGGTAAAAAGTTTTGATTTGTAAAGTTCGCTGAATGGTCAAACGTCCTCGCGGCTCGGCAAACCTGTCATTTATTTCACGCGGGTAACTGTCATTTTTTTGCCCGACGCATCAACGAATTCGCTGATCGTGCCGTCTGCCGCCGGCACGAATTTGCCTCGTCTGCCTTTTTCATTCGGGTTAAAAGTGCCAAAGGTCAGCGATTCGGTGTCAACGACCTGAAAGTTTTCCTGATCGTCGCACTTTACACGCGCCCAATAGCCGCTTTTATTTGTTTGAAAAACGCATTTAATCGTGCCGACCAAATAATCACCGTCCATTTTGTTTGCGCTGTCGGCGGCTTTCATTTCCGCTTCGGTCATCATCCCGTATTCAATAATCGAGCCGAGGTCTTCCGCATCGCTATACATTATGCTTTCGATTTTCCAGACTTTGGACGCGGAATTTTCTTTGACCAGCGTGTAAATAATCTGCTCGTCTTTGCCGAAATTCTTAAATTTAACTTTCACCACGTTGTTGGCATCCGCTTTTTCGATGACCAAATTGGTAATGTCATCGTCCTGCGCGTAAAAGAACGGGTCAAAATCCAACGCTCCAACTCCGTCGCCCGCGCTCGTCGCGTCTTTCCAGATCGTATCGGCGAGTTCGCGGGTGAAATACTTATCAACCAGAGCGCGGCTTTTCCTTTGAAAAAACGGATTCGCCGCGCCTTTCGCCGCGTATAAATTTTTAACGACCTGTTCAGGCGCGATCATCGCCGCTGGTTTTTTCTTCGTTTGAGCAAAGTTAATCGAACCGAACGCCAGCAGACACACGGCGAACAGCAGAATTTTAATTTTCATATTTTTTGATAATCGTCAATAATTTGAATTTAGAGAGTTGAGCCGCGAAACAAATTTGATTCGGAAAATGAAGAAATTCATTGGGAGATCCAAATCATTTTTACGGCGGCGGCTCGCGGAAGATTTCATCAACGCTATGAAACATTAGCACAAAACGAACGGCGTTGACCAACAATTTATTCTGCGAAAAACGACGGGAATCTGAAACTTTATTCGCTTCGGTATCGTCAAAGTTCGGTATTGAACTTTTCTGCACGGAACAAAACCACGAAAGTCGGCATTTTTGCTGATCCGTAACAGGAAACACATAGAATCGTCGGTTCCAGCCAAAGTTCAAACCTGAGCGAAACTTGCTTGATGTCTTCCTGAACGATTAGAATACGGGAACTGTCCTGGAAATTACTCCTACAATAAAATTCGCTGTCCGGTTTGCGTCAAGCGGCGAGCGGCATTCGGGGAATGCCGCAAGACACGAATTCAGAAATTTCTTGAAATTATTTTCAAGTTCGATGACTGTTTTCTCGGATGAGTTCCGTTTATGTAAGTAAAAGAACGGCTTTTGCGGCGGTGTGCGCTCCGACGGCAGTTTTTCGGACGTTTCAACGCTCAACTAAAATTCAGTCGCGGCTGACGCAGATAAAAGACTCTCCTCGACAGATGTCAGGAAAGCCGGCAACAAATCGCTTTGGCGGCGAGCGATGCAGATAAAAATTTAATTCAAATTAGGAGTGAGAATCTATGACCCCAATCAACTACCAAACAAAACTTTTCGCATTTAAAGTGCTGGCGGCAATGATATTTGTCGCGGCAATTTCGCCGGTCTTCGCCGGTAATAATAATCAAGCCGAACTTTGGCGGCAGATTAACGAGAGCAGTTTACAATTGCGCGGACGGCGTTTGATTGTCCCCGAAAAATATCTGGTTTATCGAATCAACCGAAACGCTTTGAAAGAAGTTTTCAACGCCGCGCCGCTTGAATTTACCGACGCGGCTCGAAATACGGAAATCATTTTTGAATTGCCCGCGCCGGACGGCACGATGGAACGCTTCCGAATCGAAGAATCGCCGGTTCTCGCGCCCGCTGTTGCCGCGCAGTTTCCGACGTGGAAAAATTTTACCGGACGCGGCATTGACGACCCGACCGCGACCGCCGCTTTTGATATAAACATCAACGGTTTTCACGGCTACGTTTCGGGCAGCAAGGGAACTTATCTGGTTAACCCGTATGCGGAATTCGACCGCGACAATTACATCGTTTATTACAAAGGCGATTTGAACAGAAGCGGCGATGATTTTTCGTGTCGCGTCAGCGGCAAAGTTTCGGAGGTAACGCCCGACAACTTTTTTGGCGGCGTTGACGCGCCGCAGTTCAGCAACGGCGCGAATCTGCGGACGATGCGGCTCGCGGTTTCGGCGACCAAAGAATACACTAACTTTTTCAACGGCAATGTGACCACCGCATTCGCCGCGATTGGCACGAGCATCGCCCGCATCAATTTGATTTACCGCCGCGATCTCGCCGTCAGATTCCAAATCGTTTCGACGACCGCGACGGTTTTCACCACCGCCAACAACGGCGGATTTCCCGACGCTTCCGACCCGATGGTTGCCGATTTATCTTTAACGCGCAATCAAGCGGTGCTTGATATGGCTTACGGCGACGGCAATTATGACATCGGTCACGCCGTTTCGAGAACCGGAAACCCGAACGGCTTGGCGGCGAGTCCGAGCATTTGCTCGACCGGCAACAAGGCGCAGGGTTTTACCGGCGCACAAACGCCGCAAGGCGACGGTTACGACGTTGATTATCTGGCGCACGAACTCGGACATCAATTCGGAATGTCGCACACTTTCAACAACGGCACCGACGGAAGCTGCGGCGGCAACAGCCGAGCGGCGGATTCTGCCTTTGAGCCGGCGAGCGGCATAACGATTATGGGTTACGGCGGAATTTGTGGTCCGCGCAATCTGGCGCAAAACTCGATTGATATTTTCCACGCCCGCAGCCTGATTCAAAGTTTCGCCGAACTCGCAACGAATGCGCCAACCGGCGGCGGCGGAACTTGCGGCACGACGCAGACGACCGGCAACACCGCGCCCGCCGTCAACGCCGGAGCGAGTTTCACGATTCCGCGTCTGACTCCGTTCACCTTGACCGGCAGCGCGACTGACGCGACGACCGGCGGTTTGACATACACCTGGGAAGAATACGATTTGGGCGCGGCGACGGCTTCCAACGGCGCGCCGGACACCGACGCGGGCGGTGCTAGACCGATCTTTCGGACTTATAATCCGACCGCTTCGCCGTCGCGGACGTTTCCGAGTCTGCCATACATTCTGAACAACGCGAACACGCCGCCCGCGACTTATACGGGAATGCTGCCGAACGCGCCGACGACGGGTTCGACCAACGGTTACGTCTGCGCGACGGGCGAAACCTGCGTTACCGGCGAATCGCTGCCTTCGATTGCCCGCGCGATGACTTTCCGTTTGACGGTGCGCGATAATTTCAATGCCGATTCCGGCGGAGTCGCCGACGCGACGACGACAATCAATGTCGTCAACACTTCGGGCGCATTCCAAATTACCGCGCCGAATACGGCGGTAACGTGGGCGGGAAATTCGATACAAACCGTAACGTGGGATGTCAGCGGCACGACCGCCGCGCCGATCAGCGCGGCAAACGTCAAAATCTCGCTCTCGACCGACGGCGGACAGAGTTTTCCAACCGTGATTTCGGCATCAACTCCGAATGACGGCACAGAAACCATCACCATCCCGAACGCGGCGACGACGCAAGGAAGAATCAAAATCGAAGCGGTCGGCAACATTTTCTTTGACATCAGCAACAGCAATTTCACCATCACGGCTTCGACTGTCGTCGCCCGCAAACTGTTCGATTTCGACGGCGACGGCAAAGCCGATGTTTCCGTGTTTCGCCCCAACAACGGCGCGTGGTATTTGCTGCAATCAACGGCGGGTTTCAGCGGAGTCGCTTTCGGTTTCGGAACGGATAAATTAGTTCCGGCGGACTTCGACGGCGACGGGAAAACCGATGTCGCCGTTTATCGGGACGGCACCTGGTATCTGCTGCGCTCGCAAACCGGATTCACGGGAATCGCTTTCGGCGCGGCAACCGATATTCCCGTTCCGGCGGATTACGACGGTGACGGGAAAGCCGAGTTAGCGGTATTTCGCCCGTCTAATGGTTACTGGTATCTGCTGAATCTGACAACGAATCAATTCACCGCCACGCCGTTTGGTCAGAATGGCGATAAACCCGTGCCAGCCGATTACGACGGCGACGGGAAAGCCGACATTGCCGTCAACCGCAGCGGCAACTGGTATCTGAATCGTTCGCAGCTTGGTTTTACCGGCATCTTATTCGGCGATTCTAATGACAAATTAGTTCCGGCGGATTATGACGGCGACGGGAAAGCGGACATCGCGGTTTTCCGTCCGTCGAACGGAACGTGGTACCTGCTCCAATCAACCAACGGATTTACAGGACTTGCGTTCGGATTGGGAACAGATTTACCAACGGCGGCAGACTATGACGGCGACGGAAAAGCCGACATCGCCGTTTTTCGCTCAGGCACCTGGTATATTCAGCGAAGCTCGCAAGGGTTCACGGGCATCGCGTTCGGCGCAGGTGATGATCGTCCCGTCCCGAATACTTATGTTTATTAACCCGACTCCGAAATGAGTCAACTCTCCAAAAAAGCGCAGATTTTTGATCTGCGCTTTTTTAATGCGTCAACGCCCGCGCCAATGTGAACGGGTCGCCGATATTCCCGGAAATTGAAATGAATTTGCGGCAGCCTCAAATTTTTCATCAAAAACGGTCGTGATATAATTTTCTTAAGAACTTGTCTCAAACAAACTAAAAAATTATGACAACAGATTTCCTAACCGGCACGGTCAAAGGTCCGGGCGAGATGCCGCACGAATATCTTTTTATCACCAAAGACAACAAAAAAACGCGCATCGGCGAATTCGTTTACTACCGCGCGGAAGTCGGCGAAGAGCGGCGGCAAATCGTCGGGACGATTAAGAGCCGAAAACTCGTCCGCAATCTGCCCGACGTTTTTCTCTCCGATCCGAACACGCCGCCGTCGCTGGTTTCCGCGCTGATCGGTTTGGACGGCGACGGCTGTGAGATTTACGAAATCACGGTCGAAACCATCGGTTATTTCAGCAAGGTTTTGAAGGATTTCGTCAATCCGCGCATTCCGCCGAATCCGGGCGATGCGATTTATCTCGCATCGAGCGAAACCCTAGCGCAGATGCTTTCGCCGAAACAGCACACGCAAATCGGTTCGGCGCACATCGGTTCGCTTTTGACCAGAGAATCCGGCGAAGTTCCGATTGTGCTTTCCGTGAAAGATGTCGTTTCGACGCATTTAGCGATTCTCGCTTCGACGGGTTCGGGCAAATCTTACACGGCGGGCGTTTTCATCGAGGAATTGATGAATCAATATAACCGCGCCGCCGTTTTGATCGTTGATCCGCACAGCGAATATCAAACGATGTCTTCGATTATGGGTAATTCGCAGTTTTTCGGCGAAGACGGCTATAAACCGGAAGTAAAAATTTTCAAACCCGAAACGATTAAAGTCCGCTTCTCGACATTGACCGAAGCCGACGTGAAATATCTGCTGCCCGAAGGCACTTCCGACAAAATGCTGCACTTTTTAGCACAGGCGTTTCGCAGTTTGAATGAACGTCTGCGCGTCGAACACCGGCAGGATTACGCCTACGATTATCACGATTTGCGCGACGAGGTGAACAAGCAGAAATTCGGCGACGAATCGAAGAAAGACGGCGGCGGCAACGTCTCTTCGATTGACGGTTTGCTGTGGCGTATGGATTCGCGGTTCGACAAACCCGACAGCATTTTTCACGCGCACGAACACATCGAATTAAACGACTTGTTCGCGCCCGGACGCTGCACGATTCTGCAATTATCCGACATTGAACAGCACGAACAGCAAGTCATCGTCGGCACATTATTACGCCGCGTCAACAAAGCCCGAATGATGGCGACACGCGGCGAAGTCCCGAAGGAACGCGGCGACCACATCAATTATCCGGTCTTCACGCTGTTAGAAGAAGCACACCGTTTCGCGCCCGCCGGTGCGAGCGTCGTGTCAACCAATATCCTCAAACAAATCCTGAGCGAAGGCAGAAAATTCGGAGTCGGCATCGGGCTGATTACACAGCGTCCCGGCAAATTAGATCAGGACGTTCTCTCGCAATGTATGACGCAAATCATTATGCGAATCGTCAACCCGATTGACCAGCAAACCGTCGCCCAATCCGTCGAAGGTGCCGGACGCGCAATGCTCGCCGAACTTCCCGCCCTCACCAAAGGTCAAGCCGTCATCTCCGGTGTCGGCATCAACACGCCCGTAATGTGCCGAATCCGCCCCAGATTAACCGAACACGGCGGCGAAACCTTCGACGCGCCTTCCGAATGGATGAAATGGCACGCCCCCGAATCCACCGACAAACGCGAACAGGCAAACTCGCCTTACTTGAAACCGACTTCGGATAAAAAGACTGAGAAGATTGGAAATATTCGGATTTGATATATATGTCAGATAAAGTCTCTAAAATAGAAGATAAATGCTTTTGTCGAGAAAATATTTATGGCTCTGACAAAGAAAATTTTTATGCCGCTTGTTTTGATGAGGCTAAGTATATTTATCAGGGGAAAACTTATTGCATATTGCATTATCCTTTTGAAGGGAAAAGTATAGAGTTTCAATTATCTTTACAACAAAAGTTGTCCAATGGCGACTTTAACTTTTGTGGTGTATGGTTTCCGAATTCAGAGAATTTTGTCAAATTTGAATTTAATAGCAAAGCTGACTTTTCTTACTCATATTTTTCTAAAGAAGTGAATTTCAGTTTCGCAATATTTAAGAATTCCTCCAGTTTTAGAGACGCTGAATTTAATGGGGTGAACTTTAAATCTGCAACTTTCGAAAAGGATGTAGATTTTAGTGGTATCACGATAAAATCAAATGCTTCATTCCAACAAACAATCTTTCTAGGAAAAGCAGATTTCAAACATTGCAATTTCTTATGGACTTCTTCATTTCTCAATGCAACTTTTTCAGATGCAAATTTTGAATCGGCGACATTTTTAAACAGAACTGTTTTTTCAAGTGCAAAATTCAATTTGAATTCAACTTTTCTTTTGGCTAATTTTAAGAAAGCTGAATTTAATTATTGTGAATTTCATAAAGAAGTTAATTTTGGAGGCGCAGTTTTTGAAGGACAAGCTCTTTTCACAGACGCTGTATTTTACGAAAATGTTAACTTTCAAAACGCAAAATTTAGAGGCTATTCTTCCTTTTCCAGAATTCATAAACTTGCGCCTATTCCACATTCTGAAACTAAGCTAATGATTCCTATTGTTAAGATTGATTTTAGTTATGCAGAGTTTGATGAGATTACTTTTGATTTTGCCAAGCTCCAGAATATATTTTTCTTTCGCACAAAGTTTAACGAAGAAGCAAGCTTTTGGGTTACAACATTTACAAAATTTGCAGACTTTAGAGGTTCAGTATTTAATAGCAAAGCTAACTTTACGAGAATTATTCTGGAAAATGGAGCAGATGTCAGATTTCGGGAAGCAACTTTTAAGGATTATTTGATTTTTGATAATAGCCACGACTCTTTAGCCTATGACTTTTCAAAAGCGTCGTTAAATTTACGAGATGCAAAAATGGAAAAGCCTGAAAATTGTAGATTTCACTCAATTTCTCTACATCCAAATTGGTTTATTAACACTGACACTCGAAAATTTGAATTCTCTAATATAGATTGGATAAATGTAGATGGGAATCAGGGAAATGTAAAAAAAGAACTAGAATGCTTCCAAGAAGAATATGTTAATTCAAATTCATATAGGCTGCTAACAGTAACCTGCCGTCAACTCGCTCACAATGCAGAAGAAAATAATCGCTATGAAGAAGCCTCAAGTTTCCGCCGAATGGCTCTTGAAACTGAAAGATTAGAACGAAAAGAAAAACGAAAAATTTGGTTAACAGATTTTGGGAATATATTCAGAAAGGAAATCAAACCTTCAAATTTGTTCGCTTACAGCGGAACAGCTATAAAAAATTTTTGGAGTTTGATTAAAACTTTTCCGTCTGACGTTTTGCATTTTCTTTACCGAGTTTTTAGCGGTTACGGCGAAAGATGGTTTCGTGCGTTTTGTTGGTTAATGATAATTTGGCTTTTTTGGGCATTTCTTTATGCAACGCCAATTTGCGATTTTATAGAAAAAGAGAAATACAGTTGTTCATATTGGATTGCATATAGTTTGAATGTCATAACGCTACAAAGACCTGAACCGAAACCTGCGAATATTTTTACAATGATTGTTCTTGGATTAGAGGTTCTTCTTGCACCATTGCAAACTGCGCTTTTAATTTTGGCAGTTCGACGAAAATTTATGCGTTAAATTATTTTTGAGTTAAAATGAGTTAAAGAGGTGAGAAAAATGACACATTCGCTTTTATTAGAAGTTCCCGAAAGTATTTATCAGCCAATCGTCGAAGAAGCGAGAGCGGAAGGGCGCAAGGTTGAAGAAATCGCGCTCGAAAGATTGGCGAACGGGAAGCCGCAAAAGATTGACGACCCGTTGGACGAATTCGTCGGCGCGTTTAGAAGCGACGTTCCCGATTGGGCGGACAACCACGATAAATATCTCGGCGAAAATTTGATGCGCGAGATGCGCGGTGAAAACGAATGAACAAAATTTTCGTTGATACTTCGGGTTGGGGAAATCTGGTTGACAGCTTACAGGAATTTCACGCGCCGACGAGAGCGATTTATTTGAACGCGAAACAGAACGGTTCGCGTCTGGTGACGAGCAATTACGTTATCGCCGAACTTGTCGCGCTGTTGTCCAGTCCGCTGCGGATTCCGCGTATTAAAAGCATTAAATTTATCAAGAGCATCAAAACTTCATTATTGGTTGACATCATTCACATTGACGAAGATTTGGACGCGAAATCTTGGGAACTGCTGAAAAATCGCGCCGATAAAAATTGGAGTTTGGTTGATTGTTCGAGTTTCGTCGTAATGCAGGAAAACAAAATCGTCGAAGCCTTAACGACCGACCATCATTTTGAGCAAGCGGGATTTGTCCGGCTTTTGAAATAACCATAAAAATTCCGGCGTGACTGATAAAATAAATCCGCTATGACAGGGCAATATATTTTGAGTGATTACATTGAGAACGCCTTGGCGCAAGCCGAATATGACAAGTTGGAAGACGACACATTTTTCGGGCGCATTCCGGCGTGTCAAGGCGTGATCGCTTTTGCCGCCGCCTTGCGCGAATGCAAAGACGAGTTGCGTTCCGTGTTGGAAGATTGGGTTTCGGTCGGCTTAAAACTCGAACACGAACTACCGTTTTTAACGGTAAAATATATTTGAGAAGTGCGAAGGATGACACATTCGATGACAATAGAATTGCCGGAAGCCGTTTATCAATGGTTAAGCGAGGAGGCAAAGCAAAAGGGTAAAAAAGCCGAAGAAGTAGCCGCCGAATTGTTGGCGTTGATGCGGTCAAACGAAAAACTGAACGACGACGAGTTTGAACGATTAGCCGATGAACTCGCCGATTATGTTGAGAAACATCTGCCGCCCGATGCGAAGCCGCTTTCCGATTATGCGATGAGCCGTGAAGGAATTTACGAAGACCATTTGTGATTCACGTTCCCAGCACAAATGTTTTGCTGCACTTTGCTGATCGTCCTGAAAGATATGATGGAAAATTTCCCCGAAACTGTTGGCGAGAATTTTAAACTTAAAGCGCGGTCAGCGATTAAAACAGCCGCGCTTTTTCTAATGCTTTTTGTTCCGGCATTCGCGCAGAGTTTGAAACTGACACCGCATAAAATCACCCTGAAAAACGGCAAGAATTTTAATTTAAATCTGCCCGCCGAATATGAAATAATTCCCGCCGCCGAAAATTTGAAGCGCGTCAGATTTTTCGCTCGTGCGCCCGACGGAAGGCTTTTTGTAACCGATATGTATAACCTGACCGACAACCGGAAAGGCGCGGTTTATGTTCTGGACGATTTCGACGCGGAAACGGGAAAATTCGGCAAGGTAATTCCCTATCTGACCAATCTGAAAAATCCGAACAGCGTCGCTTTTCACACGGACGCGGACGGGCAGAGTTGGTTTTATCTCGCGGAAACCGATAAATTGACGCGCCGCAAATACACGAACGGCGAGACGAAACCGACCGACGCGAAACCGCAGACGCTGGCTACATTTCCCGATTACGGGTTGAGCTATAAATACGGCGGCTGGCATCTGACGCGCACTCTGGCGTTTGCGCCGAACGGGAAACTTTACGTTTCGGTCGGTTCAAGCTGCAACGCCTGCGACGAAAAGGAAAAGGTTCGGGCGACGGTTTTGGAGATGGACGCGAACGGGCAAAACCAGAGAATTTACGCGAAGGGTTTGCGAAACGCGGTTGATTTGAAATGGGTCGGTAATTCGTTTTTCGCCACCAATCAGGGTTCAGATCATCTCGGATTGCAGAAGCCGGACGAGACTTTTTACGCGCTGAAAGACGGCGCGGATTACGGTTGGGCTTCGTGTTATTCGGCGAACGGGCGAATTTTACGCGATATGACGAAATCGAATCGTCTGAAATCGTGCGCCAATGTTCCCGCGCCGTATTCGTTTTTCCCGTCGCACTCGTCCGCGCTCGGCTTCGATTATTTCGACGACGCGACGAACGGCGACGCGCTGAAAAATTCGTTTCTCGTCGCGCTGCACGGCTCGACCGATAAAAATATCGGACACGGCTATAAAATCGTCATCGTGCGAAAGGGCGAAAAAAATCAGGATTTTGCGAACGGCTTTTTGCAGAAAGGCAGAGTTACGGGCAGACCGTGCGGCATTATGAAACTCGACGCGGATTCGTTTCTGTTCACCGACGATCACGGCGGCGTGATTTATCTGGTCAGAAGAAAAGCCGCTTAGAAAATTTATTTTTGATACTTTTCGACGGCGGATTTCATTTTATTCAAAAATTTGCGGTCGGCTTCGGCGAGCGCGTTGCTGGCATCGAGCCGCGTTAGAATATAGAGAGCCTTTTGATAATTCGCCCGCGCCGACTGTTTTTGAACGTCCGATTTTTCCCGCTCGTAAAGTTTTTCATAAGTCGCGCCGAACTGCTCGTAAGTGTCCGCGAGGTTGCGGTTCGAGCGGCGGTCGTCGGGCGCGGCTTGCAGAATTTCAAGATAAGTTTTTTCGGCGCGGCGCAGGTCTTCGAGCGAGCCTTCAAGCATTCCCAGTTCGGCTTTCGCGCCGCCGAGCCTTCGCAGAGAAACGGCGAGTTCAGATTTTAAACGGTCGTTTTTCGTCGTCGCTTCGGTAATTTCGCCCAACATTCGGCACGCTTTTTCGAGATCGGAAATCGCCTCGCCGGATTTGCCAATCGTCGTTGCCGTCTCGCCGAGCTTCGAGTAAGACTTCGCCAGCTGCTGTTTGGCGCGAATGTTCGCGCCGTCCTGCGCGACGGTTTCCGCGACGACTTTCAACGCTTTCTGCGCGAATTCATAAGCGAGACGGTCGTTTTGGTCTTGATAAATGCCGCTCGTCAGCCAATACGTCAGCCACATCGAGCCGCGCACGGCGACATCGTTCGGGTTTTCGGCAAACAATTTTTCGGCGATTTTCACGGCTTCGGCGGCTTCGTTTTCGGCTTCCGCCTGCCGTTCCGACCAGGAAAGCGCGTTGGCGTTTTGAATTTTCACTTCGACGAGCGTTCGCAGTATTTCCGCCTGCTGCGGCTTTTCGGCATCGAGATCGGCGAGCAGTTTTTTCGCCTTTTCAAAGTAGGCGAGCGAGTCGGAGTATTTTTTGTTCGCCTGCAAATTCAAACCGGAATCGTATTCGACCTTTGCCAGACCGAACCGCAAATCGCTCGACGCGATATTTCCCGCAACGAGTTTACCGTAGATTTCCAAAGCCCGTTTCGTATGCTGTGCCGACGTTTCGATCTCGTTCGTCTGGCTGTAAATGTTTCCCAGAACGCGGAAATTTTCGGCTAATTTGCGCTCGGTTTCCGCGTCATTAGGATTCTTTTCAAATAAACCGCGCCGCATCGCATTGGCTTTTTCGTAGCTGACAATCGCCGCTTCGAGTTCGATAAAATTCGGGTTCGTCGGATTGCCCTGCAAATCGCCGATTTTTTCATACGCCGCCGCCAACTCCGCCTGCAGCTGCGCGTCGTTCTGCGCTTCGGCGGCGAGCGAATCGAGATATTCGAGAGCGCGGCTGACCAAAATTTCTCTGGCTTCAATCGAACCCGGCAGCCGTTCGATTTTGGGCGAGAGTTCAAACAAAAGCGAATTGGAAAGCTGACGCACGTCGGCGAAACGCCGCTCGGCGCGGTCGCGTTCGGTGCGGGCGACTTTCGCCTGCCAGAGCGCGATTGCCAAACCGAAAATCAACGCCAAAATTATGAACGCCGTCGCGGAAACGGCGATTCGGTTGCGCCGGAAAAATCTCGAAGCGCGATAGGAAAGCGTGTTCGGACGCGCTTTGATCGGCAGATTTTTCAAATGCCGTTCGATGTCGCCGGCAAAGGCTTCGACCGATTTGTAACGTCTTTCGGGTTCTTTTCGCAACGCTTTGAGAGTGATGTTGTCAAGGTCGCCTTTGAGCGATTTTGGATTTTGGATTTTGGATTTTGGATTGTCTTTAAATTTGGAATCTGAAATTTGAGATTTGAAATTGCCGACCGAAGACGGTCGAAGCGGTTCGGTTAAATCAATCGTTTTCAAAATTTCATCGAGGCTTTTGCCTTCAAAATGAAACGGTTTTTCGCCGGTCAAAAGTTCGTACAAAATCACGCCCAAACTGTACACATCCGAAGCCGTCGTAACCTTATTGCCGTGAATTTGTTCGGGCGAAGCGTAAGCGGGCGTGAAGGCGCGGAAGAAGGTTTTTGTTTGCTCAAAATCGTTTTCGCCGACTTCACCCGGTGCGGTGATTTTCGCCAGACCAAAATCTAATAATTTCGGTTCGCCATCTTTGGTGATTAAGATATTCGACGGCTTGAGGTCGCGGTGAACGACTAAATTCTGATGCGCGTAGGAAACGGCGCGGCAGATTTTCAGAAACAATCGCAATCTTTCTTCAACGCTTAATTGGTTGTTCGCGGCGTATTCGCCTAACGGTTCGCCTTCGACATATTCCATCACGAGGAAAAGTTCGCCCGCGTCCGACACGCCGCCGTCGAGCAGTTTGGCGATGTTCGGATGATTTAGAGACGCGAGAATCTGGCGTTCGCGGCGAAAATGGCGTTCGATTTCGTCATCCGTAAAACTCTGACGAATGATTTTCAAAGCGGCTTGCTGCTCGAATTCGCCGTCATTGCGTTCGGCTAAAAAGACTGCGCCCATTCCGCCGCGACCGATTTCTTTTAAAACTGTGTAGCGTCCGAATTTTGTAAAGTCGTAATTTTTGACGTTCAATTTCGAGGCGAGATTGAGCGCGTTCTTTTCGATGAGCGGTTCGGTTTCTTCGTTCGCGTCGAGCAGAGATTTTACTTCGGCGAAAAGCGTTTCGTCCGCGCCGCAGCGTTCGCGCAGAAATTCGAGACGGCTGCCGTTTGAAGTTTCCAACGCTTCGGCGAAAATGTCTTTGACCTGCTGCCAGTTTTGCGCGTTCATAAAATTATTAACCACATAGAAACATAGGACACATAGTTTTTTAGGAATCAATTTTACGGACGACTGCCGCTGCAGTAGAGAGAAAATTTAATTTCTTTTCTATGTTTTCTATGTCTCTATGTGGTGAAATTCTTTATCTCTTCAACTCGCGCTGAAACCACGCCTTAGCAAACGTCCATTCGCGCTTGACGGTCGTTTCCGAGACGTTCAAAACATACGCCGTTTCTTCGATGGAAAGTCCGCCGAAAAATCTGAGTTCGACGATTTTCGCCTGCCGTGCGTCGAGCTTTTCTAATGTCTGCAAAGCGTCTTCCAAGGCTAAAACGTCGAATTCCTTTTCGTCGGAAAAACTGATCGCTTCGTTCAGTTCGATTTTCTGTCCGCCCGAACGCTTCTGCGCTTTTTTCCGGCGGGCGTGATCAATCAGGATTTTTCGCATAACTTCGGCGGCGACGGCGAAAAAATGGGCGCGATTCTGCCACGTTACATTTTCCCAATCAACCAGGCGGATAAACGCTTCGTGAACCAGCGCGGTCGCCTGCAAAGTATGGTCGCCGCGTTCGTTTCGCATATACGCGCCTGCCAGCCGCCGCAAATCTTCATAGACGACTTCGAGCAGTTTTTCCGGCGCGGTTTTACTGCCCGCGCTCATCGCGTTCAGCAGTACCGTTACGTCTTTTTCATCGGGCGAACTCATTTTTATTCGGGGAAATTTACAAGCATTATACCGAAAAACTAAAAAAACTAAATTCTTTTTGGTCAGAAGCTGATTCGTTTGATTTTTCCAGAATTTGATTCATATTAATAATAGAAGTTACGCAGTTGAAAAATCATATAGCTATAACTTATTTCTGAATAAACGATGAAACAGTATTTAGATTATTTACAAAACATTTTGAATAACGGCACTAAGCGCGAAGACCGAACCGGGACAGGCACCATCGGGCTTTTCGGACAGCAAATGCGGTTTGATTTGCAGCAGGGCTTTCCCCTGATTACCACGAAAAAAATTCATCTGCGCTCGGTAATCTACGAATTGCTGTGGTTTTTGCGCGGCGAAACGAACATCAAATATTTAAATGAACACGGCGTTTCTATTTGGGACGAATGGGCTGATGAAAGCGGTGAATTAGGAAGGGTGTACCCGGCGCAATGGACAGCGTGGCAAACCCGCGACGGCGATGAAATTAATCAAATCGCCGAAGTAGTTGAACAAATAAAAAACAATCCATATTCCCGGCGTTTAATTGTTTCCGCCTGGAACGTCGGCGATCTCAAAAGTATGGCATTGCCGCCCTGCCATCTTTTGTTTCAATTTTATGTGAATGAAGGAAGGCTTTCCTGCCAGTTGTACCAACGCTCCGCCGATAGTTTTTTAGGTGTTCCTTTTAATATCGCCAGCTACGCGCTTTTAACGCAGATGATCGCGCAGCAGTGCGATTTGAAGGTTGGCGAGTTTGTTTGGACGGGCGGCGACTGCCACATTTATTTGAATCATTTGGAACAGGTAAATTTGCAGTTATCACGCGAGCCGTTTCCGCTTCCTGAATTAGTCATTAAAAGAAAGCCGACCTCAATTTTCGATTATAAATTTGAAGATTTCGAAATTAAAAACTACGAATCGCACCCGCGTATCAGTGCGCCGGTTGCGGTGTGAAAAATTTGATTGCTTAGTCGCAGAGATTTTTGAATAAATGTTGGCTTTTAAAATTAACAGATGTTAGGAGTTACGAAGTTGAAAAGTAGAACAGGCTGTCAGCCTGTTCAAACCGCTGCCGGACGAGACACTTTCCGGCGGCGCAGAAACAGGCTAACAGCCTGTTTTACATTGGTTTCCTACAAGGCTTTATCGTCAACTGCGTAACTCCTAAGATGTTTTATAAGCGTTGAAAACTCAAGATATTGAAATTCAATCATCAATGCTCACAGATAAGGGCGTGATTGAAAAAAGCCCGAACTTCATTACATAACATCCCGAAATTCCTCATTAAATCTAATTCTTGGGGAATCTGCAAGTAAAAGCCGATTAATGACAGCTTTCCTTTCACCATCTATGTTTTAATAAATCCTGATATTGTTTCATCGCAATTTTGTTGAAAGTTTGACCGCAAATTTGTCGAAAGCAAACTCGAACGGCTACTATAAACATTTGAAATCTCTGATCTGAAAACGGTATGTCAAAAAATTTGGAAGTCAGTTTCAACTCGCCGCAGTGCGGCTGGATGTCAATCGGTTTTGATGACGGGAAAAGCGAGTTTCACACGACGACGGCACACGCGCCGCACGAACGCGCTTTGCCGGAACTTTTGCAGATTTTGTCGGATTTGCTTGACGAAAATGCCGCCGAAAAGGAATCGGTTCTGCATTGGAATCGCAACCCGGAAGAATTCGATTTCCGGTTTGTGAAGAACGATGAAAAAGTTCGGCTCGAAATTTATCAATTCCCGACCGAACGGCGTGAAACCGACGAACGCGAATTGGTTTTCACGCACACGGGCGATGCGAAGGAAATCTGCGCGGCGTTTGCCGAAACCTTCCGGCAGCTTTACGAAGACCGCGAAACGGACGAATTCGAGTTCAACTGGCGGCAGCCGTTTCCGTTTGAAGAATTTCGTAATTTTGAAAATCTGGTAAAAAATTATGGAAGATAAAATTCGCTGTCAAAGCTGCGGAATGCCTTTGTCGAAAGATTTTTTCGGCACGAATGCCGACGGCACGACGACCGGTGAATTTTGTAAATTTTGTTTCACGAGCGGCGCGTTCACCAATCCCGATCAGACGCTCGACGAAATGATTGCGAGTTCCATCGAAAATATGAGAGGCGATTTGCAGATGCCGTTTGAACGGGCGAGCGGACTGGCAAATTCTTTTATCCCCAAACTAAACCGCTGGCGAAAAAACTAATCCGCCGCAGAATTAATGAGAGAAAAACTTTTAGAATTACTAGCCTGTCCGCATTGCGGCGGCGATATTTTGCTGGCTTACGCGAGCAAATACGAAGAAAAACAGATTATCGAAGCGATTCTGTCGTGCAAAAAATGCGAGCGCGAATATAAGGTTATTCGCGGCGTTCCGCGTTTCGCCGATTTGGATAAAATCGAGCAGGACAAACTCGAAACCGCCGAAAATTTCGGTTGGCAATGGACGCATTTTACGCAGGAAGACGCGAAATATAACGAGCAGTTTTTAGGCTGGCTGCAACCCGTGAAGCCGGAATTTTTCAAAGACAAACTCGTTCTCGAAGGCGGCTGCGGCAAAGGTCGGCACACGAGTTTGGCAGCGGAATGGGGCGCAAAGGAAGTCGTCGGGATTGATCTGAGCGCGGCAGTCGAATCGGCGTTTCAGGCGACGAAACATCTGCCGAACGCGCACATCGTCCAAGCCGATATTTTTCATCTGCCTTTTAAGAAAGCGTTCGATTATGCGTTCAGCGTCGGCGTTCTGCATCACACGCCCGATCCGAAAAAAGCGTTTATTTCGTTAGCGTCGAAAGTAAAAAAGGACGGCGCGATTTCGGCGTGGATTTACGGCGCGGAAAACAACGAATGGATTACGAGCTACGTCAATCCGGTGCGCGAAAAATTCACCTCGAAAATGGGACAGCCGACGCTTTATCAATTATCAAAACTGCCGACGCTCGGCGTTTATCTCGCATCGAAATTGATTTACAAACCGCTCAACAAAACATCAAAGCCGCTCGCCGGAAAACTTTTTTATAACGATTATCTCAACCATCTCGGCACGTTCGGCTGGCGCGAACAGCACAATATCGTGTTCGATCATCTGGTCGCGCCGACGGCTTTTTATATTTCAAAAGGCGATTTTGAAAACTGGTGGCAGGAAATCGGCGCAAGCGAGGTCGAAATAATCTGGCACAACCGCAACTCGTGGTGCGGTTTCGGAAAAATTGAAAAATAGGTTGAAACTCGTTTCGATTTCCCGCGTAAAATTCCGATTATGAAAACAAAACTTCTTCTGATCGTTTTAAGTCTGGTGTTTTTCCAATCGGCGTTGGCACAGCAAACCGAAAACAAACCTGAACCGAAAGCGGCGAATCCGGTGGATGTCGCTTCGCTCGACGCGATTATGAAAGCCGTTTATGACGTGATTTCCGGCGATGCCGGACAGAAGCGCGATTGGGACAGATTTCGCTCGCTGTTCCATAAAGATGCGCGACTGATTCCATCGGGCAAAAACAAAGACGGCGTAGTCGGCGCACGGGCTTTTACGCCGGAAGAATACATCACGCGCTCGTCGCCGTTTATGGAAAAGGAAGGATTTTTCGAGCGCGAAACGGCGCGGCGCGTTGATCAATACGGCAGCATCGCGCAGGTTTTTTCGACCTACGAATCATTTCATAAAAAAGATGACAAAACACCGTTCGCTCGCGGCATCAACAGTTTTCAGCTTTTGAATGACGGCAAGCGTTGGTGGGTAATCACGATTTACTGGCAGGGCGAAACACCGGAAACGCCGATTCCGAAAGAGTATTTGAAAAGTAGAAAAGGGTAAGTGTGAAAGGGTGAAAAAGTTTGTCGTTCGGTTCGGCAAACTTTTTCACCTTTGTTTGACAATATAACTTAACGCTGTTAATTTATATTTCGTGGTAACGAGAAACCGGCAAGACGCTGATAAAGAAAATTTGCGGCAGGAAATAATGGATGCGGCGCGTGAGATGTTTGTCGCCGAAGGTTATGGGAGCGTTTCAATGCGGAAAATCGCCGTGAAAATCAATCGCTCGCCGACGACGATTTATCTTTATTTTAAAGATAAAACCGATTTGCTGCACCAAATCTGCGAGCAGACTTTCGCGCATCTGGCGCAGAATATAAAAGCGATTCAAAGGCTTTCCGACAATCCTCTGGAGAAATTGCGCGGCGGAATGCGCGAATATGTTCATTTCGGTTTGAAGCATCCGAGCCAGTACGAAATTATTTTTATCGCGCCGCTGCCGAAAAATTTGGGGATGCAGTTTGAACAGACGAACGGCGAAATCGCTTTTAACACGATGCGCGAAGTCATCGCCGAGTGTATCGCTGCTAAATTGTTGAAAAGCAGCGATGTCGAGTTAATCAGTCAAACGCTTTGGGCGGGCATTCACGGCGTAACTTCCCTTTTGATCAAACACGGCGGATTCCCATTCGTCGAGCGCGACAAACTGATTGACAACTTGATCGAAACTTTGATTGCGGGCGCGAAAGCCTAAAATTTTTTGATTTGCAACTTAACACTGTTATTTAAGGAGACTTTATGAAAGCTGAACAAATTTTTTCGATGGCGAATTTGATTGCGATGGTTAGCTGGATAATTTTGATCGTCGCGCCGCGCTGGATTTTCACGCGCAAAGTTATTCTTTCGGGGGCGATTCCGCTGCTGTTGTCGGCGGCGTATTTGATTTTGATCGTTTTATTTTTCGGCAAATCCGAAGGCGGTTTCGGCTCGCTCGCCGGTGTGATGAAACTTTTTACGAACGAATGGGCGACGCTCGCGGGTTGGATTCATTATCTCGCGTTCGATTTGTTCGTCGGAATCTGGGAAGTCAAAGACGCGCAAGCGAAAAAGATTTCGCATTGGTTCGTGATTCCGTGTTTGTTTTTGACGTTTATGCTCGGTCCAATCGGCTTTTTGCTGTACAGCATTTTGCGAATTTTCTTAGCGAAAGAAGAGGTAAAAAATGATTAGAGAATTGTTTGAAAAACAAAGAGCTTTGATAATTGCGAGCGCGGTTTCCTTTTTGTGTTTGGTAATTCTAGCAATCATTTCGCTGTTCGATTCGACGGAGATTTTAGGCATCAACCGCTGGATCAAGCCGATGAAATTTTTCGTTTCGATTGCGATTTTTCTCTGGACGACGGCGGTTTATTTATATTACTTAAAGGGCTTTGAAAGATCGGCGCGGTTCATTTCGTGGGCGATGATTTTCATTTTTACTCTCGAAAACTCGCTCGTCGTGATGCAGGCGGTACGCGGCACGACTTCGCATTTCAACATCAAAACGCCGTTTGACGCGGCGGTTTATGCGGTGATGGGAATTTCCATCGCGCTCAACACTTTTCTCGCGATGTATCTGCTTTATCTCTATTTTCGCGCCGAAATCGAACTGCCTAAATCCATCGTTTGGGGAATGCGGCTCGGCTTGATTTTATTTCTCGCGTCGAGTTTTGAAGGCGGCTATATGTCGGCGCAAATCGGTCATACGGTTGGCGCGGTGGACGGCGGCGCGGGTTTGCCGGTAGTAAATTGGTCAACAAGAGGCGGCGATTTGCGCGTCGCACATTTTTTCGGAATGCACGCCTTTCAAGCCGTGCCGTTTTTCTCATACACGCTGGAAAAATACCGCATAAAATCGCCGACGGTTTGGACATTCGTTTTCGCTGTTCTCTATTTTGCGATTTTTACGTTTCTGTTTATTCAAGCGTTGCACGGTCAACCGCTTCTGTCGTTTTCTTAAAATATTCAGTTCTCAAGGAGAAATAATTGTATGAGTAATATCACTCAAATTATGGCGGGTTTAGGATTGATTACCGCTCCGGCGGCTGGTCTTTTATTGTTCCATCAGATTGTCGAGCGAAAAGTGCGCGAGAATTTCGCGCAACTCAGTGCGGGAAATTACGAATTCGTGCTTTCGCAAATGGCGGCGCGTTTCGAGCATTTCTTTTCCGGCACGCATCCGCTCGGCGGCAGACGGCAGACGGTCGGCGCGATGCGGCGTTGGTTTGAGAGGCTTTACGTCATCAACCGCAATCTGCGATTTGAAGTTTTGAACATCGCAGTCAGCGGAACGCCTTGGAATACCAATGTCGTGGTCGAATGGATTGACCGCGCCACGCTCGCCAACGGCGATCCGTATATCAATCAGGGCGTTCATTTCGTGCGGATGCGCTGGGGCAAAATCGTCAGCCTGCACGCTTATCTCGACACGCAAATTTTCGCCGAATCCTGCGAACGAATGGCGCAAAACGGCATTTCGGAAGCCGCCGCCGCGCCGATTACCGATTGAACACGATTTTTTAGATTGGCTAATTTAATCGAAGCCGCATTTTTATAAATGCCGAAAGCATATTTGCGGACGCGATGCGGTAAAGTTCAATTTGAGATGCCGCTGATTTTAAACCGGCAGTCGGCAATCCGAATTTAATTTATGGCTGAACATATTTTAGAGCGCAAACAAATCATCGAACGTCCTTTGGCGGAAGTCTTCGACTTTTTCGCCGACGCGGGAAATTTAGAGAAAATCACGCCGCCGGAACTTAATTTCAAAATCATTTCGCGGCAGCCGATTGACATCAAAAAAGGCGCGTTTATTGATTACAAATTAAAACTGCGCGGCATTCCGATCACTTGGAAAACCGAAATTACGCAGTGGAATCCGCCGCACGATTTTGTTGATACCGCGCTGAAAAGTCCATACAAACAATGGATTCACCTGCACACTTTTGAGACCGGCGCGAACGGCGAAACGATTATGCAAGACCGTGTGCGCTACCGTCTGCCGTTTGAACCGCTCGGCGATTTGGCGCATTGGTATGTGAAGCGCGAATTAAAATATATTTTCGATTATCGTTATAAAGTGATTGATGAAGTTTTTCGTTCAGAAAAGAAATGAAGCCTGTCGAATTCAAACTCTCGTCAAACATAACACTTGAAATGATGGAAATTCCCGGCGGGAATTTTCTAATGGGAAGTTCGGAATCTGAAACGGAAAAACGCGAAAACGAAACGCCGCAACACGAAGTCAATTTACAATCATTTTATCTCGGTAAATTTCCGGTAACTCAATCGCAATGGTTCGCTGTGATGAATGAATTGCCTGAAATCTCAGAGGCTTTTCGCGGCGATGATTTGCCCGTCGTCAATGTTTGGTTGGAAAAGTCTTTTGAATTTTGCGCGAAACTTTCAAAATTAACCGGCAAACCTTTTCGGCTTCCCACCGAAGCCGAGTGGGAATATGCCTGCCGCGCCAGAACGCTTACGCCTTTTAATTTTGGCGAAACCATTACAACGGATTCGGCTAATTTCAACGGCGAACAGCCTTACAAACAAACTCCGAAAGGAAATTTCAGAGGAACATTAACAACTGTCGGACATTTTAAACCGAACGATTTCGGACTTTATGATATGCACGGCAATGTCTGGGAATGGTGCGCGGACGTTTGGCACGAAAACTATATCGGTGCGCCGAATGACGGAAGCGCGTGGCTCACAAACGGCGACCAAAGTTATTGTGTTCAGCGCGGCGGTTCGTGGCTGGATAGAGCGACTAATTGCCGTTCGGCATTTCGAGTCGGAGACATTGCTCACAATTCAGACCATATCGTCGGACTGCGCGTTTGTCTGACGAACGTCTAAAACCTTTTATTTTATGACTCGCCAAAAAATCTTTTCGCACTTATAACTTCGGGAATATCCGCGTCTGCTTCGTTCCAAGATGTAAGAAATTGCCGATAAAAATCTTGTGCCTTTTCAATCTCGCCTTTGCGCTCGAAAGTTTGCGCCAGATGAAATTTTACGAGCGGGTAATTCGAATTTAAAAGCAGAATTCGTTCGTATTCGGCGACGGCTTCGTCAAAAAGTCCGTTTTGCAGATAGGCGTTGGCGAGGCAGTCTTCCTGTGCATCAATGTTCCAAACGGGCGGCGGACGGCGGACGACTTCTTTAAAATTGGTAATCGCTTCGTCGGGTTGTCCGTTTTTGAGTGCGAATATTCCGCGCAAGTAGAAATCGAACCGCTGTTTGTTTCTGGCTCCACGATTGTTGTAGGGCAATTTGGCGGCGAAAAACTTTTCGAGGTTCGCCGCTTCGACCTTCTCACCGCGTTCGAGCGCGACGATGTATGAAATCCACGACGGCTCTTTTCTGATTTTTCGCGCTTCATTCAAAACCTTTTCGGCGGAATCAAAATCCTGTTTTTTCGCATAAACTTCGGCAATGCAGTCTAAACCGCGCAGACGTTCGGTGTCGGATTTCGCCGCCGCGATATAACGGCGGTATAAATCAATCGCCGCCTGATATTGTCCGAGTTGGAAACGAGTGTTCGCCAGATGAATGATGGCGATTTCAAATGTCGGATTCAGTTCGAGGGCGCGGTTGTAATTGGCAATCGCCGCCGAGTAATCGCCCGACCATTGAAAGGTCAATCCCAAACTGTCGTAAGCGTTCGGCTCGTTCGGCGCGAGCGCGACGTAACGCTCGTGCGCCGCCCGCGCTTCCTCGTGTCTGCCCATCGCCGACAGCGTGTTGCCGAGCGTGTTGTAAATGTCTTTGGCTTCCGCGTCAATCGCCAAACCTTGTTTCAGAGTTTCGACGGCTGCGTCCATTTGCTCCTCGCCCGCCTGCAATCGCGCCAGCCGCCAATAGGCTTCGGTCTCGAACGGGTAGCGATTGATGATTTCGCGGAACGCCTGAATCGCGTTCGGATAA
>CAXTKJ010000006.1:49359-158050 GCA_964244835.1 uncultured Pyrinomonadaceae bacterium
CGAGATTGGCAGTCGCATACCACGCCGCGATGGTGAGACGATCTTTTTCGGTCAGCCGTTCGGAAAGCCGGAAGGCACGTTCGAGATACGGTTTTCCTTTTTCCGGCAATCCCCACGACAGGGCATAAACGTAACCGATGCGGGCGTGAGCCATCGCAAAATCCGGGTCGAGCGCGACGGCTTTTTCGAGCAGTTCGACGGCTTCCTGATTATGAAAAGCCTGTGTTTTTTCGATTGCCAGCGAATAATAACGATAGGCTTCGAGATTGTTCGTCATCACGCCGGTCAATGGCGGCGGCGATTCATTTTCCGCCGCGCCGAGATGATTGATTAGTTTCAGTGACAGCAAATCAATTCCGGTTAAAATACGTTCCGCCCGCTCGACTGTTAAATTTTCCGCCGCCCGCAATTCGCCGGTCGTTGCGTCGTGAATTTGCACGTCAATCCGCACTTGTTCGCCGATACTGGCAAAACTTCCTGTAACAAAATATTCCGCACCGCTTTTCCGCGCCGTCGCCAGAGCCGCATCGAAATTAATGTTTTCGCCTTGCCGGTAGCCGTATCTTTCGAGCAAAAGGTGCAGCTGACGGCGGCTGAGAATCGTCAATTTGCCCGAACGCGACATATCGGTAATCAACATATCCGCTAAACCTTCGCGCAGCCATTCGAGTTTCGCGTCGCCGGATTGATTTTCAAAATACATCACGGCAACCGGCTTTTTGCCGTTTTTTTGCGGCAGAATAATTTCCGACGGCGCGGGCGATTGCCAAAGATTGGGCGCGAAACTGCCGGAAAGCCCGACGATCAGCAGCACAATCAAAGAAATACCCATCGTTGCGGCGCGCTGCGTTTTCCATTTTGGCAGAATCTCGCCGGAAGTAATTTCGGGAAAATTTGAATCGGTTTGCAGAAGCGGTGCGGCGGTTGAAAGCGAATCAATTTTTTTCTCATTTTCGGCGCGAATCGTTTCTTTAGTTTTCGCAATGGATGTGTCAACCGAATTTTCTTCGACCGGGCTGATAAAACGATAGCCGACTTTCGGAACGGTTTTGATAAAGCGCGGCTGGTGCGAATCGTCGCCGAGCGTCCGGCGAATTTCCTTAACGCACTGCACGAGCGTATCGTCGGTAACCGCCGTATCGCGCCAGATTTCCGTCATCAATTCTTCTTTACCGACGATGCGTTCGCGCTGTTCGAGCAGATAGACGAAAACGTCAAAAGTCTTCCGGCGCAGATGCCTCTCCGTGCCGTCGCGCCTGACGCAGCCGTGCGCGAGGTCAACTTCGACATTCGCAAAACGATAAATCTGCTTTTCCGGCGAATTCATAAAATTTTAGTTTTTCAAACCGTAAATTTCGGAAAAATTTCGTTTTTCTTTCGTTACTTTCGCTGTCGTTTTGGGAGATTCTCAGCATAACGGCATTTGATGGCGATTGCAATATGCCGTTGGCAAACAACGCCCGCGCCGATGGCGACGGGAAAAATTCGATGAAAAAAAATGATTTATTTGGAGAAAACAACGATGAAAAAAAATGAAAATTTATCTGTAATTTGGACGACACAAAAATTGGTCGTCGCCGTTTTAGTGTCGCTTTTGGTTTTATCGGGAATCGGTTTCGCACATCAGGTTCGGCAATTAGAGCGAGACCTCGAAGTCGGAGCGGAAAAATCACGGCAAAATTCCGCCGAGCAAAATGATAATTCAGACGCGAGTTTAGGCGGCTGTCAGGGCTTTGATGGAAAGTGGGACGGCGGCAGCTACGGGATTATGACTCTGACGCAGGACGGAAAGAACGTCACCGGAACTTATGAGTGGAAAGGAACGCAATCCATCAGCGGAACCGTCAAGGGGAAGGTCTTGAGCGGTAAATATTATCAGCCGAATTATCCTGAGGATCGTTACAAAAGCGGCAGCATCAGATTTACACTCGCGGCGGACGGCAACAGTTGGTCGGGAACCTGGACGGACAGAGACGGAAATCCTGCCGGCACTTGGAGCGGCAAATGTATTAGCGACGAATAAGCCGAAAAACGACCGGCGGCAAAGTTTCGGACGTTTTCAATGAAAAGCATAAAGGAGAAATGACAATGAATAAATTACTGCTTCTTTTATTGGGGGCGTTTTCTTTATTTGCTCTGGGAGGCTGTTTTCCAACCGAAAATACCGAGTTCTTAGGAGAGCAAACCGGCAAAGGCTGGCGAGTCTGGATCAAAACATCGCCCTGCGCCGGCGGACGCGCCGATTGGCTGACGGTCGCCCAAAACAATCCGACCGGCGGCGGCAATATTTTCGACTCGATTGATTTGCTTGATTCGAGCGCGACCTGCCGGCAAGCCGCGCCGAACGGCTGCACTTTCCAGCAGGCGAACGCGGAAAAGGAACAATTTAAAAATTCCGAAAGATTCAAAGATTACTGCTGCCAGGATTATTCAGTTTGGCAAAACACCCGGACGGGCGAACTCGCCGCCGTCAAGGGCGAAGGCGCGACCGCCGGTGACGGCTGGCAGTTTGAAGACGGACCGATGTGCTGCGAAGAAGCCGAGGAAATAACCGGAAAAAAAGGCTTGTGCGGCGGCACGAAAACCGGCGGCACGACGACCGGCGGCGGCAAAGAGTCTTCGACGGAAATTGACCTTTCGGGAGATTGGGCTGCCATCGTTGACACTTCTTACGGAAAATTCGATTACTCAATGACGCTCAAACGCGACGCGGCGGGAAAATGGACAGGAACGCATACCTCGACACGCAACGGGCAATCGCCAACGACCGACGCGGTAACTATCGAATCTACGGGCGGCGGAAAAATGACCTTTACCCTACGACCCGGCAAACCGAATGTTCAGTCGTTTGAAGGCTCATACACCAAAGATCGAATCACAATGGACGGCTACGGCGGTCAGCTTTTATTTACCAGACGCTAGAAATCTGAGGAGGAAATTAAAACAATGACAAAAAAATTTACCGATCTGATGATGTCCTGTTCGGCACTCGCCGTTCTCGTCGCCGTCGTCGCCGGGTGCGGGGTATTCTCGTCGTCAAAAGTTCCCGGCACAGGCGGTTCGACGGGCGGAACGGGCTGGAAGGTATGGGTTAAAACGTCGCCGTGCGCCGGCGGTCGCACCGATTGGGTGAGCGTGGCGCGGCAAAATCCGACCGAAGGCGGCGGCGGAAGTTTTTGGCAAACAGCCGATTTAATCCAAACCCCGATGCCCTGCACGCTTGTTTCCGACGACTCCTGCACGTTCGCACAGGCGAATACATCGGCGGACACGATTCGCGCTTCGGGAAAATTCAACAATTATTGCTGCCGCGATTACACGGTCTGGCAAAATACGGCGACCGGCGAAAGATCGGTCGTCAAAGGTTCGGGTTCGGCAGGTTTCGGCTGGATACAGGAAAAGAATAGTTTGTGCTGCGAAGAAGCCGAGACAATCGCCGGAAAACCCGGCGTGTGCAGCGGTTCGACGACCGTCGCCGCGCCGCCGCTTGGTCCGACGAGACCAAATAATACGAATCGAACCGTGAGCGGAAGCAACAGCGGAACTTACACCGGCAACAATGAAACCGCCACACCCGCTCCGACTCAAATGACAACACCCGTCGCGCTCGTCGGACGCTGGACTTTGGTTTCCACGACGGTGACTCCCGAAACTCCGAAGCAGGGCGACTCGAAATGGAACTACACCGCGCAATCTTCCTCGGCGCATATGGACCTATACAACGGCGACAAGCAGGATTTTCAATGGACGAAACCGCCGCCGCAAATTGACGAAAACGGTTTCACCATTTCGATTAGCACTCAATGCAATTCGCAGATCAACAACCGCAACTCGTCGTTAATCGGCGTGTCCGGCAACGGGCTGACCTCAGACACACCCGCCGGAGAAAGAAAAGCCGAAGCGTTTGGTGAAAACGGCGCGAGTGGCAGCGGACAAAAATCCGTAATCTTTAAGCCATCGCTGAACTCGAATGAATTGCAGGTGGAAATCGGGTTGGGCTGGAGCGATGTCCGATTCATTTATAAATATCGCCGCGCCGAATGATTCGTTCAGTTGAAAAGTAGAACAGGCTGTCAGCCTGTTCAATTCTTTGCCGTTCGAGACGTTGCTCGCGCCGTGCGGAAACAGGCTGACAGCCTGTTTTACTTTTGATTCCAATAGATTTTCGCTGTCAACTGCGTAACTCCTAAATCAATAAAAAAGCGCGTCAAATCCAGACGCGCTTTTTATTAAAACTCAATCCATTCGGTCGGTTCGCGGTGGTAGGAAATCGTAACTTTAGTTTCGGCTTTGAATAGCGGCGAGCGCATTTTCAAAGCCGTTTGCGCTGTCAGCCGCGCCAAGTGCGGTTCGTTGGCGCGTTGTGAAAGATGTGCCAAAACGACTTCACGCGCCGAACCGTCAAATTCGTTTAAAAGCCATTCGGCTAAATCTTCGTTGGAAATATGTCCGTTGCGCGACAATATGCGCTGCTTCAAATCCCAACTGTAAATCGGACAGGTTTTCAACATATCGCGGTCGTGGTTCGATTCGATGACGATGCCGTCGCAGTTTCGCAATTTGTCTTTTATCAAAGTCGTAAAACAGCCGAAATCCAAAACGGTCGCCACTTTGACACCTGCGCTTTTCGCCACGAAACCGAAGTTATCAGCCGCGTCGTGCGGAACTGAGAACGGCTCGAAATCAATATCGCCGATGCGAAAATCTCTGCTCGATTCGATTTCGACGACGCGATTTTTCAACGTATCGGCGCGTTTTTGCGGTTCGTTGTTTAATTTGTTGGCTTTTTCGCGCAGATAAGCGTTTTGCGTTGCGCCGGAGATGAAAACGGGACAGTTGACGGTGTTGAGCAGAACACGCAAACCGCCTGCGTGATCGCCGTGTTCGTGAGTGATGAGAACCGCGTCAAGTTCTGAATAATCAACGCCGACCAGCGCGAGCCGGCGCAAAGTTTCCTTCGCGCTCAAGCCGACATCAACCAAAACTTTTGTCTTTTCGGTGCAGATAACGACTGAATTGCCGGTCGAACCGCTGCCGAGAACCGTGAACTTCATTCTTTATCTTCAAACTTTGAACGCAAAACGCCGCCAATCGTGCGCGTTACTAAAAAATTCGGCGCGAGCGTTCCGAAAATTGAGCCGATGTAATTTGTCCAGCCGGAAACGATTATCGCTCTGCCGTTTTTCACTGCGTCTAAAGCCGTTTCGACAACTTCTTCCGGCGTTTCCATTCCTTTGGCTTTCAAAGGTTCCGCGCCCGCCGCCGCGAAAAAATTTGTGTCGGTCGGTCCCGGACACAGTGCGGTTACGACGATATTATGCGGACGATTCTCTTCAGCAATCGCTTCGGAAAATGAATTGACAAAGGCTTTCGTCGCCGCATAAGTCGCCATAAACGGAATCGGCTGAAACCCGGCGGTCGAAGCGACGTTGATAATCACACCGCTTTTTCTTTGTCTCATTCCCTGCAAATAAAGATGCGTCAGCGCAACCAAAGCGCGAATGTTTAAATCAATCATTCCCGTTTCCTTTTCGTAATCAAGCCGCGCAAAATCGCCCATCGAACCGAAACCGGCGTTGTTAATGAGCCATTCGATTTCAAAACTGTGTTTTTCAGTTTCCTCGTAAAGTTTTTTAGCCGAGTCTTTTTCCGTCAAATCGAGCGCAACGTAATGTGCCGTAATTTGATGTTTGAGCATCAGTTCATCGCACAGCACGTGAAGTTTATCTTCCGACCGCGCCACCAGAACAAGATTGTGTTTTTCCTGCGCCAATCTCCTGGCAAACGCTTCGCCGATGCCGCCCGACGCGCCGGTAATTAGTGTCGCTTTCATAATTCCATCTCCGAAACGATTTCCTCGCCCTGCCGCGCATAAACAAACGCGCCGATTGCCGCCGCGACGGTGATAACAGTTCCGACAAATCGCAAAATTTTAGCAATCAGATAAGTTTTGTCGAGCAGATTCGTCTCCGTCAAAAGATAATTCCAATCGTGGAAACCGCCTTCCGCGCCGGTCAAACCGCTTAATAAAGGCAGTTGCATCACCTGCGCGTCGGCGGCGTAAACGTAAACGTCGAGAAAATTATTGCCGACCCAAAATAGCACAACCGCCGCCGAATATGGTTTTTGGTAATAAATGAAATAGCCGAAAAAGACGATTGGGACAATGATTTGCAAAAGCGAGCCGCCCGCGATTCCCATAAATTCGCCGAAAATGCGAAACAAAATATGTCCGGCTTCGTGAATCGGCAAATTTATCAGATGGGTAAAATAAGCGTTTTCGGGGGCATACGCGCACCAGAAAAAATAGACGGTGAGAACGGCGGCGATGATTAATTTTGGTATACTTCGCGGCGGCATCAGTTATTTAATTTAGCAAATTCTTCGCGGGAAATCGCATAAAAAACGCATTGCGTGCCGTAAAATGTTTCGGTTTTCTCGTGCGTCATTCCGAGTTTTTCCATAATGCGCCACGAACCCGTGTTTTCCGGCGCGGCGACGGCGACGATGCGCGGCAAATTCTTAATATGAAAACCGAAATCGAGCCAGCCTTTCGCCGTTTCGTAACCGATGCCGCGCCGCCAGAAATCTTTTATCAAACCGTAACCGACTTCAGTTTCGCCCGTTTCTTCGAGCGGCTGCAAGCCCGACCAGCCGATTTCTTCGCCGGTTTCCTTCCAGATCATCATAGAAAATCCGTAGCCGTATTTTTCCCAACAATCGAGATAAAATTTCATCCGCGCTTCGTTAAATTCGTGCGTTTTCGCCCGCGCTCCGCCGAGATATTTATTCACATCGTCGTCCGAACGGAAACGGATAATCGTCTCCAGATCAGCGGGCGTAATGCGCCGGTGCAGCAGTCTTTCGGTTTCTAAAATAATCATCTTTTTCGATAGTGTAATGCGCCAGATCGCGTCCGTAATATTCACCGATGCCGTCGAAAATCATTCCGAGTTTTTCCATCACGCGGCGCGAATTGCGATTTTCCGGGTCGGCAACGGCGACGATTTCGTCGAGATCGAGCGTTTCAAATCCGTATCGAAGAAACGCTTCGGATGATTCGACGGCGTAACCCTTTCCCCAAAATTCTTTGCGAAGCGCATAGCCGACTTCGATTTCGTTCGTTTCCGTCAAACGCCAAAGTCCGCACCAGCCGATGAATTCGTTCGACGCTTTTTCGACGACGGCGCAAAAGCCGATTCGTTCCTTTTCCCAACGACTCGAAATTAATTTCACCCAACTTTTCGCTTCGCGGCGTTCGATTTGCTGCGGGCGTATAAAACGCATAACGTCTGCGCTTGAGCGCATCGCATAAACCGCGTCAACGTCCGTTTCGTTCATCGGACGCAAAAAAAGTCTGTTTGTTTCAAGCATAAATGGCAAAGCAAAGTCAGTTTAATTTATTTCTGAAAAACTTGGAAGAAAAACGATTGGTGCTTCGTCTAATTTATCGTTAAAACTTTCAGACAAGGAGAAAACGAATGAATCAAAAAGGTGAAAACCGCCGCGAATTTTTGAAAAGCGCGACGCTTGCCGCGCTCGCATTCCCGCTTTTATTAAACTGCCAAAACAATTCGCTGGCGCAAAAATCAGATGAAAATATTCTGGATTTATTAAGGAAAAACGCCAAACCCAAAGGCGCGGAAGGAATGGGCGCGATTGACGCGCCGAAAGACGTTTTCTGGAAAACGACGCTTTCAAACGACGCGGACAAAGGCGAAAAAATGCTGATTTCGGGAATTGTTTTTCAGGCTGACGGCAAAACGCCCGCGCCGAATGTTTTGATTTACATTTATCACACCGACATCGAAGGCTTTTACGGCAGAAGCAAAAACGAGCATAAACACGGACGTTATCGCGGCTGGATGCTGACGGATAAACAAGGCAGATACGAATTTCAGACGATTAAACCCGCGCCGTATCCTGAAAATAAATTTGCCGCGCATATTCACACGACGCTCACGACGACCGCTTTTCGAGAAGACTGGATTGACAATTATTTGTTTGAAGGCGACGCGCTGATTTCCGAACGGGAACGAAAAGAAGCCGGCAGCAAAGGCGGTTTTCAGCCGATTTTGAAATTAGAAAAATCGGCGAACGGAATGTGGAAAGCACAGCGCGATATTCAACTTTGGAAAGCATAAGGAGAAAGAAAAATGTTTAAGGTAAAAATTGTTTTAGCGATGCTGATTCTTAGTTTTCCGATTTTGGCTTGCACAAAAAGTAACGCAAAGGCGAATGAATATATTTGGAGCGAAATCACGAGCGCGGCGGAATTTCCGCAAGGCTACAACTATCCGGTTTTCGTGATGAACAACGAAAATTTGCTCGCGCTGAATAACGGCGGCTGGCTTTCAAAAGACGGAAATAATTGGACAAAAACTTCCCTGCCTGAAAGCAATTTGAATTCGGCTTACCAAAAATTCGTTCAATTTAAAGGCGCAATTTACGCGCTCGGCGCATTGCAGGGAAATTATTTGAACTTCAAAATTTCGACGAAGATTTTACGCACGACTGACGGAAAATTCTGGAAAACCGTCGCGGAAAAATCGAATCTGCCGCACCGGGTTTTCTACGGCGCGACGGTTTTCAAAGATAAAATCTGGCTCGTCGGCGGCTACGACGGAAAAAATTATTACAATGACGTTTGGAATTCGGCGGACGGCGTGAACTGGATTCGCGTGGCGGAGAAGACGGATTTTTCTGCGCGGAATATCTCAAAAATTATTGTTTTTAAAGACAAAATTTGGATCATCGGCGGCAGCGTGATTGACGGCGATAAAGTTACTAATTCAAATTCCGACAATGAAATCTGGTCGTCGGATGACGGCGTAAATTGGAAGCAGATTCAAAACAACGCGACCGACAGACTCGCCGGAACACCGATCACTTTCGATGATAAATTATGGCTCATCGGCGGAAACCGCAACGACGGAAATTTTGCCAATGCGGTTTGGGTTTCCGAAGACGGCGCGAACTGGCGCGAGCAATCCGCGCCCTGGTCGCCGCGCGGCGGAACGGTCGTTTGGGTTTTCGATGACAAACTTTTTATGACCGGCGGCAAATACTCGTTCACGAAAAACGGCGAAATAACTTTCGCGTACAGCAATGATATTTGGACGATGAGTAAATCAACTAAAAATTGATATAGAATCTTTGCGAACGAAAAATGGAGCAGATTGCGTTGATGGCGGAAACTTTTGAAGCGACAAATTCACTTGCGGATCGCAAACACGGCGACCGCGAGGCGTTTGAGACGCTTTACAATTTGCATCAAAGGCGCGTTTTTTCGGTGTCTCTCAACTTTTTCGGCGGCGATATTGATAAAGCGAACGACGTTACACAGCAGGTTTTTTTGAAAATCTTCACTCGCTTTAAAGACTTTCGCGGCGACGCGGAATTTACGACCTGGCTTTATCGAATTACGGTTAACGCCTGCATTGACGAACAACGTAAAAGCCGCAAATTCTTTGGTCTGACGGGATTTTTCAATTTGGCGGACCCGAAAATGAAACACGATGAAAAATTACAGCAGAAAGAAATTTCCGCCGAAGTGCAAACGGTCATCGCTTCGTTGAAACCGAAATTTCGTCTGCCGATTTTGCTGAAGTACGTCGAACATTTGAGCTATGAGGAAATCGCCAAAATTCTCGATTGCTCGATTGGCACAGTTTCGTCGCGCCTCAATCGCGGACACAAAATGCTGGCGCAAAAATTGGGACATTTGAGAAATGAATTTTAGCCGCGAACTCCGCGAAAATTCGCGGCAGAAAAAAATGAAGCATTACAACGGAAAACTTTCAGCTTACCTGCATCACGAATTGCCGACGGACGAACGATTGGCGATTGACGAACACCTTTTGCTGTGTGCTGATTGCCGTGCGGAGTATGAAGAAATTAAGTTTGGCGCAGATTTGGCGAAAAATTTAATGCAAACGGACGCGCCGCAAAATGTCTGGAATAAAATTCAAATTGAATTGAATGCAAAGCCTAAATCCGACGGCTTTTTCAATTCGCCGTTTTTAGTTCCGATTGCTCTTACTGTTCTATTTGCTGTCGGCATTTCGTTATTAGCTTATTCAATTTTTTGGCGAAATAATTTAGATCGAATGGCGGAAAACAAATCGCCGATTCAATCAAATGTTTCGGATAAGTGGCAGGTCGAAACAATTTCGGGAATTCTCAAAACCGGTAACGAAACTATTGCAGACAAGGGAGTTTTAGCGGTCGGCGAAACTTTAGAAACTGACGAAAATTCACGCGCCAGAGTCGAGGTTGCTAATATCGGACAAATCGAAATCGCGCCGAATTCGCGTGTGCAATTAATTAAAACCGATGCTTCCGAGCATCGCATTTCGCTCGAAAAAGGCGTTTTGCAGGCGACGATTCTCGCGCCGCCGCGCCTGTTTATCGTTGATACGCCGTCCGCCGTCGCGGTTGATTTGGGCTGCGCTTACACGCTCGAAGTTGATGACGAGGGCGATTCAAAACTGCACGTTACCAGCGGTTTTGTTGCGCTCGAACGCGACGAACGCGAATCAATCGTTCCGGCAGGCGCGATGGCAATCACGAAAAAAGGCAAAGGTTTGGGAACGCCTTTTGCCGAAGATGCTTCGCCTGCGTTTCGAGACGCGCTTTACAAATTCGATTTTGAAAACGGCGGTGAGAAATCTTTGCAAACTATTCTGAAAAATCCGAACGTAAAAACTTCGGTTACGCTCTGGCATCTGCTTTCGCGTGTGCCGGCAAACGAGCGCGAACGGGTTTTTAACAAATTAGTTTCGGTCGTCAAAATGCCCGACGGCGTAACGAAAAAAGGCATTTTACAGCTCGATGCAGATATGCTCAAAGTGTGGCGTTTGGCGTTGGAGGGTAAATTTTTTGAGAGTTTTTATAAAGGAAATTAGCCGCGAACAAATAAGAAATTTCACGAAAAACCAATGATAATTTTCGTGAAATTTCGTGTTTGTTCGCGGCTAATTTAAATAAGATGAATCAGCAAGCCGTCTTTTAATTTCGGCTCGAACCAGGTTGATTTCGGCGGCATTATTTCGTCCGCGTCGGCGACGGCGAAAAGGTCGTCCATCGTCGTCGGGAACATCGAAAACGCGACTTTTCCGATGCCTTCGTCAACCAGTTTTTCGAGTTCCGCCGTGCCGCGTGAGCCGCCGACAAATGCAATCCGTTCGTTCGTGCGCGGATCGTCAATTCCCAAAATCGGATTCAAAACGTAATTCTGCAAAACGCTGACATCGAGATTTTCAATCGGATCGGGCGCGACGAGAAAGCTCACCGCAAAATTTAGCTGATACCATTTGCCGCCGAGATACATCCCAAAAGTTCCGCGTGTTCGCGGCGTTTTTTCAGACGTTTCCGCAACGGTGAAATTTTCGCCGAGCTTTTGCAAAAGTTCGGCTTCGGTCAACCCGTTCAAATCCTTGACGACGCGGTTGTAAGCCAGAATTTTCAAATCTTCCGAAGGAAAAATCCCCGCCATTACGAAATTATATTCTTCCGTCCCGTCGTGATTCGGATTCGCTTCGCGCATTTTCGTTCTGGCTAAATTTGCGCTCTCGGCGCGGTGATGCCCGTCGGCGATATACAGCGCGGGAACTTCGGCGAACGCCGCGATTAAATCTTTGGTTCGTTCGACGCGCCAGATCGTATTACGAATGCAGTTCGGACACGAGAAATCATACAGCGGCGCGGTTTCGACGGTCTCGCTAATCAATTTACGAATGCCGTCCGTGTTGCGAAAAGCGAGGAAAATCAAGCCGGTCTGCGCCTCTAAAGCGAGAATATGATTCGTGCGGTCGGCAACTTTATCGGGGCGCGTTTTTTCGTGCTTTTTGATTAAGTCTTTTTCGTACTCGTCAACCGAACAGCACGCGACAATTCCCGTCTGCGAATGCCCGCCGTCGGTCAGACGATAAACGTAAATTGCCGCTTCGTCGTCCTGAATCAACAATTTTTCATTGATGAACCATTCAAGATTTTCACGCGCTTTAGCTAGAATTTGTTCGTTCGACGGTTTTGCGTCTGTCCCGAACTCGCCTTCGGGACGGGTAACGCGCAGAAAACTCGACGGATTATCCGCAATCGTCGAACGCACTTCCGCGTCGTAAATGACATCGTATGGAACGCAGGAAATCACTTCCGCTTTGTCAGCAGTCGGGCGCAGAGCGCGGAAAGGTTTGATAATTGACACAAGTTTTCCTCTAAAAATCTTTTAATTTTTCGCCGCTTTGTTCGCGTTCGTTTCTTTTTTATCCGCGCCTTTTTCTTTGTCGGAATTGGCGGCGGGCTTTTTCAAATCTTCGAGCATTTGTTTTTCGATGTCCTTGAAATATTCGTCGAGCGCGATTTTCCAAACGCCGTCTTCCTTGACGAACGGCAAGGTCGCCCATCTATCCGCCAGTTTGTTTTTCACTTCGACAGTTGCGCGTTCACCGGCGATGTTTTCGTTTCGCATTTCGGGCAGTTCTTCAAACGTCTCGCCTTCGTCTTTTTTCAAAAGCTCTTCGACCGTCGTATTCTGCTCTTTGGCGTTTTTCTCCAAAATTTCGAGCGTGCCTTTGGAAACCAGACTTTTCATCGTCGCGGCATCTTTCTTTTTCGCGGCTTCGTTCAAAATCTTCATCGTCTGCATCGGACTCGTCGCCGAAGCCGTCGCCGAATTAGCGTTCGGCGCGGATTGATTCTGCGCCGTATTAGCAGCATTGCCGACATTAGAATTCGTCGGCGCGGGCGCACTGCAAGCGCTAAAAGTCAGCGTCAAAAATAATAGACTCAAATAATTTTTCATAAACATTACTAAACTGCGGATTTTCAAAAAGCAGGTGAATTTGGAATTTGAAATCTGGAATCTGGAATCTGAAATTCTTAAGGCTGTCTGCCCTGATTAAACTTTTCGTCGTTCTCTTTTTGCTGCCGCTCGAAATCCTGCATCATCATATCGGCGGCTGACTGCCTATCAATCTTCCAAGCCCCGTCTTCGCGGACGAACGCAACGGTGTTCCAGGCGTTGTAGGAATCCTTCATTTCAATCGTCGCTTTGTCGCCGTCGAGTTTCTCGTTGCGGAATTCGACGGTGCGCTGCGTCTGGTCAAATAAAGTTTCGCGTTTGACAACTTCATCGAGCGTTACGCCGCGTGATTTGGCTTCTTCTTCAGCCATTTTTATCGAACCGTTCGACAGCAGTAGTTTCATCGTCGTCGTGTCTTTTTGTTTGATGGCGGTCGTGTAAGCCTTTAAGGTTTCGAGCGGCGTGTTCGGTTTGCTCTCACCCGCACAGGAAGCCGCGAAAGAAGCGATTGAAATCAGAATAAAAAACTTGTAAATAAAGCGCATTTTTTGAAAATCGTTTGTTAAAATCGTTATACTAAAAAGCCAAGTATAACCAAAAACAAGAGGAGTTAAAAACGAATGGCGCGGAAAAAACTGTCGGCGGAAGAAATCGCCGAGCGTGTGAGCGAACTGGAAACGTGGGTAACGGAAGACATATTTTTGAAAAAGCGTTTTAATTTTGGAAACTTTGCAGAGGCTCTTGATTTCGTCAACAAAGCCGGCGCAATCGCCGAACGGCTCGACCATCATCCCGACATCACCTTCGGCTGGGGCTACGCCGAATTTTCAATCACGACGCACGACACGGGCGGTTTGACGCACAACGATTTCGATTTGGCGAAAGAGATTGAAGAAATTTGATGGGAATTTTGGTTCAGATTACAAGCTATCTCAAAAATAGTTTTTGAGATAGCTTCTAGAAATTATAGTTTTCTCGTTATTAGTTTCGCACGATTAAAAGTTTCGTTAAAATTTAAATATGAAACTACCTGAAATAACCGCATACAAAGATGATTATGAAGATTATGCTTCGTTCGTCGAAGAAACCGACGTTGTTTCCGCGATGCGGAAACAGTTGGCTGAAGTCGAAACGCTTTTCGCTTCGATTTCAGAAGAAAAAGGCGAGTGTGCTTACGCGACGGGCAAATGGACGATCAAGCAGCTACTCGGACATCTGATAAACGGCGAGCGCGTTTTTTCTTATCGCGCTCTTAGAATTTCGCGCGGCGATCAAACGCCGCTGCCGGGTTTCGATCAGGATTTACTCACCGATAACGGCAATTTTAATTCAATCAGTCTCGCCGATCTGCGAACAGAGTATTCACATCTCTGTCAGGCGAATATTATCTTTTTTCAAAATCTAAGTGATGAGGCGTGGGAACGAACCGGCACGGTCAACGACACTTCGGCTTCCGTCCGTGCCATTGCTTATAATATGGTCAATCACGTTCGGCATCATCTTGACAGTTTGCGCCTCCATTATCAGGTTGAATTGTGATAATAAAAATATGAATTCAAATAAACAGTTTCTACAAAATTTATACGATGCTTTTAACAAACGCGAGATTGAAACAATTATTTCGCTGATGCGCCCCGACGTAAAATGGGCGAACGGTCTCGAAGGCGGTTTCATTTATGGACGCGATGCGGTGCGCGAATACTGGACTAATCAATTTAAGGCGATTCAACCCGAACTCAAAACTCTAAAATTCGAGACGGACGAGAACAATCGCAATGTCGTCACCGTTCATCAAATCATCAAAGATTTGCAGGGCAATGTGCTTGCCGATGCCACGGTTCATCAAATCTTTACCATTGACAATGGATTAATCAGCCTTTATGAAATCGGCGAAACCGACACAATTCAAGAGATGATTCAAAAGAACAAAGATGCCAACGAGCAATGAGATTTCAGCTATTATCAGTTTTAGCAATCGCGTATTATCAACGGCGTTGGCATCAATAAATAGTCAGGCGTTTTGTAGTGAAGCGAATTATGGATGAAAACCTGCGAAAACTTTACGATGCTATTGAAGCAAAGGATGCCAAAGAAGTAAGTATTGCTCTCAGCGAATATTATCGCTCTGGTTACTCGTATGAATATGTTTCTGCGCTGATTGAACTTCTCGGAAAGCCGTGGCATTACTACCACGAAGATATTGTTAGAACATTGCAATTACTTAGAGATTCACGCGCAGTTGACGCATTATATGAGGAAGCACACTCGGAATATGAATATCTCAATTACGATGATTGTTATGGTCTTGCCAGAAAATGCACTTGGGCTTTAGCTGATATTGGGACACCCGAA
The DNA here is from genome assembly GCA_964244835.1 of uncultured Pyrinomonadaceae bacterium. Classification (GTDB taxonomy): domain Bacteria; phylum Acidobacteriota; class Blastocatellia; order Pyrinomonadales; family Pyrinomonadaceae. The sequence goes on from CAXTKJ010000006.1 coordinate 64,517, forward strand.
GCTAAAGCAAAATTACAGCAATTAGCACAAGAAAATAATAAATTAGTCGCTGAGTTTGCACAAAAGCGACTTGATAATTGGGAAAAAGAGAAGTCTCGGAAAGGAACCACCTGGCAATCTAATGGACGTGAGGCGCGACAGTAACATTTCGTACTTTCCAAGTTGTTTCGTGCGTCGTGTTATATTTTTTGAAGGTGAATGATTATGCCGACACAGACAGTAAATCTCGATAAAGTTGAAAAGCAGTTAGCCGAACTGCTGGCTATCGTCGAAAATAATGGCGAAATTGTGATTGTTCAAAACGGCAAGCCGTTAGCACGTTTGGAATCTGTTGCGCCGCCGAAAAAGAAACGTATCGCAGGTTTGAATCGCGGAATGATTTGGACGAGCGAAGATTTCGACGAACCGCTGCCGGATGAGTTTTGGCTTTGTAAAGAATGAATTTAGATTTGCTTTTCGATACGCACAGTTTTATCTGGTGGGCGGACGAACCGGCAAAACTTTTTCGTCCGCTGCCTTAGCCGCGTTAGAAGACGAAGACAATAGTTTATATTTGAACGATGCGAGCATTTGGGAAATGCAAATTAAAGTTCAGCTCGGCAAAATAAAATTAAAGCTGCCTTTGCCGGATTTAATCGAAAGCCAAAAGCGCGACAATAATGTGGAAATTCTGCACATCACGACCGAACACATTTTAGCCTTAGACAAATTGCCTTTTCATCACAAAGACCCTTTTGACCGCCTAATAATCGCGCAAAGCATCGTCGAAGATTTTACGATTGTCACACTTGATCCAGAGTTTCCCGCTTATCCGGCAAAGCTGTTTTGGTAGTAATCTTAAATGCTATCCACAATCGCATTCAGCGTCGCCGAAGGTCGCATCGCCGCGTAAGCCTTTTCGGAATCTGGATGATAGTAACCGCCGACATCTTGCGATTTTCCTTGCGCCGCAATCAATTCTTCATTAATCTTCGCTTCGTTTTCCTTCAATTCTTCGGCAATCGGCGCAAATTTGGCGGCGATTTCGGAATCCGCAGTTTGATTTGCTAACGCTTCCGCCCAATACATCGCTAAGTAAAAATGCGAACCGCGATTATCAATTTGCCCGACTTTTCTCGCCGGAGATTTGTCGGTCGCTAAAAATTTTGCGTTCGCTTCGTCCATAGCGTCCGCCAAAATCTGCGCTTTTTTATTGTCCTGCGTGTTTGCCAAATGCTCGAAACTAGCCTGCAACGCTAAAAATTCTCCGAGCGAATCCCAGCGCAAATAGCCTTCGTGCGCGAATTGTTCGACGTGCTTCGGCGCAGAACCGCCCGCGCCCGTTTCAAACAAACCGCCGCCGTTCATTAGCGGCACGATTGAAAGCATTTTTGCCGATGTGCCGAGTTCCAAAATCGGGAACATATCCGTCAGATAATCGCGCAAAACATTACCCGAAACCGAAATCGTGTCTTTGCCTTCCCGCGCCCGTTTCAGAGTTTCAGTCATCGCGTCTTTGACATCCATAACGCGGATGTCAAGACCGTTTAAATCATAATGTTGCAGATATTTTTCGACCTTTTTGATGATTTGCGAATCGTGAGCGCGGTCTTTATCAAGCCAGAAAATCGCGGGCGTGTCGGAAAGTTTGGCACGGTTGACGGCGAGTTTCACCCAATCCTGAACCGGCGCGTCTTTGGTTTGGCACATTCTGAAAATGTCGCCGCTGTTTACAGTTTGTTCCAACAAAACCGTTCCGTTTTCGTCTTCGACTTTCACCGTTCCCGCTTCCGAAATTTGAAAAGTCTTGTCGTGCGAGCCGTATTCTTCAGCTTTCTGTGCCATCAAACCGACGTTCGGAACAGAACCGAAGGTGCGCGGGTCAATCGCTCCGTTGCGCTTCATATCGTCAATAATAGCCTGATAAAATCCGGCGTAAGTTCTATCGGGAATGATGCAAACGGTGTCTTCTTCTTTGCCGTCGGCGTTCCACATTTTCCCGCCGCCGCGAACCAGCGAAGCCATTGAAGCATCCACGATCACGTCCGAAGAAACGTGAAAATTGGTGATTCCTTTGTCAGAATTGACCATCGCAATTTTCGCGCTCGTTTCGATGGTTTTGGCGATGTCCGCTCTTATTTCGGCTTCCTGCGAATGTCCGGCAATCTTTTCCTCAAGCGTTGCTAACCCGTAATTCGGATTGATGTCCAATTCAGCGAAAGTATCTTGGTATTTTTCAAAAACGTCTTTGAAATAAGTCTCGACAATCGCCCCGAAAATGATCGGGTCGGAAATTTTCATCATCGTCGCTTTCAAATGCGCGGAAAGCAAAACGTCTTTTTCTTTAGCTTCGTTAATCGCTTCATCAACAAAAGATTTCAACGCCGCCAGATTCATCACCGAAGAATCAATCACTTCGCCCGCTTTTAACGTGGCGTAATCTTTTAAAACTTGCTCGGAATCATCATTGCCGTAAAAAACGATTCTGAATTTCTCTTCCGTTTCGACCGTCGTCGAATTTTCGGTTCCGTAAAAATCTCCCGAACTCATATTGGCAACAGCCGTTTTAGAATCCGCACTCCAAACGCCCATTCGATGCGGATTCGCTTTCGCGTAATTCTTGACAGCTTTCGGCGCACGCCGGTCGGAATTTCCTTCGCGCAGAACGGGATTGACCGCACTTCCCAAAACTTTCGCGTATTTTTTGTTGACGGCTTTTTCTTCGTCCGTTTTAGGTTCGGTCGCGTAATTCGGCACCGCGAAACCTTGTTGCTGAAGCTCGGCAATCGCTTCTTCCAACTGCGGAACAGAAGCCGAAATATTCGGCAGTTTGATAATGTTGGCTTCCGGTTTCGCCGCCAATTCGCCCAATGCGGCAAGCGCGTCGGGAATTTTCTGGTCTTCGCTCAAGTATTCAGGGAAGTTGGCTAAAATTCTTCCCGCCAGCGAAATATCGGGAACTTCGATTTCAATATCGGCGGATTTTGTAAAAGCCTTGACGATTGGTAAAAAAGAATGCGTCGCCAATAGCGGTGCTTCATCGGTTAAAGTGTAGTAGATTTTTGACATTTTATTGGTTGTTTTTATCTGAAATTATTATATTCATTGTCGTCCAACTTCTCCAAAAGTTCAACGATGCCGGTTTAGACGTTATCAAAACCGAAAACCTCTACAATTTCGACGGCGCGAAAGGCTATTCGGCGAGATCGTAAAAATAAAGGTTGGTTTTCGGCTTCGTCATTTTTTGTTTTTAAGGTAAATCTCGCCCTGAAAGTATATTTCCAATCAATTTATGTTGACAATAGTCCGTTGTATAATAATCAACATTGTGCGAATTGTTCCAAATGGATATTAAGGAGAAATTTGGCAAAAATCTCAAACGGCTACGCTTGGAAAAAGGCATTTCTCAAGAATCACTCGCATTCTCGGCAGAATTAGATAGAACGTATATTCCAAGCATCGAAAAAGGCGAAAGAAATGTATCAATAACTGTGGCTGAAAAATTAGCTAATGCTCTTAATGTTCAAATCTCAGAATTATTAGAGGACATTGGCTGAAATGGACGCATTAAAAAGCTATATCAAGAAAAAGTTTGGAATTGACGAGAAAAGATTTTTAGAAGTATTGGAAAAAAGTCCCGGTGCGGAAGGTTATATTTTGGGCAATCTGGCTGAAGATATTTTCAAGGAATATGTCGAATCAATCGGCTATGAAATCTTACGAATCAAAGAAAAACCGGAAGGCGGCAATAATGCCAAAAGCGATGAAGCCAGAGGCGATTTTTATATCAGGAAAACAGGCAAAATCGAAGATGAGTGGCTGGTTGTCGAGTGCAAAGGTGTCAAATCTAATGCGGAAAAAAGAAGCGGACTCACGAAAATATCTTCTTGTCTGACATTGTTAATAAAACATTCGATTGAAAGGGCAAAGCACGTTGAAAATATTTATAAGTCGGGAAAATCTACTTATGAGAACGCAAAACTCGAATGGGAAATAATCAACAAAAGTAATTTCCCGAAATTCGGGTGGAATGCGGAAAATCCGGGCGCAGGCATTCCTGATTTAACCGGAATCTGGAAAAACAAAGAAGAAATCAAAGAATGGTTGAAAACATTTGATGAGAGCGATTTCAATGAAAATGCTTATTGGGATTTGACCGCACCAATCAGACTTTTACAAACGCATATGCCGTCCACGAGAACCGATTCCGAAACCAAAATCAAAAGCACGGGTCCGTTGGTTTCCGAATTCAATATTTTATGCGTAGATTTATTTTTAAAAACGGGCAAGCACGAATTTGTTTATGCAAATAGCGAGCAATTAAACCATCAGGGAAAATCTCCGAATCATTTACAGCAAAATTATACGATTGATATTTTAACTGCCAAAGATGGTTTTAAGCGTCATAAACTTTTAAAGCCCTGGTATGACGACCTCGAAAAATGTATTGCAGAAACAACTCCCAAATTTAGAAAATTGGATAGAAGCCAATTAGACGGAAGATGAACTTGCATCTTACACAAATGTGAATTACTTTTATCACCAATGTGTAAAATATGAGTTCATTATTTGATTCGCTGCTAACCAAAGAGGACAATCTTCTTAAGAAATTTGAAGAAATCCACGATTACATTTACGCCAATGACGGCTTATCGCCGCAACAAACTTTAGAAGAGTTTGTCAAAATTCTGTTCGTCAAAATTTTTGATGAAAACAAAAAACTCAATCAATTTAAAATCTCAACCGAAGAATGGAATGATCTGAAATCAGGAAAGATTGTTTATACCATAACAGAACGAACCGCCTCTTTGTTTGAGCAAACCAAACAGTCATATCGAGATATTTTTGATTCGGACGACCGCATCAGAATCAGCCCAATCGCTTTAGGTTTCACCATCAATAAATTGCAAGGCATTGCCCTTGTTAATTCTTCGCAGGACGCGAAAGGTTTGGCGTTTCAAAAGTTTCTTTCACATCACGAAAAAGACGGGCAAGGACAGTTTTTCACGCCTGAACCCGTGATAGATTTTTGTGTGGCAATGATGCAGCCGAAACCGAATGAAACTATTATTGATCCGACTTGCGGAAGCGGCGGTTTTCTAATGTCGGCTTTGAAATACTTGCAGAATAATTATGCCGAACTCGACACAAAAAGTGTTGTTTCAAGTAATCTTTTCGGCTTGGACATTAATAAAAGTATTGCCCGTATCGCCAAAATGAAATTGCTTTTGGAAGCAAACGGAAAAACAAATGTCCTTTGCACAAACTCTTTGGAAGATTTAGACAGCCTCAAACTTTCATTGTCGCATTCGGGCGGTTTTGATTTGGTTCTAGCCAATCCGCCTTTCGGAGCTAAAATCACAAATCCTTCGACTCTTTCAAACTTCGACTTGGGCTATAAATGGACAAATCACAACGGCGAATATCACAAAACCAAATCCGTTTATCCGAATCAAAACGCTGAAATTTTATTTATCGAACGCTGTCTTCAACTACTAAAAGAAGGCGGAAGAATGGCGATTGTATTACCTAACGGAAATTTTGAAAATCCTTCGTTAGAATATCTGCGTTATTACATCAAGCTAAAAGCCAAAATCTTAGCCATCGTTAATCTGCCGCCGGAAACATTTATACCTTTTGGAACAGGCGTGAAAACGTCGCTTTTGTTTCTGGAAAAAGAAACGCCGAATAAAATAAAACAATATCCGATTTTCTTCGGCAGAGTTAGAAAATTAGGTTATCAGGGAAACAAAAACGGGACGGCTCTGTATCAAAAGGACAAATACGGACAAGTCGTAAAAAACCGTCAAGGACAGCCGATTTTAGACGAAGATTTTAGCGTAATTGTTGATGCTTATAAAGAATTTCAAAAAGGCGTAAAAGTTGAAAGTGAAAATTGTTTTTCTATCAATTACGACGAATTAAACGGACGATTCGATTATGATTTTTATTCGCCGGAAAACCGAAAAATGTTTTCCGATTTGGACAATGTAAAAACGGTTCGTTTAGGCGACATTTGCGACATCATAAAAATCAAGAGCAGAAAACTGAAAGACCCGAATTTAACAGTTGAATACGTCGAACTTTCCGACATCAATACACATTCATACGAGATAATAAATTCAACGACTTACCAAGTTCACGAGTTGCCGAGCCGAGCAAGTTATGAAATTGAAGAAGGCGACATCATAACAGCGATTGCGGGGAATTCCGTCGGCACAAGAAAACACGCGACTGCATTAGTAACAAAAGAATATGAAGGAAGCATTTGCACCAACGGCTTTAGAGTTTTACGAAACTTTGAAGTTGACAGATATTTCTTACTCTACTTTTTAAAGTCAGAAATGTTTCTCAGACAAATGTTTATGTATCGGACAGGTGCGGCAATACCAAATGTTTCGGATATTGATTTAGCAAACACCTTAATCAAACTCCCTAACGATAAAACCATAAAAGAAATCAGCAAGAAGATGAAAAAAGCATTTGAACTCAGACAAGAATCGAGAAATCAAATTGAAAGCATAAATCTTGTGCTTGCATAATAAAAAAGATGAAGCCGAAACTCCATCCTTTTTAACTAAAACTACCAAAAACCGTTGTTGTCTGTTATGCAAGACAACAACGGTTTTTCGTCTGAAGCAATTTTCAGCTTGCGCTTAATTAAATTGTCGGTCGCTTGAGAATTTCAGCCAAAGCCAACAAACGGGTTGCGTCTGCTCCGCTCTTGGCAGCAGCGGTTTTTTCGAGCGACGGCGCGAGTTTTTTCAGTTTGCCGGTATCTTTTTTCGAGGATTCGGCTTTTTGCATCGCGGTTCGCAGTTCGGTGATTTTGTCGGACGGCAGAGTTTGGGCGCGTTCGAGTTGGTCAACATAGGCTTTGGCGATGATTAACTGATTAGTCCAAACGATTTTCTCCTGGTTCTGGACGTTTAATTCGGCGACTTGAACGGTTTTTGCCGCGTCAATTTCGTTTTGCGTTAAGAACTTCGTCGGGGTCAATTCAAAAACGTCTAAACCGCGAGCGATTTCCGAGCCGTAGATGTGTCCGTTATACCAGTAAGCCGACCAGTCGCCGCCGAGAATCAGCGTTTTCGGGTCAATCGGACCACGGTCGAAATAGGCGATTTCAAATGGATTTTTCGCATCGGTGAAATCCATAATCGAGATGCCGCCCTGATACCACGCCTGAACTTTGATGTCGCGTCCCGGAACGGGAACGAGCGAGCCGTTGTGCGCGACGCAGTTTTCGCTGTCGCCCTGCGCGGCGGGCAGTTTGTAATAATTGGCAAAACTCAGCTTGCTGTTTTCCAGGTTAAAAATCGCGTCCGCGCCCCATTTGTTCGGGTCGTTCGGACGGCAGCGCGCGCCTAATCCGCCGCCCCATTCGTCGGTGAAAACAACTTTTTTGCCGTCATTGGAAAACGAAGCCGAGTGCCAGTAGGAATAATTCGGGTCGTTGACCGCATCAACGCGCTTCGGATTTGCCGGATCGCGGATGTCGAGCAGAATTCCGTTGCCCGAACACGCGCCCGCCGCGAGTCCGATTGCCGAATAGACGGTGATGTCGTGGCATTGGTCGGTCAGTTCGATTTTGCCTTTGCCGTCGTGCGAGCCGCCGTTGTCGAGACTGTTGATAACGCCGGTTCTCGAATCCATAAAAACACGCGGACTCGAAACGATTTGCGCGTTTTGCGGCGCGGCGAGCGGGACTTTGATGACTTCGATACGAAAGAGCGCAGTGTTCTTGTCTTTGTCGGGCGACTCGTTTGAACAGCCCGCGAGTTCTTCGCCCGGACGGACGAAGGAAGTTCCCGAAACGTAGATGTAGGCGTTGTCTTTGTCCTTCGGATCAACGACGAGCGTGTGCGTGTGCGAGCCGCGACAGGTTTGCACCGCGCCGACCTGTTTCGGATTTTTGATGTCGGAAATATCGAAAATTCTGACACCCCGGAAACGGTCTTTCTGCACATCGTGCGCGGGCGGCTGTCCTTCGGCGGGCGGCGGAACGGGCGCGAAACCATCGGTGCTGCAATCGAGTCTGCCGTTCGGCATTTCGACCGACATAAACATCAGATTTTTATAAACCGAAACGTCGCCCTGTCCGCCCGGACACTGCATCGTCGTCAACAGTTTGGTCTGCGCCGGATCGGAGATGTCATAAATGCTGATGCCGTAAAAATTTCCCTGAAACAGGTGGTTGCCCTGAAACGCTAAATCCGAATTGGCGAAAGCGAGCGGCGCGAACGACATCTTGACTGCCGGCGGAATCGGCGCGTCGGGCGGAACGCCCAGAGCATTGAGAGCTTTGGCGACCTTCGGACTGTTCGGGTCAATTCCAATGTCGAAAACTTCCGGCTTTTTCAGCAGCAAAAGATGTTTCATTCCCATCGCCGCTTCGCCCGCGTCGTATAATCCCGGCGACAGTTTGGAGCGCGGATCATTCGCGTCCGAGCCGGTCATTCCCGGCGGCAGCGTCGGCGCGGGTCGCGGAGTTTGCGCCGAGATGTCGGCGGCAAAACACGAACCTAAAAATATAAAAACGATTAGTAAACGAAAAATATCAGTGCGTAATTGAATCATTATTTCTCCTCTTGCGGTTTTTTATCCAGTATTGTCTGCATAATCCTGATCTCGGCGCGCTGCCCGCTGTCCACGTCGGTTGCGAAATTAAAAAGTTCGGCATCCTGCCCCGCGCCGCCGGTATTGAACAAGTCTTTAACCATCGTCAGTGCGCCGCCGTGATGCTGAATCATTCCGCTTAAAAACAAACGGTCAAAGTCCGCACCGTCGGCTTTTTTGAGCGCGTCCATCTGCTTGTTCGTCAGCATTCCGGGCATCAGCATTTGATGATGGCTCATATCCATTCCCGGCATATCCATTCCTTCCATTCCCTTCACCGGCATCGCAGTCGGTTGGTTTCTGGCTTCGAGCCAGCGTTTCATAAAATTCATTTCGTCCGACTGTGATTGACTGATACGCGCTCCGAGCAGACGAAGTTCTTTATTCTGCGTCCGCGCTTCGATCAGCGCGGTCATCTCGACCGCCTGCCCGTGGTGCATAATCATTCCCTGCATAAACTCGACATCTTTCAGCGAAAGCGGAGGCGGCATTGCCCGCGTCGAAGGCGGCAAAATTTTTGTCGGATGTCCCGGCGCACCCGGCTGCACGACGACCGGCGCACTTTTAGAATCCGTTTGCTGGGCGCGAACGGACAACGCTGAAAAACACGCAGCAGCAAGAACGGCGGCAGCGAAAACCGACCGGAACTCGAATGTAAAAACTGCAAAAACCGACGGCATCGGGGTTGATTGGTTAAGCATTATTCAGCCACTTTATCATAAACAAAAACCTCTGCGCTAACATCTTTTGCGAGAATTGTCCGCAAAAGATGTTCAGGAGTGAAAGCAATCGGAATCCGTCTTAAAAATAATAATTTGAAAGAGTTCAGAGTAACGCCTTCAGGCGTGAATGGCGCGACGGTTTCACGCCTGAAGGCGTTACTCTGAGCGATTGGAATAATTTTTGAAATAGCTTTTTGTGCGAATTTTTCGAGTCGCGTTATAATTGGACGCATAAAATGACCGAATACTTATCATATAAATTTGACGACACGCCCGAATTTGTCGAGACGTTTGACGAAGTGCCTTTGTGGAGCGCGGCGTTCGGGCTTTTGATGTTGAAACATTTGGAGTTAAAACCGAATTTGACGGTGATTGACATCGGTTCGGGCGCGGGTTTTCCTTTGCTGGAGTTGGCGGAAAGACTCGGAAAATCCTGCAAATTGTACGGACTCGACCCCTGGAAAAACGCCTGCGAACGGGCGCGGCGCAAAGTTAAAAATTACGGCGTTTCAAACGTCGAAATTATCGAAGGTTCGGCGGAAAAAATTCCTTTGACCGACAATTCGATAGACCTGATTGTTTCTAATCTGGGCATCAATAATTTTGACCAGCCGCAAGTTGTTTTTAAAGAATGTCAGCGCGTGTTGAAACCGGGCGGCAAGCTCGCTTTGACGACGAATTTGAACGGGCATTGGAAGAAATTTTATAATGTTTTTGAAGAAATGCTGCGGCAAACGAACAAGCCGGACATACTCGAAAAATTGCAGGAACAGCAAAAGCATCGCGGCACGATTGAAACGACTTCCAAACTTTTCACCGATAACGGTTTCAAGATTAGCCGACATTTTAAAGACGAATTTACGATGAAATTTTTAGACGGCTCGGCGTTTTTAAATCATCATTTCGTCAAACTCGGCTGGCTGTCTTCGTGGCAAAACATCATTCCGCAGACGGATCGGGCGGAGATTTTTACGCAGCTTGAAGCGAATCTGAACGAATTTGCCGAAACGAACGGCGGATTAAATTTAACCGTTCCGATGGCTTTTATCGAGGGACGGAAAATATAATGGGAATGTTGTTTTATTCTGCGTTCGATAGTAAATTTTATAAACATTTCAAATAGAAGCCATCTCAAAAATCGAACCTGCTGTTCTGAGTCCCGCCTTCAGGCGGCTCTTGCTTCGAGCGAAGCGCGGCGGGAAACCGCCTGAAGGCGGGACTCAGAACGATTAGAACGCCAAAAATTATTTTTGCGATGGTTTCTAGTATTCGAGGAAAGTCTGTTTTATGAAACACAAAAAAATCTTTGAACAGGTGCGAAAACTGATTGATGAGCGCGAGCTGGACGACGATAATCTGGAGACGGCGCGGGACGAGCTTTTCACGCTGGTCGAAGAGGATTCCGAATGCGATTGGGCTTACGGTCTGCTGTCCGAAATTAATTACTGGTTCGGCGAATACGCGGCGGACGCGGCGGATAAAATCGCTTTTTTTAACGAAGGCGTTGAGTGCGGGAAAACCGGCACGGAGATTAACGAAGATTCGCTCGAATCGAATTTCTGGCTTGCCGTCAACTCCGGTTCATACGGGCAGGAAAAAGGAATTATGCAGAGTCTGGCGATGATTTCGCCGATCAAAGCGGCGGCGGAAAAGGCTCTGGAATTGGACGAAAATTATTTTTACGGCGGACCGTGGCGCGTTCTCGGCAGGCTTTATCACAAAGCTCCGGGCTTTCCGTTTTCGATTGGCAACGGCAAAAAGGCGGCGGAATGTTTGGAAAAAGCGGTTGATTTGGGTCCGAAATTCTTCTTGAATCGTCTCTTTCTCGCCGAAGTTTATCTTTCAAACCGCGACAAAGCGCAGGCGAAAGAACAACTCGAATGGATTCTGAACGCGCCGCTGAACGCCAATCACGAACGCGAAGACGAAGGCTATAAACTTGAAGCGCACACGCTTTTAGAAAAACTCTGAATAAAAAAATTATGCAAATCAGTGCGAGAAATTCGTTAAAGGGAACGATCAAATCAATCGAAGACGGCGCGGTTAATTTGCAAATCGTCGTCGAGCTTTCAAACGGTGTCGAAGTCGTTTCGATTATCACGAAGGATTCGGCGGAACGCTTGAATCTGACCGTCGGCAAAGAAGTTTATGCCGTCGTCAAAGCGAGCGACGTGATGATTGCGACCGATTAGTCAAATTTATGAGACGACGGCTTTCCGAAATTCACCCGATTTTTTATCATCTGCGAATCAAGCAAAAACGCGCCTTTCGCAAAGTTGCCGACGCGACGAGCCGCAAGCGTTTTGCGCGACATTTTTCCGATGAAAGTTTGGCGTTTGCCGTCAAAAAACATCAATCGCTGCTGCGCCGCAGGCTCGGCGATTCCGATCCGCAGTTGCAGGAAAACAAAGTTGTCAATTTGGGAATCGCGCACCAAACGATTGACGGGATTTTGATTAAACCCGGCGAAACTTTTTCGTTCTGGCGATGCGTCGGCGAAGCGACGGCGCAGAAAGGCTATGTCGAAGGAATGCAGCTTTCACGCGGCGAAGTCCGGCGCGGTGTCGGCGGCGGGTTGTGCCAACTCGCCAATTTGCTGTATTGGATGGCTCTGCACACGCCGCTGACGATTGCCGAACGGCAGCATCACAGCTTCGATCCGTTTCCCGATGACCGCCGTACATTGCCTTTCGGAAGCGGCGCGGGCGTTTTTTATAATTACGTTGATTTGCGTTTTCATAATCCGACGACGCAGACTTTTCAGATAAAACTTTGGCTGACCGGCGAACATTTAAAAGGTTCGATTTTGACCGACACGGAACTGCCGCATTCATTCCACATCGTCGAACGCAATCATCGTTTCTCGCGTGAAAACGATAGAAATTACCGTGAAAACGAGATTTGGCGCGAGACGATTGATAAACGAACGGGCAACAGAATCGGCGAAGAAATGCTGGTTAAAAATTATGCCGAGGTGAAGTACGAATTAAATTGTGCTGACGGATTGGCTTAGAAACTGTTTGAAAACCCGGAAAAGTCCGCGCAGCGGACAAATTTAATAGCGTCGGGAGCATCCCGACGACTCGCATAAATTAAATACCCGTCCCTGAAAGGGACGAATTAAACGGTTGGTAATTCGTCCCTTTCAGGGACGGGCAATCTTTTCGCTGTTCACGTCGGGATTCTCCCGACGCTATTAAATCAGTCGCTTTCAGCGACCAGACCAGAGTTTTCAAACAACTCTTAGATTTTTATAAATCATTCGTGAAAACATTGCTCCATTCGTCAGAGGCGAGTTACTTCCGAAATCTTTGATTTCTAAACGGCATTTAAGGAGAATAACGATTATGAAAAAACTGAATCAAACGATTTTACCGGCGATAATGTTGTCCGTTCTGCTTTCGATTTCCGCGTCGGCGCAGGCTGCCGCTAATTGCGGCGATCAGGATTACAAATGTCAGATTGCGGCACAGACGAAGCAAATTGCAGCTAATCCCAACAACATCGAGGCTTATTATAATCGCGGCAGAGCGTTTAGTTTGAACGGAAATAACGATCAGGCAATCGCCGATTTTAGTAAATACATCGAGTTGAAACCGACAAATAAAGTGTATCTTGCCGACGGCTACGGTTATCGCGGAGTTTGCTACAAGTTTAAGGGTTCGTTCGATTTGGCGATTGCCGATTATGATAAAGCGATTGAGCTTGCCCCGACCGAAGCGCGTTTTCGGCTTAATCGCGGAAATGCTTATTCGGCGAAGAATTCTTTCGACAATGCCGTCGCCGATTTCAGCAGCGCGATTTCGCTCAAAAAAGATTATTCGGAGGCTTACGTCGGGCGCGGACACGCTTATATGAGCAAGAACGACAATTTGAAAGCGTTTGCTGATTTTACGAAAGCGATTGAGATTAATCAGAACGAAGCCGAAGCCTATTACAACCGGGCGATCATTCAAACGGCGCGGAAAGATTATGCCAAAGCCATCGCGGACTACGACAAATACATTTCGCTGAATACGCAAAATATCCCTTATCTCGCCGACGGTTATCTTAATCGCGGGCTGGTTTATTTCTCTACGGGCGATTTGGCTCAGGCTATAAAAGACGTATCGGCGGCGATTGATCTCGCACCGAATAATCCTAAAAGCTACAAAGCGCGGGCGGCGATTTATCGCAAACAAGGCAAAATCGCGCTCGCCGAAGCCGACGAGCGCAAAGCCGCGTCATTAACAAAATAACTTTCACTGCTAAAAACTTTCAAAGATGCGCGTTGAATTTGCTTTCGCCGCGCATCTTTTCTATTTTGTAAGCAAATGGCAAAGAAAATAAAAGACCAAAAACCAATCGTGGCGATTATTATGGGCAGCACGTCTGATTGGGAAACGATGAAGAACGCCGCTGATATTCTGGAAGAATTCGGCGTGGCGTTTGAGGCAAAAGTCGTCTCCGCGCACCGCACGCCCGATTTGCTTTTTGAATTCGCTAAAACCGCCGAACAGCGCGGCATCGAAGTCATCATCGCGGGCGCGGGCGGCGCGGCGCATCTGCCGGGAATGTGCGCTTCGCAAACGGTTCTGCCGGTTTTGGGAGTTCCCGTACAAAGCAAAGCTCTGTCGGGAATGGATTCCCTGCTCTCAATCGTCCAAATGCCTGCCGGAATTCCCGTCGGAACTCTAGCGATTGGAAACGCGGGCGCGAAGAACGCTGCGCTTTTAGCCATTTCGATTCTGGCAAATTCACGACCGGAATTGAGAGAGAAACTCCACGAATTTAGAAAGAACCAAACGCAAACCGTGTTAAAATCTTCGTTGGAGTAAAAATTTATGGAGACGCTGCGAGTTGAAAAAGTTATTCAATCGAACGGAACAATCGTGCTTGAAAATCTGCCGTTTGCCGAAGGCGAAAAGGTCGAAATAATTATTGTAAAGTCCGGCGCAGAAAATGAAAAAAAACTTTATTCTCTGCGTGGAACGGCTTATAAATACGAAAATCCATTTGAGCCGGCGATTGCGCCGGAAGATTGGGAAGCGGCGAAATGATCGTTCTCGACACGCACATCTGGATTTGGCACGTTCAAGGCGACAAACGCCTGACGGCGAATTACGCGAGCGTTATTCAGCAGCACGAATCAATCGGAATCGGCGTGAGCGCGATTTCTTTGTGGGAAATTGCGAAAGTCGTCGAACTCGGCAGGCTTTCTTTTTCCGTGCCGATTGAAGACTGGTTTGCAATCGCTCTGGCTTATCCGGGAATTGCGCTGCTGCCTCTGACTCCGCAGATCGCCGTCGAATCAACACGGCTTCCCGGCATCTTTCACAAAGACCCGGCAGATCAAATAATCGTGGCGACCGCCAGAGTTTATAATTACCCGCTCATAACTTACGACGCGAAAATCTTAAATTATCCGCACGTCAAACTGCTGCCCTGAAATGATTGCCGACGAAATTATCAAAAAACTCGCATTGCTCGAAAGTCCCGAAAACGTCGCCGGAATGAAGCGTTTCGGAATTACTGCAAAAAAGGCGTTCGGCGTTTCCGCGCCGGTTTTGAAAAATCTTGCCAAAGAAATAAAAAAGCAAACTGAAAACCGTCATCAACTCGCGCTCGAACTTTGGGAAACCGGAATTCACGAAGCCCGAATCGTCGCTTATTTGATTGATAATCCGCGAGAAGTTTCGACTGAACAGATGGACGCTTGGGCGGAGGATTTTGATAACTGGGCGATTTGCGACGGAACTTGCGGGCATCTTTTCTGCAAAACCGAATACGCTTATCAGAAGGTTTTTGAATGGTCAAAATGTGAGAAAGAGTTCGTCAAACGCGCCGGAATTGTTTTGGCGGCGTGGCTTGCCGTTCACGATAAAAAGGCGGACGACGCGAAAATCGCGTGTTTTTTGCCGATGCTCGAAACACACGCCGGCGACGACCGAAATTATATTAAGAAGGCGGTTAATTGGTCGCTTCGTCAAATCGGTAAGCGAAATTTATATCTTCATAAACTCGCGGTCGAAACCGCCGAAAGAATAAAACTGCAAAATACCAAACCGGCGCGTTGGATCGCTTCCGACGCTCTGCGCGAATTGACGAACGAGAGAATGCTCGGAAGAATCCGAAATAAAAAGCCTTCCGCCGATTTATAAAACTTCCGCGTTTGCCTTAACATTTCCGTAAAGTTATCATTTCTCTTTTACTTACTGGAGATAATAAATGATGGAAAAAGGTGTGGAAATTGCGCCCGCGAGCGGCAAGCTCGGAATTTTACTGGTCGGACTCGGCGCGGTCAGCACGACATTTGTCGCGGGCGTGGAAGCGATTCGCAAGGGCAACGCCGAACCAATCGGTTCGCTGACGCAGATGGGAACGATTCGACTCGGCAAGCGAACCGATAATAATTGCCCGAAGATAAAGGATTTTGTGCCGCTCGCCAACTTGGACGACATCGTGTTCGGCGCGTGGGATATTTTTTCCGATTCGGCGTATGAAGCCGCTTTGCACGCGGGCGTTTTAGAGAAGTCTTTGGTTGAAGATTTGCGCGAACAGCTTGATTCTTTGAAACCGATGCCCGCTGTTTTTTCGCAGAATTATGTTAAGCGATTAAACGGAACGAATATCAAGAACGGCAAGAATAAAATGGAACTTGCCGAACAAATCATCAAAGACATCGCCGATTTTAAGGCTGAAAAAGGCTGTGATAGGTTGGTCATCGTCTGGGCGGCTTCGACGGAAATCTTTCTCGAAATCGGCGCGGTTCATCAGACAATCGAATCATTTGAAAAAGGGTTATACGACGATGATCCGAATATCGCGCCTTCGATGATTTACGCTTACGCGGCGATGAAATCGGGCGTTCCGTTCGCCAATGGCGCACCGAATTTGACGGTTGATATTCCGGCGATCACAAAATTAGCCGAACAAAACGGCGTTCCGATTTGCGGCAAAGATTTCAAAACCGGACAAACCCTGATGAAAACCATCATCGCGCCCGGATTAAAATCGAGAATGCTCGGACTCGACGGCTGGTATTCGACGAACATTCTCGGCAACCGCGACGGCGAAGTTCTTGACGACCCGGAAAGTTTCAAAACCAAAGAAGAATCGAAACTTTCGGTTCTCGAACATATTTTGCAGCCGGAAGTTTACCCGAAACTTTATAAAGATTTTTCGCACGTCGTCCGCATCAATTATTATCCGCCGCGCGGCGACAACAAAGAAGGCTGGGACGCGATTGATATTTTCGGCTGGCTCGGCTATAAAATGCAGATCAAGATTGATTTTATGTGCCGCGATTCGATTCTCGCCGCGCCGCTCTGTCTGGATTTGGCGTTGTTTATGGATTTGGCGCAGAGAGCGAAAATGAAAGGCGTTCAGGAATGGCTTTCGTTCTATTTCAAAGCTCCGCAAACTGCGCCCGAACTTTATCCCGAACACGATATTTTTATTCAACTGATGAAGCTGAAAAATACTCTGCGCTACTTAAAAGGCGAGGATTTAATAACGCATCTCGGACTTGAATACTACGATTAAATTATAAAAGGGCGGGAATAACTTTCCCGCCCTTTTGTTTTCTTATCTTATTAGCCGCCAAACGTCAGTTGAAACTAATCACGAATTTCCGGTCAACTTACGGTTTCGGTCAAAAACATTTCTGACGATTGACAACGCCAAATTCTTACTTTAAAATCTGAGTCTATTGAAAACGATTTTCAATTTCATTTTTATAAAATTGAAACGCCCTCAGTATGTTCAAGATACTGAAGGCGCGAACACTAACTATACGCCAGAACTTTCGGATTTCTATTGCGGATAGTGTGCGAGGTTTATCCTATCACGCTTCCCGTTTTAATTCCAAAATTTCACTTTTTATATCAGCCGCGCTACTGCTGCATTCGGCTGAACTTTAAAGCTGAATTTCGCAATTATTTGACGGGCAATCTGCTTTTAAATCCCCAAAATTGACTTTCATAAAATTACCGAATTTGAAGAGGAATAATGAGCAGAATCTTTAACAAACACAAACAGAGAAAAAATTCTAAAGTGCGAAAAACCCGTCAATGGATTATCGCCATTACTACTGCCGGAGTGATTTTCGGCTTTACCGTCGGCAACAGTCGGGCGATGAATCTCGGCTACGTTAAGAATGACGAACTGAAAATCGCTCGAAACTTTGATCGTAACGCAGGCGAAACGGCGCGGCAGTTTGCGATTCCGGCGGGAACTTTGAGCGAAGTCTTAGCGGCTTTTGAAAAAGCGACCGGCTGGCGCATTACGATTCCGGCTGACATTCAGGACATCGCATCGCTTGGAGTTTCAGGAAATTATACGGACGAACAGGCACTCAAACAAATTCTAAACAATACGGGCGTGGTTTATACGATTACCGCGCCGAAGGAAGTTGCTTTGAAATTGCAGGGTCCGGCGGAAACGGTCGAAGTCGTGGATGAAAATTCAACTCTATCTTCGCCGAAATACACCGAACCGCTGCGCGATTTACCGCAGACGATTACGGTTATTGACAGCAAAACGATTGAAGAACAGGGCGCGACGACGCTGCGCGACGTGCTGCGAAACGTGCCGGGATTGACCGTCGCGGCGGGCGAAGGCGGCAACGTCGGCGGCGATAACATCACCGTTCGCGGATTCAGCGCGCGCAACGATATTTACGTTGACGGTGCGCGTGATCTGAGTCCGCAGAGCCGCGATCCGTTCAATCTCGAACAGGTCGAAGTCGTCAAAGGTCCATCGTCAGCGACCAGCGGACGCGGTTCGACCGGCGGCACGATCAATCTGGTCAGCAAAACTCCCGGCTTCAAACCGGCTTACAATTTTGACATCGGTCTCGGCTCGGACAAAACCAAGCGCGTAACCGGCGACATCAATTTGCCGCTGGAGCGTTTGAGCTTTTTGGGCGACCGCGCCGCTTTCCGTCTTAATTTTCTGGCGCACGATTCAAACGTCGCTGGACGCGACATCATTGAAAACAACCGCTGGGGCGTGGCACCGACGCTGACTTTCGGCATCGGCTCGAAATCAACTTTGACGCTCGGATATTTTCATCTGTCGCAGGACAACATCACCGATTACGGCATTCCGTGGGTTCCGAATACGAATAATGTTCTCGTTGCCTTCCGCGACAAACCCGCGCCGGTTGCCCGCAATACTTTTTACGGATTCAAAGAACGCGACGATGAAGTTTTGAAATCGAATCTGGCAACCGTTACTTTCGCCCACGTTTTCAATGATAAAATGACTTTGCGAAACCAGTTTCGCTACGGTCGTTCGACCCGCGACTCAATCGCCACGCCGCCGCGCTTTAACAATGTCAATTCAACCGTCGTAACGCGCGAAATGCGGGCGTGGCAGACGATAGATGAAACCTACGACAATCAGACGGATTTTACGGCGCGATTTAAAACTTTCGGCATCGAACACGCGTTGGTTGCGGGCGTTGAATTTATCCGCGAGAAAAATCTGCGTTACACGCGCACTGCATTGAACGCCTCGACAAATTTATTCAATCCGAATCCGTTCGATGTTTACACGGGAACGATTTTTAGAAATCCGCTGGCGGGCGATATTACGGCGACCACGCAGTCGGCTTATATTTTGGACACGCTGAAACTGCATCCGAAATTTGAAATCAACGGCAGTTTTCGCTACGACCGCTACGACGGCGAAGGTTTTCTGCCGCCGACGCTGACGGTTGCGGCGAACGGAGTGCCGACGTTCGGAACGATTCGCGCCGCCGTCGCTAAAAAGGACGACTTGTTTAATTATCGTCTCGCTGCCGTCTATAAGCCGGTTGAAATCGGCAGCGTTTACGTCTCTTACGGCACGGCGGTCAATCCTTCGCTGTCGGGTTTGGGTTATGAAAACGCGACCGTGACGACGCTCGACCCGGAAGAAACGAACACGCTCGAAGCCGGGACGAAATGGGACTTATTCAACAGCCACATCCTGCTTTCGGGCGCGATTTTCCGCGTCGAGAAAACCAACGCCCGCACGCCTGATTTAAATGGATTAAACCAAATCCTCGACGGCAAACAGCGCGTCAACGGTCTGGAACTCGGCATCACCGGCAACATCAATAAAGATTGGAGCATTTTGACCGGCTACACTTTGCTCGACAGCAAAATCATCGAGTCGAACACGCTGCCGACGCTCGTCTACGGCGTTCCAATTTCCGAAGTCGGCAAACATTTTATCAACACGCCGCGCAATTCATTTAATTTATGGTCAACTTATCAACTGCCGTTTCGCCTGAACGTCGGCGGCGGTGCGCGTTACGTTGACCGACGGTTTGCCAACACGATCAACACCCGTTTCGTCGAAGATTATTGGCTGGTCGAAGCAACGGCTTCATATCGTTTGACCAAAAACATTGATATTCGAGTCAACGGCTACAATTTAACCAACAAGTTCTATTTCGACCGCATCACCGGCGGGCAAGTCGTTCCCGGACCAGGACGTTCGGTGCTGGTAACGACCGGATTTAGATTCTAAATTAACGGTGAGTGGTGAGTGGTAAGTTGAAGAAATGATTTTTCACTCACCACTCACCACTCACCACTCACCACTATATTATGCTACTGCAAATTCCCGACGTTTTGACCGCCGAGCAAGCGGCGCACTGTCGGAGTAAAATCGAAAAAGCCGAATGGGTTGACGGCAAAATCACCGCCGGACACCAATCGGCGCGGGCGAAGGATAATCTGCAAATACCGGAAAATCATCCGCTGGCGCAGGAGATGGGTGAAGCGATTTTGATTTCGCTCGAACGCAATCCTTTATTTGTCTCAGCCGCGCTGCCGTATAAAGTTTTCCCGCCGCTGTTCAATCGTTACGAAGGCGGGCATTCGTTCGGCAATCACGTTGACAACGCGATCCGGCAGGTCACGGGAACGCCGCACCGCATCCGCACGGATTTGTCGGCGACGCTTTTTTTAACCGATCCGAAAGATTACGACGGCGGAGAACTCGTCATCGAAGACACCTACGGCGTTCACTCGGTCAAACTGCCCGCCGGACACTTGATTTTGTATCCGGCGACGAGTCTGCATAACGTCCGTCCGGTAACACGCGGCGCACGGATTTCTTCGTTTTTCTGGATTCAAAGTATGGTGCGCGACGACGGCAAACGCACGATTCTGTTCGATATGGACACGGCAATTCAGCGCATCGCGGAAACCGCGCCCGAACATCAATCAGTGATGGAATTGACCGCCGTCTATCACAACTTACTGCGCCGTTGGGCGGAGATTTAAATTCCAGATTCCAGATTCCAGATTTGCGACTAAACAATCTGGAATTTGGAATTTGGAATTTGGAATTAACAATGAAATTATTTCGCAAAATTCTATTCTGGCTTCATTTGATTTCCGGCGTGGTCGCCGGAATCGTGATTTTTATAATGTGCGTTACCGGCGCGGCTCTGTCGTTTGAAAAAAACATCAGTGAGTTCGCCGAACGCGATATGCGCTACGTCGCCGCACCGAGCGAGAACGCACCGAAACTTTCCCTTTCGGAAATTCTAAATAAAGTGAAAGCCGCCAAGCCCGAAGCCAAACCTTCGAGCGTCGCGTTGCCGAATGAACCGAACGCCGCGTGGCAAATCGCCCTCGGTCGTGAAGGTCAAATTTTCGTCAACCCTTACACCGGGGAAATCACCGGCGAAGGCGCGAAAGGCGTACGCGGATTTTTCCGTCTGATGACCGATTTACATCGTTGGATCGCGCTGTCGGGCGACGGTCGCGCCTTCGGCAAAGCGATTACCGGCGCGTGCAATCTAATGTTTTTATTTCTGGCGATTTCGGGAATTTACATCTGGTTTCCGCGCCGCTGGAGCTGGAAACATTTCCGCGCCGCGATGGTTTTTCGCTGGAAGGTTAAAGGCAAAGCGCGTGATTTTAACTGGCACACGACTCTCGGTTTCTGGACATCGCTCGTTTTAATAATTTTAACTGTAACGGCGGCGGTTATTTCCTATCAATGGGCGGGAAATTTACTTTACACTTTGACCGGCAATGAAGTTCCGCAGCAGCAGCAAGGCGGACCGCCGAACGCGCCCGGACAACAAGCTGAACAGCCTTTCACCGTGCCGGAAAATCTTGATGCGGTTTGGGCGAAAGCCGTGAATCAGCCGAATTGGAAATCAATTTCCCTGCGTCTTCCGCTGACGAAAGACGCGGCAATTTTTACGATTGACGAAGGAATTTACTGGAATATTTTCGGTCGTTCGACTCTGACGATTGACGCGAAAACAACAGAAGTTACTAAATGGGAAAGCTACGGCGAGCAGAATTCCGCTCGCCAACTTCGTTCGTGGTCACGCTTTACGCACACGGGCGAAAGCGGCGGTTTCGTCGGGCAATTTATCGGCTTTCTCGCCTGTCTCGGCGGCGCGGTTTTGACTTATACGGGCTTTGCATTAGCGTGGCGACGATTCCGCAACTGGCGTTCAAAAACGACTGTCGGCAAGTCTCAAGCAATTTAAAAAACTAATTCGGAGTAAGTGAAAAGTGATAAGTAATAAGTCAGGAAAGCACAAATATCACTTTTCACTTACTCCGAATTTATATCGCTTTCGCCTAACAAACTGTCTGAATCAATTTGAAATGAAAGACGAGCGAAAATAAAAACAATTTACACTTTTCTTTTTTATTTTCTATATCTAAACAGGAATTTCCTGCAACGCCTTTCGATTAGCCTGAATCGTTTTGTCCAGATCGTTTTTCGTGTGCGCGGCGGAAACAAAACACGCTTCGTACTGCGACGGCGGCAGATAAATTCCCTGCTCCAGCATCGCGTTGAAATACTTCGCAAATTTGTCGGTGTCGGAAGTTTTTGCCGAATCGAAATCAACGACTTTTTCTTCCGTAAAAAACAGAGTGAACATCGAACCCGAAGAATTTAGAGTGTAATTCAAATTAAGTTCTTTCAAATTTTTCCTTATGCCGTCGTAAAGATATTCGCAAGATTCGGCAAGGTCTGCATAAAAATCCGCGTCTTCGTAAATCAATTTCAAAGTTTCAAACCCGGCGGTCATCGCCAAAGGATTGCCCGACAGAGTTCCCGCCTGATAAACGCTTCCCGACGGCGCAACCATCCGCATAATTTCTTCGCGCCCGCCGTATGCCCCAACCGGCAAACCGCCGCCGATGATTTTGCCAAACGTCGTCAAATCCGGCTTAATGTCGTAAAGTTCCTGCGCTCCGCCTTTGGAAAGTCGAAATCCGGTCATCACTTCGTCAAAAACCAAAAGGATTTTCTCCGCCGTGCAAACATCGCGCAGTTTTTGTAAAAACCCGCTGTTCGCTCTCACCAACCCCATATTTCCGGCAACGGGTTCGATAAAAACGGCGGCGATTTCACCTTTATTCTGCTCAATTAACTCAGCGACCGATTCGATATTATTGTATTTTGCATTGAGCGTATCTTTCGCCGTCGCCTTCGTAACTCCCGGCGAATCAGGCAGCCCAAGCGTCGCCACGCCCGAACCGGCTTTCGACAAAAACGAATCGCCGTGACCGTGATAACAGCCCTCAAATTTGATAATTTTTTCGCGCCCCGTAAACGCCCGCGCCAGACGCATCGCGGTCATCGTCGCTTCCGTTCCCGAATTGACCATTCGCACGATTTCCACCGACGGGACGAACTTTTTAATCAGTTTGGCGAGTCGAATTTCCTGCACATTGCTCGCCCCGAAACTCGTCCCGCGCATCGCCGCTTTCTGAATCGCCTTGATTACATCGCCTTGCGCGTGTCCGAGAATCATCGGACCCCACGAGCCGATATAGTCAACAAACTCATTCCCGTCCACGTCCCAAATCTTCGCGCCTTTAGCTTTTTGGATATAAAGCGGATCGCGTCCGACCGACTTAAACGCTCTGACGGGCGAATTTACGCCGCCCGGAATATGTTTCTGCGCTTCCGCAAATAATTCGCTGCTTTTTGTTGTGTTCATTTTTCAAAATAATTGCGAGGATAAAAATTCTCCTTGATTTTTATCACCGAGTGAATACTCCGAACGCTAGTTGCTTATTCTTCTCTACATCCTTTGCCAGTTTAATCAAATTTTTGTGAACTTTGCGCGACGATAAGCGTTTTTCCAAAGGCTCAGGATTTTCTAATCTTAATAGTTGAAGTTCTAAAAGTTTCAATTTTTGCTCTATCTGATAACGGAACTGATGTGCATTTTCAGCAAATCCAATAGCCTTGCAATATGCATAATCAGTATCGCCCAAAACACCGTTTTTGTTATTTTGTTTGACTTTTATCAATGCAATCCATAACAGCGGCACTGAAAGGTCATCGAAAAATCCCAACGAAAACTCGGCATCGCCCGTCTCCTCAAGAGTAACGTATGACGAACTCAAAAATACCTCAATGCTCTTGAGAGTATAAATCTCGCCGATGCAAAGTTTTCGTTCGGCGTTGGCGATGATGTCGGTAAAGCAGTATTGATTTGTGCCGCGATAGCGGAGTTTAGCACCCACTTGGGGGAATCTTGCGAGCGACCTTTTTCTTGCTGCGTCGCGTCGCCTTTGCAACTGCTTTAGATATTTTTCTTTATCGTTCATAAACTTTCAGAAAACTCAGACGGAAACGCCTAAGCTATTTTAGCGAGATTCATTCTCGATTCTAAATCAACTTAATAGCTTCTTTCGCAAAATAAGTGATAATTACATCTGCACCGGCGCGTTTGATCGCCGTCAGAGTTTCCATCATCACTTTTTCGCCATCAATCCAGCCTTTTTCCGCCGCCGCTTTAATAACCGAATATTCGCCGCTGACGTTATAAGCGCAAATCGGCAGATTAAAATTGTCCTTCGTGCGGCGAATAATGTCGAGATACGAAAGCGCGGGTTTGACCATCACGATGTCCGCGCCTTCCTGAATGTCGAGCGCGATTTCGCGCATCGCTTCGTCGGAATTGCCGAAATCCATCTGATAAGATTTGCGGTCGCCGAACTGCGGCGCACTTTCCGCTGCTTCTCGAAACGGACCGTAAAACGCCGACGAATACTTCGCCGCGTAAGCCATAATCGGCGTGTCGTGAAAATTATTTTCGTCCAAAACCTTGCGAATCGCGCCGATGCGCCCGTCCATCATATCCGACGGCGCGATAATGTCCGCGCCGTTCTGCGCGTGAGTTAAAGCCTGTTTTGCCAAAAGTTTGAGCGTCGCGTCGTTCTGCACAAACTCGTTTTCAATCACGCCGCAATGCCCGTGCGAAGTGTATTCGCACAAACAAACGTCCGTAATCACGAGCATTTCAGGGAATTTTCGCTTGATTTCACGCACCGCTTTCTGCACGATTCCGTCCGCCGCATAACCGCTTGAACCAACTTCATCCTTAAAATCAGGAATCCCGAACAGCAAAACCGCGTTAATCCCAAGCGTCAAAAGTTCCTCGCATTCACGCAAAACATTATCAATCGAAAGCTGAAAAATATTCGGCATCGAAGAAATCTCACGCTTAAAATTTTCACCTTCCGCGACAAACAGCGGGAAAATAAAATCGTTCTTCGTCAAATACGTCTCACGAAACATATCGCGCAAATTCGCAGTTTTGCGAAGTCGCCGCAGACGCGAAACAGGAAAATTCGGTAAATTAAAATTGCTCATTTTTTTATTATCCACGAAGGACACGAAGATTTCACGAAGGTTTTAAAGCTGTTTTGATTTGTCCTAACTTCGTGTTTACTTCGCGTCCTTCGTGGACAAAATTCTTTCAATTTCGTCAGCAGTTTTGTAAGCGTTTTTCACGCAGTCGCCGACGGAGATGCCTTTGTAAAAATTACTGCAAAAGTGAATTCCTTGATATGCGCGTTCAAATTCTTCGATGCCGTTTTCGACTCGTTCGTAACCCAAAAGATATTGCGGAATCGCTTTTCGCCAGCGTTTGATGTGCGCGAATGCGGGTTTGACGCGCAAACCTAAAATGCTTTTCAGTTCAGCGAAAACGATCTCGAAAAGTTCATCGTCCGACTTTTCAAAAAGTTCGGCGTTTCGCGCACCGCCGACAAACGTCGTCAATAAATGATAACCATCCGGCGCACGATTCTCAAAAACGGCGGAGTTCCAGATCGTTCCCAGAATCCGTCGGCGTTCCGCGCTCGGAACTAAAAAACCGAAGCCGTCCAAGTTTTGTGCAAGCGATTCTTTTTTCACGCCAAAGAAAACCATCGCTACCGGCGGATAATAAATTTGTTTGAGTTGTGCGCTCAAATGTTCATCGAGATTTTCAATTAATTTCGCGGCAGATTCGGCGGGCGTGGAAATTATTAAAGCATCAAAAATATTTTCATCAGAATTGGTTTTAATTAACCATTTTCCGTCCGAAAGTTTTTCGATTCGCTCGACTTTTGTATTCGTTTTAACGCTGTCGCCCAAATTTTCGGCGAGCGCATCAGTCAAAGTTTGCACGCCGTTCACAAACGAAAACGTGCGCGGAAAATCTTTGTCCGTTTTTTCCGCCTGTTCACGAAGCGAGCCGATCAGCAAACTTCCGTATTTCTTTTCGAGTTCGTAAAGACGCGGAAACGCTGCTCGAACGCTCAGATTTTCGGGATTGCCCGCATAAATTCCCGCGATAAACGGATCAGCCGCGCGTTCGACGATCTCGCGCCCCAAACGCCGTTCAAAAAATTCGGCGACCGATTCCCCTCGCGGCGATTTCGATTTCACAAACGGCTCGCGCAAAAGCCTCAGTTTAGCTTTCGCCGAAAAATAATCGCTCGCCGCCATTTTTGCAATCGTCATCGGCAGCGATTTCAATTTCCCTTCACGCAAAATATACCGCTTTTTATTCACCGCATTCGCCGCCGTAACTTCCGATTCCAAATCTAATTCCCGAATCAAATCAACCAGACGCGGCGATTTCAAAAGACTGTTCGGCGCATATTCAATTTTAAAACCGTCAATCTCGACCGTCTGAATATTCCCGCCGACGCGCCCGGATTTTTCAAACAACGCAACTTCAAAACCTTTTCTTTTCAGCAAAAAAGCGGTAACTAATCCCGATATGCCGCCGCCGATAATGCCGATTTTTCTCATCTAAAATTTATAAATTTTCCTGTAAAGAAGTGTGAAATTACTACCACAAGCGCGTAACTGAATAATCGTCGAAAACCGCATCAATGCTGACCAAATTCATATTTTCTTCGATTACCTGCGCGATCATAATTCGGTCGAACGGGTCGCGGTGGTGAAACGGTAAAGCTGCAACTGTTGATGTGTGATTGATTTTAATCGGCAAAAGTTCAAAGCCGTTAATTTGTAACTGGTGCGGAAACAAAACATCGAACGGCGCGGCGAGCGTCATTTTACCGATGCTGATTTTGATGGCGGTTTCCCAGAGGCTGGCAATGCTGACGTATTTTTCGTTCGCGGCATCTTCGATTAAAGTCCGAGCCGCCGCGCTCAAATTCGGACTGCCCGCGATGAACCATAAAAGCGTGTGCGTATCGAGCAGAAGTTTCATTTGCGGTATTCGTCAAAATCTTCGAGCGGCTGGTCAAAATCTTCCGCCAGCGTGAACAAACCTTTCGCACTGCCAAACTGCGGGCGCGGCTTTTTCTGCTTGACAGCGACGAGTTTGGCGACCGGCAAATCGTTTTGCGTAAAGACGATTTCTTCGCCTTTGATAACCGATTCGATCAAATCCGGCAGTTGCAGCGTCGTTGTTTTTTCAACCGTTACTTCATACATAACAATTTTCTCCCGAATCAAATTCTATCACACGCGAAAAGCGAAAAAGCGACAGCCAATCCCGATATGCCGCCGCCGATGATGCCGATTTTTCTTTCGGCATTTTTATTCATTTTCTTTAATTTCAACTTCTTTCAACGGCAAGCCGTCGCTCTCGATCAACTTCCAAACATCTTCACAGAAGAAACGGTCAATAGTTTGAATATGTTGTTTTAACAAATTGTCTTTATACATATTCGGGCGAATGTCGCAGTAATAAACTCCGTCTAAAGGATTAAGTTTGATTGTGAACGCTTTGAAATGTCCGGTTAGAAAAGTAGAATTTATGCCGTAAGAATTTTCGCGTTTCGTGTTTTTTCTCTGCACATCATTGAGAAAAATAGCGATGTGCGGAATGGCGGTTTCGGTCAATTTATTGTAGAGAAATTTGTCCATAAAGATTTTGTCAATTCTGTCTTTGCTGGACGTTTTGACCGAACCGATTACTTTTAATTCGTCTTCATTGTATAACAGCAAATCGTGCTGATAATTCATCTTAAACTGCACTTCACCGGCAAGATAAATCGGCACCTGAACCGTTCCCGCGCTGCACGATACGCCGATTTCTTTGAGCAATTTTTGAATTAGCCGCTCGAATAAATCGCCATTGATTTTTCTCGCTTGATTTGAACGTCCGGCAGGCAAAGCGTCAAGCACTGCGCCGATAGATTGTTGAATCGTGTAAATACTTCGCGTCACTATTTCGCGGTTTTTGGTATCTTCGGCGTTTATCTCGCGCACGTTTTTCAAGAGCGTCGGGAAAATGTCTTCAAGTTTCTCAATGTCCTCCGCACCATACATCAAATTTGAATTGATCGGGCGCGTGATGTTGAAATGACCGTCTTCTTTGAATTGATAAAAGCGATAGTGATTTTCGTTTTGAGAGATGATTGTCGCCTGCAATCCGTCGGTTAAAAAGGTTAAAAATTCCCGACAGAATTTTGTGTAGTCGGCAATCGAAAGAAAGTTTTGCTTATCCGTCGCCGCGCTGACGAGGTTTTCCAGTTTCATCGAATTTTCTCTCTCCGCGCCGCAACTTTTTTATCGTGTTCAATCCATTGTTCGACCGGCATTCGCTTAACATTTTTAATTCTGACGATTGCCATTTCGTTATATTCGCCGCTTAAATCGCAGCCGAGCCATTTGCGTCCGAGTTGTTCTGCAACAACCATCGTTGTCCCCGAACCGGAAAAAGGATCCACAATTAAATCATCGGTTTGCGAAGATGCCAAAATTAATTTTCGCAGCAATTCTTCGGGTTTTTGCGTCGGATGTTTGGTTTTTTCTTCCATTCCGTTGCACGTCGTCGGAATATCAAAAACGTCTTTCGGCTTCGCGCCCAAAGGATTCGGATGCCAGTTGTCTCGGCGTTTGCCGTTGCCGTATTGACTGGTTTCGGCTTGCGGATGCGAAGGATATTTCAGCGTGTGCGCTCCGTAAGGAATGCGGATCGAATCAACATTTAATTTCGTTTTTTTCGACTTGCGAAAATGCAGAATACTTTCGTGCGAGCGTCCCCAATCGCTTCCGAGATTCGCTTTATTTTTATAATGCCAAACTAACCAGCGACAAGATTTGAAAAACCTGGATGTCGGATGTTTGAGATCAGCCAGAATTTCCGAGAAACCGCAAATATATAACGAACCGTCTGCTTTAAGAATTCGCGCCGCCTGTTCAATCCATTGCAGAGACCAGTTTATATAAAACTCCTGACTCTCAAAATTATCCCAATCGGCTTTGTTGAGATTGTAAGGCGGATCGGCAAAAACGAGATCAACCGAATTTTCCGCCAATGATTGAAGCCAAACTACCGAATCGCCTTTATACAGATAGCCGTTTTGATGTTGATAAGAAACCTCAAATTTATGTTTGTCAGATTTCGCTTTAGCAAATCCTCTATCAGAACGGTTCGGCAGTTTTTTTTCTGATTCGATTTCACTCCACATATATCTGTAAATTGTAACGCAGGAAATTTATTTCAAACTAACCGCTCACCGATAATTTTTTCGCCTCAAAAATTTCCGCTTTCTGAAAAACAAGTTGCGCGAGCGCGTCAATAAATTTCGGCGAATAATTCAAGCCTTCCGTTACTTCAAATTGCTGAACGCCTTTTTGTTCGGCTTCGTGGCGAAACTCAATGCCGACTTCAAAGAGCGTTTCGAGATGGTCTGAAGCGAAAGCAATCGGGACAACAAGCATATCTTTGACACCTTTTTCCGCCAACTCTTCGATTGTTTTCGGAGTCGAAGGCGTGAGCCATTTTTGCGGTCCGACTTTCGATTGAAAACACAGATGATGCGGATTCGTCCAGCCGCCGCGATTCATTACCGCCGTGACAGTTTCGCAGATATGACCGGAATACGGGTCGCCTTCGCGGACGAGCTTCATCGGCGTTCCGTGTGCGCTGAAAAGTATGTCAACTTTGTCGCGTTTTTCTGCCGGAAATTTTTCCAAACCTTGATTGATGCGCTCGACAAATGCGTCCAGATAAGGCGGAAAATCGTAGTAATGTTCGATCAAACTCCATTCGATTTTGCTGCCGCGCATTTCGATGTGTTTTTTCCATTCTTTGACGCTCGATTCGGTCGTCGCTTTGGAATATTGCGGGTAGAGCGGCAGCAGAATAACTTTCGTAATTCCTTCGCGTTCGAGTTCGTCCAAAACTTCTTCGGTGAACGGATGCCAGTAGCGCATCGCGGCATAAACTTTGGCAGGAAATTTTTTATTAATTTCAATTTCCAAAAGCCTGCATTGTCCGAGCGTGAATTCCTTGAGCGGAGATTTGCCGCCGATTTGTTTATACTGCTCCTGAATCTTCGGATGCCGACGGCTCGAAATCGTCCGCGCCAGCCATTTTCGCACCAGAAAACTGCCCGGAAAATTAATAATATCCGGGTCAACAAACAAATTATAAAGAAACGGCTCAACCGCTTCGAGCGAGTCGGGACCGCCGAGATTTAATAAAACTACACCGATTTTTTCACTCATAAATTCGCTCAAGTGAAAAAGGGTAAAAGTGAAAAGGTGAAAAAGTTTGTTTGTCCTTACTCAACTAAACCTTTTTCACTTTTACCCTTTTTCACTTTTTCACTTTTACACCGTTTTCGAGAAAACAGGTTTTTCCTTCATCATTTTTTCTAAATAAGCGTCGAAACACATCGCCACGTTGCGAATAATCAAAATACCCGCGCCGATTATTTTGATTTTGTCTTTGTCATTTTCGAGCAATCCTTCATCAATAAATGTCTGCAATTTTGGAATATCAGCGGCGAAATATTCTTCAAAATCAATCCCGAATTTGCTTTCGATGCCGCGTTTGTCTATTTCGAGGTGGCACATTAATTGGTTAATCGTTTCCTTGCGAACGTGGTCGTCGAAGGTCATTCGATAGCCGACGTTGGTTGCCGGAAATTCCGAATCAACGCGCGTGTAATAATCCTTTAAGTTCTTTAGATTCTGCGCGTAAATGTTTTGAAACTGCGAAATCGCGGACACGCCGAAAGCGTAAACGTCGCAGCCGGCTTTGGTCGAATAGCCTTGAAAATTTCGATACAAAGTGTTGTTTTTCTGCGCGATTGCCAGTTCGTCGGTCGGTTTGGCGAAATGATCCATCCCGATATATTCGTAGCCGTTTGAGACGAGTTTTTCAATCGTCATTTTTAAGATTTGCAGACGTTCATCCGGCGACGGCATCGCTTCGGACGGCATTACGTTTTGATGTTTTTTGAGCCACGGAACGTGCGCGTAATTGAAGACGGCAATACGGTTCGGAGAAATATCTATGATTTTCTCGACCGTCACGGCAAACGATTCGAGCGTCTGAAACGGCAGTCCGTAAATCAGATCGAGATTGACGCTTTCAAAGCCGAGTTCACGCGCCCATTCAACCGTTTGCCGCGTAATTTCTTCGGATTGGACGCGGTTAATCGCTTCCTGCACCTGCAAATTAAAATCCTGCACACCGAAACTCGTCCGGTTAAAACCGATTTCGCGGAACGCTTCGAGATGTTCCCGCGTCAGATTTCGCGGGTCAATCTCGACGCTCGCCTCGATGTCGTCCGCAAAGTTAAACTTCGACTTGATAAAGTTTCCAATGTCGCGGATTTCGTCGGGCGTGAGATACGAAGGCGTGCCGCCGCCAAAGTGCATCTGCTCGACTTTGCGATGCTTTGAGATCATCGGCGCGAGGCGGTTTATTTCGCGTTTTAAATAATCGTTATACGTCGCAATCGCCTTACGGTCGTGCGTCACGAGCATATTACAGCCGCAGAAATAGCACAGTTTTTCGCAAAAAGGAAAGTGAAAATAAAGCGAAATCGGACTCGAATCATCGTCTGAATTCGTGTTCAAAACTTCATTTTCATAATCTTCGGCAGTAAAACTTTGAGAAAAAACCGGCGCGGTCGGATACGAAGTGTAACGCGGTCCCGGCTGATTAAATCTTTTCAGCAACTCAATATCAATTTCGCCAAAATCTTTCATATAAAACTTTTTTTAGCCACGAACAAACACGAAAACTCACGAAAAAAGAGAAGAATTTTTAACCACAGATTTTCACAGATGGACACAGATTAATTGAAACTAAATATCGGTAAAATTTCAAAGAATAAATTACTTTTTGTGCGGTCAAAAGATGTCGTCCCCAAGGAATTTTAAAATTAAATTTCCACTTCTATTTCGCCCTCACGTCCATTGATTTGCTTGATTGCGTGTTACCACGCCGCGTAACTTCTCTGGATTGTTTAGCGGAATTTCCCAACTATAACTATGAGGATATTCCTCTGACGTTGCCAAAATATTCTCGCCGTCAATACCTACTTCAACGAATGTTTCTGATTGGCAGAGGTGCATCACCCAAACAAGATTATTACTTGCCGCATCAATCAAGGCAATAAATCCATCGCCTTCCCAAGAAGTTTCGCCGCCAAGCACAATAAAGCCGTCTTTTTCAGTTCGACAGGAAAGTAGCGGATACAAATGCGTCCAACCGTCATCTGCATCATTTTCAATCAGCGACGAAACTGGAATACGAGCAGACGCAACATAACAGTTTTCAGACTCACCTTCCAAAAGAATACATTCATCATTTGAGAAGAAGATGCCGTATTCACTCCAACATTTTTTTTCATTCCATTTATCTTGAGTTATGCTCATAATTTATTTGAAACAGTCAAACTCTTACTTGATCTATCAGTAATAACAAATTCATCTGTGTTCATCTGTGAAAATCTGTGGTTTCAAAAATTCTTTTTCGTGTCTTTTTCGTGGCTAATCTCCTCATTCCGCGTGATATTTCGCGCTCAATTCCTTCACGCATTCGACAAAATACTGCGTGTTTTCGACCGGCGTTTTCGGCGTGATGCCGTGTCCGAGATTGAAAATATGTCCCGCGTTTTTGCCGTAACTTTGCAAAACTCGCTCGGTTTCTTCGCGGATTTTCTCGCGCGGCGCAAACAAAATCGTCGGGTCGAGATTGCCCTGCAAACCTTTTGCGCCGCTGATTTCCGTGCGAACGTCGCCGATATTTCGTGACCAATCAACGCCGAGAACATCGCATTTCAGTTCCGCCAGATTTTTATACGAACTCACGCCTTTCGCAAAAACGATGACGGGCGCACCGTTTGTTTCGAGGTTTTCGCAAATATAACGAATATATTTGAGCGAATATTCTTCAAAATCGTGCGGCGAAAGTATCGAAGCCCATGTGTCGAAAATCTGCACGGCATTACATCCGGCGCGAATTTTCGCGTTCAGATATTCGACAACCGAATCCGCCAAAATCTGCAAAAGTTTATGCGCCGCCGCCGGTTCGTTATAAACAAAACTCTTGATAATATCGAAGTTTTTGGAGCCTTTGCCCTCGACCATATACGCCGCGAGCGTCCACGGCGAACCCGAAAAACCGATCAGCGGCACACGATTATTCAGCTTTTCCTTCGTCATTTTAACGGCTTGCATCACATAATCGAGCCGTTCGAGAAAGCCTTCGAGATGTAAATTTTCAATCTGTTCAACCGACCGAATCGGCGTTTCAAACACCGGACCTTTCGATTCGATGACATCTAAGTGCATTCCCATCGCTTCGGGAATCACCAGAATATCCGAAAACAAAATCGCCGCGTCCGTCTTGATAATATCAATCGGCTGAACAGTTACCTCGCTCGATAACTCCGGCGTTTTGCACATCGTCATAAAATCGTGCTGCGCCCGAATCGCCCGATATTCCGGCAAATATCGCCCCGCCTGCCGCATAATCCAAACCGGCGTGCGCTCCGTTTTTTCGCCTTTGCAGGCTCTGATAAATAGTGAATCTTTCATTTGTTTTTAGCCACGAACAAACACGAAATAGGCATAAAAAAGAGAAGAAGTTTTTGCCACAGATTTACACAGATGAACACGGATGAAGCAAGATAAAATCAAAAAGATTTCATCTGTCTTATCTGTTAAAAATCTGTGTCCATCTGTGTTCATCTGTGGTTAAATAATGCTTTTTTCTTTTCCTATTTCGTGCCTTTTTCGTGTTTGTTCGTGGCTAATTCTCTTTTCCTAAATATTCAATTAACTCAACCGCAAAATCTTCAGCCAACGCTTTTGATGAAACAAAATTGACATGCAAATTTTGCGTTTCAAAAAAATCGGCGGTCGTTTTTCCGATCGCTGCAATAATAGTTTGATGCAAAATTTCTGCACCGAACTGTTCGATAAGACTCTCAGCCGCGCTCGGACTGAAAAAACATACAGCCGCAATTTCGCTATTTTCAAACTTTTCGCGCAACTCGTTTATTTTATCAATCTCAACATTGATATTGCGCGTTTCGTAAACAATCGCTTCATCAACCGTCGCCGTTTTCGATAAAAATTCCGGCACGATTCGCAGAGATTTTTCGCCGCGCACGAATAAAAATCTTTTGCCGTTTAACTTTTCCGGCGCAATATTTTTCAACATCTCACGCGCCGTGTTCGCCGTTTCGTCAAAGTGCAAATTAAAATTTGCGTTCTTCAAAATTTCATAACTGCGCTTACCCAAAACGTAAACTTTGCCTCGATAATCAGTTTTCAATTTTGCCCGAAAAATCGCCGCCGCTTGTTTACTCGTCAAAAATACGCCGTCGTATTTTTCGATAGATTCGAGTTTCGTTTCAAATCCGCTCAAATCATCAATCGCGCTCGTTTTAATCAGCGGAAAATTTATAATTTCAAAGCCATTCGCCGCTAAAATTCGGCTGAAATTATCAAACTCTCTAATGACTAAAATTTTCATAACGGAGCGCGGACATCCTTATCCGCTATGAACGTCGCTTCGGCGCGAAAAAGAAGTTTGCTAATAGATTCGTAAATCTCAAATGCGGACAACGTCGCTTGCGCTTCGTGGACAGGGATGTCCGCGCTCCATTTTAGATCACTTCTTCCTCAGTATTTTCAATTTTTTTGCGTGTTTTTTCTAACAATTCGTTCGCACCTTTTGCAATCAAACTTTGCGCTAAACTCTTCCCTAAACTTTCCGCATCGCCAACCGCGCCGACAGTTTTTTCGCGCCAATTGACGCTGCCGTTCAAGTTTCCGACCATTCCTTCGAGATGAATTTCGTCATTTTCAATGGTCGCATTCGCGCCAATCGGAACTTGGCAGCCGCCTTCCAAAGTTCGCAAAAATGCGCGTTCCGCCGTTACGCAAGTTTCGGTTTCCGTGTCATTCAAAACGTGCAAAAACTCTTTCAATTCAACATCTTCCGCACGAATTTCGACTGCCATCGCGCCTTGTCCAACGGCGGGAAGCATAATTTCAAACGGAATAATCTGCGCGATATGCGCGTCTAAATTCAAACGATGAACGCCCGCAAACGCGAGAATCATCGCGTCCAAATCCGATTCTTCAAACTTCGTAATTCTGGTCGGAACATTGCCGCGAATCTCGAAAATTTCCAGATCAGGGCGATAAAACAAAAGCTGCGAACGACGGCGCAAACTGCCCGTCGCTACTTTTGCACCTTCGGGCAGTTCGTCAATCGAAGCGTATTTTTTAGAAACTAAAATATCATTCGGCGTTTCGCGTTTTGATACTGCGCCGATGATTAATCCTTGCGGCTGAACGGTTTGCAAATCCTTCAAACTGTGAACCGCCAAATCTATCTCACGATTTAAAAGCGCGGTTTCAATTTGTTTAGTGAACAAACCTTTATCGCCGATTTTTGCCAGTGCGACATCGAGCAGTTTGTCGCCCGTTGTTTTGATGATTTTTATTTCGAGATTTATTTCGGGGAAATGCTTTTCGAGCGTCGCTTTGACGTGATGAGTTTGCCAGAGCGCGAGTTCCGAACCGCGTGAACCGATGATGAATTTTCGGTTTTCAGGCATTCAAGCCCTCAAACGCCTCACGCTTCATCGTTTGCAGTTTTTCGACCAGCGCAATATGATTTTGCAGGTCGTCGGAGACATTGCCGCGACTCTGCATCGCTAATTTGTGGAGTTCGGAGACGTTTTTGATGAGAAACTCTTTAATCTTTAAGATTTCGTTGACCGTTGCGCGGTCGGGTTTGGTATAAGTTTTTTGGAAAACCGGCAGCAGCGGCAGCGAATAATACCACGTCAGAAAATCGCCCATTTCTTTCATTATAATTTTTTTGACGTGCGGTAAATCCTTCGTGCGGCGTTCGTAGTTGCGGTCAACAATAGAGTGCAAATCGTCTATGTTTTTCAAAATTACCGCTTCATTTTCGCCGACTTCCGGCGCAATATCCCGCGGAATCGCAATATCAATTAGCAAAATTTTATTCGTCTGAGCCGCAAAATCCGCCGCCGTCAAAATCGGCTCAACCGCGCCGGTCGAACTGATGACAATATCGGTTTCGTCGAGATGATTTTTGAAATCCGCGAAGTTTATGATTTCGCCGTCGAAACGATGGCTTTTCTGGAGATTAGTTAAAAGTTCTTCCGCATTTTCGCGTGTTCGGTTAGTAATTTTGATTTTGCCGATACCGCGTTTTAAAAGGCATTCGACGGTCAATTTTGCCGTTTCGCCCGCGCCGACGATCAGGATATTTTTGTTTTGCAGATTGCCGAAAATCTCGCCCGCGAGTTCGACCGCCGCTAAACTGATCGAAACCGCGCCGCGATGAATCGTCGTTTCGGTGTAGGCTTTTTTGCCGACTTTGAAAGCGCGTTGGGAAAGCTGATTCAAGATTTTGCCCGTCGCGCCCGCATCTTTCGCCGTGTGATAAGCGTCTTTCAACTGTCCCAAAATCTGCGTGTCGCCGATGATTTTTGAATCAACGCTGGTCGCCACGCTGAATAACTGCTGGCACGCGGCGCAGGAAACGAACGTAAAAAAATGTTCTCTTCTAACAAATTCTTCGGCGTTTTTAAAGTTGATTACGAGGTCTTTGTAGAAATCCAAATCAATGTCCGGCGAACCGCAAACGCCGTAAATTTCGGTGCGGTTGCAGGTCGAAAGAATCACGCATTCCGCCAGAGTCTGCTTTAGCAAAGCGAGAAGCGCGGGAATTTCGCTGTCGTGAATATAAAGTTTTTCTCTGACCTCAATCGGTGCTGTTTTATGATTGATTCCAAATGCAAAAAGCATCTGTTGGTCGGCGGCGTTTCTCAAAATAATTTATAACTGCTTATAATTTGAATGTAATATTCAGGCTTTTCGCCTCTGTTATGCTTTCTATTATATGAAAAATTTCACAATTCCAAAAAGAAGCGGTGATAAATTCGATGAAAGTAATTGATAAGTTTGATTTATAAATGTTCGGTGGTGCGAATCGAATCAGTTTAGTTGATGAAATCCTGCTTTTTTTCTTCAATCAAAATCGGCGAGTCGAACGGCGGCGCGTCTTCTTCCAAACTCCAAACTTCAAAGAGCGCGGGCGGGCATTCCATCACGAACCGCGACGGTTTTTGCAGCACGGTTTGGCGGTTGTAATCAACGATCATCAGCGGATAAGTGAGATACAATTCGTCCTGAGCGCGAGTGATGGCGACATACCAAAGGCGGCGTTCTTCTTCCTCGCTGTCAATCTCTTTCAAACTTCTGGGCGATGGAAATTTGCCTTCCGCCGCCCAGATTAGAAAGACGGCTTTCCATTCCAAACCTTTCGCCTGATGAACGCTCGTTAAAGTCAAAAGCTCGTCTTCTTCGCCGCCGGAAATCACGTCTTCCCCGACAATTCCGGTCGGTTCTTTGAAGCGTTCGGTCGAGAGCAGCGCGAGTTCCGACAGAAAATCTTCGGTCGAATCGTATTTTTGGGCATACATCGCCAAACCTTTCAAATCTTCGAGACGCGCCTCGAAATTTTCGTAATTTTCCTGTAAATACGCCTCGTAACCGTTCGTTAAAATCAGTTCGATTTGTTTCGCCGGTTTGTTTCGATTGTCGTCCGTCGTGATTTTTTCGAGTAACCCGACGAAGTTACGCCAATTCTGTTTGCTGCGCGGCTGATATTTGAAGTCGTCGCGTTTCGCCAACGCCAGCGGGTTTTCGGCGTAAGTCAGCGATTCATAAATCTTGTTCGCCGTCGCGTTTCCAACGCTCGGAATCATTTTTAAAATTCGTTTCCACGCCAATTCGTCACGCGGATTGACGATGATTCTGAGATAAGAAATCACGTCTTTGATGTGCGCCTGCTCGAAAAATCTTACGCCGGATTGAACGCGATACGGAATGTTGCGGCGCGTTAATTCTAATTGCAATTCAATCGAATGATAGTGCGAACGATACAAAACGCCGATTTCTTCGAGCGAAGTTCCTTCGTCGCGCAACTCCAAAATGCGCGACGCGACGAACGCCGACTGCTGTTCGACATCGGAACACGGCACGAGCGCGGGTTTCCAATCCTTCGATTTTTTTACCGCTTCCAGAGTTTTCGGAAATTGCTTACGGTTATTGGCAATCGAAACATTTGCCAAGCCTAAAATTTCCGGTGTCGAACGGTAATTCATTTCCAATTTATAAATTTCAGCATTCGGATAGCGTTTCGGAAATTCGTAGATATTCGTAAATTCCGCGCCGCGCCACGCGAAAATTGATTGCGCGTCGTCGCCGACGACCATCACGTTTTTATGTTTTACCGCGAGCAAATCAATCAATTCGGCTTGCAGTTTGTTCGTGTCCTGATATTCGTCAACTAAAATATGCTGAAACTGTTCGGCGTAAACATTGGCGATGTCCGGTTTTTCGATCAAAAGACGTTTCCAATTTAATAATAAATCGTCGTAATCCATCACGTTCCGAGCTTTTTTCCGTTCCATATAAACGAAATCAACGCGCTTGATTTGCTGCGAAAGCATCTCGAAATACGGATATTTTTTGATGATAACGTCTTCGATAGTTTGGTCGGTGTTGTTGGCGTAAGAAATGATATTTTGCACGACTTCCGGCTTCGGAAATCGTTTCGCCTTCGTATCAATCGCCGCTTCCTCAATGCAGACGTTGATAAAATCCTTTGAATCTTCCGCGTCGAGAATCGAATAATTGGAATCGAAACCGATGGAAGTCGCGTGTCTTCGTAAAATTAAATTCGCAATGCGGTGAAAAGTTCCGCCCCAAATTCGATGCACATTTTGCGAACCCGTCAAAGTTTCGACGCGCTTGAGCATTTCTCTGGCGGCGCGATTGGTAAAAGTGGCGAGCAGAATTCGCTGCGGCGAAACTCCCTGCTCGATTAAATAAGCAACGCGGTAAGTTATCGTGCGCGTCTTGCCCGTTCCCGCGCCCGCGACGACCAGCGCGGGCGACGGTTTCGCCGTTACGACACGAAACTGCTGTTCGTTCAATTCCTGCCGGTAGCGCGTCAGGCGTTCGGGCAAGCCGCTTTCATCTCGTTTGATGACGTATTTTTTCATCGAATTAATCAAAGATTAACACGAGATGAAAGCGGATAAAAATTTCTACGGGATAATCAGTTGTTGTCCGGGCTTGATTAAATCCGGGTTCGATCCGATAGTCGCTTTGTTTTGCGGAACTTCGTAAATGGTTTTCCACTTATTCATATCGCCGTAATACTGAATGGCGATTTTTGAAAGCCAGTCGCCGGATTTGACGATGTGAATTCTCGGATTTTTGCCGCCGTTTCCGGTTGGAGGAAGCGAGCCGCCGGGTTTTTGGTTCGGGATTTGAAAATCGGGTTTGCCGCCGACCGGATTTTCCTTTTCGAGTCGCTGTCGGCATAACTCATACGCGAAGGCGATATGGTTTTTCGCCCAACTCCAAGTTTGTTGCGAACCGGCTTGCTCCTGCGCGATTGTGACTAACGTCGCGCTGATTTCGCCCGGTTCCCAAATCGTCGGTGTCGGAGTGCCGAAAAGGGGATGTACGGCTTTGAGCCAGGGAACGCCGCCGACTCCGCTGTGTGTCGCGCGAAAAAATTCCTGAATCAGCAAAGTTCTGTCGAGATTTTCAAACGTCTTTCCGCAGTTGCCGAACGTCAGTCTGGAAAGCGTCAGCGGAATGTTTCGGCGGGCGTGAATGACGCGCTTGACGTTATCGGCAATCGGCGTGTTTCCGAAAATAGAACCGAGCGTATGCGTCCGATCAACGGCATCAAATAAAATCAAGCACTCGACCGGAATGCCGTCCGCCTTGAGCCATTTGGCGACCTCGATCACCGCCGCTCCGCCCCGGCTGTGTCCGCCTAAGAAAACGGCTTTCGCCCTGCCGCTCGTCCACATCGCTGTAACGTGCTTGTAGGCGGCGACGGCGCGGTCTCTGGTATCGAAACCGCTCAAATAAGGTCCTCGCAGATACCACGGCGCGGTAAAATTGACCAGTTCGTTGCGATACAACTTATTGATAAAACTGTTTTTATAAGTTTCTTTATAGGTTTCTTCTTCGGTTGATGTTCCGTCAACTCCGGCGAATGTAATCATTTTTTTATCTCCTTTTATTTTTATCTTGAAAGTTTTTTATTTTCGGTTCGCCGCCGGTTCTCGCATCGCCAAATCGCTTTGGGAAGCCGGATTAACGACAATGCTGTTTTGCGCCGTTTTTGCATTCAACGCACCGGCGGCGAATTTTTTAATCTGCAAATGCTTGCCGTTTTATCTCTGCGGCAGACTTTTCAAAAATTCGGTCATTTCCTTGTCCGGCGACATCGTTACCGTTTCGGAAGTCGGGCTGATGGAAACTTTTTCCATCGAAGCCGCCTGAAAATTTTTGATATAGATAACCGATTGAATCGAGCGGTCAATAATCGTCATCCGGCAATCTATATAAACGGCGGGAATTTGACGCGGCGGATTTTCCGTCGTCGTGTAAAAACCCTGTTTGCTTGATTTGCATTCTTCCAGAACGACGGTTTTGACCGCTTCCGGGTCTTCCTTCATCGTGTCAACGAGATTCGGTATGCCGGTAACAACCGCCCAGCCGAACGGTGAACCGAAATTACCTTTGCCGTCGGTCGAGCTTAGAACGGCGATTTTTCCCTTCAGATACGGCTGCTGAACGAGCGCGACTTTTTCCGGTTTGCGCGAAAAATCCGGTAATGCCGCGACATATTTCGCCGGACGCGCCAGCCGTTCGGCTTCGAGTTTTTTGTCTTCTTCGGATTTGCAGCCGATCCCGACAGCGACGGCAATCGCCAAAATAACGATTAAATTTATACGATTCTTTTTCATCTTTTTTTTCTCCTGTTATCTGTTGAATACTTTGGAAAGCATCATCGCGGTCGCCGCGCCGACGGCGATGACTAATCCAAAAAGAAAATCGCCGCCTCTCTGACTGGAAGCCGCCAGCAGCATTACCAATAAACCGCAGACGATGCCGATGATTCCTAAAATTAAAACTCCTTTATTCATTTTTCTTTGCTCCTTTTCTTTGTTCTGCTGTAAAATACAAACCCAAAACCGATTCGGTTTTCGTTTGGTGGAATGACAGCAAAATTAAATCGGATTGCGGAAAAAGTCTTCAAAGATTCGCTCAAAAGATTCTCAAAGAAATTCTCAAAGGATTTATGGGTCGTGAAATCAACAACTTATACGAATTCGACAAGTTTCGTTTCGACGGCGCGACGCATCGTTTATGGCGTGATGATGAGTTGATCACGCTTTCGCCGAAGGCTTCCGAACTGCTTAAATTACTGCTTGAATATAAAGGCGAGTTTGTTTCAAAGCGGGAGATTTTCGATGCGGTGTGGGCGGAGACGTTTGTCGAAGACGGCGTTTTGACGCAGAACATTTACACGCTGCGAAAGGCTCTCGGCAGCGGCGCGGACGGTTTGCCGCTGATTGAAAATAAAACGCGGCTCGGCTACCGCATCACCGCGCCCGTTCGCATTTTGTCCGAATCAATCGGAAATTCCCGACTTTCCGGCACGAATGCTGGAAAAATTTCGCCCGCCGTTCAGACGCAAACTGAAATAATTAACAAGAAAATAATCGTCGAAGATTCGACGGAACTTTCACCCGCGAAACCGTCCGGCAAGCGGAAAAAGTTGGCGGCGATTTTGGTCGTGATTTTTGTTTTGTTGAGCGTCGCCGGATTTTCCGGTTATCGTTTTTGGAACCGCGAAATCGTCGTAAAATTATCGCCGATTGAAAACGTGCAGTTCAAAAAACTCACCGACACGGGCGAAATTTCGTTTCCGACCGTTTCGCGCAATGGCGATTTTGTCGCGTTCGTTAAAGGCGGACATCTGATACTGAAGGACGTTAAATCGAATAAAGATGTTGCTTTAGATGTTCCTAATCATAAGATATTCGGCTCCCTGCGATTTTCAAACGACGGGGCTTTTTTGTTTTTTCGCAACCAAAAAGAACTCCATTTAGCGTCCGGCATTTACCAGATTTCGCGTTTCGGCGGCGCGGCGAAACTCGTCGCCGAAGATGCCTGGACGCAGTTCGGACTTTCCCCGGACAATCGCCGCATCGCGTTCGTGCGTTATTTCGCCGAACAAAATCGTTACGTTTTAATCGTCAAAAATCTTGATTCCGGTGCAGAACGCGAATTGATTTCCCGAAACTATCCCGATTTTCCCGCCTTCAACTCCGCGCCGGCGTGGTCGCCTGACGGAACGCGCATCGCTTTGACAATTCAAGACCGCGCCAAACTCATCTCGCAACTCGTTTTAATTGACGCGGAAAACGGCGCGGAAATAGCCGTCCAAACAAGCGATTTTCGACAGATTGAAGAACTCGTCTGGCTGCCTGACGGCGCGAACGTCGTCGCGGCGGCAAACCGGACGGGAAAGTTTATGCAGCTTTGGAAAATCGAGACGGCGACCGGATTTTCGCGCCGCATCACCAACGATTTAGCGTCGTATCAAAACCTTTCGATCACCGCCGACGGCAAAAATCTCGTTGCCAATCAATTTACGCAGTATTCAAATTTGTGGACGGCGACCGACGGCAAGCCGGAAAATTTGAAACAAATCACGTTCGGCAATTCGACGCTCGACGGTTTATCGGCGATAGATTGGTTTGAAGACGATAAGATTTTGTATGTTTCGCACGAGATTCAGAAACCGGTTCAGGAAATTTGGACGGTCAATCCGGCTGACAATGCGCGTTCGCAACTGACGAACAACACCGATTACCAAACTGAATTTCCGACGGCGGCGGCTGACCGGAAATATGTCTTTTTTAATTCCAATAAAACGGGGCTGCTGCAAATTTGGCGAACCGAAAAAGACGGCGGCAATTTGACGCAAATTACCGCCGATGAGAGCGGACACAACGGTTTGCCCGTCGTCTCGCCGGATGGCAAATGGCTTTATTATCTGAATAAAAAAGAAGCCGTTTCGACCGTCCGGCGGAAATCTCTGGACGATGGCGCGGACGCGATTTTCTACGCCAGAGCCGACCTCTCGCCGAGCGCGTGGATCGCCGTCTCGCCGGACGGAAAACGATTGGGCTTTATCAATTACGCCGACAAATCGCCGGGTGAAGGCGCAAATCGAACGTATCAAATCGTCGTCGCTGCGACCGAAAATCCGGGCGACGCGCGTTTTTACAAAATCTCCGCGTCGGCGAGATATTTCGAGTTTTCGCCGGACAGTAATTCTCTGGAATACATCGAAAACACCGCCGCCGAAGGGAAAATCTGGCGGCAGAGTCTGGCGGACGAATCGAAACGCGAGGCGATTTTCACGATTCCGAAAGATAAGATTTTTCATTTCGCCCGCTCGAAAGACGGCAAACATCTCGTCATCGCTCGCGGACAGCAAATCAACGATGCCGTTTTGCTGTCGGGTTTTGAATAACGCCGTTCGGCTTAAAATCAGTCTTTTCAGCGTTTCTGCCGCGCACTCAAAAATCGTTATAAATCGAAAATCAATCGCTCTCGCCCGCCGAAACTTCATTATTTTCCTTTGTCCAAAGCGCGTAAAGCCGCTTCCGGTTTTCCA
The DNA here is from genome assembly GCA_964244835.1 of uncultured Pyrinomonadaceae bacterium. Classification (GTDB taxonomy): domain Bacteria; phylum Acidobacteriota; class Blastocatellia; order Pyrinomonadales; family Pyrinomonadaceae. The sequence goes on from CAXTKJ010000006.1 coordinate 107,924, forward strand.
TTTTCGCTTCGATATTCGGAACTTTCAAAGCGAGCGTTTCCAGATGAATGAAAATTTCCGGTTCGTTGAAAAGCTGGCGGATTTCGGTTAAAAACGGCGCGATTTTGGTATAGACGAAAATGTGTTCGGTGCCGGAATCGAAAAACATTTTCTCGTCTATCGCTCCGTTTAAGACGAACGACGAAGCCATATCCCAGTATGAAACCACCGTGCGAAAATGCGCGCTCGCCCGTTCGCCGCCCTGGTAAAGTTTGATAACATCCATTGCGCTTTTCGGCGCGAATTCCGAGAAATACCACGCCCGCGCCGCCCGCATTTTTTCGTCGCGGCGCAGTTCGTAAAGTTTCAAAATCGCCATCATTGACTCGTGTTTTTCCATTTATTCTCCTCGTTTGTCGGTTCGGCTGAACTCCAGTTTCGCCAATAAATCACTGCCTTTATAGTTTTGTTTGTAAAATTTGCAGAACTGTAAATTCCCTTTTGCCTCGACGGATTTGCCGTTTGATTCGAGCAACGCCGTTTGAAATTTCTGTTCGGCTGAAATCCAATCGTTTTCAAGCGCGGCGATCACGCCGAGATTGTTGTGCGCGTCCGCCGCGTTTGCACTTTTATATTTGACGGCGTTTTCAAACGCTTTCCGCGCTGCCGCGAAATCTTTTGCTTCCAGATAAATCAACGCTAAATCAAACCACGCTTCGCCGTCCGTTTTTTTAATGTTCACAGCGTCGCGCAGAGCGGCGGCGGCTTCGCGCCAATTTCGCAAATCCTTCTGCGCCATTCCGAGCGCGTAGAATGCTTTTTGATATTCGCGTTTGCTCAGTTTAATCGCTTCGGTGTATTCCGCGACGGCTTCGTCCGTTCGTTTTAACTGATAAAGGCAAACGCCGATATTGAAATGGATTTTGGTGAGAAACGAATCGTTCACGCGCTCCGTTTCCGCAAACATCGTCGCCGCTCGATATTTCTCAATCGCCCGTTCATATTGCCGATCCTGTGCCAAATTATTTCCCGCTTCAAAAGTTTTTTTAACGAAAGGCGTTTGCGCGAACGCAGACAACGACAGAACAAAAACAAAAAATAAAACTCGCATCTTCTTAAATCTCCTTAAACTTTTTTCCAAGTCTGAAATGATTTTAGAAAATGCGCCGCGCCCGAATCTTCTCGCAGGTTGCGGTTTGTGTTCTGAAATTGCTTTGAATAGTAGTGAGCGGCGAGTGGTGAGTTTAAGAACTTCTTTTTCACTAATCACTCACCGTTCACCGTTCACCACTATTCAAACGTGTTTTAGTTCGCGCCAGAGTTTCGGTGTGAATTTTGTGTATTTGCGAAACAGGGTCGTGAAATGGCTCTGGTTTTTGAAGCCGGTTTGCAGGCTGATTTCGATAATCGGCAGATCGTTTTTAGCGAGTAATTGTTTGGCGCGTTCGATGCGCTGCCGCATCAGATACTGCTGCGGCGTTGAGCCGGTCGAGACGCGAAAGGCGCGGGCGAAATGAAATTGACTCAAATCAGCGACCGCCGCGATTTCCGCCAGACTCAAATCCTCTTCGAGTTTAGCGTTGATAAATTCCGTTACGCGGCGCAGTTTGTAACCCGAAAGTCCGCCGTGTATATTCTCCGGTTTGAGATACGCCGTCGAATAATTTTTCAATAAATGCAGCGTCAAAGTTTGAACCAAAGATTCGGCGTAAAGTTTCCCGGCGGGCGTTTCCGATTCGGATTCGGCGAGCAGGGCGAGACCGATATGTTGAATCAGCGAATCTTCTTTTTTATAAGTTTCGGTGAATTCAAAACTCTGGTTGAAACGATTTTCCGCCGCCGTCTGCCGGACGAAATTCGGGTCGAGCGAGATGCCCAGATTGTCGAGAGTGCTTTCCCAAACCGCGCCGATCAGTTGTCCGGCGGGTGTGAAACACAAATTTCCTGCTGCGCCTTTCGTTCTGACAAACGTGCCGTTCGCCGAGATTTTCTCAGTCGTCAAACGTCCGCCGAGATTGATGTTGACTTCGTGAAACGGGTTGGCGTGTTCGACCAGCCTGCCCGGAAGAACACGCGCCCGGTGAACTCTGACACCGTTCCATTTTGCCTGCTGTTTGAACAAGTACTGATTTTCGCTTTTTATTTTCCAGTTGATTTCCACAAAGTCATTTTTAATCCTAAAAATTTTAAAATGCAAGCGATAATTTAGTCGGGTTGCCAAAATCGCCGTTCGCGCATTATATTGAAGTAGAGAATCTAATGCGGCTCGCCAGTATGAAAAATCAGCGGTTAAAACAGATGACGTTTAGTTTGTGCATCGTGCTGTCGCTGTTCGCATCTTCGATTGCGGCGTGTGTCTGCCGCGATTCGGCGATGACCGAAAATCATTGCGTACCGCCGCACTCGCACGAATCGAAGGCGGAAAATCATTCGCACGAAGCAGACGATTCACATCACGAAGCAGCGCAGGAAACGCCTCACGAAACAGTTTCAACAAGTAATTTTTCAGTTGACGTTTCGTTTGAAGAATGCTGCTGCGCGTCGTCCGCGCCGCGCGTTTTCGCCAAATCGGAAACGGTTAAAATCGAAAAACAAACGGCGGATTATCAGCCGAACGCACCGCCGGAAATCAAAGTTTTCGTCTCGGCTGAAAACGTCGAAACGATTGATTTCGCCAAACCTTTTTATCTCTCGGATTCGTTCTACAATCTGAAATCTCCACGCGCACCACCGCGTTTGTAAAGTAAATACACGGAAATTAAAAAGCGCGTCGTTAATTGTCAGGCGACTGTATTCTTGCGCGTTGTCAGAACCGTCTCGCGGTAGCGGACGGTTGAACGCAGCGCACCGAGCAGTTTGCCGACATCACGAAGACGCGGATTAAGCCGTCCGCTACCGCAGACGGTTCTGACTTTATCTTTGCCGCTCCTGAAAGCGGCTGCTGGAGATTTTATCTGATGAAAAAATTTATTCTGCTATTATTCGTCGCGCTCTTTTGCGGCGTGAACGCTTTCGCGCACGAGGCTTTTACGCTCGTTTCGAGCGAGAAAAAAACCATCAAATTAGCTGATTTGATCGAGATTGAAAAGACTCGCACCATCGGCAAAAAGGAAAAGTTGAATCTGACTTTTACCGAAAAGGAAATCCGTCTCGTCATCAAAACCGGACCCGCGGACGATATGCTTTCGTATCGGATTTTGGGAATGCGAAACCCGAATTTAATCGTTCCGGCGGGCGCAACTTTGAAAATTTTATTCGTCAATTCCGACGATGATATGCGCCACGACGTGCGTTTCGGGCATATCACAAAAGATTTTGAACTCACGCCCGACATTGCGGAAACCGTCGGCTCGAATAAACTCGAACCGAAGGTGGAAGACGGTACGATGCAAGCCGAAGAAATCGTCATCAAGACAGGCGAAAACGGCGCGTATAAATATTTCTGCTCGATTCGCGGACACGCCAAAGGCGGAATGTGGGGCAACATTTTAGTCGGCGAAACTGCTTCCGAAAATTTAAAAATCGCGCCGAAAACCGACCACGTTCATTCGTCTGACGAAGAGCATTCGCACGACGAAATGAATGAAAAAAATCCGGCACAAAAACCTTCCGAACCGATGCCGGGAATGAATCAGGACGAACACGAAAAGATGAAGGGAATGCCGGGAATGAATCACGATTCGGACGACGAACACCAGATGCGTTCGACGGTTAATCTGAACGATCCGATGTCGCGGGAAAGCAGCGGCACGGCGTGGATTCCCGATTCGTCGCCGATGTATGCGCGAATGAAAATGTTCGCCGACGGCGGAATGCTGATGCTGCACGGCACGGCTTATTTTCGTTACACGAACGTCGGTTCAGACCGCGATTTGTCCATGGCGGGCAAAGGCGACCGCGAAAGATTCGACGCGCCTTCGATGCTGATGGCGATGTATTCGCGTCCTTTGACGAAAAATTCGCAACTCGGTTTGCGCGTGATGACGAGTCTCGACCCGATCTTTCAGCGCGGTTACGGTTATCCGCTGTTGTATCAATCGGGCGAACTTTACCGCGATCAGCCGCTGCACGACCGCCAGCATCCGCACGATTTTATTTCGGAACTCGCGGTAACTTATTCGTATAAATTCGACGATAAGAATTCTGTTTTCGTGTACGCCGGACTGCCGGGTGAACCCGCGCTCGGACCGCCGATGTTTATGCACCGACCATCGGGAATGAACAGCGCGGACGCGCCGATTTCGCATCACTGGCAGGATTCGACGCACATCGCGTTCGGCGTTGTAACCGCCGGTTTCACGCACGACAATTTGAAGTTTGAAGCGAGCGCATTCAAAGGCGAAGAGCCGGACGAAAACCGCTGGAATTTCGACCGCCCGAAACTCGATTCGTTCAGCGGCAGATTTTCGTGGAATCCATCGAAAAACTGGGCGTTGCAAATCTCACACGGCTACTTAAAAAATCCCGAACCCGCCGAACCCGGAATTAAAATCCTGCGGCGCACGACGGCTTCGGCGATTTACAATCGGAACTTTTCCGGCGACCGTAATTTTTCCGGCACATTCGTTTGGGGCAGAAATCACACCGACGAAAACCGCACGAACGCTTTTTTGTTTGAAGGAAATTATCAGTTTCAAAAAAACAACATCTTCGCGCGACTTGAACAGGTGCAGAAATCGGGACACGAACTCGCGCTTGAAAATCACGATGATGAACATCGCGTTTTTCTCGTCGGCGCGTATTCGGTCGGTTACGTGCGCGATTTGATAAAGGATAAAGGGATTGACATTGGTTTAGGGGCGCAGGCGACTTACAACCGCAATCCGGCAGGATTGATTCCCTATTACGGCGGTCAGAATCACGGCGGCTTTCAGATTTTTCTGCGTCTGCGACCGTCGAAAATGAAGTAAGTTATTTGATTTGAAAATAGACTGGAGCGCAAGCGTCCCCGCTTGCAATGAGCATCGTTTTTTTATGCGAAAAAGCGTTTGATTATCTCAAACTTTCGGGTTGGCGAAGGCTTCTTCGCGCTCACGCGCTCAATGCAAGCGGGAGGCTTGCGCTCCAGTCATTTTTATTTTCCGATCTGCGCCAGTAATTCTCTGACAGCAGCGTCAAGTTGCGAATCCTTTCCGGTCAATGTTTCACCAATCGGGCGCGTGACGGCAACGTCAACCGGGCGCGGATTTAATTCCATATCCTTGCCGTCTATTCCCGTGATTAACTGGCGCGGCAATCTGACGGTTGTGCCGTCGAACGTCGCGGCGTTCCAGGTGAAAATAATCCAGCCGGCGGTCGGTTCGCCGACGACTTTACCGAGTTTTAGGGCGCGATAACCTTCGGTCAAATCTTCCGCGTCGGACAGCGAATGCTGATTCGTAATCAAAATCGTCGGACGCTCCAACGCTCTTTGTCCGAGATTCGACCGACCCGAAACCGTCCAGCCGTTGCGCTCTTTCATATTCAGATAACCGCGCCTGGACAAAACATCAATCACATACGGATTGATAAAACCGCCGTTATTGTTGCGAATGTCTATGACGACACCTTCCCTGCCCTGATTCTGCACGTCCAAATCAATATAAAGCTGATCCAAACTGTTGGAGGACATATCGGGAATGTGGACGTAGCCGAGCCGCCCGCCGCTGATTTTTTCCACATATACGCGGTTAGTTTCGACCCATTGGCGATACAGCAGATTTTTTTCCGCGCCGGTCGAAATTGGTTTGACGATAATTTCTTTTTTATTTGAACCGTCGGTGTTTGACGAAATTTCGATTTCGACGCGCTTGCCGACCTTGTTTTCTAATAATTCGTCGAGATTTTTTGTGCCGTCAATTTTCACGCCGTCAACGCTCAACAAATAATCGCCGACCTTGATATTTTTCACGATGTCTGCCGGACTCAAACTGATAATTTCCGTGATTTTCAAACGTCCATTGGTTTCGTATTCGCTGCGGTCAAAGCGCAAACCGAGTTTGCCGATGGGAGTTGCCGTGAAACCGCTCGCGCCGGTGATACCGAGATGCGAAGCGTTTAATTCGCCGACCATTAGCGACATCAAACGGCGCGTTTCGTCAATGTTTCTCGCGCCCGCGATCAGCGGTTCGTAAGTTTTTTCGACGGCATTCCAATCCGCGCCGTGATATTTCTCGTCATAAAAATTGTCGCGCAAATATCGCCAGCCCTGTTTGAAAATCTCCATTTTTTCGGCGGCGAAATTCGTATTCAAATCAATGCTGACGGCGAGTGGTCGCGCCTGACTTCTTTCAAGATTGACGATCTGCACGCGCCCGTTTTCGAGATAATAGACTTCCTTCGAATCGGGCGAAAACTGTGCGTCCGACTTAAAACTCGGCGTGGAAGTGATCTGTTTGGCGGATTGATCGGTCGCCAATTCGTCGAGCGGCAGCGTGTAGAGATTAAACTGATTTTCCGCCGACGCGAGAATCAAAACCGTTTTTCCGTCCGGCGAAATCACCTGCTCGTTGACGTTCACGCCGGTTTGCAAAACGCTCAGGCGGCGGCGAATGTTTTCAAAAACGATTTCAGTTTTCTTTTCATCTTTTTTCGCGTCGGGCGTTGGCGACGGCGTGGCGGTCGGACTCGTCGCCGGTGTCGGATTGATTATCGGTGTCGGCGAAGTTTGCGGCGATGGCTGCGTTTTCGGCTGCGGCTGTTCCTGGTTGAAAAGATCGCGGAATTGGTCTTCGCGGAATTTCGGTGTGCGAAGCTGTAAATCAATCCGCGCCAGCAAAGTGTCTTCGGTACGCTGCGCCGAGCCGTATAAAATAAATGCGCCGTCGGGACTCCACGAGAGGCTCGCGGCGAACGAGTTGGCGACGAATGAAATCTGCTGTGCCGCGCCGCCTTTACTCGGAACGACCGAGACATTTGTGTAAGAACGATTTTCCGGCGCGCCGGTCAAAAACGCAATCCAATCGCCGTTCGGCGACCACGCGAAATTCTTCCCGCCAATCGGCGGCGCGTCGGTGAAAAGTTTGCAAAGCTCGCGTTCCTGTTTTGAACTAACATCGTAAATCCACAGCGCACGGGCGTTGCGGACGAAGGCGATTGATTTCCCATCAGGCGAAAAAGTCGGCGCGAAATCATCGCCCGTCGTTGTGATTTGTGTTTCGGATTCATTTGCAAAATCGTATTGAAAAATTTGCAGTTTGCCGTTTCGCTCAGACGTATAAACGACTTTGCGGCTGTCGGGCGACCACGCCGCGAACGATTCCGCCGCCGCCGTGTTCGTCAATCTTTGCCCGTCGCCGCCGTCTTTTGCCGAAGCCGCGAAGACTTCGCCGCGAGCGACGACCGCAACTTTTTTGCCGTCGGGCGACAGCGCGAATTCGCGGATTTGCGATGACAGATTGATTCGTTCGGTCAGAGATGTTGCAGGCAAACCGCGCAAATTGATTGGAACTTCCGCCGCTTTGCCGCCGCTCGTTTCCATCGTCCAGATTTTGAAATTGCGCTCGAAAACGATCTGTTTGCCGTCGTAGGAAATGTTCGCCCAGAGAACTCTGCCGTCTTTGAAATCGGTCAGCATTCGCGGCGCGTTTTTGCCCGTCTGCGTCCAGATGTTCTGCGTTCCGCTGCGGTCGGAGACGAAATACATTTGTTTGCTGTCCGCGCTCCACATTGTCCAGAGCTGTTTCGCGCCGATGTCAGTCATTTTCTCGTAAGCGTCGCCGGTTTTCGTCCAGATTTCGCTTTCGTCAATATGACTGCGACCTTTGCGCCACCATTGCGCGTTGCCGAAACCGCGAGCGGAAAACGCAATCGAATTTCCGTCGGGTGCGGGCGCGGCGAAAAATTCGCTCGTGTAACGGTCGCCGGAAACGATTTGCGGTGTTCCGCCGTTTGATGAAACACGGAAAATATCGTTCATCCCCGAAATATCTTTGCTCGACGACGAAAAATAAAGCCAGCGTCCGTCACGCGACCACGCATCGAGATTGTCGAGCGAATCGTCGAAAGTTATCCGCGATAAATCGTTCGTCTCTAAATTTAAAACGTAAATGTCGCCGTTACCCGTGCGGTTGGAAACGAACGCGAGCCGTTTGCCGTCCGGCGAAAATTGCGGGCGCGATTCGGTCGCCGGATGCGAAATTAAAAGCGCAGCCGTGCCGCCATTCGCCGGAACAGTCCAAACGTCGCCGCCGGACACGAAAACGATTTCCCGGCGGTCGGGCGACATCGCCGGTTCGGTTAGATACGGAACGGGTTTTTGAGCGTCAACAAAAACGAATGAAACAAGACACAAGATTAACGCGGAAAAATTTTTCAGCAGCATAATTTATTCGATTTGACGATTGATAATTTCAGACAGCATTTTTTCTACGCAGGAAAAGCGAAAATTGTTTTGGCGAACCAGTCAGAACCGCCTGCGTCAGCGGGCAGGTTTGTGCCAGCTAAGAACCTGCCCGCTGACGCAGGCGGTTCTGACTCGTATGTTTGCATTTAACAGGGCGGACGGTTACGATTAAATATAACAAATTCAATCGTAAAGGAGCAGTAAAACAATGAAACTTCCCGGCGGATTCGATATGAATTCGATGATGAAACAAGCCCAGAAAATGCAGGAGCAGATGGGCAAGGAAATGAAGGAATTAAAGGTTGACGCATCAGCCGGCGGCGGCGCGGTCAACGTCAAAATGCGTGGCGATTTTGAAGTTTTGGAACTCATCATTTCGCCCGATCTGGTCAAAGACGGAGATGTTGAAATGATTCAGGATTTAACGCTTGCCGCGATTAACGAAGCCCGCCGCAAAGTCGAAGAATCTTTGAAAGGACGCTTGGGCGGAATGCTGCCGCCGGGACTTATGTAATTCAATTTTGGATTTTAGATTGCCGATTTTGGATTGGAGGGAAATTTAAGATCGCAAAGCACAAACAATCCAAAATCTAAAATCTAAAATCCAAAATGCTAGAATATTCAGAACCAGTCGCTAAATTAATTGACGAATTCAAACGCCTGCCCGGAGTCGGACATAAATCGGCACAGCGTTTGGCGTTTTATATTTTGCGTCGCCCGGTCGAAGATGTCGAAAGATTTGTTGACGCGCTGCACGAAGTCAAAGAGAAAATCGTTTTCTGCTCGGTCTGCAACAATATGACCGACATCAATCCGTGTATGTACTGCACTTCGCCAACGCGCGAGCGTTCGCAAATCTGCATCGTCGAAGAACCTTACAATCTCGTCGCTGTCGAGAAAACCCGTTCGTATAAAGGTCTTTATCACATTCTGCACGGCTCGCTTTCGCCGATTCGCGGGGTTGGTCCCGACGAATTGATGCTCGCCAATCTTTTGCCGCGCCTGATGCCGGAAAACAACGACGGCGTTGATGTCAAAGAAATCATCGTCGCTACTAATCCAACAACCGAGGGCGAAGCGACGGCGAATTATATCGCCCGACTTTTGAAACCGCTCGGCGTTCGCGTAACCAGAATTGCGATGGGAATGCCGGTCGGTTCGGATTTGGAATTCGTGGACGAAGTTACGATGGATAAAGCGATGACAAACCGGCACGAGATTTAGGCATATATCACAAGCGAAGTTTTCTATTTAACTTGCCTGATTTTTCAATCGGGCAAGTTAAATTTTTGTGAGCTGAAATTCATCTGCGGTTTTTGAAACGAATGCAAATATGATAAAAGTATTGAACCGACAATTTTTTGCCTGCCCGAATTGTTACAAAATTTAATAGAAGGATTTTCAAATCAACTTATGAAGCGGTTTTATTTTTTTACGATAAGTTTATGTTTGCTTGCCGCGTGGTGCGGATTGAGTTTTCAGACGAACGCCCAGATCGAAACGATTGAAACGCCTGAATCGAATCTCGTCTCGCCGAACTTTGTCGTCAGCCAGTTTCAGTCGGCGGGCGGTTCGGCGAACGACGAATTTATCGAACTGCACAACGTCAGTTCCAATCCGGCTGATCTGAACGGTTATCGCCTGGTTTATCGTTCGGCGACCGGGACGAACGATGTCGCGTTCGTCGAATGGACAACCAGTACGATTGTCGCTCCGGGCGGTTATTATTTAATCGCTTCGACCGGCTATGACGGCACGGTTACGCCGAATTTGATTTACAATCCGACGACCTGCGCGTGTTCGATGGGCGCGGCGGGCGGCGGTCTCGCCATTCGCAACGGGGCGGTCAATTCCGGCGTGATTGTTGATTCGGTCGGTTACGGCACGGCGACCAACGCTTTTATCGAAACGACCGTAACAGGCGCACCGGCAGCAAATGCCGGACAGATTCGCGCCAATAATGGCTGTCAGGATACCGACAACAATTCAAACGATTTTTCGACGCTTAATCCGGCTGCGCCGCGCAATGCTTCCAGCGGATTGAATCCGTGCGGCGGTGGCGGCACGACTTTGCTCGCTGGCGGCGGGGCGAATCCGAGTACAGTTTCGCCGGGAGAGACAACGCTTTTGACCGTTTCCGTTTTTCCGGCGGCGACACCGCCCAGCACGGGCATCGCGGTCGTCGGCAATTTGACGAACATCGGCGGCGTGGCAAGCCAACCGTTTTTCGATAACGGCACGAACGGAGACGTAACCGCCGGAGATAACATCTTTTCGTATTCGGCGACGATTGCGACGACGGCGAGCGGCGGAACTTTCGCGGTTACGGCGGTGGCGACCGACCAACAGACGCGCACGGCGAGCGTCTCGTTTAATGTAACGATCAATGCTCCCATCGCGGGCGAAGACCCGTTATTGTTGGGTAATCCGAGCAACGCGACGGGCAATACGGCGAATGAAAACAATTACCTGCTGGTCAAACCGCAGTATTCGCTTTCCTATAATCGAAGCCGCGCGACGGCAAATTGGGTGGCGTGGCGATTAGACAGCACTTGGATTGGAACGGCTGACCGGCAGGACGATTTCCGTCCCGATCCGGCATTGCCCGCCGGTTGGTATCAGGTTTTGGATAACGATTATTCCGGTTCGGGCTACGACCGTGGACATATGACTCCTTCGGGCGATAGAACGCGCTCTGTTCCCGACAATTCAGCGACATTTTTGATGACGAACATCGTTCCGCAGCTCGCCGACAACAATCAGGGACCATGGAATGATTTTGAAAATTACTGCCGCACGCTGGCACAATCCGGTAACGAAATTTATATCGTTTCCGGCGTGGTCGGCAACATCGGAACGATTGCCAGCGGCAGAGTCGTCGTGCCGCAATACACTTGGAAAGTAGTGCTGGTTTTGCCGAACGGCAGCAGCGATTTAGACCGCGTATCGAAAGCGACGCGCACTATCGGCATCGTCGTCCCGAATTTTTCTCCCGTCAACCGCAACGCGGGCTGGCGTGCATTCCGAACTTCGGTTGATTCGGTCGAGGCTTTGACCGGCTATAACTTTTTCTCAAACATCCCGAAAATCAAGCAGGAACTTATCGAAAGAAGGAGAGACAGACAATAGTGGTGAACGGTGAACGGTTAGTGATGAGTAATAAATCAGAAAATAGCGGCGAAACATTTCAATCGTTTCGTCGTTGTTTCGCGCTATTGTTTGCGCTTTGCTGTTTGACGATTTCCGTTGCGGCGCAAAAAGATAGGGCTATCGGCGAAGTGCAAAGCGAGAAAAGTTTTTCGCCACTTAACGGCGAATCGGTGCGCTTGACGGGCATCGTTACGGCGCGTTTGAAGGGCGGATTTTTTTTGCAGTCAGCGGACGATAAAACCGACGGCAATCCGCTGACGAGCGAAGGCATTTATATTTACACGAAAACTGAACCAACCGGCGAAGCGGCAATCGGTAATCTAGTTTCCGTCACCGGAATAGTTCAGGAATTTCCTAAGAAAACGCCGTTAGACACTCTGACAATCACCGAACTTTCGTTTTATAAAGATAAGGACACGATCAAAGTCGTCTCGAAAGCCAATGCTTTGCCGAAACCGATTGTCTTATCAAACGAGGATTTCAAGTCGAACAAATTTGATCAACTAGAAAAATACGAAGGAATGCGCGTTACCATCGCCGAGATGACCGTCGTCGCGCCGACCAACGGCAGAGTCAATGAAAAAACCGGCGCGTCCGAATCGGACGGAACTTTCTACGGCGTTTTGAAGGGCATTTCGCGCCCGTTCCGCGAAGTCGGCTACGACGTTTACGATCTGGCTTTTGCGACCGACAAAGAAAGAGACGCGATGAAAAAAGACACGCCGAAAATCGCGCTTTTCGATCATAACCCTGAAAGAATTCGCGTCGAAAGCGCGGCACAGCTCGGCGCGCAGCCGATTGATGTAACTGCACCCGCCGAAATCAAAAATCTGACTGGTGTCGTGCATTACGCTTACCGCGCTTATTCGATTCTGGTTGATGCCGACAACAAACCGGCGATTTCGGGAATGGTCAAAGCCCAGCCGCTACCCGCGCCGACCGCCAATCAATTTTCCATCGCCGCGATGAACGTCGAAAGATTTTTCGATGATGAAGACGATCCGAATATCAAAGAGCCTTTGATTTCGAGCGAAGGTTTTGAAAAGCGAATGAAAAAAGTATCGCTTGCCGTTCGCAATTATTTACAAACGCCCGATGTCGTCGCCGTCGTCGAAATGGAAAATCTCGCCGTTTTGAAAAAACTCGCCGAACGAATCAACAAAGACGCGGAAACGGACGGCAAACCGAATCCGAAATACGAAGCCTATCTAGTCGAGGGCAATGACATCGGCGGCATTGACTCTGGATTTCTGGTCAGAACTTCGCGCGTCGAAGTTTTGGAAACCAAACAGATTGCGAAAGAGGAAAAGTTTGAAAATCCGAACACTAAAGACGACAATTTTCTCTACGACCGCCCGCCGTTTCTGCTCCGCGCCGCGATCAAAGACCCGAAAACCAACCAGCCTTTGGAATTCGCCGTCATTGTCAATCATTTGAAATCGCTGCGCGGCTACAACGACGACAAAGACGCGCCGTTTGTCCGTTTGAAGAAAAAGCTGCAAGCCGAATTTTTAGCGAAATACGTCGCCGAACGCCTGAAAGCCAACCCGAACGAACGCATTACGCTCGTCGGCGACTTCAACGCTTTTCAATTCAACGACGGCATCACCGACATCATCGGGACGTTAAAAGGAACGCCCGCCGCCAAAGATGCGGTGCTGAACGCTTCGGAAGACTTACTGAACCCGGATTTGACCGATCTGGTTGATTTGATCAAAGCCAATCAGCAGTATTCATACAGCTTCGACGGCAACGCCCAAATTCTCGACCATTTTCTCGTCAGTCCGGCGATGAAAAAACATCTCGCCGGTTTCGGCTATGCGCGTCTGAACGCCGATTTCCCCGAAACTTACCGCAACGATGCGACGCGAGTCGAACGCTTTTCCGACCACGACGCGGCGATTGGGTATTTTAATTTCGACGAAAAGAAATAAACCGAATTACGAATTTCAAATTACGAATTGAAGACCGTGCAAAAATTCGTAATTTGAAATTTGAAATTCGTAATTCGGTTTCACTTTTCCGCCTGCCAAATACGATAAGCCTCAGAACGCGCTAAACCGAATTCCTTCGCCGCTTTTTTGAGCGCGAGTTTGCGGTCAACCCCTTCGTTTTCCAATTCGGCAACGCGCTCGGCGAGTGATTTTTTATTCTCGACTCTCGACTCTCCACTCTCCGCTCTTTCGCGGTCAATGACTAACACAATCTCGCCTTTCACGTCGTCCGAAGCATATTTTTCCGTCAATTCTTTCAAGTTTCCCAAAACGATTTCTTCGTGCAGTTTGGTAATTTCCCGCACGACCGCAATCTTTCGATTGCCCAAAACTTCCAGACAATCAATCAAACTTTTGGCAAGGCGATGCGGCGTTTCGTAAAACAAAATCGTTGCCGGAATTGCTGAAACTTCCGCCAGACGTTTACGCCGTTCGGTCTTTTTTGACGGCAGAAAGCCGCCGAAAAATATCGAGTCGGTCGGCAAACCGGAAACGATTAAAGCGTTGACGAACGCGACCGCGCCGGGAATCGAGACGACTTTCGCGCCGATTTCGTGCGCCTTTTGAACGACGCGCAACGCCGGATCGCAGATCGCGGGCGTTCCCGCGTCGGAGACGACGGCGATTGATTTTCCCTGTTTTAAGAGTTCGGCGAATTCTTCGGTTCGGGCGTTTTCATTGTGTTCGTGATAGCTGACGAGACGTTTTTTGATGCTGAAATGAGCGAGTAATTTTCCCGTGTGGCGCGTGTCTTCGCAGGCGACGAAATCAACCGTTCGCAGAGTTTCCAGAGCGCGTTCGGAGATGTCGGCGAGATTTCCGATAGGCGTGGCGACGAGATAAAGTGTTCCAATCATTATTCGTTTTAAAAGCGAAAGACGGCGTAAGTTTAACATACGCCGTCTTTTATTTTAACCGATTTGAAAATTATCAAACTCCGCCGGTTTGCTGCGAAGCCTTTTCATTTTCCGCCTGAACGGCATTTGCCGCCGACTGTTTTTCCTTCATCGGACACGAACCGCCGCAACAGTTGTCGCAGCAATCCGCCGATTTCTCGTCCTTTGCTTTCATCGGACACGCGCCGGTTTTGCAGCAGCAGTCGGCTTTATCACAACACGAACCGTCGGTTTTCATTCCGGCTGTTTCCGCGTTTTTGCCTTTCAACGGGCAATCGTCTTTCATCGCGCAGCTTTCTGCCGCCGTTTTAGCCGAACTTTGATTAAAAGCAAAGACCGCGACGGCGAATGCCATCACGAAAACGATGCTGAACACCGCTAAGAATTTTTTCTTCATTATATTGTTTCCTCAGAATTTTATTTTTCAGGTTAATGGTTTTGCCAACCAGCGATTGATTGACGATTTTTGAAACGTCTCTTTAAATTCTGAAGACACGATTATTCAGATGAGTGTCGCCGCGATTGCGAACGAAGGATTGATAAATTTGCGCCGGTTGAAAAGTTTGTAGAAGAATAAAAACCGACGGCGCGATGATTTCATTCGCTTCGGAAATTATCGCGGGCGGCGGCTGAACTTCGATTTTCCGCGCTTTATCGAAAACCTTCGCCGGAAAAATACAGCAGTCGAAAGAGTTTGATTCAAGTCCGAAGAAATCACTTTTATTTGCTTGTAAAGATTTCGCACAGTCGCCCTTTTTAGCCAGCGGGCAGTTTTCCATTTCCGCGCCCGCCGCCGCTTCCGACGGCATTTGACAGCAGACGAACAAAACGATGCCGCTCATCCAAACGGCGAGCGCAGCGGTAAAAATTCGTTTTGTGTACTGTCGTAATTTCACTGCTTCTATAATACTGAAAAGCCTAATTTTATTTCAACTTTCATCGCTCAAATCAATTTAGCGGCATAGACGGAAAATTTTTGATCGTCGGTTACGAGCGTATAATCTTCGATTAAGGCTTGGGCAATCAGCAGCCGGTCAAACGGGTCTTTGTGATGAAACGGCAGATTTTCGAGCGCGTAAATATGCGCGGACGTAATCGGTAAAATTTGCAAATCGTTGATGCTTTGCTGTTCCCGAATTATTTCCGGCAAAGGTTTCGGGAAACTGAATTTGCCGTTTTGAATCTTCAACTGCAATTCCCAAAGGCTGGCAAGACTGAGAAAAAAAGTGTTATTTTTATCTTCCAACAGGTGCAATTTTGCCGCCGAAATTTTTTGCAGTTCGATTTGCAGCCAAATAAAAATATGCGTATCAAGCAGCAGATTCATCATCTTTTTTGATAATTCCGAAATCTTCCCCGAACCAAAATTCGTCGCCTAATTCGTCGTTAAAGTCGTCGCTAATCCAGCCTTGTCCTTGATACATACCGAAAACGCGCTTGCCTTTCGGTTGTTTTTCCGCCTCTTTTCGGTGTTCTTTCTCGCGCAAAAATTCAGCAAAGTCAATTACTTCGGCAAGCCTTTCGACCGACAAATCTTCAAACACTTCGGCAAAATTTTTCTTTAAGTTTTCTTTTAACGCGACGCTCATTTCATTCACCTCAAAAAAGATTTTACCACCGAAAATCAAACATTAAAACGAAAATCCACGACATCGCCGTCCTGCATAATATATTCCTTGCCTTCGAGCCGCGCCAGACCTTTTTCGCTCGCCGCTTTGCGCGAACCGCAAGTTACCAAATCGTCGTAAGAGATGATTTCAGCGCGAATGAAACCGCGTTCGATGTCCGAGTGGATGACGCTCGCCGCCGCCGGTGCTTTCGTTCCAATCGGAATCGTCCACGCCCGCACTTCCTTTTCTCCGGCGGTCAGATACGACATCAAACCGAGCATTTTGTAAGCCGATTTGATGAGTTTATCAACGCCGCTCGACGTTACCCCGACATCCGCGAGAAATTCTTTGCGTTCGTCTTCTTCGAGCGCGACGAGTTCGGCTTCGAGTTTGGCGCAGATGACGACGACTTCGGCGTTTTCCTGCGCGGCGTGTTCTTTAACGGTTCGGACGTGCGGATTTTCATCAGGATTTGACAGCGAATCTTCGTCAACATTCGCCGCGTAAATCGTTGGTTTGGCGGTCAGCAGAAAGAAACCTTTGAGAATCAGTGATTCTTCCTTCGATAATTCGACCGAACGCGCCGGTCTGCCTTCTTCTAAAACCGGCAGGATTTTTTCCAAAACTTCGAGTTCCGCTTTCGCCGTTTTATCACCTGATTTCGCGCCGCGCAGGGCTTTGTCGCGCCGCTTTTCGACCGACGCTAAATCGGCTAAAGCCAGTTCGAGTTGAATCGTTTCAATATCGCGGATCGGATTAACCGAGCCTTCGACGTGAATGATATTTTCGTCTTCAAAACAGCGCACGACTTGAATGACGGCATCGGTTTCGCGGATGTTGGCAAGGAATTGATTGCCCAAGCCTTCGCCTTTCGACGCACCGCGCACCAAACCGGCGATGTCCACGAATTCAACCGTGGCGGGAACGACGCGCTGCGCTTTGTTCATCTTTTCGAGAATTGGCAGACGCTCGTCCGGCACGGCGACGACGCCGACATTCGGTTCGATGGTGGCAAATGGATAATTTGCCGCGAGCGCGTTTTCTTCCGAAGTCAATGCGTTAAATAAAGTTGATTTTCCGACGTTCGGCAGTCCGACGATTCCGGCTTGTAGCATAAAATAAGTTTCTGGTTTCTAGTTTCTGGTTTCTGGTTCAAATTTCAAATTGATTATTTTACACTTTGAAGCCGATTTTGGCGAAAGCGATTGATTTTTAAGGCGCGAAATTGACGATTATGCACAGGCTTGAATTAAGATAAAAGACGTGAAAGTTTTAGTCGCCCGCAGTCATCTGGCAATCGAAACGGCTTACGAAAAATTGTCGGAAGCGACGGTTTTGGGCTGTGATACGGAAACATCTTCTTTGAGCGCGAGACACGGAAAATTGTTCAGCGTACAGTTTTCCGACGGTGATTTTAATGTTCTTGTACCATTGTCCGAAGGCGTTGCGATGGGCAAACTCGCCGCGCTGCTTGAAAATCCGAACATCTTGAAAATTTTTCACAACGCGAAATTCGATTTGGAATTTCTTCGTGAAAAAGGCTTCGCGGTCGAAAACATTTTCTGCACGATGATCGCCGAAAAAGTTCTGACCAAAGGCGCGGGACAATCGGCGAGTTTAGCCGAAACGCTTTACCGTTATTTCGCCGTTGATCTGGACAAATCGCAGCGGGCGAAATTTAACAAAAACTGGAACGGCGTTTGGACAAAAGAATTAGTCGAATACGCTCTGAGCGATGTCGTTTATCTGCCGCAGTTGATGGCGGAACAAAAACTCTGGCTCGAAAGATTGGGTTTGACGAAAGATTTTGAAAAGCAGATGAGCAAAATAATTTGAGTCTTGCTGCCGCGAAAATCGGTATCGGTAAAAATTAATGGCGCGTGATTTTTTCTTTCAACTTCGCGCCGGAAACGATATAATTTTTCCGTTTTGAAAAAGTTTGCCGCTCTCAGTTTTATTTTTGCATTAACCGTCTTTTCATTCGGGCAATCGGGTCGCGTCCAGACTTATTCGGAGAGCGGTTCGACCGGCGATAAATCTGATAAATACGATAAAAAGACTGTCGCGCCAACACCGACGACAGTAACAGATGATGATGTAATTAAAGTTGAAACGGATTTGGTTTTCGTGCCGACGCAAATCAATACCCGGCAGGGCAAAACCGTCGGCGACATCGAAAAGCGCGAATTCAGGATTTACGAGGACGGCGTGGAACAGGAAATCGCTTATTTTTCCGCCGAAGAACAGCCGTTCACCGTCGCTCTGGTTTTGGATATGAGCTATTCGAGCGTTTTCAAATTACCGGAAATTCAGGCGGCGGCGTTGACTTTTATCAATCAATTACGCGGCGACGATAAAGTTATAGTCGTTTCGTTCGACGAAAAAGTCCGCGTTTTATGCGAAGCGACGAACGATAGAAAAATACTGCGGCTTGCCGTCGAAGGAGCGCAGATCGCTTCGGGAACGAGTTTATATTCGGCTCTGGACACGGTTTTGCAGGAAAAATTAAATACCGTTTCGGGACGCAAGGCGATTGTTTTGTTGAGCGACGGCGTGGACACGGAAAGCAAAAAGCTGACGGCAGCTGACGTGCTGGAAAAATCCGCCGGAACGGACGTTTTGGTTTATCCGATTCAATATGACACTTACGATGACGTGCAGAAAAGCCGCAAGGAAAACGCGCAGGTTTTCTATGACGATGACGACCGACCTTATACAGTGATGTCGCCGAAGGTGAAAGGCGAGCGCGAAGCCGATTACCGCGAAGCCGACGAATTTTTGAAAAAGGCATCGTATCAAAGCGGCGGCAAAGTTTATCGTGTTTCTTCAACGACCGACTTGAACCGCGCTTTTGCAAAAATCGCCGCCGAACTTCGACAAATTTACAGTTTGGGTTATTATCCAATCAGCGAAAGAAAAAACGGCGCGAAATATCAAATAAAAGTGCGCGTTTATCGTCCTAATCTAACCGTCAGAGCCAGAAACAGTTACGTTTGGAATCAAAAAACCGGAACGGTCAGATAAATTTTTATCCGTTATTTTCGTATTTAGATAGCCGGTCGCGGCTCGATTTCTACTCAATCAATTAAAAGGAGCTACATTCAATGAAACAAATAAAATTTCTATGCGCCTGTTTGCTGCTGACGGTATTCTGTCTGACGGCGAGCCAAACTGTCCGCGCCCAGGAAGAAACGATGACGAACGGCGAAGTTATATCCCTGGTCAAAGCCGGACTTAATAAAACGATTATAGTCAATAAAATTCGCACGTCGAAAACCGCTTTCGACCTTTCGACCGACGGCTTAATCGCTTTGAAAAAAGCTGGTGTTTCCGACGACATCGTAACGGCAATGCTCGAAGCGAAAAGCGGCAAATCAATGAGCAGCGGTTCATCGGGCAGTTCTTCCGGCGGTTCGATGGCGGGCGGCGATCCGAACGATCCGGCAGCGGCGCACGGTTACGGAATTTATATGTTTGAGGAAAGAGACGGTGTGCGAAAAATGACGCAGCTGGCACCGAATGTTTCGGCGCAGAACCGGACGGGCGGCGGTTTTACGGCAGCGGTTACGCCGTTCGGCTTGGGCAAAGTCAAAACCAAAGCCAACCTGCCGGGAACGACCGCCGCTTTGCAAATCAAGGAAACAAGCCCGGTTTTTTACTTTTATCTCGACGCGAAAAGCGGCGGCTTGAACACTTCGAGCGGCATTCCTTCGACCCCGAACGAATTTACCCTCGTCAAATTTAACGTCCGCAGCGACAACCGCGAAGTAACGATTTCCAAAAACAACGCCTACGGCGGCAAAGGCGGTCTGTCGGACGAATACGTCGTCGCCTTCGACGCGCAGCAAATGAGCGAAGGCGTTTTCAAAATCACGCCGAAAGCCGCTTTGAAAAACGGCGAATACGGATTCTTTCTAATCAACTCCGGCGGCTCGAACACGAGTGCCGCCGTCGGCTCAAAGTTTTTCGACTTCGGCGTGAAATTAAATCCTTAATCTTGAAATAAGTTTTGAGTCCCGCCTTTAGGCGGCTTCTTCGCAACGGTTTGCCGCCTCAAGGCGGGACTCAAAACTACAATTTCTAAAAAGCGATGCCCGTTAAAAGCATCGCTTTTTTGTTTTCTACCAGCGGTGATACGCCGGATGACCTTCTTTGACGACGACGAACAAACCTTTGCAGGTCGCGCAAACTTTGTCGTCGGCAATCAATTCGGCTTCGACGGTGGCGCGGTCTTCGGTTGATTCGACGACGCGGGCTTTCAGATAAATCGTTTTATCGAACGGTGTCGGACGCAAAAGTTTGATCGAATAATTTGCCGTTACGGTGCAGTCAGGCGCGTCCTTGCCGTTCTGTTTCATCAGGAAATTCGCCGCCGTCCAGTTTGAATGACAATCAAGCAGCGCACCGACGATGCCGCCGTTCAGCATTCCCGGAAACGCCTGATGATGCGGTTCGGCGTGCCATTCGGCGACGGTCTCCGCGCCGTCTTCGTAGCTTTTGATTCGCAGACCTTTCTCATTTTTCACGCCGCAACCGAAACAAATGCCGTCGGGCGCATAAGTTTCCTGTAAGGATTTTTCGTCATTCATAAAAATTTAAGTTTTGTATTCCTTACAATTCTTAATTTTTTCATCTTTTGTCCAATGCCATAAATCATTGAGATTCAAGTAATAATAATCAATGGAAGATTTTGATTTATTGAAATAAACTGCAACTTTTTCGTTATTCATCTTAATCCCGAATTCTTCAATCGCATCATAAGTTTGAAGCGGTCTGAATTCGCCGTCGCCGTCTTTATGTTTCCAAAGATATATTGCTACTACTTCGCCGTTATCCGTAAATAAATTCATAATTTTACCAATTTGATTTCGGTTCTTAATTTAACTTGCAAAATAAACCATCAGCGCGGGAACGATCAGCCACAGCAAACCTTTGATGAGAAAGAATAAAAAACCCGCCGCGCCGAAGCGTTTGATCCATAAAGCGAAGCCTTTTTGCTGTTCCTGATTCTCCGGCATTTCATTCTAAAATACTTCGTCCGGCTGAACATTTCAAATTGTTTCGTGCTAAGTTTGGTTTTGTTATGAGAAAAAATTTCTTGACAATTTCGTTTTCGATTGGTTGGATAGCCTTAGCGGTTTTTACTCTTTACGCGCAGACCGCGCCGCCGAAAGAATCGAAGAAACGCGAGGCTGATTTGATAGAACTGATCCAACTAGACCCGACATTAAAACTCGATATTCGCTACGCGACCGCCGACAATTTTACCGGTACGGCGGTTTATACCGAACCGCGCGCGTTTATGCAAAAACCCGCCGCCGAAGCGTTGATTCGCGTTCACCGCAAACTGAGAAAAGAGAATCTCGGCTTGGTAATTTTCGACGGTTATCGCCCGTGGTCGGTAACGAAAATGTTCTGGGAAGTAACGCCCGAAGGCAAAAGGAAATTCGTCGCTGATCCGGTGAAAGGTTCGCGCCACAATCGCGGCTGTGCGGTTGATTTAAGTCTTTTCGATTTAACGACCGGAAAGGAAATCGAAATGCCGAGCGGCTTTGACGATTTCACCGACAAAGCGAGTCCGAAATATGCGGGCGGCACGGCGGAACAAACCAAAAACCGCGACCTTTTACGCCACGCGATGGAAGCCGAAGGCTTTACCGTCAACGATAACGAATGGTGGCATTTCGATTATAAAACGTGGGCTGATTACGCGATTTACGACATTCCGTTTTCGGCGGTCAAGAATGCCGAGCCGAAATACTCCGAAGACAAACTCAAACGAATGAAAAGTAAATTGAAAAAGCATTGAGTTCATATATGAACTCAATGCTTTTTCTTTCCGAATTTAAACGGTTTATTTCGCCTGCGCGATTTCCATTCCGTAAAGTTTTTTATAATAATCACGATACGCGCCGTTGCGAATTCTGTTCACCCAATCCTGATTTTCCTGATACCACTTAATCGTTTTCTGCAAACCGTCTTCCCAATTCGTCTGCGGTTTCCAATTTAATTCCGTTTCAGTTTTCGCCGCGTCAATCGCGTAGCGGCGGTCGTGTCCGAGCCGGTCGTCAACGTATTTAATCAGACTGTGCGGTTTGCCGAGCGCGTCGAGAATCGCTTTGACGACTTCGATGTTTTGTCTTTCATTTCTCGCGCCGACGTTGTAACATTCGCCCGATTTGCCTTTCTCGTACGCGAGCCAAATCGCGCGGGCGTGGTCTTCGACAAAAATCCAGTCGCGCACGTTTTTGCCGTCGCCGTAAACCGGCAGAGGCTCGTCGTTCATCGCGTTGGCGATCATCAGCGGAATCAGTTTTTCGGGAAACTGCCGCTGACCGTAATTGTTGCCGCAGCGCGTAATCACGGTATCGAGACCGAAAGTTTCCCGCGCCGCCCGCACGAAATGTTCCGCCGCCGCCTTCGATGCCGCATACGGCGAATTCGGTTCGAGCGGCGAAGTTTCGGTAAAAAAAGCCGCGTCGTCTTCGGGCAGAGTTCCCATTACTTCATCGGTCGAAACCTGCACAAATCTTCTAACATTTTTCGCCCGCGCCGCGTCAATCAAAACCTGCGTTCCGAGAACATTCGTCGTAACGAATTCGCTCGCCGAAGCGATTGAACGGTCAACGTGCGATTCGGCGGCGAAATTAAAAATCGCGTCCGTTTCATCAGGCAAAGCATCCAAAACCGCTTGCTTGTCGCAAATGTCGCCTTTGACAAACTGATGCCGCGATTCGTCAAGCCCGTTCAGATTCTCCAAATTTCCCGCATAAGTCAGCGCGTCGAAATTGATAATGTTAATGTCCGAAGTCTCGTCCAAAACCTGCCGCACAAACGCCGAGCCGATAAAGCCCGCGCCGCCGGTTACAAAAATTGTTTTCATTTTTAGTGGTGAGTGATGAGTGATGAGTGATGAGTTGAAGAATAAAAAGTCTTTGCCTTTCACTCACCACTCACCACTCACCACTCACCACTACTTATTCAGTTTCCGCATTTGTTTGAGCAAAACGTCGGCGTATTTTTTCGGTGAATTGATGTTTTT
Source organism: uncultured Pyrinomonadaceae bacterium (assembly GCA_964244835.1). GTDB lineage: Bacteria > Acidobacteriota > Blastocatellia > Pyrinomonadales > Pyrinomonadaceae. The sequence goes on from CAXTKJ010000006.1 coordinate 130,918, forward strand.
CAGAATTATTTTGCCGTCGGCTTCGCTGGCGTTTTCGATTATTAAATTGCCGAAGCCGAGCATTCTCTGCGGCACGGTCGCCGAAACCGTAACGTCCTGAATCGTTCGCAGAGGAATGTTGCGCGTCTGTTTGGAAATCAAGCCGCTGTCAATCTCGATCTTCGCGTCGGTCAGCGTGTAGCGAAACATTTTTTGCCGCAGATGATAAAACGCCGGAATCAAAAGCAGAGACAAAGCGAACAAAATGGCGACCCACGTCGGAATTCTCAGCGCGTTGTAAAGCATTCCCAACAGCGCGACTAAAAATAACCCGCCGATTGCCGCTAAACCGTAACCGATCTTCACAAACAGCAGCGTCGGGCTGATGGAAAAAATTTCGCGTTCGTTATCTTCCGTCTCAATCAACACGGGTTTTCGCGCCGAAGCGATGCGCGTTTCCTCTTCGTTTTCGAGTGCGCTGCCGCACTTCAAACAGTAGTTCGCTTCGAGCGAATTCTTCGCGCCGCATTTCGTGCAAAAGATGTAATCGGTTGTCAGTTGGTCGGTCGTCATCGCAAAATAAATGTCATCATACAACGCTAACGATACGGAAACAAACCTGTTTCGCCGCGTGAACGCCGCTGATTCGTTATCATTCCGCCACAAGAAAATACTTGAAGCAGAAAATAACTGTTCACCATCCACTATTCACTATCCACTATTAGACGAAAAAATCTTCGCTGTTTAATAGTTCATAGTGAACAGTGGATAGTGAACAGTTTCCGGCATATTCCATTATTAGCTCGTCCCGAACTCAGATTAAATTAAGGTTTCGGCGCGTCTTTCGGCTTGCGCGTCGGTCGCTTGCGTTCCGATTTGCGAGTGCCGCCGACCATTTCGTATTCGCTGCTGTCGTAGCCGAATTTAAAGCCCGTGCCTTTCAAAGCGCGTTCGCTCAACGCATTCATCCCCTTAATCTGCACGTCAATCTCGTTCGCCTTCGCGTCAACCGCCGAGAGCATCGTGTTATATTCGCTAATCAAATCCGTTACCGACTTGATTGATGCTTCCACCGTCAGCACCGAAACGCCTTCGCCCAAATCCAGTTTTGAATCAATAGATTTCATTCCCGCCAAACGCTTCTGTGCGGCTTCGAGCTTTGCGCCCGCAACTTTTTTTGTTCGTGCCATAATTAAATTTTCTCCGTTTATTTTTTATTCTACCGCTGCCAAAAGATTGATTTCAGCGAACCGAATCAAATATCGTTCCGTCCGAATCTTATTTTATTTTCACTATACCAAATATCAAAAGATTGTCATAAGATTTAGAGAGATGATTATCTTACAACGCAAGAGCAAAGTCTTATAATGAGAGGTAATTGTCTTATTATTACAGATGGTTATTTTATAATGAGAGGTAATTATCTTATGTTAGTATATTGATATAAGATAACTACCTCTCATTATAAAAGTTCGCTCGTTATCATTTAGAGCAAATTCGGTCTTAATCTATGGCAACAAAAGTAGAACAGGCTGTTAGCCTGTTCAGCCGCCGCCGCGAAGCGCACGGCGCGGCAGGCTAACAGCCTGCCATACATTAATCCCGTATCTACTCTAATTGATCAAACGGCTCTTAAGTAAATGATTTTCATTTTTACAGCCTCGAAATTGAATGTTTAATCAAGATACGCCCGTCTTTTGGAAAAGTAGAGAAAAATTATCGAATCGGTTCGCGCAGGATAATTTCCGCCGTTTGCCGCGCCAGCGTTGCGGCTTCGAGGTTCGCATCTTTTTGATGCGCGATTTGCATTAGGGCTTCGCCGGTGCGCGAAAGAAGTCTGACCAGATCGCCTTCTTCGGCTTTGGTTTTGAAAACGAGGTCGCTCCAACTCGCGCCGCTTGCCCAGTGTTCGACGGTCGCCGCCGCCGAGAAATTCAAGTCGGGCGCGGGTTCGACAGCGTATTTCCATTCGGCGTTCGAGACATCGAAAATGATGTCTTCAAATTTCGTGAGCGTTTCGAGCAGTTCGTCCGAGAGATAAAGCTCGCCGTAATTTCTGTCCGAATCAGCAGCGAGCGATGCCATTAAACCGGCGAGCAGTTTGGTTTCTAACTTTTCAAGAATACCGCGCTGCAACGCTTCGCCGACCAGCAGCGGGCGGTCAACGCGCAGATCGGCGAGCCATTTGCCGCGCTCCGTTACCTTCTGCGTATTGAAATCGAGATAGCCGAAATGATCTAAAACTTTGGCGCGATGCTCGAACGGCAGCCAGATTTCGCTTTTCAGATAATCAACATCGCGTGCCGTTTTCTCTAAAAATTCCGCGTCGTCCCAACATTCCCAGAGAAATCCGGTCGCGCTTCTTTTTTTATCTTCGCTCGCATTTTCCGGCAGAAATCGGGCGGTCAAATCGTTGATAATTTCAATCGCTTCGTCGCGGTCGGTTTTAATCGGGGAAACTTTCGGCTCGACGAGCGGTTTGTTTTTTCCGTCGGCGATGTCGTCGAACGCTTTGTCCAGAGATTCCTCTTTGACCGGATATTTTTCGGCATAAACGCGCCCGATATGTCCGAGCGCGAGCGTCGCGCCCGTGCCGTCTTCGCGCATCGTCGCCACTTTGTCGCCGAAGACGCTCAGGACGAGATGCAGGCGTTTGCTGTTGCGGCTTTTCGTGACGATGCTTCCGGCTTCGACGTTTTCTTCGAGCCATTTGCGCCGCTCGTCATTGCGCGTGTGCGCCGGTTTTGATTCGAGCCGCAGACGCGCCTGCGTCAATCTTTCAAAACCGCGAATGTCTTCGATTGTGTAATCGAAGACATTCGCTTCGAGTTTCTTTTCGAGATTTGTTTTTCGCGCTTCGATTTGTTTTTCGAGTTTGGAAACTGTTCGCACGGTTTCCCGAAAAGCGAAACTCTTTTCGGCGATGTCGCGCACTGATTTGAAATCGCCAAAGGCATCGAGCAGATTCAAAAGACTCGTATAAGTCGCCCGAAACTTGCTTTCGAGCGCGTTCGGCGGCGATTTCAAAAGCTCGGCAATCTTCGGCGGATTCTGAAAATTCGACGGCGCGAGAATAACGAAACCGACTTTATCCTTGCCGCGTCGTCCGGCACGTCCGGTCATTTGCTGTAATTCACTCGCCTGCAAAGATCGCCAGCCGTCGTTGCCGCGTGTGTCGGCGTTCGAGATAACGACTGTGCGCGCCGGGAAATCAACTCCGGCGGCAACGGTCGAAGTCGCAAAAATCGCGTTCAGCAAACCGCTCGACATCATCCGTTCGACCAACAGTTTCCACGCCGGAATATGTCCCGCGTGATGCGCCGCGATGCCGCCGTTGATTAAAATCTTGCGATGTTTATGCGTTTTGATTTCGGGAAAGACTTCGAGAAACTCCTGATAAATTTCCTGCCGTTTAGCCTGCTTTTCCGCGTCCGCCTGTTGCGATTTATCGAGCGCGACTTCGGTCGCCGCCTCATCACAGCGGCGGCGCGTCGGCATAAAAACAATCGCGGGCAGCAGATTATAAGAACGCAGGGTGTTGATAAGTTTCGGCGGCGGAATTTCGGGAAGTTTGAATTTCAGATGTTTTTCCTTCTTTTTATAGAATCAATCGTTGCAAAGCGTCTTCAAATTATCTTATAGTTTCGCATCGGGACATTCATAAATTAACACAAAACGAAAGGAAAAATTTAATGGCGGAACTTTATAATCAGGAAATTTTCAAAGACGAACACATCATTGTAACGGGCGGCGGCACGGGTTTGGGCAGAGCGATGGCGATGCGGTTTGCGACGCTCGGCGCAAAGGTTACGATTTGCGGCAGGCGCGAAGAACCGCTGCTGGCGACGGCAAAGGAAATAGTTGACGCGGGCGGGCAGGCGGAAGGCATTTCGTGCAACATCAAAGAAGCCGAAGCGGTCGAAGCGATGATCGTCGAAGCCGAAGCGCGGCAGGGAAATGTTACGAAACTCGTCAACAACGCGGCGGGAAATTTTCTCGCGCCGACCGAGCAGTTAACGCCGAACGGCTTCGACGCGATTGTTAAGACAAACCTTTACGGCTCGTTTTACGCGACGCAAAGTTGCGGAAGGCGTTGGATTGAAAGAAAACACGCCGGAAGTGTGATGTCCATCGTAACGACTTACGCCGAACACGGCAGCGCGTTTCTCGTTCCAAGTGCGGTTTCCAAAGCCGGGATCGTCGCGCTGATGAAATCGCTCGCGGCGGAATGGGGCGTTTACGGAATTAGACTGAACGCGATTGCGCCGGGACCGTTTCCGACCGAAGGCGCGAATTCGCGTTTGATGCCGGACGAAAGATTGGCGGAGAAAATGTATAAACTGATTCCGCTGCAAAGAGTCGGCGAACACGACGAATTGACCGATATGGCGGTTTTTCTGCTGTCGAATCTGAGTTCTTATTTGACGGGCGAAGTACTTTATTTAGACGGCGGCGCGAGTTTGACGAGCGCGGGACAGTTTAATTTGTTCACCGAACTGCCGCGCGATAAGGTAATGCAGATGTTTGAATCACTGCGCCCGAAAAAATAATTTTATGAACGAAGCGCACTCGAAAACTTATCAAGTCTGGCACGACTTTATCGAAACGCCGGACGCGGAAAAACTAGCGTTGATTCTGCACGACGACGTGAAATTTCACTCGCCGTTCGTCTGGAAACCGAAGGAAGGCAGGCGAATGACGACGGCGATTTTGCTGACGGTTACGGAAATTTTCGCGGATTTTCGATACGTCCGCGAAATTAAAAACGATTTTCATTGGGCTTTGGAATTTGAAGCGAAAGTCGGCGAATTTTCCCTGCGCGGCGTTGATTTAATCGAACTCGACGCGGACGGGAAGATCATTGATTTTGAAGTGATGATTCGTCCAGCAAACGCTCTGAACGCGCTCGGCGCGGAAATGGGACGGCAGCTTACCGAAAAGGGTTACATCGAAAAACAGAAGAGTTAAAAAAGAATCGCTTTCGTTAGAAGCGCGTGAAAATCCGGTCGGGCAGAATTAAATTTTGCCCGACCGGATTTTTCAATTTCCGCCAAGTTCGTTCGGTCAGAATGATTGAAAACCTCGCGCCGTTCTATCAAAATGGCAAACCCGGCAACCTCGCAAAGATTCGCCTGTTTCGTTCTAATGTCCGTCTTTATTGGATAAAACCGTCTTTTTTTGATTGGCATAATTCTTGTTAATTGCTCTCGCGTCTGCAAACACTAATAAGCAGTTAGCAAGAAAATATAATGATCAACAAATTTAACTCCCAAAAAATTTATTCGGCGATGCTTTTGCTGGCGATGTCGGCGCAGCCGCTTTCGCTCAACATCAGCGCGCAATTTCGTAAAGGCGCGGAGAAGCCAATCGTCGCGGCGGAAGTTACGACGATTGATCTGCCGGATTTGCCGCTGGCGAGCAAAATCGCTCCCGATCTGGCGGAAAAAACCGACGCTTATTTCTATGGGCGGCAAGCCGAAGAAACCCAGCGGGTGATTATTCAATTAAAAGCCGACACCGCGCTTAATGAAATGTCCGGCAACAACCTGAGCGAAGTCGAACGCAAGCAGATGTTCGCGCAGGAAGTTCGCAGCAACAAAACGAAAGCCGGATTTATGGTTTCGGATTTGACGAGAGTCGCGGGCAGCGTCAAAAAATCATTCAACAATCTCGGCTTGGTCAGCGCGGAACTGCCGCTGTCCAAAATCCGCGAACTGGCGCAGAGCGAAAACGTCGCCTACATCTCGCCCGACCGCGAAATCGAAACATTCGGTCACGTCGCGGAAACGACCGGCTGGTATAACAGCGGAATTTCCGACAACAACGACAGCGACCCGAATACCTGGCTCGGCGGCGGTCTCGGACACATCGCCGTCATTGACAGCGGCATAGATACGAATCACAAACTGCTCAACTGGACGGCGGAAGCCGCCAACGGCGCAAAGGTTAAATTCAGCAAAGATTTTACCGGACAGAACATTACGGGCGACCCATATGGACACGGTTCGCACGTCGCGTCGTTGATTGCGGGCGATTGGGCTTTGCACAATTCGGCGTATGAAGGCGTTGCGCCCGGATCGAATCTAATCAATCTGCGCGTTCTAAACAGCACGGGAACCGGCGCGGTCAGCAATTTGATAGCCGCGCTCGATTGGACGGTGGCGAATAAAATCGGCTGGGACATTCGCGTTATCAATATGAGTTTGGGAACCGGCGCGAAGGATAGTTATAAAAACGATCCGCTGTGCATCGCCGCCCGCCGTGCGGTCAATGCCGGCATCGTCGTCGTCGCCTCCGCCGGAAATTACGGCAAAGACGCGAACGGCAACAAACAATTCGGCAGCATCGGTTCACCCGGAATCGAGCCGTCGGTCATCACGGTCGGCGCGGTGAATACGATGGGAACGTCGTATCGTTCGGATGATACGGTCGCCACTTTCAGTTCCAAAGGTCCGACGCGCGGCTACGTTACTTTGGCGAACGGCGCGAGAAAATACGACAACTTGATGAAGCCGGACTTAATCGCTCCGGGCAATAAACTGATCGCCGCCCGCGCTTATTACAACGGCACGGAAAATTATCTGGCGCGAAACAATCCGTCTTTGCGCGTCGGCGACGACACGGCGAACACCGATAAGTTGATGTATCTTTCGGGAACTTCGATGTCGGCTCCGGTCGTCGCAGGCGCAGCGTCGTTGCTGACCGAAGTCAATCCGAATTTAACCCCGAATCTGATCAAAGCGATTTTGATGTATTCGGCGCAGACTTTGCCCAACGTCAATTCGCTGGAACAGGGCGCGGGCGAATTAAACATTGACGGCGCGGTTCGCATCGCCCGTCTGATCAAAGCGACGATGCCGACAACCAACGGCGCGGCTCTTTTGAAAACCGCGCTGCCCGCGTCGCAAACCAGCGTCATCGCCGAAAAAACCGTCTATTGGAGCAAAGGTGTCATCACCAATTTCGGCTTTCTCTACGGCAACGACCTGATGAATAAATGGCAGGGAATGTATGCGAACGGCGTTTTGATCTCCGATTCGACTCCGTTTTCGGGCAGCACGATTGCCAAATCAACGACCTTAACGAACGGCACTTTGAGCCTTTATCAAGGCGCGATCAAAAACAACGGCGTGCTGATTTCCGACGGCACATTATTTATCAACTCGAATGCGATGGGCGGCAGTCCGTCGCCGACTTACAACGCGCAGGGCGTTCTAATCAGCGACGGCGTGTTAATCAGCGACGGCGTGCTGATTTCCGACGGAGTTTTAATCAGCGACGGGAATTCTTATTCGACACAGGCACTGCTCGGCGACAACACACCGGCGATGCAGCCCGCGCCGTAAAGGTGCCGACGATTTTTCTCCTCCTTTTTAAGGTCAGGCATTTCACAGCCTGACCTTTTTTTTTTTCATATCCTTATATCAATCGGTCAGATGGTCGGTCAGATTAGCGGTCAGGTTGAACGAATCATCTTTAAGGTAAAAACGTCTCAAACTTTCCAAACGCCCGTGTTTCCTGGCTTGTTCAGATTTCGATGCGGCGGCACAGGCGTTGCCACTACCTTTTCGGATTGCCCGCTGGCAGTTTGCCGAAATTTTAGATTCAGAAAACAAAATGATTAACAAACCTAATTCAAAACGACTCACCGCCGCAATGCTGCTGTCTGCCTTTTGCTTTCAGACGGCTGCCTTCGATGTCCGGGCGCAGACATTCAAAAGCCGGACATTGCCGGTTGAAATAAAAGCGGTCGAGTCGGCGGATTTTACGCCAAACAGCAAAATCGCGCCGGATTTACAGGAAAGCGTGGACAATTTATCATACGGCTTTCGCGCTGACGAAGCGCAAAAAGTCATCATCCAGTTAAAACCTGCCACCGAAATCAATAATTTTCTTGGTGATGAAATCAGTCAAAACTCGAAAGCACAAATGTTTGCCGACGAAGTTCGGTCGAATAAATCACGCGCTTTGTCGGTCAAATCCAAATTACAGAGTTTGAACGGTCAATTCAAAAAATCATTCAGCAATTTAGGCTTGGTCAGCGCGGAATTGCCGCTTTCAAAAATTCAAGAACTTATCGCGGACGAAAACGTCGCGTATATCTCGCCCGACCGCGTAACAGAATCTAACGGTCACGTTGAAACGACAACCGGCTCATCATTGGTGCGGGCGTTGATTGCCAACACGACCATCGGCGGCAACGGTATCGGGATTGCAATTCTCGACAGCGGAATCGAATCCAACCACGCCGATTTCAAACCGCTGATTACTTCGCGGGTTGTTTATGAAAAATCTTTTCTGACCGGCAATACCAGCACTTCCGATTTATACGGACACGGCACGCACGTTGCCGGACTCGCGGCGGGAACAGATATTTTCAGCAACAATAATTCAGGCTATTACAACGGCACTGCGCCGAGCGCAAATCTCTTAAACCTGCGAGTTTTAGATGACACCGGCAAAGGCGCGTCGAGCAGCGTCATCGCGGCGATTGATTGGGCGATTACCAATAAAACGGCTTACAACATTCGCGTTCTCAATATGAGTCTCGGCACGGGCGCGAAGGATTCTTATTCAAATGATCCGTTGTGCCAAGCGGCGCGGCGCGCTTTTAATGCCGGAATCGTCGTCGTTGCTTCCGCCGGAAACTACGGCAAAGATGCCAACGGCGCGGCAATTTACGGCGGCATCGGTTCACCCGGAATCGAGCCGTCGGTCATCACGGTCGGCGCGGTCAACACTTACGGCACGGACATTCGTTCGGACGATACGGTTGCCACTTACAGTTCACGCGGTCCGACGCGCGGCTATAAAACATTGGCAAACGGCGCGAGAAAATATGACAATTTGATCAAACCCGATTTGGTTGCGCCGGGAAATAAACTGATCGCGCCGGAATCTATGGGAACGGCTTATACCGACACCGCGACGGGTTGGATTTATTACAAAAACAAACTGGTTTATGACTATCCGACGCTGCAAGTTTCGCCCTACATAGATTCGGGCAGCGGCGTGAATCGCAAAGGTTATCAGTATTGCAGCGGAACTTCGATGGCGGCTCCGGTCGTTTCGGGCGCAGTCGCGCTGATGCTCCAAGTTCGTCCGAATCTGACTCCGAGCCTTGTCAAAGCGATCCTGATGTATTCGGCACAGCCTTTGAAAAATTTCAACACTTTGGAACAAGGCGCAGGCGAATTAAACGCCGACGGCGCAGTCAGAATCGCCAATTTGGTCAAAACAACTTTGCCCACAACCAACGGTTCGGCGATGCTTTCCGCCGCGCTGCCGACCGCGCAAACCAGCACGATTGCCGGAGAAACCGTTAATTGGGGTAAAGGTGTTATCACTAATTACGGCTTTCTTTACGGCAACGACTTGATGAATAAATATCAGGGAATGTATTCGAGCGGCGTGCTGATTTCCGACGGAACTCCTTTTTCGGGAAGCACTTTGACCAAATCAACGACGAAAACTTCCGGCACTTTGAATCTTTATCAAGGCGCAATCAAAATCAACAGCAGCGGCGTTCTGATTTCCGACGGAACACTTTATATGAGTGCCAACACGATGGGCGGCTCGCCGACTCCGTTTATCAACGGGCAAGGCGTTCTCATCAGCGACGGCGTTTTAATCAGCGACGGCGTGTTGATTTCCGACGGTGTTTTAATCAGCGACGGCGGCGCAGAAGCACTCAGCAGTTGGTTAGGCGACAACACCGTCAGTATGTTGCCGGCTCCGTAAAAAACTCCGACGCTATTCCTCTACTTCTTTTTTCCCGCAACAAAAAGGTCGGACTTTCGAGTCCGGCTTTTTTGTCGGCATTTTTTGGTAAAACTTCGGCTTCGTTTATGTTTTAATTATTTTTGCGCTAAAATTATTCTTCAATCCGGCTATTTTCAAAAGAGGTCATAAAAAAGTGAGCGAAAAAGTTACCAATTTATCCGAATACATCGCCGAGAATTTCGGCGCGAATGCTTCCTACGTCGAAGGTTTATTGAGTCGTTTCCAAGCCGACCCGAACACGGTTGATGAATCGTGGCGGACGTTTTTCGGCGATTTGCTGAACGGCAACGCGACGGCGGAGAACGGCGGCAGTCAGCAGTCGGCGGTCAGCAGTCAGCCGAAAAGCGAAGCGACCAACGGCGCGCCGACAGCGGCACAGAAGCCAGCCGCGAAAGTCGAAACGGCGACGGCGAAAGCTGCGCCGAGCGTCGCCGTCGGAAAAGACACGGAAGTCAGAGCGATTACGGGCGCGTCGAAGAAAATCGTCGAGAATATGGAGACGAGTTTGACCGTGCCGACGGCGACGAGCGTTCGCAATATGCCGGTGAAGGTTCTGGTCGAGAATCGCACGATTATTAACGAGCATCTGAAATCCGGCGGGCGCGGAAAAGTCTCGTTCACGCACGTTATCGCGTGGGCGATTGTTAAAGCGATTAAAACTTATCCGCAGTTGAACGTCGGTTTCGGCGTGGTTGACGGCAAACCTTCGCGGCTCGAACACGAAAATACGAATCTTGGGATTGCGATTGACATCGAGAAAAAAGACGGCTCGCGTAATCTTTTAGTGCCGAACATCAAAGGCGCGGACAAGATGAACTTTGCGGAATTTTTCGCCGCTTATAACGAAGTCGTCAAAAAATCCCGCGACGGCAAACTGACGATTGACGATTTTCAAGGCACGACGATTTCGCTGACGAATCCGGGAACGCTCGGCACGATTTCGTCGAATCCGCGTTTGATGTCCGGGCAGAGCGCGATTATTGCGACGGGCGCGATTGATTATCCGGCGGAATATCAGGCGATGATGCCGGCGGCGTTGTCGCAAATCGGTATCAGCCGCGTGATTACTTTGACTTCGACTTACGATCACCGCGTGATTCAGGGCGCGGAATCGGGATTGTTTCTGGCGAAAATCAACGAATTCATTCTCGGACAGCACGATTTTTACGACGAGATTTTCAAGGATTTGGAAATTAATTACGCGCCGCTTCGCTGGGCGCAGGATTTCAACCCGTCGCTGTTCGGCGGCGATCATTTCAGCGAGCGTATCGAAAAACAGGCGAATGTTTTGCAGCTTATCAACGCTTACCGCACACGCGGACACCTTTTGGCGGACATTGATCCGCTGAATATGACTTCGCATCACGCCGACGAACTCGATCTGGAAAATTTCGGTTTGACGATTTGGGATTTAGACCGCGAATTTATCACCGGCGGTTTGCACGGCGAAAAAACGGCGACGCTGCGGCGGATTTTAGAGATTCTGCGAAAGGCTTACACGGGCAAAGTCGGCATCGAATACCGCCACATTCAGAGCCGCGAGGAAAAACAATGGATTCGCCAGCAGGTGCGCGAGCAGTTTGTTGATACGAAACCGCTTCCGGCTGAAACGAAAAAAGAATTACTGCAAAAGCTGATCGAAGCCGAGCAGTTTGAACAGTTTCTGCACAAAAAATATTTGGGGCAAAAACGCTTTTCGCTCGAAGGCACGGAGACGATGATTCCGATGCTCGACCAGCTCGTCGAAAGCGCGTCGGCGCAGGGTGTTGATGAAATTTATCTCGGAATGGCGCATCGCGGGCGTTTGAATGTTCTTTCAAACATCGTTGATTACTCGATGGCGGAACGCATTTTTACGATTTTCGAGGGAACTTCGCACCCGTCCTTCCCTGCCGACGAAGGCGATGTGAAATATCATCAGGGCGCAGTCGGAACCAGAAAAACGAAAGCCGGAAAAGATATTCGGATTCAGCTTTCCTGCAATCCGTCGCATCTCGAATTCGTCAATCCGGTCGTCGAAGGAATGGTTCGCGCCCGTCAGGACGAATTGAGAAACGGCAGACAGCAAACGCGCGAATCGGTGATTGATAAAGTTTTGCCGGTTCTTCTGCACGGCGACGCGGCGTTTGCCGGTCAGGGAACAGTGATGGAAACCTTGCAGTTGGCAAATTTGGACGGTTACGGAACGGGCGGCACGATTCATCTGGTCGTTAATAATCAAATCGGTTTCACGACTTCCCCGAAGGCTTCGCGCAGTTCGATTTATTCGACCGACGCGGCGCAAATTACGCAAACGCCGATTTTCCATATCAACGGCGACGACCCGGAAACGGCGTATCGAGTCATTCAAATTTCGCTTGCCTACCGGCAGGAATACAACAAAGATGTCGTGCTTGATCTGGTCGGGTTTCGCCGTCTCGGACACAACGAAGGCGACGAACCGAGCTATACGCAGCCGGTAATGTATGCCAAAGTCAAAGCGCATCCGGGCGTTCGCCATCTTTACGCGCAACAGTTGATCCGCGAAAACGTCATCACGGAAGACGATTTAAAAGCGATGACTGACGCGGTAATCGGCAAATACGAAGACATTTTAGCGAGAGCAAAACAAATCGCCGTCGAGAAACCGAAACGCGCCAAACTTCCCGATTCGATTCAAGATGAAGACGGCTCGAAAGTATTAGAAACAGCAATTTCAAAAGAACTTCTGACGCAGGTTTCGGAGAAAATCTCGCTCGTCCCCGAAGGTTTTCACGTTAATCCGAAAATGGTCGGGCAACTTGGCAAACGCGCCAAAATGGGAACCGGTGAAACGCCGATGGATTGGGGTTACGCCGAAGCGATTGCGTTCGGCTCGCTCGTTTTGGACGGCGTTCCCGTTCGTCTCAGCGGTCAGGATTCGGGGCGCGGCACGTTTTCGCAGCGACACGCTTCGATGTATGACACTTTGACGGGCGAACGCTGGACACCGCTGACGGAACTTCGCAACGCGGATAATCCGGCGGCGCGATTTTATGTTTATGACAGTTCGCTTTCGGAGCAGGGCGTTCTCGGTTTTGAATACGGCTACTCGGTCATTTCGCCAAACGATCTGGTGATGTGGGAAGCGCAGTTCGGCGATTTTTCTAATGGAGCGCAGGTAATCATTGACCAATACATATCTTCGAGCGAAGACAAATGGCAGCAGAAATGTCGCCTCGTGATGTTATTGCCGCACGGTTACGAAGGGCAAGGTCCTGAACATTCTTCGGCGCGTTTGGAGCGATATTTACAGCTTTGCGCGGAAAATAATTTGCAGGTTTGCTATCCGTCAACTCCGGCGCAGTATTTTCATCTGCTTCGCCGACAGGTCAAACAGGAAATCGTCCGACCGCTGATCGTGATGACACCGAAAAGTTTATTGAGACTTCCGGCGGCGAGTTCAACCGTCGAAGATTTGACGAACGGCGGATTCAATCCGGTTCTCGACGACGCGAAAATTAAGGATAAGTCGAAGGTCAAACGTATCGTCGTCTGTTCCGGCAAAGTTTTCTACGATTTGGAAGCGGGACGCGAAGACGCAGAAGATAACCGCGTGGCGATTGTTCGATTGGAACAGTTTTATCCGTTCCCGAAAGAAAAATTGCAGGAAATTTTTGCGTCATACCCGAACGCCAAACAAGTTTTCTGGACTCAGGAAGAACCGAAAAATATGGGCGGCTGGACGTTTGTCGAAAATCGTCTGGAAGAAATTCGCGGCGAAAAAACTCTGCGCTATGTCGGACGCGACGCTTCTGCTTCACCGGCAACCGGCAGTTACGCGATTCATAATCTGGAACAGGAAAAAATCGTCAACGAATCGCTGATTAAAGAAACCGACGAAATTTCCGCCGCTTCAACCGCCGAAGTCGCCGAAAAACTGGCTCCGGCGGGCGCATAGGCAAGCGATTTAGAGCAAATTCGAGATTGGTGTCCGGGGCAGAAACCCGCGCGTGAGCAAGGGTGCTTCAGCCTGAACTTTTGCACCCTTGCTCACGCGCGGGTTTCTGCCTTCAAAAAAATATATATACAAAACCCGAATCTGCTGTAATTTCGTCGAATCAAAAAACGCGCTGAATTTAAATTCAGCGCGTTTTTCATTTGAAATTTAACACGGAATTTATTAGACTTTGTTTTGTTATCAAACAAACTTTCCCAAATAAACAAAAATATGAAGAGAATTGTCGAATTTTTAGCAATTTTAGTCTGCGTCTTTGCCGTTTTTTCCAAAGTCGAAGCACAATTTAACACGCCGACGATTAACGGTACGATTTCGACGAACGAATACGGCGTTCACGCCGACGGTCAAAATCAAAAAAATACCGCTTTCGGACAAACGTGGTTTTTGACGTGGGATGATTCCAATCTTTACGTCGCCGTAACCGCCGCCGATCTCGGACAGGGCGCGGTGATCGCGGTTGATTATAATCCGGTTTCGCCGCCGAACGGCGGAACGGATGCCAACGGCACGGTTGCCGCTTTGAATTACGACGGCACGAACATCGGAAACTTTCCGTTTCGCGCCGATTTTCGCGGTTATTTTAAAGACGGCTACCGCGATTATCGAACGGCGAACGGCGCGAACGGATGGAATTCGCAGATCACCAATTTCGGAACTTACGCTTCCGGCGCAGGTAGTGTCCGCGAATTGGCGATTCCTTGGTCAATTATCACGAACGGCGGCGGGCGACCGGCTTCGTTTCTGTTTCTGGCGTATGTTTCCGACGGCAGCAATATCTACGCGCAAGTTCCGCAGGGCAACGCGGGCGGCACTTCGCCGGGAAATTATGACCGCTATTACGCCGTTCTCAACACGGCGAACGGTTCGGCGACCAAACCTTTTTCGCTCGACCAAGCCGTTACCAGCAGCAACATTCAGTATCTCGGTTTGAAACACGACACTTTCGACAGCTATTATCGTTCGCCGTTCGGCGCGGTAACGACCGGAACGACGGTGAATTTGAAATTTCGCACGGATTTGTTGGACGTTTCCAATGTTTATCTGAAAGTTTATAAATACAATCCGCAGACCGACACGACCGACGCGGCGGTTGAATATCCGATGACTTTTCTGGAAAATCGGACGGAAAACGGCACGACGTATGATGTTTATTCGATCAACTATACCGCACCGTCAACGCCTTCGATTATTTATTACAAATTCCGCATCGCCGACGGCGCGACGACGGCTTTTTACAGCGACGCATATTCTGACGACCACGACAATCTCGGTCAGGGCGGCGACGGCGCGGCTTCGCCGGGTGAACCGTTTTCGTCGTTTCAGTTAACGGTTTATGACGCGAATTTTACGACTCCTTCGTGGCTGCAAAACGCTTCGGTTTATCAAATTTTCCCCGACCGTTTTCGCAACGGCGACATCACGAACGATTGGTGTCGGGCGGGAAATACGACCGGCTGCCCGAATCTTTACGGCGGCGCGACGAGCGATAATATCATTCAAACGATTTGGAATACGCGGATGGTTGATCCGCGCGCGACCAGCAACAATAACGCTTACGGGGCGCAGTTTTACGGCGGCGATCTGAAAGGTGTGCAGGATAAACTCGACTACATCAAAGGTTTGGGCTTTAATGCGATTTATCTCAACCCGATTTTCAAAGCCAGATCGAATCACCGCTACGACGCGGACGATTTTCTCGGCATCGCGCCCGAACTCGGCGGCGACGCGGCATTTCAAAATCTGGTTACGGCGGCGAATCAGCGCGGAATGAAAATCATTCTCGACGGCGTTTGGAATCATATGTCGCAGGACAGCGAGTATTTCGATTATTATCACCGCATTCCGGGCAACAACGGCGCGTGTGAAAGTCTGTCTTCGCCGTATCGCGGATTGTTCAACTTTTTCAATAACAACGTGCCGTGCCAATATCGCCCGGATTTAACGCCGCAGATTATTGATTACGAAGGCTGGTTCGGATTCGGCGGTTTGCCCGCGTTCACCGAAAGCGCGGCGGTCAAAGATTTTTTCTATCGCACCCCGACCACAAATGTTACGCAATACTGGTATGATCGCGGCGCAAGCGGCTGGCGTTTCGATGTCGCGCCCGACATCTCGCATCAGTGGTGGAACGAATATCGCGGCTACGCAAAATCTTATAAAGCTGACGGACCGCTCATCGGCGAAGTTTTTCAGGATGCCAGTTCATATCTCGCGGGCGACCAACTCGACGGCGTGATGAATTATCGTTTCCGCAAAAATGTTTTGGGCTTTGCTCGCGGCTTCGATTTTCAAGACAACGACAACAGCGGCAACAACAAAATCGTCGGCTTAACGCCGTCGCAGTTCAGCCGCGCAATGCAGGCGATTCGGGAAGATTATCCGCTTCCGGCGCAGCGTTCGATGCTCAATCTGATTGATTCGCACGACACCAACCGCGCTCTTTTCACACTGAAAAACTCGTTTGAATCGTCGGCGGAAGCCGTCGCGCGAATGAAACTCGCCGCGATTTTCCAATTCACATACATCGGCGCACCGATGGTTTATTACGGCGACGAAGCCGGCATCAACGCGCCTTCGTTTGGTAATTCCGGGAGTGGTTTGGCAGAAGACGATCCGTATAATCGCGCTCCATATCCCTGGTCGGACGAGAACGGCAGCACGAACATTTACGGTCCGGCTGATTCGAGCTTAATCAGTTTTTACAGTCGGCTCGGGGCTTTACGGCGCAGTTATTCGTCGCTGCGAACGGGCGATTACGCGACGCTTTTCACGGGCGATACGACGGCGAATGCGACTGACAATAATACTTTTGCCTTCATTCGCACGGACGCGGCTAATAAAGTTTTGGTCGTGATGAATAACGGCACAACCTCCAACACAGCGACGATCCCGGTCGGCGCATATTACGCCAACGGTATGACTTTAACCGACGAACTGGGAAATTCTTCGTTCGCCCCGGACGGCACACACACGGTTTCAAACGGCACGATCACGGTAACTCTGCCCGCCCGAACCGGCGCGATTTTATCGGGTTTTGCACCGACCGGCGCGAATGCTTCGGTTCGCGGACGAGTTCTCACCGCCAAAAAACTCGGCATTGAAAACGTCGTCGTAACTTTGACCGATACTCAGGGAAACACGCGCCGCGCCGCAACCGACGCTTCCGGCGCGTATTCGTTCGAGGAAGTAGAGTCCGGCGGAACTTACATCGTCTCGGTCAGCAACCGGCGATACAGATTCACTTCACCGACGCGCGTCATATCGGTCAACGAAGACGTGAAGGAGTTGAATTTTTCTGCCGTATCTTACGCGACAACGATTCGTTGAGTTACAACTTAAAAACGAAAATGCCGCGATTATAAATTTATAATCGCGGCATTTTCGTTTTCCGGTTTAATTTATTCCAAGTTCATTTTTCGCAAAAATTCCCGGTAAAGCCGCTCGTCGCGCAGACGGTCGAAAAATGTGTCAGCTTTGACGAACGCGGTTAAAAATTTGCGCTCCGCAGAATTTCGACGAATTGCGGGTCGTCGCGGACGTTATCGAAATTTGCGCCGACCTTCAGCACGATGACGTTATTGTCGTGTTCGGCGACGGCTTTTCGTAAATACTCAAAGGCTTTTTCGCGCTCGTTTAATCCGACGTAAACCATTGCAAAATAGTACGGCGAAACCGGCTTTTCTTTCGCCGTTTCATCGAGTTCGGCTAAGATTTTTCGGGCTTCCGACGCATTTCCCGCTTTTCCGTAAAGACAGCCCAAATCGGCTTTGAAATACGCGCTGCCGTTTGAGGCGGCGATGACTTTCCGGTAAATCTCAAAGGCTTCTTCGCGTCTGCCCGAAAAAAACAAAGCGCGGGCTTTGTAATGCTGCGCGACAGTAAAATTCGCGTCCATCTGCAAAACTTTGTCGGTAATTTCCAGAGCCTTTTCAAACTGCCGTGCGGCATTATACGTCAAAGCCAATGCGGTGTTGGTCGAAAGCGAGGTCGGGTCGAGTTCGACGGCTTTTCGCATTTGCGCCAGACTCTCGTCGGTGCGGTTTTGAAAAGCCAGAAACTCGCCGTACCATTGTCTGGTCGTCGGGTAATTCGGGTTCAATTCGATGGCGCGGAGATACGATTTTTCCGCCTCGTTCCAGTTGTAATCATACTGCGACTGGACGTAAGCGATGACGGTATAGGCTTCAGCGAGTTCGCCGTCAATCTCTAATGCGCGGGCGGCGGCGACGCGGGCTTTCGGCAGCGATTCTTTGTCTTCGACGACCGCGTAGAACGGATAAATCGCGTGTGTTTCGGCGAGTCCGGCGTAGGCTTGGGCGAAATTTCCGTCGAGTTCGACGGCGCGTTTGAAATGTTCGACGGCGCGATTTAAATCGTCCGCCGAGCGTTTATTCCAGAAAAATCGTCCGAGCAGATATTCCTGATAAGCCGCCGCGTTTTCCGTCCCGCGCCGGTTGAATTTTTCGCGTTCCTTTTCGTCAATCTGCAATGCCAGCGATTGGGCGACCTTTTGGCTAATCGAATCCTGTACGGCGAAAAAGTTTGTAAACTGATCGTCGAAATTTTCCGTCCAAATCGTCTGATTGTCCGAAGTGCGAACGAGCTGTACGCTGACGCGAATCCGTTCACCGACGCGCTGAATGCGTCCGTCAAGCACGGCATCAACCTGCAATTCGCGCCCGATGACGCTCGTCTCTTCGCGGCTGTCGGCATATTTCAGAACCGTCCGCGTTGGGCGCACGGTGATTTGTTTTAACCCGCCGAATTTATTTGCCAGCGCGTCCGCCAAACTCACGCCCAGATATTTTTCCGTCTGCTCCGCGCTCAAATCTTCAAATGGCAAAACGGCGATACTTTTAATCTCGCGCAAAGTCGCCGGTTTCGCCGCCGGATAAAACCAATAAACGCCGAACGCTAAAAGCAAAACGAGCGGCGCGGCGGACCAAACCAATTTTGGATTTTGGATTTTGGATTTTGGATTTGAAATCGGCGATTTGGAATCGGCGATTTTTGACGGTTGAGAATCGGATAAAAAACTTTCTTCCAAAATCTCGTTGCCCGTTCCGGTTTCGATGACGGGCGCGATAAATTGATAGCCGCGATTCGGCGCGGTCAAGATGAAGCGCGGCTCTTTCGTATTTTCGCCGAGAGTTTTCCGCAGCACGAAAATCGTCTGCGAAAGATTCGATTCTTCGACGAACGAATTGCCCCAAACTGTGTCGAGCAGTTCGTCTTTCGACGTAATTCGCCCTTTATTTTCGATTAAAACGAGCAGTAATTCGACGGCTTTCGGCGTGAGCGGCACGACCGTTCCCGTTTCGCGGCGGTAAAGCCGTCGGCTTTTCGCGTCCAGGCGAAATTCTTCAAATTCATAAACCTTCGATTCTGAAAGGTCAATCATAGAATTTTGAAAACTTTTGAGAAATTTTGATTGTAGTGTTGAAGATTTTTGAAGCCAGGTCAAGCCAGAATCATTGCAGTTTCCGGAAATTTAAATTTGAGGTACAAAGAAATGAAAAAAATTACGACGACATCGCGCTTTTTCAAGAAATTCGGCTGGCTCGCGGCGGCAATAATTCTCGCTTTGACAACAATGGTTTGGCTGTCTCGTTCGGAGAAATCAGCCGCCGAAACGCCGCCGAAAACGCAGTTGGCAAGGTGGAGCGGACAAACCCGGATTTCAGCCGAAGGGCGCGGCAACCCGTGGATTAACGTGCGGGACGGCGAAGACTTGATCACCGATTTCGCGGGCGCGGCAGAATTACGGGCGAGTTTTGAAAACTCGAACAGCCGTCCGATTTCCATCACGACGGCGGATTTTGACGAGGACGGCACGCCCGACATCGTTACGGGTTACGCGAATGAAATTTCGGGCGCGGCGACGTTTCTGCGCGGCAATGTTGACGCGGTTTATCCGAACGCGCCCGAAGCCAAAGAACGCAAAACTCGCGGCGAATACACCGACGCGCCTTTTTTAAGTCCGGCGCAGATATTCAGTTTGCCGATAACTCCCGAGTTTTTGGCGACGGGCGATTTCGACGCGGACGGACATTTCGATCTCGCGGCGGCGGCGCGAAACGAAGCAGCGATTTATTTTTTGAGCGGCGACGGGCGCGGCGAATTCGTTTTGTCGAAACGAGTCGAACTGCCGGGAAAAGTTACCGCTTTTTTAGCCGAAGATTTCAACCGGCGCGACGGCATAAACGATTTAATCGTCGCCGTCCAAACAGAGCAGAATTCGCAGCTTCTGATTTACGAAAATCCACACGGCGCGTCGAAAGCCGAGCCGGAAATTTTCACTTTTGCCCAACCGATTAAATCGCTCGCCATCAATTTGATCGAAGGCGATGCGCGTTACGATTTGGCAATCGCGGCGGGTAACGAACTCGCAATTTTACGCGGCAGAGATCGAAAACTTCTTTTTGATGAAAGCGGCAAACAGGCGGAAGCGGTTCATTTGACGCGCCGCCGATTCGATTTTCAAATTGCCGCGCTCGCCGTCGGCGATTTTATCAAAGACGAAATTCCCAAAAACGAAATCGCTTTGCTCTCAAACGACGGCGCGATTCACCTGCTTGAAAAGTCAGAATCGCCTGCGTTAGCGGGCGGCTCAACTACGCGAGAAAACCCGCCCGCTAACGCAGGCGGTTCTGACTCGTGGCGCGACAAAAAAACGGTTTCGCTGTCCAATAATTTATCAAGCGATGTCGCGCCTGTAATGTTGACGGCGCGTGTTTCGGCGCGTTCGGTTGACACTTTGATTGTCGCCGAGGGTTCGCGGATTTATCTTTTGACGAGCGACGGTTGGAAGGATGAAGGCGGAAGGATAAAGGATGAAAAAGAAAATGGTCTCATTCATCCTTCATCCCTCATCCCTCATTCTTCCTTCAAGCTCGCGGCTTCGCTCGATGTCGCTTCCCGTCCGACGGCGATTTTGCCGATGCGTTTGAACATTGACGCGCTGAGTGATTTGGTCGTGATGCGCGAAAATTCGGTTGCGCCGACCGTTCTGCAAACCGCGCCGATGTCAACATTCACGGTTATTTCAAACGCCAATGTTGACGATCCGAGATTGGGCGACGGAATCTGCGCGATTGCGCCGTGTCCGGTTGACGGCAGTCTTCCTTGCACCGGCGTTTGCACATATTTGGCGGCGCGGCAGCAGGCGAGTTTTAACAGCGGCGCGTCGCTGATTAATTTTGCTGCGCCTTCAAATTCCTTCATTACGCCGCAACAGGGAATTATTACTCCGCTGACGATTGACGGCACGACGCAGGCGGGCGGTTTTGTCGAATTTACCGGAATCTTTAACCAGTTTCCCGCGTCGCACCGTTCGGGAAACTTCGTTGACAGCTGCGTGATTCGCGGCATCGTCGCCAACGGTTATGTTGACAATTACTACATCAATTTCGGCGGCAGCAACAGCATCGCCGAAGGCAACCGGCTTGGGACGAACGTCGCCGGAACCGCCGTCGTTCCGAACAACGGTTACGGCGTGGCGGCGGGTTTCGGAAATAATCTAATCGGCGGCACGACCGTCGCGGCACGCAACATCATTTCAACCGGAGCCGGTGGGGACGGCGTTTTTATGGGCAGTTTCGGCAGCGGCGGAACAAACCGTGTACAGGGCAATTTTATCGGCACGGACGTTACCGGCACAATCGCGCTTGGCAACAGGGGTTTCGGTGTGCAAACGGCAGGTGAAAATATCTTAGTCGGCGGCACGACGGCGGGCGCGGGCAACGTCGTTTCCGGGACAACCGGAACTTTGCCGTTCTTCGTCGGGGCGGGAATCAATCCGACCGGCGGCATTGGCGTTTTGGTGCAAGGCAACCGCGTCGGCACAAATGTCAGCGGAACCGCCGCGCTCGGCAATCAACGCAACGGAATTTACTTAACCTCGAACGGCACTTTCGACACTATCGGCGGCATTGCGCCGTCAGCGCGAAATATAATTTCCGGCAACGGCGCGAACGGTTTGGATATAGGACCGGCGGGAATCACGCCCGATATGAAAATTTTAGGAAATTTTATTGGGACAAACGCGGCGGGCAGCGCGGCGATTCCAAACGGCGGTTTCGGATTAAAAATCTCTCAGCAAAATCCGAATTTGTTGATTGACCAAAATGTCATTTCCGGCAACTCCGGCGGAGGTTTACAGTTTTGTTGTAAAAATGGGACTGCCGGCTCAATTATTTCCAACAATCTGATCGGCACGGACGCAACCGGCGCAAACGCGCTCGGCAATAACGGCATCGGTCTGTCTATCACCAGCGGCGGCACCGGCGGTTTTACGCGCGACGCGACATTTACCGGCAACACCATCGCCGCCAACACCGGTCACGGCGTTTTTTCCGACAACGCGGCTTCCCTGATTTTTCAAAACAATTTCATCGGCACGAATGCGAGCCTCAGCCAAACAATGGGCAACGGCGGCGACGGAATGCGAATGGTCGGCGCGTTTCGTTCCGGTCAAATCGGCGGCGCGGGCGCGGGCAATACGATTGCTTTTAACAGCGGAAACGGCGTTAATCTGGCAGTGCAGGACATCAGTTCGACTGAAAACCGAATCACCGGCAACGCGATTTACAGCAACGGCGGTTTGGGAATTGATTTGGGCGGCGACGGCGTTACGCCAAACGACAACTGCGACGGTGAGAACGGCGTGAACACGCTACAAAATTATCCGACGATTTCCGCCGTCAATTTGTCGGGCGCAGGCAACGTCCGCATCGTCGGCACAATAAACACGACAGCAAATCAAAACTACACGCTGACGTTTTATGCGAATCAAACGGCTGATGCGTCCGGCTTCGGTGAGGGAAGACAGATTATCGGCACGACTACTGTTACCGTTCCCGCCGGTTGCCGTGCGAATTTTACCACGACTTTACCGCGCACTTTAGCAACTGCGCGGTGCATTGCGGCGACGGCGACCGACGCGAACGGCAACACTTCGGAATTTTCCAACTGCGCTCAAATAAAAACGCCGGTTGCCGATTACGACAACGACGGTTTGGCAGATTTGACCGTTTGGCGACCGTCGAACGGAACTTGGTACAGTTTGCAAAGCTCAAACGGAGCATTCCGCGCCGTGCCTTTCGGACAAAACGGCGACCGTCCCGCAGTCGGCGATTTCGACGGCAACGGGCGAATGGATTATACCGTTTATCGCCCGTCAAACGGCTTTTGGTACACGCTTTCCAACCCGAACGGCGTTTTCAGCGCGACACCGTTCGGCATCGCTTCGGACACGCCCGTCGCAGGCGATTATGACGGCGACGGCGTTGACGACATCGCCGTTCGACGCACCGACGGCAACTGGTATCTTTTGCGTTCCAACAGCGGATTTGCCGGTTTCGCGTGGGGCTTCGGCGACGACCGCCCGGTCATCGGCGATTTCGACGGCGACGGCAAAAACGATTTAGCCGTGTTCCGCCCGTCAAACGGCGGTTGGTACGTTTTAAACTCGCGGAACAATGTGCTGACGGCAATCAATTTCGGACTCGGCACCGACCGCGCAGTTCCGGCAGATTACGACGGCGACGGCAAAACCGACATCGCCGTTTTCCGCCCGTCAAACGGCGCGTGGTATTACCTGCAAAGCGGCTCGAATAATTCTTTCGCGGCGACCGCGTTCGGCATCGCTTCGGACACGCCCGTTCCGGCGGATTACGACGGCGACGGACGCGCCGACATCGCCGTTTATCGCGGCGGCTTTTGGTATCTCCTGCGCTCGACGGCAGGTTTTACCGGTGTGCAGTTCGGCGCATCGGACGACATTCCGATTCCGGCAAAGGGATTGTAAAACTTTCCTCAAAATAGCAGGTATAAAGTAAAAAATAAAAAGTCGTCATTGTTAAATTTCAAATTTAACAATGACGACTTTTTACGTCTAAAAAACTCTGTCAGGCAGTTTGAGAAAACTTGTAATTACCAAAGATGAAGAAGTTTCCGTTGTCATTCGCTTGTAATGTTCGTTTCGTTTTTAATCGTTTTTTCCCTTGTCAGCGTTGATGCCCAAATTTTTCATTCGCCGGTAGAGATGGCTGCGGTCAACGCCCATCGCGTCCGCCGCTTTCGAGACGTTGCCGTCCGATTCGCTGAGTTTATGCTGGATAAATTCGCGCTGGTAGGCATCGTTCGCTTCTTTGAAAGATGGAAAACGGAACGACGCGGCGGGCGTTTCTTTTTTCTGATTTAGTTCTGGCAAATCGGCGGCGGCGACCTTTTGCTTTTCGTGCATAATGACGACGCGCTCGACCGTGTTTCGCAGTTCGCGGACGTTGCCGAGCCACGAGTAATTTTGCAGATTTTTAATCGCTTCGTCGGTAAAGTTTTTCGGCTTTTTGCCGTAGTCGGCGGAGAATTTTCGATTGAAATGTTCAACTAGAAGCGGCACGTCTTCGAGCCGTTCGCGCAGCGGCGGAATCTGAAACGGAATGACGTTCAGGCGATAAAACAAATCGGCGCGAAAATCACCCGATTCGATCAAATCGCCGAGCGGTTTGTTAGTTGCCGAAATCACTCTGACATCAACTTTGACGGGCGTATTGCTGCCGATTGATTCAAACCTTTGTTCTTCAAGGACGCGCAGCATTTTCGCCTGCACACGCGGCGACATATCACCGATTTCGTCGAGAAAAAGCGTACCGCCGTCGGCGATTTCAAACTTCCCTTTTTTCGCGCTCAATGCACCGCTGAATGCGCCTTTGGAATGTCCGAAAAGCTCTGATTCAACCAAATCTTCAGGAATCGCGGCGGAATTTATTTCGACGAACGGCGCGTTTTTTCGCTTCGATGCAGCGTGAATCGCCCGCGCCACCAATTCTTTTCCCGTTCCCGACTCGCCCGAAATCAAAACGCGCCCGTCGGTCGGCGCGACGATGGCGATTTGTTTTCGCAACGCCCGCATCGCAATCGAATCGCCGATCATCGCATAATCTTCGGATAACTGTTCGGTCAAATTCCGATTGGCGAGTTCGAGTTCGCGCTGACGAATCGCGTTTCTGACCGTCAAAACCGTGCGCTCAATCGAAAGCGGCTTTTCGATGAAATCAAACGCGCCCAACTTCGTCGCGTTGACGGCGGTTTCGATATTCCCGTGTCCCGAAATCATTACGACCGCCGAATCGTTCCCGTTTTCGCGCAGCCTTTTCAAAGTTTCCAGTCCGTCAATTTTCGGCAGCCAAACGTCGAGCAAAAGACACGCAAAACTATCAGTTTCAATTATTTTCAAACACGCTTCGCCCGATTCGACCGTTTCGACATCGAATCCTTCATCCTCCAAAACGCCGCGCAGAGTCTCCCGAATTCCGCGCTCGTCGTCAACGATTAAAATTGAATTGGACATTTTTAGATTTTACGGCACGACGAGGATACCGCCGAATTGCCTGAAATGAATGTCAAAGGCGAAAGCGCGGCTGATTCCGAGTTTTTCCATCACGACTTTGCTTGAACAGTCGGTAAAACTCCAATCTTTGTCGGAATACTGTTTGAAAACTTTCCACGTCTCAAAAATGTCCTTGCTGTTCAAATCATAAACGCTCGTCAGCGAGCCGTTGAAAAATCTTTCCCCGATTTGCAGAGCGCGTTCGTATTCGCCACGCGCTTTGAAAAGCGTCAGGGTTTCGTCAACTACATAATTTGACGTAATCAAAGGCTCGCGGTTTTGCAGAAACCATTCTCTGGCTTTCTCGTGATTTTCATCAGTCGGCACGATACTGCCGAACCATCCGCCCGTATCTACAAAAATCATCGTGCGCCATTTTCTCCGTAAAGAATTTTGTCGTGGTCGCGCCCCGAAAATTTATCGGTTTTGCCTTCAATCGGCAGAGCCGCTAATTCCGCTAAAATTTCGGCGGGCGTTTTTTCTTGAACTTGTTTTTTTGGCGGAACGACAATTATTTCAACTTTTACGCCGTTAGAAACGGCTAAAGGTTCGTCTAAAATCAATGTTCCGTTTTCATAAACGGCTGAAATTGTTTGACTCATTTTTCTTTTCCTCCAATCTAACTTCTTTCATCCTACAACGAATTCATTATGTCTCTAATCTTTCTTTTGGTTTCTATGACCGACGATTTACAGAGTATTTTATAAAATTCCTGCCATTTTTCGCGTAACTCTTGGCGAGTAAAAGTCATTACTTCGTTATCTTTGACCTGACCGCCGCGAAATAAGAAAACTATAATTTGGTTTCCGTTGGTAACGACATAATAAGGCGTTGATAGTGCAAAAGCATAAGAACGCGCTTGTCCGAAAGCGTCGTCGGTTAATTTTTTCTCGCTTGATTTTGCTTCGACAACCATTAAAGCATTTTCTTTTTCGCGCAACGAGCCGTCAAATACTGCAAAATCAACTTCCTTCCTCTCTTTTTTCACGCCGCTATAAATGTTAAGACGAAAACCGACAGCACAATCTTCATCGGTATAATCCAAGTTTTTCAGAATTGGCGCGATAAAATACTGTTCAACTTCGCGTTCGCTGGCGAAAACTCTCGTCTCTATTGCTTCAAACCAAGAGTCATCTCGATTCGGAGATTTTTCGATGGTCTTTTGGAAAACTTCGGCAAGTTGAGGCTCAAGATATGAAAGTTTTACCATTTTATCCATCGCTTCAATCCCGATCTCTTCATCCGATTCAAAAAAGATGCTGCTTTCTTCGAGAGCCTTTTTCACGATTTCAATTTTCTCTTTTGAGCGTCTTTCGATTCCGAATTTCTTCCAAAAAGTAGAACTTTTAATGCGTCTTTGCTTTTTTGGTGTGGCGAGAATTGATTGCAAAATTTCTTCCGTAATCTCTACAATGGTTGGATTATTTTTCACTTATGATTTCTCCTTAATAAAATTTGAAGGTTAAAGATGTAAGAATCTTGTAACTTGTAAAAACTAAGTCGCTATCGGCAATTCTACAACAAACTTCGCGCCTTGCGAAGAATTATTGACGGCGCGGATTTTGCCGCGATGTTCGGAGACGATTCTTTGAACGATTGCCAAACCCAAACCCGTGCCGCGTCCTTTGGTGGAAAAGTACGGCTGGAAAAGTTTCTGAAAATCGGACGGCGTGATGCCGGTGCCGTTGTCGGAAACTTCGGCAATAATTAAATCACGCGCCGCGTCCGCGAAGGTTTTGACAGTGATGCGTTTTTCGGTTTGATTTTCGTCGAACGATTCGGTCGCGTTTTCGATTAGATTGACGAATACGCGCTTTAACTGTTCCTCATCAATCAGCGCGGGCGGCAGATTTTCGGCTAAATTCAGTTCGATTTCGACATCTGCGAAACGGTCGTCGTAAAGCGCGGCGGCTTGTCTGATAATTTCATTTAAATCGCCGCTTTCGAGTTTCGGATTCGGCAGACGGGCGTAGCGCGAAAACTCGTCAACCATTGACTTT
>CAXTKJ010000007.1:0-113931 GCA_964244835.1 uncultured Pyrinomonadaceae bacterium
TCTGACGATTTCGTAATGCCCGAAACTCGTTCCCGCGCCGATCTTTTCGGGCGATGCGGCAATCAATTCGGTGAACTCTTCGACGGCGGGATTTTCCAGAAAACTATCCGAATCTTCAAACGAGTCGAGCAGATTTTCAACTTCGCGGCGCAGTTCGTCGTCCGCGCCGCACGATTTGACGAGAAACCGTTTTCGTTCCGGCGGCGCGAGTCCGACGACGGCATCGAATAATCCTTTGACTTTTTCCCAATGCTGCGCGTTCATTTCGTAATTTGCTGATAGAGCCAAGCCTTCGCCGTTTTCCAATCGCTTTTGACAGTCGTCGGCGAAATGTGCAGAACTTCGGCGGTTTCTTCGACGCTCAAGCCGCCGAAATAGCGCAGTTCGATGATGTTCGCCTGTCGCGGCGCGAAATCTTCGAGCCGTATCAGCGCGTCGTCAAGCGCGATTAAATCAACGCTTTTTTCACCCGAAACGACGAACGCGGCTTCTTCGAGCGGCAGATTTTCGCCCGCGCCGCCGCGTTTTTCCCGGTGTCTGGCTTTCGCGTGGTCAATCAAAATCCGCCGCATCGCCTGTGCTGCGATGCCGAAAAAATGAGCGCGGTTCTGCCAATTTACTTCCTGCTGGTCAATCAATTTCAAATAAGTTTCGTGAATCAGAGCGGTCGTCTGCAAAGTATGCCCGATTCGCTCGCGCCGCAAAAATCGCGCCGCTTGCCGCCTTAATTCGTCATAAACAAACGGCAAAAGCGCGTTCAACGCTGACTGTTTGCCGTCGCTCAACTCGCGCAGCATTTCAGTTATCTGCACCGATTTCTCAGCCGGTTGCTCCATATCTTTTTTGCCCGGTTCACTGTCAAGAATATGTCTTTTCAGACTATTCGGTCAACGCATTCTCAACCGCTAAAATGTATCCGAAAAATAATTCGACTTTTTTCCGCCGCCGCGTCGCGTTAATAGTTGAAGGCAAAATCGAACCGGCAAATTACCGGCAACCTGCTTCTTTGAGTAGTTACGCGAGGCGGAAAAACACTTTAAAAACAGTTATCAGCCAAAAAAATCATTTTCGGTGAAGGAGAAAAATTATGAGCAGTTTCTTGAAATTAGAAGGTATCGCGGGCGAATCGGGCGACCCGAAACATCGCGGCGAATTTGACATAGACGATATGAGGTTTGGAAACGGCGGAATTTTCGGCAGCAATCCCGTCCCGGAAAAGACCCCTGTCATAACGGTTACGAGGCGGATTGATAAAGATTCCAACAAATTATTGGCGGCTTGCGCCATCGGCACGATTTTCCCGAACGGAAAAATCACTTTAGATGTTGAAAATAAAGTCAAAACACTGACGATGAACAACATCTTGATTCAATCATACAAATCGCCCGGCAATTCAGAAGAGTCAATCGAATCAATCGAATTGTCGGTCGAAAAATATAGTGTTGCCGCCCCGAAATAGCATTCGGAGATTTGTGAGAAGTTAATCGGGATTAACTTCTCACAAATCTCCGACCGTAATAATTTTTAATCGGCAGAGTTAAACGATGTCCTTATAAACATTCATCAAGGAGAAACTTTATGACCAGAGAATTTGTTCTGAAACATCTTTCCGTTGTTTTTATATTTTTTGCTTTGGCGGCACACGCGGCTTTCGCCCAGACGACGGCGTTTAACTTTCAGGGCAAATTAAACGACGGCGCGAATCCGGCAAACGGCAACGTCGAAATGCAGTTCAAACTGTTCGATTCATTGGCAGGCGGAACGCAAACCAGCGCGACTCTTGCGAGACCGAATGTGGCGGTCATCAACGGCATTTTTTCAACACCGCTTGATTTCGGCGCGGCGGCTTTTGACGGTTCAAATCGCTTCGTCGAAATTGGTGTGCGTCCGGCGGGCAGCAGCGCAGCGTTCACGATTCTGAATCCGCGCCAGCCGATTTTTGCTGCGCCGTACGCCATTCAGACGAAAAACGCCGCGCAGCTCGGCGGAATTGACGCGAGCCAATATGTAACGACGGCGACGGTCGGCGGTTCGTTTATTAAAAATGCGACGACGCAGCAGGCAAGCGCGAATTTTAACATCAGCGGCAGCGGCTTTTTTGGCGGCAACGTCGGCATCGGCACGACCGCGCCGACGACCAGATTACAAGTTCAGACGAACGGTTACGGAATGACGCAAACGAACGGCGCGGTGACGGTCGGAACTTTTGTTAGTCCAACCGGCGGCTGGTATGGAACGGCGACGAATCATCCGCTGTTCTTTTTTACCAACGACTCGCAGCCGCAAATGACGTTAAGCACGGCTGGTAATTTCGGCATCGGCACGACTGATCCGACGGCTAGATTGTATGTTATCAGTCCTGTTTCCGGGACGACGGCGATCTACGGAGAAAGCGCGTCGGGGCGCGGCGTGTGGGGCAAAAGCACCGGCAGTCGCGGCGTTTACGGCGAGAGTTCGAGTTTGGAAGGCGTTTATGGAATCAGTAATTCAGGTGCCGGAATCGCGGGCAGAAGCACGAGCAACAGCGGCGTGTATGGCGAATCAAACGCCGCCAGTTTGACGGCGGGCGGCGTTTACGGCAGAGGCACGGGCAGCGGCAGCATCGGTGTCATCGGCGAATCGAACGTCAACAACGCGGTCGGCGTGTACGGTTCAAGCACGAGTTCGACCGGATTTGGAATGTATGCCAAAAACACTTCGGGCGGACGGGCGATTTACGCCGACGGCAATGTGGATGTTAACGGAACGACCAAAACGAATATTCTGCAAATCACCGGCGGCTCTGACCTTGCCGAACATTTCGAGTTTACCGAAACGGTGCAGCCCGGAATGGTCGTCGCCATTGACCCGCTGAAAACCGGCAAATTGATCATCGCTCGCGGAGTTTATAACCGACGTGTGGCGGGAATTATCAGCGGCGCAAATAATCTGGCGGCGGGAATGACTCTGCCCGATTTGAAGCAGACGAAAAACTCTCTGCCGGTCGCTTTGTCGGGGCGCGTCTGGGTTTATTGCGACGCGACGCGCAATCCGATTCAAGCCGGCGATCTGCTGACGACTTCCGCCACGCCCGGACACGCGATGAAGGTCGTCAATCAGTCCAGAGCGCAGGGCGCGATTATCGGCAAGGCGATGTCCGAATTGAAATCGGGCAAAGGATTGGTTTTAGTGCTGGTTTCGCTGCAATAACCGCTTTGAATGTTTGGAGGAAAAATTATGAAAGACACGATAAAGATATTCGCTCGAATCAATCTTCGATTATTGCCTTTGATTATATTATTCATTTTGCCGTTGGCGGCGGACGCGCAAAAGCCGCTGAAGACAAACTCCCAAATTTCGAGACCGGAAGGCATTCCCGAAGGATACAGTGTGATAGACGGCGATATTTTGATGCCGACCGAATACGTTCAATCGCTGCTGAAAGGACAGAAACTTTCGCCGGACGCTCCGCAGGCGACCTACAGAACGAATGTCTGGACAAGCGGAACTGCTCCTTTTGGAACACGCGGCATCGTTGCCTTTGAATTCGATGCCAATGTTACGCCCGCCAATCAAAGTGCGATGCTGAGCGCGATGGCGGTTTTGGAAAGCGCGGCGAATGTTCATTTTCAGCAGTGTTCGAGTAACGTCTGCATTTTCAGCGTCAATAACTTCGTCCATATTTCAAACTCGAACGCGAACAATTCGCAGGTCGGAATGATCGGCGGCGAGCAATTTATCAATATCACCAGTTGGGGAAGTCAATTTATCATTGTCCACGAATTGCTGCACTGTCTCGGTTTCTTTCACGAACAGTCAAGACCGGATCGCAACAACTTCGTCCAAATTAACTGTAACAATGTGCAGGGCGGCTGCAACGGTACGCTTTTCAACAGTAACTTTTTGATTGAAAGTGCGCTCGCTTTCGGCAGTTACGACTTCGATTCGGTAATGCACTACGGACAGTGCGCCTTTTCAAATGGTATGAATTGTCCGGCTGACGGAACACAAACAATCATCGTGCTTCCGCCGAATCAAAATCAGCAAACTTTAATCGGTCAGCGCACTCATCTTAGTTCTTTAGACCGCGTATCAGTCGGATTTCTTTATCCTTTCGATAATTGGACGCTGCTCGACTGCACTTACAACGGCGGCAACGGAACGCCCGACGGCAGTTTCAATCGTCCATACACGACGCTCGCCGCCGCGCTCGCCGATACACCGGCGGGCGGCACGATCTGGGTGCTGAAAAACTGCACTTTACCAATCGGGATTTACAACAATCAGGTAACTATCAGAGCCGCGCCGGGTGTCACGGCGACCTTCGGCAATTAGCCGATCAGGAGAATTTATTTATGCGGAAATATCACGAAAAACATTCGTCGCTCTTCATCTGGGCTTTAGTTTGGATTCTGTCGGCAGCGTTTGTTTTTAACGGCACGGCGACGGCACAAACGACGGCGTTTAATTTTCAAGGACGATTAAACGACGGCGCGAACCCGGCGAACGGTAATGTCGAAATGCAGTTCAAGTTATTTGACGCGCTAGTTGGCGGAACGCAAATCGGCGCGACTCTTTCGAGACCTAATGTGGCGGTTATCAACGGCATTTTTTCCACGCCGCTCGATTTCGGCGCGACGGCTTTTGACGGTTCAAATCGTTTCGTCGAAATTGGTGTGCGTCCGGCAGGCAGCACGAACGGTTTTACGACGCTCAATCCGCGTCAGCCGATTCTTTCAACTCCATACGCCATTCAAGCGAAAAATTCTGCACAACTCGGCGGCATTCCGGCGAGCGAATACGTTACGACAACGACAGTCGGCAGTTCATATATCAGGAACGCGACGACGCAGCAGACGGGCAATTTCAACATCTCCGGCAACGGCATCGTCGGCGGCAATGTCGGCATCGGAATCGCTCCGGCGGCGGGAATCAAACTGGATGTCAACGGCGCGACGCTGGTCAGAACGACCGGCACCGGCGGAAATATTCAATTCGGTAATCCGAACGGAGAAACGGGAATGTCAATCGTCAACACCAATCGCGCCGACATTAAATTCGATAATTCCTCGCTTAGATTGGTGGTCGGTTCGGGGACAACGCCGCCGCTGAATTCCAACGGTTTATCTATCAGCACATCGGGTGATGTCGGCATCGGTACGACAATTCCTCAAGCGAAGTTATCTGTCGCCGGGAACGCCGCGCAGTCACGCGACAAAGGCGGCTTGGTCAAGGCAATGCTTGCCGTTAATGCAGCCGGACAAATTGACCGATGTTATAACGGAATTACAGGCTCCGATACCGGAGATTGCGGATTTAGTGTCGCTCACAGTTTGGGAGGAATTTATTCCATTAACTTCAACTTTCAAGTTAATGACCGCTTTGTTTCGGTTACGCCGCAATTCAATTCTATTGTCTTTGCTTCTCACGCGAGTCTTGTATTTACCGGGACGAATATCATTGAAGTGAACATTTCATTATCCGGGTTTCAAACGTCGGGAGGACTGGTTCAGGCATCATTTTTGTCGAGTCAACCATTTATGATTATCGTGTATTGAGTTCAGATGAAAGCCTTCGGAGATGAAATCAATCGCGCGCTCGCAGTGCGCTTCCCGGCATTGCGATGATGGTTTCTTAGCAGAAACGCGGCTGCCAATATCCGGCGAAATATCGGCAAGCGAAAAGGAGAAAATAAATAATGAAAACTCGAAAAATTAAATTTATCCCGGCGTTATTAGCGATGCTTTTTTCGGCGGCGTTTATCTGCCTAATAGCTGTTCGCGTTTCGGCGCAGACCATCGAAACGGGCGATATTATTTACAGCCGTCTGCCCGCCGCGCCGGGTGCGGGCGGGACGATTTGGGCAGTCAAACAGGATGGCACAAACGACCGGCAAATCGTTGTCGGCAGTCAGCCGCGCCTGTCGCCGAACAATCGTTATTTGCTTTTCCGCCGCAGTCAGTTCCCGACCGAACCGTATCGTTTCGGGCAATTATTCGTGCGCGATTTGACGACGAACAGCGAGACTTTGCTTTTTAGCTATAACGATTATGTGGTCGGTTATGATTTCACGCCCGACTCAATGCAAGTCGTTTTCGACGACGGGCAATTTTCGGGTATTTCCAAAATAAATATAGACGGCAGCAATCGAACGTCGGTCGGCGGCAGTTCCACTTTCGACGATTTTCCGGTCGTGCGAAGAAGCGACGGATTGCTTGCACACCATCGCGGCGACGGCTCGCCGACCGGCGGAATTTACACGCTGTCGGCGAACGGCGCGACGCAGCAGTTAGTTCCGAACACGCCGGGCAGCGTTTATCCGTCGTGGTCGGCGGACGGGCAATTTATCGCCTACGTCAATCTCTCGGCGACGGGAACTTACCCGTTCTATGCCACCAATCTGTTCAAAATCAAAACCGACGGCAGCGGCAGAGTTCAACTGACGAATCTGGCGGAGGGCAATAATTTTGCGACCGGCTTCGCATTTACGGCGACCGGCACGAAAATCATCGTTCCGGCGAATCTCAACAGTATCGCCGGATTATATTCGATCAACGCCGACGGCAGCGGTGCGCCCGTTTTGATTCCGACAACCGCCGGAGCAAACCCTGATTTCGTCGGCGCAATCGCGCTCGAACAAAGCAGCGGCGGAAGCGGCAATTATCAATTACTTCAATCAATTATCGGCAGCGGCGGCGCAGCGAGCAGCGGCGGCAATTACTCGATGACTTCAACCATCGGCGAAGCCGTTGCCGGAGTCGGTTCGACGGGCGGCACATACAATCTCGGCAGTGGTTTTTGGGGCGGCGGACAAAGCAGCAGTTTCACAGGACGCACGCTTTTTGATTTTGACGGCGACGGGAAAGCGGACGTTTCGGTATTTCGCCCGAATAACGGTACGTGGTATCTGATGCAATCAACGAACGGCTTCACCGGCGCACAATTCGGCTTTGCCTCAGACAAAATCGTTCCCGCCGATTACGATGGCGACGGCAAAACCGACATCGCCGTTTATCGTCCATCAAACGGAACTTGGTATCTACTGCAATCAACGGCTGGCTTTACCGGCATTCAATTCGGCAACTCGACCGACATTCCCGTTCCGGCAGATTACGACGGCGACGGACGTGCCGAGATCGCCGTTTTTCGCCCGTCGAACGGCACTTGGTATTTATTACAGTCAACGGCGGGCTTTAGCGGAACACAATTTGGCTTCTCGACCGATGTTCCGCTTGCCGCCGATTATGACGGCGACGGCAAAGCCGACATCGCGGTCTTTCGTCCATCAAGTGGGACTTGGTATTTACTGCAATCAACGGCTGGTTTTGTCGGAGTTCAATTCGGATTCGGCACGGATTTGCCCGTCAGAGCCGATTACGACGGTGACGGCAAAGCGGACATCGCGGTTTTTCGCCCGTCGAACGGAACGTGGTATTTACTGCAAAGTTCCGCCGGATTTACCGGCATCGCGTTCGGACAAAACGGCGACCGATCGGCGGCGGCAGACTATGACGGCGACGGCAAAGCAGACATAGCGGTTTATCGCGGCGGCACTTGGTATTTAAATCGCTCGACCGCCGGATTTACGGGCATTCCGTTCGGCGCAGCGACTGACGCGCCCGTTCCGAGTGCGTTTGTTCCTTAAAATCAGATTGAGAAACGGAGAAAATTATGTCGAAAAATTTTACCTTAATAAGGCTGTTGATAATGTTCGCGTTCGTCTCAGCGATGTCAGCCGCCGCATTCGCGCAAACGACGGCGTTTTCGTATCAAGGACGTTTGAGCGAAGCGGGCAATCCGGTAACGGGAACGCGGTTTTTTCAATTTACGCTGTTTGATGAAAACGGTTTGGCGATTGCAGGCGCGACGACGGCGCAAACTTTGACGGTCACGAACGGAGTTTTTAACACGACGCTCGATTTCGGCGCGGCGAACTTTCCGGGCGCAAATCGTTCTTTGCAAATCGCCGTCAAAATTAATGTCGGCGATGCTTTCACGATTTTGAATCCGCGTCAGGCGATTAACTCCGTGCCGTATTCGATTAAATCTTTGAGCGCGAATAATGCGACGAATCTCGGCGGCGTTAATGCGGCGAATTTCGTTCAGCAGGACGCGGGCGGCAATGTTTCGATTGCGGGAAATTTTACTGTCAACGGTGCGCTTTCGCTTAACACGGTCAACGCGGCGGCGCAATATAATCTCGGCGGTCAGCGGATTTTGAGCAACGGCGGACAATTTAATCTGTTTGTCGGTGTCGGCGCGGGCGCGTCAAACACTCCGAGCAATCCGAATCCGGCGAGCGGCAATTTTAATACGTTTGTCGGTGTTGATGCGGGCGGAACTAACAACGCGGGCAATCGAAATTCGTTTTTCGGCAATGCCGCCGGTTTCGGGAACACGAACGGCGTGAGCAATTCGTTTTTCGGTTATCACGCCGGAGTCAGCAACTCGACGGGTTCGCTGAACGCTTTTTTCGGCGACGAAGCCGGACAATCGAACACGAACGGCACGGGCAACAGTTTCTTCGGCAACGCAGCGGGATTTGCCAATACGAACGGTGTCGGCAACTCTTTTTTCGGTTATAACGCGGGCAACGGCAACACCGGCGGCTTGTTAAATTCATTTTTCGGCGGCAATGCCGGATATACAAACACGACCGGACAGCAGAATTCATTTTTCGGATCGTCCGCCGGATTCAGCAACACGACCGGAAATTTCAATTCATTTTTCGGACGCGAATCCGGCAATGCAAATACGACCGGAAGTGTCAATGCTTTCTTTGGTTACGGAAGCGGTTCAAGCAACACGACCGGCGACACTAACGCATTTTTCGGCACGAGTTCGGGACAACAAAATACGACCGGAACGAACAATACTTACGTTGGCGGCACTGCCGGAATCGCCAATCAAACGGGCAACGCCAACACTTTTGCCGGGCAGGGCGCGGGAACAAACAACACCAACAGCGACAATTCATTTTTCGGCAGATTTGCCGGCGGCAGTAATACGAGCGGCAGCTCAAATGCGTTTTTCGGAATCAATTCGGGTTTAGCCAACACGACCGGAATCAACAATACGATTCTCGGCGCACGCGCAAATCTCGGCGCGAACAATCTGACGAATGCGACTGCACTCGGCGCAAACACGATTGTTTCGCAGAGCAATTCCGTGATCTTGGGAAACAACGCGAACGTCGGCATCGGCACGTCAACGCCGAATTCGAAATTAACCGTTGTCGGGTTGATCGAAACGACCGTCGGCGGCGTGAAATTCCCTGACGGCACGATTCAAACGACGGCGGGAAATATAGGCACGATTACCGGCGTAACGGCAGGCACGGCATTGACCGGCGGCGGCACGAGCGGCAATGTTACGCTGTCCGTCGCCAATCTCGGTATCACCAATGCGCTGATTGCCAATTCAACGATTACCGCGCCGAAAATCGCTAACAGTCAGGTCGTCAAAAGTTTCAACGGTTTGACCGATTCCGTCACGCTCGCGGCAGGTTCAAACATCACGATCACGCCGTCGGGCAATACTCTGACAATCGCTTCGACGGCAAGCGGCGGCGGCGGAATTTTGAATCAAACGACGACGCAGACCGGCGCGAATTTTAACATTGACGGCAGCGGCACGGCGAACATTTTCAACGCGGCGACGCAATTTAATCTCGGCGGCAGTCGTTTTTTGAGCGGCTCGGAATCGTCGAGCAATGTGTTCGCCGGATTCGGCGCGGGAAAGACGACTTCGAGCGTCGGCAATTCGTTTTTCGGCGTAAATTCCGGCGCGGTGAATACGACCGGCAGCGCGAATTCATTTTTCGGCTTTCGCGCCGGTTCCGCCAACACAAACGGCGCGTCAAACACCTTCGTTGGAGTCGGCGCGGGCAGTCTCAACACGGACGGCGGCGAAAATGTTTTCGTCGGCGCGGAAACCGGTCGGGACAATTTAGTCGGAACGCGCAACGCATTTTTCGGGCGCGGTGCGGGCTTGAAAAACACGGCTAACGACAATTCATTCTTCGGCAATCGCGCCGGACAATTCACGACGAGCGGCACGAACAACGTCTTCGTCGGTTTGGAAGCCGGAGCCGGAAATGTGTCGGGCAGCAGCAACACCGCGCTCGGTTCACGCGCCGATGTCAGCGCGAATTTAACCAACGCGACGGCAATCGGCGCAGGCACGATTGCCGCTCAAAATAATTCGGTAATTTTAGGCAATAACGCCAGCGTCGGCATCGGCACGAACACGCCGAAAGCGAAATTAGACGTAACCGGCGGCAACATTCTCGTCGGTTCGCCCGGACAAGGAATAATCTTGAAATCACCGAACGGCGCGACCTGCAAACTGCTTTCGATAGACAACACGGGCGCGATGGTTTTAACGACTGTTGCTTGCCCGTAAACCAAAAGCAAATTTGGTTGCTTTAAAGTTTAAGGAGTAAAAGAGATGAGAAAAGAAATATTTGCAATGATGTTTTTATTGGCAGCGATAACTATGGGTTCGCAGTTGACACAAGCGCAGAATGTTCCGGTTTGTCCGCCGCTGACGCAGGTTCTGCCGTGTTTGATTGACGATTTCAAAACCGGCGAATACCAAAAAGTGTTGAGAAACAATACTTTGATCGCCCAACAAAGCGGCACGGGCATTATCGGCGGAGTGCGGCAAACCGTTTTCACCGTCGGACCTAATAACCGTTTTAACGAGCCGACGAGTCTGCGTATTCGCCCGAACGGTCCGATGATTGTCAGCGCGGGTTTGCGCTCGTCGTGGGGCATTTATCTGATTTACGGCGTGGACGCAGCCGGACAGTCGAACCCGCTCAATTTGAATTTGAGCAATTTTAATCGCTTCCGCATCAATTTCGATTCGAGCGATTTGACGATCAATTATGTGATGCAGGTCTATGACGGCAGCGGCAACAGTTCGACTTTTTATGGCGATTTAGAGACGAAAGACCGCTACACGCCGTTTTCCGCCGACTTTCCGCGAGCGGGTTTTCCGCCCGGATCACCCAACGCGATTGACTGGAGCGATATTGACACCGTTCTCTTTTTGTTTCAGGCAGGAACGGCGACGCTGGCGAACGACTTTGCCATCACCTCGATTAAAGTTCAGTAAATTTAATCCTCTACGCGAACGAATTTTGTCCGCCGCTGATAATCAACAATTTTCATTGAAATTTTTCATTGAAGATGGAGAAAAAATATGAGAAGCAAAGGCTTAATTTTTAGCGCACTGTTGATTTTGATTTGTTCCAATGTTTTCGGGCAAACTGGCGGCAATTTCACAATCACCGAATCGGTGGTTGCGGGCGGCGGGCAGCAATCGAACGGCGGCGCGTTTTCGCTCGACGGAACAGTCGGGCAAGCCGTCGCCGGAAATCCGTTGGGCGCGTCGTCGTTTGCTGTAACGAGCGGGTTTTGGAATTTCAACGCGCTCGCTCCGACGGCTGCCGGTGCGAGTTTGGGCGGGCGCGTCAGCACTGACGGCGGCAAGGGCATTCTTAATGTCTTGCTGACTCTGACCGGCGCGGCGGGCGAGACTTTTTATGCGCGTTCGGGAATTTCCGGCAAATATCAATTTGAAAACGTCCCGACGGGTCAGGGTTACATTTTAACCGTCGGTGCCAAACGCTTTACGTTCGCCTCGAACACGCAAATTATTTCGCTGGTCGAAGATTTAGCGAACGTGAATTTCATCGGCACGGCGCAGTTTTAGAAAAGGAGAAATTATGGCTCTAAGTAAAGAAACGGCAAGACAAATTATCGAGGTGGTCGCGGCGGACGCGGAATGTCGAAAAGCGATTCAACCGAATCCGATATTGGATTTACTCAATCCGGCGAGCGGACTGCTCGAATTTACGCATCTCGCCGGCAGCGTTCGCAATATCCCGTTAGTTCTAAAAAACATCCTGCAAAACAAAAAGCCGGAAGACGATGCGGAAATGACGAAACTGTTGTGCATCGGCATCGTTGTCGCAACGGTCAAACCGCTTGTTACGGCGATCAGACAGAAAAGACTTCCCGGCGTGTTCACTGCCAGCG
Organism: uncultured Pyrinomonadaceae bacterium; assembly: GCA_964244835.1. GTDB lineage: Bacteria > Acidobacteriota > Blastocatellia > Pyrinomonadales > Pyrinomonadaceae. The sequence continues at coordinate 12,027 of CAXTKJ010000007.1, forward strand.
CAGTTTCCCGCGTTCATTGGGGCGTTGACCACACCGCCACCTGGATTCGGATGGAGGACAAATCGGAATATGCTTTCGACTGGCACGCGACATTGAAGGTTTCCGACCCGGCGATCAGCAAAGCGGAAGATTGGATGAAAGCTAAAAACGCCGTTAATTACGTTTTGTTTTCCGGCTTTCAATAATTTAAAATTTCAACCATTTAAAGCATCGAATCAACGACTTCGTTTATCAATCGAATCAAAAATTTATTGGCAAAAGCTAAAAGTCCCGCAAATGCGGGACTTTTAGCTTTTGCCTTCAGATTTCAGGCTGATGGCACAATCGTTGCCGATTGCGGAAACGGCAGCGTGCGGCTGAAACTGAAAAAGCGCAAACCGGCGTTACCGAAAAATATTTATCGTTTAGTTTAAGGAGAAAACTTTTATGAATCGCTTGAGAAATTTAATCGGCATCCTGGCTTTTTCGCTTGTTATTTTGGCTTTGCCGTCCATCGCTTCGGCGCAGTATCGCAACGACCGCGACCGCGATGATGACGACGGTTATTACCGCAACGACGATTATCGCAACAATCGCAGCGGCAGAAACAATAATTTGAAATCAACCATTAGAAATCTGAAAAACCGCAGCCAGCAGTTTGAACGACGCATTGACCGCGAACTCGACGACAGCCGTTACAACGACCGCGACCGCGAAGACCGCATTAATCAGTTAGCCAAAGATTTCGCTGATGCGGCGGATGATTTGGAAGATAATTACGACGACCGTGGAGATTACAACAACAGTGCCGACGAAGCCCGCCGCGTTTTGCAGCTGGGCAATCAGCTCGACCGCGCCGTTTCTCGCGCCCGTCTGAACGGCAATGTTCAAAGCGATTGGAATAATATCCGTTACGATCTGGACGTTTTGGCGGACGCTTACGGTTATGATAACAACAACCGTAATAATCGAAACAACCGCAACAACCGCCGCAACCGTCAGGGCAACGGCGACTGGCGCAGCAACATTCCGTTTCCGCTTCCTTTCTAAACTATCCTGTCAGAACCGCCTGCGTGAGCGGGCGGGTTTTCCGTTGCACAAAACCCGCCCGCTCACGCAGGCGGTTCTGACTTGCCGCTTGAGCCATAAAAAAGCCCGACTTTTGCGAAAGTCGGGCTTTTTCATTTTAAGCAGCGTTTACATTATTTTTTCGACTGAAACGCTTTATAGCTGACAAAGACGGCAAAACTGATGGCGATCAATGCCATCAATATCAAAAGAACCAACTGCATCAAACCGCGCCAGTTAAAATGACCGTCAAACAATTCCCCGATTTGTAACAGAAAAATTAAATTGCTCATACTTTCACCGCGCTGCGTTTATTAATTCGATTCAACCATTCATCCCAATCGGCGAGCGCGAGTTCGACCTGAACGCCGTGCCGTTCGCGTTTGTTGCGATATTTCTTTCGCAGTTCGAGCGGCAGTTCCGAAAGTAGTCCGAATGTGATGTTGACCGGCTGAAAATTTTTCGTTTCGACGTTGGAAACGTAGCGACACAACGCACCGATTGCCGACGTTTCCGGCGCGATAATTAAATCTTCGCCGCGTGAAATCCGCGCCGCGTTCAAACCGGCGAGCCAGCCCGTGCCGACTGATTCGACGTAACCTTCGACACCCGTAATCTGTCCCGCGAAAAATAATTTCGGCTGCTTTTTCGTCTGCAAAGTTTCATTGATGATTTGCGGCGAGTTGATAAAAGTGTTGCGGTGAATCTGCCCGAACTGCAAAAACTCGGCGTTTTCCAATCCCGGAATCAACTTTAAGACTCTTTCCTGTTCGCCGTATTTCAGATGATTTTGAAACCCGACGAGCGAAAAGGCATCAGCCATCAAATCTTCCTGACGCAGCTGAACGGCGGCGTAAGGCTCGCGCCCCGTCGCCGGAACGGGCAGACCGACAGGTTTCATACAGCCGAACCGCAGAGTGTCAACGCCGCGTCTGGCTAGTTCTTCAATCGGCAGACACGCCTCGAACCACTTCGTATCTTCAAATCGTTTCAACGGGACAGATTTCGCTTCGATCAGTTCGTTATAAAACCGCGCATACTGTTCACGGTCGAACGGGCAATTCACATAATCGTCGCCGCCTTTGCCGTAACGCGCCGCTTTGAAGGCGATGGACATATCAATCGAATCAGCCGCGACAATCGGCGCAATCGCGTCGTAAAAATAAAGCTGGTCATCGCCGGTAAATTTCATTATCTCGGCGGTCAACGCCTCTGACGTTAAAGGTCCGGTCGCAATGATCGTAATTTCATCGTGCGGAATCGTCCTGATTTCCTCACGAATCAATTCGATATTCGGATGCGCTTCGATTTCGCGTGTGATAAATTCCGAAAACTTCGCCCGGTCAACCGCCAAAGCCGCGCCCGCCGGAACTTTGGTCACGGCGGCGGCTCGCATCGCCAGCGAACCGCCGCGCCGCAGTTCTTCCTTTAAAAGGTACGGCGCACTTCCCTTTTCATCAGTCTTCAAAGAATTTGAGCAGACAATCTCGGCAAGCTGTTCCGTCCGGTGCGCGGGCGTTTGCACGACGGGTCGCATTTCAAACAATTTCACCTTCACGCCCGCTTCCGCCGCCTGCCACGCCGCTTCGATTCCGGCTAAACCGCCGCCGATCACATTTATTTCCTTCATACTTTTTCAATCGTAACGACTTACCGGCAAATAGTGAAATTCAAAACCGCGCCGTTTTATTAGAAGTTATCTCAAAAATAAGAAAGCGTGTTCAGAGCGTGTTCAGAGTTACGCCTTCAGGCGTGATTGCGCTGCGCCTTTCACGCCTGAAGACGTAACTCTGAACTTTGAAAATCTTTTTTGAACGAGATCATATATTGAAACAGATCATCGGATGTTTCCGGCGGACGATAAACCAATCCGGGAAAATCTCGATTTACTTCTTTCCCAACATCATCAATTCGTGCCGGCTCTGACATTTTTTGTCAGCAAGTTTTTACCAAAAACTGTTATTTCAATGCTTCCAGACCCGCAAAAATTCTCGCCCGCTAAAAATCTGATAAATGCAAACCCTTTATTTACAGGCATTCCAACGCATTTCGAGGCTCAAAACAGATTTGGCACGATGTTTGTAAAAGTGAATGCGTCCTGAACAAGGCTAAAGAAAAAGAAAAAGACATAATTTTTAGGAGATTGTAAAAAACAAAATGAAAAAGAATCAAAAAGGTTTCTCGTTAATCGAATTGTTAATCGTCGTCGTCATCATCGGCATCATTGCCGCCATCGCCATCCCGAACCTGATCGCTGCACGTCGTGCCGCTAACGAAGGTTCGGCTCAATCAACGGAAAGAACTCTGCACAGTGCTGAAGTTACTTATGCCGCCACCAGCGGTAACGGTCAATATGGTACTCTGGCGAATATGCTGACTGCCAATTTGATTGATTCGACAGTCGGAACAACCCCATTCACCAAGAGCGGCTATGTATTTGACGTTCAAGCTGTCGCCGGTTCGGGAACGACCCAACCGTTATTTAACGTCGGCGCAAGCCCGTCAATCGTTTCAGGTGTAACGGCAACCGGCACGCGCAACTTCTGTGTCGCCACCGACGGTATCGTTTATGCTTACGCAACCCCGACGACGACCACCAAAACCCAATCAACAGGAATCTGCACAACCGGCGGAACAGTTGTTCAGTAATCTTTCTACAAACCCAACAGTTTGTATCTGATGGCTAAGAAGGTCTTGTAGATTGTAAAATTTGCAAGACCTTTTATTTTTAAGAATTAAATTATTTCCTGCCTTATTCTCGGACAATTTAACGCTTTCCTGCGAGATCGAAAATCATTAAGGTTGGATTCAGATTAAAGAAAATGAAAAAGAATCAAAAAGGTTTCTCGTTAATCGAATTGTTAATCGTCGTCGTCATCATCGGTATCATCGCCGCCATTGCCATCCCGAACTTGATCGCTGCACGTCGCGCCGCTAACGAAGGCTCGGCTCAGTCAACTAACCGAACACTACACAGCGCACAGGTTACTTACAAAGTAACCAACGGTAATGGCAACTACGCTGGATCAACCGGCACGCCAAGCGTAACCGGATTGGCAACTCTGCAAGGTGTTAATTTAATTGACTCGACTTTAGGCAGCGGCACAAAATCCGGCTATAACTATGTAACCGGCAGAACCGCTATATCGGGAACCACCGATGCGACATTTGCAATCGGTACCGTTCCGGCAATAACTTCAGGCGTTACCGCTACCGGCACTCGTCGCTTTTGTGTCGCTACCGACGGTGTAGTCAGAGCCGACAATACGGCGGGGACACCTTTAAGCACGAATATTAGTGACGCAACCTGTACTTGGGGTTCAGTCGTCCAGTAAATAACCCGGTCTTGTGAATCGTAAAATTCACAAGACTTTTTCCGCCAACGCTATCGCTTTGATGAGACCGAAACTCTTTCGTCGAACATTAAAAATTGTCGTTGACAAAATCTATTTAATTATGAAAAAGAATCAAAGAGGTTTTTCGCTTATCGAACTTTTAATCGTTGTTGTAGTCATCGGCATTATTGCCGCTATTGCTATTCCGAACCTAATTGCCGCGCGCCGCGCCGCTAACGAAGGTTCAGCACTAGCAACCGTCAGAACCTTGCACAGCGCACAAATTTCATACGGCGCAAGCAACGGCAACGGAAAATACGGTAATTTGACTGATTTGAGAAACATCATTTCAATAGATGAGCTAATAGCAACCGGAGTAAAAAGCGGTTATGTACTCAACACTATTCCTGAAAACGGCTCTAATCCGGCGACATTTGTGGTTGATGCAGTTCCAAGTAATCCGGCGGCAGGTGTAATGCAAACAGGAACACGCCGCTTCTGCATTACGATTGCCGGAATGCTGCGGGCTGATACAAACAACATCGGGACTCAAGTTGCTTCATCTGCCGATTGTTCTTATGGAAATGTAATGCAGTAAATTATGTAATTCTTCCGACCCGCTCTGATATTATTGCCAATACCTGCCTCACAAAACTATTCAACCAACTCTCTTAAGTAGTAAAATCACTCCTGTTTTAGTTATCTTCAATAATGCGAATTTCGACTATTGCCCGCAATACTTTCCGCGAAGCAGTGCGCGACCGCGTATTGTATAATCTCGTGCTTTTCGTTCTTTTGATAACGGGAAGCGCGATTTTTCTTGGCGAACTGACCGCCGGACAGGAAGCGCGGACGATTGTTGATTTCGGACTGGGCGCGATACTCGTTTTCGGCGCGTTCATTTCGATTTTTGTCGGAGTGTCTTTAGTCAGTAAAGAGATCGAACGGCGCACGGTTTTCGCTATTTTCTCGAAACCTATCGGTCGCGCCGAATTTATCGTCGGCAAATATCTCGGTTTATGCCTGACACTGCTGGTTAATGTCCTGATAATGGGCGCGGGCGTGTCTTTAGCGATTCTTTATGTCGGCGGCGGAAATTTGGCTTGGACGATTTGGGGCGCAGTATTTTTGATCTATCTCGAACTGGCGATTTTAACCGCCGTCGCTATTTTATTTTCTTCTTTCTCATCACCGGCTTTGTCGGCATTGCTGACATTTTTTATTTTCATTATCGGCAATTTCACCGCTTCACTAAGAGATTTCGCCGCCAACCTCGGTTCGGAATTCACCAGGCGTTTTTTCGACGCGCTTTATTATTTACTACCGAATCTTTCGTTTTATAGTTTTCGTATTAACGCCGCCCACGGTGATGTTCCGTCAATAACTTTGCTCAGCGGCGCATTGCTGTATGCCGTCGTTTACATCGCCGCCTTGCTTTATATCACCATTTTTGTTTTCAAACGCCGTGACTTCAAATAATTTTTAGTAAAGGTTTTTATGCGTAACGATTTAAAGTCCTACATATTATTAATCGTTTTACTCGGCGGCGTTTTTTTCGCGGTCTTCGGCTTAAGTGAATTTTTGGAAAAAAATCGTCCCAGTCTGCCGGAGAATTATGCTGACGAAGATTTGACCTTGCAGGGAGCGAAATTAAAAGGTTATACGCTTGGGTTTGAAGGTCTGCTCGCCGATTGGTATTGGATGAAATCTCTGCAATACGTCGGCGACAAAATTCTTAACAGCAAGACGCAGATCAGCATAGACAATCTCAACAGTCTTAACCCGCGCCTTTTGTATCCTTACCTGAATAACGCCACCGATTTAGACCCGAAATTTATCAGCGTCTATGAATACGGCGCGACGGTTCTGCCCGCAATTAACAAACAACACGCGATTGCGTTGACCCAAAAAGGCATTGATAACAACCCGGAAAGCTGGCAGCTCTATCATTATCTCGGATATATTTACTGGCGATTAAATGATTACGAAAAAGCGTCCGAAACCTACGCCAAAGGCGCACAAGTCGCCGGTGCGCCCGATTTTATGAAGTCAATGTCAGCCCGAATGAAATCCGAGGGCGGCAACCGCGAAACCGCCCGCGCCATTTATCAGCAAATGTACGACGAATTTCAAGACGCGCAAAGCAAAGAAAACGCCGCGTTTCGTTTATCAGAACTGAATTATTTAGATCAACGCGACATCCTTCAAAAAACTTTGAATAACTTTAAGTCCAAAAATAATCGTTGCGCCAACAGTTGGAGAGAGTTGTTCCCATATTTCAAGGTTTTGACTTCCAAAGAAGGTGAACGACTTCAGTTCGACGCGGATTTATCGCCGGTTGACCCGAAAAATGCACCGTACAAACTTGATCTAAAGACTTGTCAGCCGCAACCAGCCGACAACTCACTGTTTTTTCAAACCAATCTCTAAAGAGCGCGGCAAACAATAACCTTTATGCAAAAGATGTCCTTAAATATTTTTTTTAGAAATGACAGAAATAATTTACTGCTGGCTTCGATGTTTGCGGCATTAGTCGTACTGCCCATCCTTATCTACGGCGTTCCCTACGGTTATGATATGCCTCATCATTATCAATGTGCTTTAACGTATTTAGACGCGCTCAGATCGGGCGACTTTTATCCTTCCTGGACGCTTGATAGAAATTTGGGTTACGGCGCACTGGAACTGCGGATGTACCCGCCGCTCTCGCACTACATCTTGGCAATTTTTGCTCTGGTTTTTAACGATTGGCATTTAGCAAGTTGGGCGAATTATACTTTCTGGTGGATTTTAGGCAGTATTGGAATCTATTTATTCGCCCGTGAATTCGTCAAACCGCAAGCCGCTCTGTTTGCCTCCGCGTTGTTCTCGGTAATGCCGTATCGTCTGAGTCAGCTTTATCTTACGTTTCTATACTCCGAACTTTGCGCTATCGCCATTTTGCCGTTCTGTTTCCTTTTTCTCACCCGCATTTTGAAAGAATCTGATGAATTCCAAGATTCTGAACGGCTTAATCTTAAAAACATTTTTTCAGCTAACATTTTAGGACTTACCATTTCATACGCCGTGCTGACACTCACGCATTTGCCGATGACGGTCATCGGTTCATTAAGTTTAGGAGTTTACTTTCTCGCTCAAGTTAAATGGAATTACAAATCGTTTTTTACTGCCTTTCTCAAATCAACGATTGGGATTATATTTGCTCTCCTTTCCACTTCATTCTTCTGGATGAAGGTCTTACAGGAAAGGTTTTTGATGGCGAAGAATGATGTTTACCCGGAAATTTTTGTTGAGTATCAAAATAATTTTTTGATTACTTTCATTCAAAAATATGATTCGATCAATTCCGAAGTTTGGGGAACGACCATCGTTTACGATGTAATTTTGATACTTATTCTGGTGATTGCGCTGCCGGTCGGTCTAATCGGATTTTGCTCGGCTGCAAAATCAGTTAAGCGACGTTACAGAGGGATTTGGTTGACATCTTCCGTTTCCGTTTTTTTAACGACAGTTCTCAGTAGTTTTTTATGGAACAACTTGCCGCTGCTTTACGAGGTGCAGTTTCCGTGGCGTTTTTTAGGTATCGTTTCAATTTTCGCGCCTTTATTTGCTTCACTCGGCGTTCTTTCACTCAAAGAATGGTTAGCAGCACCGGCGAAAAAATTTTACGCGGTAATTTTAGTAGGAACTATTTGGGTAAGTTGTGTTCTGGCAGTCTCTCAATGCGTTAACGGCGCGGTATATAAAGCTCCTTCCTTTGTGAATGAATATGTCAAGCAGGTCGGTGAAATCGAAGGCTTTACTTTCTGGTGGACTAAATTCGCACGCAAAGAATTTGTCGAAAGGAAAATCAACAAAGTGTTGATCGAAAATCGGGGATTTTCGATCAATGAGTGGACTTCGACAGAGAGAGAAATCAGTATAGATTCCGGCTCTTCCGGCGAAACATATATCGCTACATTTTATCATCCAAGCTGGCAGGCGAGTGTCAATGGTTCTTCAACAGATGTCCGTCAAGCAAAGGACGGTGGAATTCTACTTTCCGTTCCGACTGAATCATCTACCGTACGACTTTCCTTCGTTGAAAATTCAGCAATAAAAATCGGACGTTGGCTTTCTTTTTTCTGTTGGATTCTATTACTTTGTTGCGGTTTATTTCATTTAAAGACACTCCTAATCAAAAATCGAAATAAAATTTATGAGTAACAGTGAAAGAATAAGCAGCCTTGACGGTTTGCGAGCTTTATCAATCTGTCTCGTGCTTTTTAGTCACTTCGCGTCAAGTTTCGATATGCACATTGATAACTTGGGAAATTTCGGTGTCAAAATCTTTTTCGTCATTTCAGGCTTTTTGATAACAACTATCTTAGTCAGTGAATATGAAAATACTGAAACGGTAAGTTTAAAAAAGTTTTACTTCCGCCGTACGTTAAGAATTTTTCCTGCTTACTACTTTTACATTTTTTTCATCTTTCTGATGACGATTCTCGGAGTTTATAATATTCCCTCTGTTGTTTTCATCAGCCCACTAACATATACAAGCAACTATCTCACAACCGACATTTGGGAATTGGGACACTCGTGGTCACTTTCCGTAGAGGAGCAATTCTATCTTATCTATCCGGGACTTTTTCTTTTGCTCGGTTTGGATAAAATTAAAAAGGTTCTTGTGTTTGTAGTAATTATCGCGCCGGTGATTCGTTTGCTGAATCTAATGTATTTACTTTTCAGCGAAGGAAAAATTAGTGAATGGTTTATTTTCGGATTTCATACAAATATGGATGCTTTAGCCGTCGGATGCTTGCTGGCACTCTATCGAAAAAATCTTCACGCCGATAAAAACTATCAAAAACTTCTTAATTCAAATTTTGCTCTCGGATTAGTGCCTTTGATAGCGGCGGCGGTGTTATACAATTCCAAAATCAACTTAGGTTTCTTTACAATAGGCTGGACGGTTTTAAACTTAACAGCCGCTTTCGCGCTAGATTGGTTAATAACAAACAGCAAAAGTAATGTTGGCAGGTTATTTAATTTCGCCCCGATTAAATATATGGGCGTTTTAAGTTACTCAATTTATTTATGGCAGCAGCCTTTTTCCAAATACTCCGAAAATTTGGTATGGACTCATTATCCATTTAATATAATTATGATTATTATATTTTCTCTTGTCTCGCATTACTTGGTGGAAAAGAGTTTTCTAAAACTTCGACAAAACTTAGAAAAGAATTATTTTGTCGGTATAAATAAAGAAAAACTGAAGGGGGAAATAGTTTAGGTAAAACGCTCAAAGTTATGCAACCTGTTATAGAGATCGAAAATTTATCGAAAGATTACGAAGTCGGTTTTTGGAAAAAGAAAAAAGTCCGCGCTCTTGACGGTTTGAATTTACAGGTCGAAGGCGGGCAGATTTTCGGCTTTCTAGGCGGCAACGGCGCAGGGAAGACGACGACGATTAAGATTTTGATGTCGCTGATGTATCCTTCGACCGGGACGGCGCGGATTTTGGGGCGCGATATTTCCGATGTCAAGATGCACTCGCGGATCGGTTACTGCCCGGAGAATCCGTATTTTTATGATTATTTGAAGGCGCGGGAATTGATGAATTATTTCGGCGAGTTGTTCGGCTTAGATAAACACAAGAGAAATCAAAAGACGGAAGAACTGCTGACGAAAGTCGGTTTGGAGGAAAAGGATTGGAACAAACAACTGCGAAAATTTTCCAAAGGAATGCTGCAAAGAGTCGGGTTGGCGCAGGCTTTGATTAACGAACCGGAAATCGTTTTTCTTGATGAGCCGATGTCTGGTCTTGACCCGATTGGGCGGCGCGAGATTCGTGAACTGATCGCCGAATTGCGCGAAAAAGGCACGACCGTTTTTATGTCCACGCATATTTTGTCGGACATCGAAGCGTTGTGCGACAACGTGGCGATTCTGCGCGGCGGCAAACTGGCGGCGACGGGAAACTTAAATGATCTTTTAACGAAAAGCGGTGAGCAGCAAATCTATGAAATCACCGTCAAAGGCGTTCCGGCGGAAGTTTTGCAGAACGAAATTAAAAACATTTCCGGCGCAACCGTTTCGGCAAAACCGAATGGCGCGAATATCCAGGTCTTGGACGAAAAAGATATTGATAAAGTTTTGCCGATTGTCCGAAACGCTAACGGCAGTTTGATTTCCGTCCAGCCGGTCAGACAATCGTTGGAAGAGCTATTCGTTAAAGAAACTGAATAGTGCTAAACGGTAAGTGGTGAGTGGTAAGTGTTTGTTTTTCACTTACCACTCACCACTTACCGTTTAGCACTCAAATCACATTCCCAGATTTTTCACTAAAAACCCGTAAAGGTCGGCGACTTCTTCGATTTGTTTCGATGTTGGTTTGCCTGCGCCGTGTCCTGCCTTTGTTTCAATTCTAATTAAAACCGGCGCGTCGCCAACCTGCGATTCCTGCAATGTTGCGGCGTATTTGAAGCTGTGCGCGGGGACTACGCGGTCGTCGTGATCGGCGGTCGTGATTAAAACCGCCGGATAGTTCGTGCCTTTTTTCAGATTGTGAAGCGGCGAGTATTTGTAGATCGCGGCGAATTCTTCTTTGTTCTGCGGCGAGCCGTAATCGTCAACCCAATAGCGTCCGGCAGTAAATTGGTTGAAGCGGAGCATATCCATCACGCCGACCGCCGGAAGAGCCGCGCCGAATAAATCCGGTCGTTGATTTAGAACTGCACCGACGAGCAAACCGCCGTTTGAACCGCCCTGAATCGCCAGTTTTTTGGGACTGGTGTATTTTTCGCTGACCAGATATTCCGCCGCGCCGATGAAATCGTCGTAGGCTTTCTGGCGGTTTAATTTAATCGCCGATTCGTGCCAGGACTTGCCGTATTCGCCGCCGCCGCGAATGTTGGCGACCGCAAACACACCGCCCATTTCCATCCACGCGATGCGCGAAACGGAAAATCCGGGAGTCATCGAGATATTGAATCCGCCGTAGCCGTAAAGCAGAGTCGGATTCGTGCCATCCAATTTAATGCCTTTTTTGGCGACGATGAACATCGGAACTTTCGTGCCGTCTTTTGAATTGTAAAAAATCTGTTTGACTTCAAAAGCGTTCGGGTCGAATTTCACGTCCGATTTGCGGAAGACTTCCGATTTGCCGGTTTTCAAATCGTAGCGGTAAATCGTCGGCGGTGTCGCGTAGCTCGAAAAAGTGTAGAAGGTTTCCGTGTCTTTGCGTTCGCCGTTGAAGCCGCCCGCCGTGCCGATTCCGGGAAGATCAACATTGCGGACGAATTTCCCGCTGCGGTCGTAAATACGAATCTGCGTGTAAGCGTCTTTCAGATAATTCGTCACGAATTGATCGTTGATAAAACTCACGCCGCCGAGCGTTTCCTTCGCTTCGGGAACGACGGTTTTCCATTCCTTCGCATCTTTGGAAACGTCAACCGAAACGACGCGACTGAGCGGTGCTTCGTTGTCGGTTTGGAAATAAAATGTCGAACCGTCGTTGCCGATAAAATCGTAATTCGCTTCGAGTTTGTCCACGAGCGGCATCACTTTGGAATCGGGCTTGGTTAAATCTTTGTACCAAACCTGATTTTTCGGCGAAGTGCCTTTCGTTACGCCGATGATGAGCCATTTGCCGTCTTCGCTCACGCCGCCGCCGACTCCGAATTCCTTATCGTCGGGACGCTCGTAAATCAAAGCGTCTTCCGACTGCGGCGTGCCGAGTTTGTGATAATAAATTTTTTGATTGTAGTTAAGACTCGTCAGTCTCGATTTCTCGTCAACGACCGGAAAGCGCGAATAAAAAATGCCTTTGCCGTCTTTCGTCCACGACGCGCCGGAAAATTTGATGTCTTTCAAAACGTCGGGCAAATCCTTGCCGGTTTCGATGTCGCGGAAATGCCATTCGCTCCAATCCGAGCCGGAAGCCGACAGACCGTAAGCCATCGTTTTGCCGTCATCGGAAACCGTCAAACCGCTCAAAGCCACCGTTCCGTCGCTCGAAAGCGTGTTCGGGTCGAGCAGAACTTTTCCTTTATCGCTGATCGAATCGGCGACGTAGAACACGCTCTGATTCTGCAAACCGTTGTTTTTCGAGTAGAAATACTTCCCGCCTTTTTCCGACGGCGCGGAATACTTTTCGTAATTCCAAAGCTCGGTCAGACGCGCTTTGATCTTGGCGCGTTCGGGAATTTGGTTTAAATAATCGAACGTAACTTTGTTCTGCGCTTCGACCCACGCCTTTGTTTCGGCGGAATTGTCGTCTTCGAGCCAGCGATACGGATCGGAAACTTTCGTCCCGTTGTAATCGTCAACCTGCTCGACTTTGCGCGTCTGCGGATATTCGATTTTCGTCTGAGCGAAGGAATTCGCGGTTAAAAGCATAAAGATTGATAAAACTAAAATCGTCGTCAGAAACAGTTTTCGCATATTTTCCTCGTTTGAAATTTTATTTCCGGTTGATACGCAGTGAACACCGAAAAGGTTGGCGGTTCGATTAATTTATTGGACGCGCCCGAAATCGTCTTCGAGCCGTTCGATGTCGTCTTCGCCGAAGTAATCGCCGGTTTGCGTTTCAATAAAAACTAAAGAATTTTCCGTTTCGGGGTTTTCGACGCGGTGCGCCGTGCCGACCGGGATGTCAACGGCTTCGCCGGCTTTGACTAAAACTTCCGCGCCGTTTAATGTAACTTTAGCGGTGCCGCGCACGACGAACCAATGTTCCGAACGGTGCGTGTGCCGCTGATAACTCAGCCGTTTTTCCGGCAAAACTTCGATTCGTTTAACTTTAAAATCCTGATCCTCGTCCAAAATTGTATAATTACCCCAGGGACGCTGGTCGAACTTCGGCGAATTTTCCATATTCCATCTCCATTTTCCGTTTGATTTAAAGAGTATGTTCAGTTTAGACGAAAAATATCTTTCAGCCAACACGCAGATTACCCAGCGCATTCAATCGTTGATTATCGGGCGGTTAATGATTATTTTCGTGTTGTTCGTGGCGAGCTGGGTTTGGAACAGCGGGCGGCTCGTGCTTTCGATTGAGAAATATCCGCGCGGACTTTTGCTGGCTTTTCTGCTTTCCGTCGGGCTGACGATTCTTTATTTCTTTCTGCTGCGCCTGAGCAAAAACCATTTATGGCAGCTTCGCATACAGTTCGTCATTGATACGCTTTTGATTACCTGGATCGTCTGGCGCACCGGCGATCTGACTTCGCCGTATATTCCTCTGTATATCGTGGCGATTGCCGTTTCCAGTTTTTTTCTGAGTTCACGCGGAACGCTTTTGATGGCTGCGCTGTGCGTTGGTCTTTTTCTTACCGTCTCCGTTTCGACCGCTTCGGCACTGATTGATTCGTTCGGTACGCCGTCCGAATACAATCGAGCGGCGCAGATTCTCGCCTTTCACATCGCCGCTTTTCTGGTCGTCGGACTGCTGGCTTCGCGTCTGTCTAAAAGCAACGCTTCGGGCGAACAGCTCAAGGAAACGACGAAAACGCTGGCAAATCTGCGCGTTCTGCACGAGCGCATCGTCGAATCAATCCGTTCGGGTCTGATTACGACCGACCTCGAAGGCAACATTTACACTTTCAATCAAACCGCCGAGGAAATCACCGGCTACAAGCCCGAAGAGATGCGCGGCAAATCAATTTATTCGCTGTTCGGCAACATCAAACTGCCGATTGCCGATTCGCTCGACGCGACCGAAACCGGCGATCAGCCGCCGCGTTACGAAACCGATTTGATGACACCCGACAACTTCGCCGTCCGCGTCGGCTACGGAATTTCGCCGCTGTTCGCCGAGACCGGCGAGACGACCGGATTGATTTTGACGTTTCAGGATTTAACGGATATTCGTTCGATGGAGGAAAACGTCCGCCGCAAAGATCGTCTGGCGGCAGTCGGGCGCGTCGCCGCCGGATTAGCGCACGAAATCCGCAATCCGCTCGGCGCGATGCGGGGCGCGATTCAGGTTTTGCAGTTGAACACGCCGCCCGAATCTTCCAACGCCAAGTTGATGGACATCGTTTTGCGCGAATCCGACCGTTTGAACAATATCATCACCAATTTTTTGAGTTACGCCCGCCCGCGCGTCAGCGATTTTTCGGAAATAGACGTGCGCCAAGCCGTCAGCGATACTTTTACGCTGCTCGAACACAGTCCCGACGTGAAGGCGCATCACGTTTTGGAAGCCGATTTGCCGGAAAATCCGATAATAATTTCCGGCGACCAAACGCAGCTTAAACAAATCTTCTGGAATTTGTCGCGCAACGCCATCGGCGCGATGTCGGACGGCGGCAAACTTTTGATAAAGCTCGAAAAGCTGAATGAACGGCGCATCCGCATTGAATTCAAAGACACCGGCTGCGGAATGCCGCCGAGTCAGGTCGAGAAACTTTTCGAGCCTTTTTCCACTTCGACGACCGGCGGAACGGGTTTGGGGCTTTCCATCGTTTATCAAATCGTCCGCGATCACAACGGAACGATCACTGTTCGCAGCCGCGAAAACGAAGGCACGACGATCACCGTCGAGCTGCCGACAGAATCGAAACCCGCGCCCGCGCTCGAAAATTTAGATTCGAGCGAAATGCCGCATCAGCCGACTAGATTGGGCAATTTGCTGAATGTGAAGAGCCTCGATTGATATTCGCTGTTGTTTTTGCCGTACTTTTCACAGAAAAACATTCCCTGAACGGAGATTTGTACGCCCTGATCGCCGTGAACGACATACTTTTCGACGATGTTGAAGCCCTGAACGCCGCGAAGTACGTACTTTGCGGGAAAATGCACGTACTTCGCGGGGAATTGTACGTACTTCGCGGAGAAAAGTACGTACTTTGTCGGGAAAAGTACGTGCCAAACGGCGTTCAGGGCGTACAATTCTCCGTTCAGGGGTTCAATCTCCGTTAAAAGTACGTCGTTCCAGACGAGCAGGGCGTACTTTTCGTCAAACAAGACGGCGGAATTGGCGCATTTGCAATCAATCAGACCTTAGAATATTTTTCTCTTGATAAACACGGTTGGTTTCTGTGAAAATAGAGTTGGCGAAAAACTCCGAACTGATATTTCAGAAATCATTTCACTTTCGCTGTTTCTGCTTCTAAATTTACCTAATGTCAAAACTATTAATCGTTGACGACGAACAAAGTTACCGCCAGCTTTTATCGCTGGTTTTTGAAGGCGACGGACACCACATCCGTACGGCGATGAACGGGCGCGAAGCTCTCGAACTACTGCAAATCGAACCGGCGGAAGTTATCATAACCGACGTGCGAATGCCCGATATGGACGGCATCACTTTGCTCCGCAACGCCCGCGAACTGCATCCCGACATCGGAGTTGTTCTGATGACGGCGTTCGCCACCGTCGAGACGGCGCGCGAAGCATTCAAGCTCGGCGCGGACGATTTTATCCAAAAACCGTTCGATGTCGAAGAACTGAAAATCATCGTCAAAAAGGCGTTCGAGCGGCAGGTTCTGATCACCGAAAACAAAGCCTTCAAACTTGCCCAGCGCGAGCGCGGCAGCGTCAAAAACATCATCGGACGTTCCGATAAAATGCAGGCGGTTTTTTCGATGATCGAAACCGTCGCCGAAGTGCAGTCAACCGTCCTTGTAACGGGCGAATCGGGAACGGGAAAAGAATTAGTCGCCCGCGCCATTCACGATTTATCGCCCAGAGCCGAAAAACCTTTTATCTCGATCAACTGCGGCGCGTTCACCGAAACGCTTCTGGAATCGGAACTTTTCGGCTATGTGAAAGGCTCTTTCACCGGCGCGAACACGAACAAAAAAGGACTTTTTGAAGCCGCCGACAAAGGCAGCATTTTCTTAGATGAAATCGGCGAAATGTCGCCGACAATGCAGGTTAAACTGTTGCGCGTCCTTCAGGAAAGAAAAGTTCGCCCCGTCGGAGCGCACGAGGAAATGTCCATTGACACCCGCGTCATCGCCGCGACGAACCGCGATTTGCAGGCGATGACGAAGGACGGCAGTTTCCGCGAAGATTTATTTTACCGAATTTCGGTCATCCCGATTTCCCTGCCATCGCTTCGTGAACGCCGCGAAGACATTCCCGAACTCGTCGCGCATTTCGTCAAAAAATTCTGCGACCAAACCGGCAGAGACGCTTCGGTTTCGGAAAAATCAATGCAGTTTCTGGAAAATTACGCTTGGCACGGCAACGTCCGCGAATTAGAACACACCATCGAACGCGCCGTCGCGCTCGAACGCAGCGGCGAAATTCAGCCGGAACGCCTGCCCGACCACATCACCAATTACAACGCCACGCGCATCAACGCCGAATTCGACTTGCCGGACGACGGCATCAATTTAGTTTCGCATCTTGATAACTTAGAAAAAACCTACGTCGTCGAAGCGTTAAAGAAATGCGGCGGCAGCCAAACCAAAGCCGCCGAACTGCTGCAAATGCCCGTGCGTTCGCTGCGTCATTTACTGGACAAACACGAAATTCGTACGCTGTCGGCGCAGATGCGAAGCGGCGATTAGAGAAAGGCAAAAGTAAAAAGGTAAAAGATAAAAGTATGGAATTTTATTTCTTTACTTTTACCTTTTTACTTTTGCCTTATTATAAGCTCAACCGCTTCCAACAAATTTTTCGCCAAGATGTCCGGCTGTCTTTCTAGTTTTTTAATATCTTTGCCCCCGTAGCCGGTCATCACCAGCGCGGCTTTAATCCCCGCATTAAATCCCGTTTCGACATCAATCGCCTTGTCGCCGATCATCCAGGAATTTTCCAAATCAATTTCAAAGTCTTTCTGCGCCGCTTCGATCATTCCGAGTTTCGGTTTGCGGCAAGCGCACCCGTCGGTCGGCAGATGCGGGCAGAAATAAAAAGCGTCAATTTTTTCGGTTAAATCCATTTGAATTTGTGAGTGAATTTCGTGCATCGCCGATTCTGCGAAAATTTTGCGTCCGATTCCCGATTGGTTGGTTACGACGATGACCAAAAATCCTTCGGCTTTCAAACGTCGCACGGCTTCGACGGTGTAATCGAAAAATCGCAAATCTTCGACGCGCGAAAGGAAATTCACTTCTTCGATCAAAGTTCCGTCGCGGTCTATGAAAACCGTTGGCGATTTTGGATTTTGGATTTCGGATTTTGGATTGCTCATTCAAAAGATATGAGTTTGATTTTAAACAGTTACGGACTCGAAATAGTTAATAAGTTTGCTTTGCGCCGGTTGGTTTAGCTGAACGATTTCAAAATACATTTCCGGGTAAAGATAATCCTCGCCGCTTTCGTCAACGATTCTTAAATGCTTGCGCGGGTCATTAGCGAGCGGTTCAAGAACCGGATAAAGTTTGTTCGGCACAAAAGAACCTTCATCGTCATCTTCCAAACACAATGCAAAACCGATAATTTTCATAACTTTAATCTAACAACCGCTTGATTTTTATTTTCCGTTTGCCGATACCGTGGCATTCGTACCAATGCAGTTCCGCCAAACGGATTTCGCCGTCATATAATTCGACCTGCGCCGCGCCTTTCAATTTCCGCCAATTTCTGCCGCCGTATTTCTGACGAAGTATTTTCAATTCGTCAATCGAAAACCGACGCGCAATCAGTTCAATATCCGTGATTGGCTCGAAATATCTTCTAAATTTTATCATAAATCATCTGCGCCGCTTTGCCGAAAACTTCAGCCGCTGAAATGCGCGTCATACAGCGATGGTCAATCGGGCAGTCGCGCAGCATACACGGAGCGCATTCGACATTTCGGCGAATGATTTCTGCGCCAATCGGTTTGGTCGTCAACTCGTTCGTCGGACCGAAAATCACGAGAGTTTTCGTTCCCGTCGCCGGCGCGATGTGCGCCAAACCCATATCGTTTGAAACGAGCAAATCAATCTCACTCAAAATCGCCGTCGCCGTCGCCAAATCGGTCTTGCCCGTTAAGATTATCGGTTTGATCTTCGATTTCTCAAAAACTTCCCGCGCAACTTCGCCTTCATTTTCCGCGCCGACTAAGACGACATTGGCGTTTAATTCTGTTTGAAATTTATCGTTTAGTTCCGCATAACTCGTCGCCTGCCAGCGTTTCGCCCGCGAATTGGTCGAGCCGACACCGAGCGCGATGATTTTTCGAGACAAATCCACGCCGTTTGTTTCTAAAAATTTCCGCGCTTCTATTTTTCTCGTTTCCGACACGGGCAAATCCGCTTTTAATTCACTCGATAAAACCGTTTCTGTTCCGAAAAACTTGCGCTCGATTTCCGCGATTAAATTTAAATAATAAAACGCTTCGTGCCGCTCGTTTTTCCAGACGGGAATTTCAATCGCGTCGGTCAGCAGAAATCCGCGCCCGTCTTTGGCGTAACCGAAACGACGTTTAACTTTGCCAAGTTTGGCAGCGAGCGCGGATTCAAACGAATTCGGAAACAGAACGGCTAAATCAAATTTTCCCTTTTTAATAATTTTAGCCTGCGCGAAAACATCTCCGATTTTCGATTGGCTTTTTTCAAACGTCGTAATTTCGCTGATAAAATCCGCGTCTTCAAAAATCCCGCGCGCCCAACTGCGCGTCAGCAGCGTGATTTCGGCTGACGGAAAAACGCGGCGCAGTTCGCGCAAAGCGGGAATCGTCATCACCGCATCGCCGACCCAATTCGTGCCGCGCACCAGAATTTTCTTTATTTCCGTCATCGGTAAATCTAAAATCAGCTAAGTTAAAAGTTTTAGCAAGCCGCGAACGGAAAAACAATGTACCGCAAAGTTCCGTTTCGCCGCTTTTTCATTTATGATAGACGCACCAAAAAAGGAGTGAACATTATGAGCAAAGAAAATTTACAGAATTTAGACGAAATCGAAAAAGAATTTATCAGCGAAGACAAAGGCGAAGGTTCGCTGATGGTTTATGCCGTCCGCGATTTAACCGCCGCCTTTTCCAAATTTGCCGAGCGCGAGGAAAGTTTCGCCATCGGCTACGACATCACGCCGCTCGATGTCGAGGCTTTGTATTTTGAAGGCATCAAACTTCCCCGTTGGGAAAGCATCAAGGCGGAAACCGTCGAAGAGCAGATGGCGATTTACAACGAATCGTTCGGCAAAATTAAAGCCGATTTCCCGCTCATCAGCCGCGTCAGCGACACCGACGCAACCGTCAAATATACGCCCGAAGAAGTCGCGCAACTGCAAGCCGAATGCGAACGAGTCGCCGACAGCGCAGACGATGCGAAAGCAATTCGCGCCGTGCAGAAATTTTATATCGCCTGCAACCGAGCCACCGAAAATCAATTCGGAATTATGCTGATTCCGAACTAATTATTTAATGAATTTGATCACAAAGTAATTTATTAAGCTGGAAAACAAGGAAAATTCGCTCTGAAGTGGAGCTTTTATGAAAAATTTTAATCTCAAATTTTTTAGTCCTTCGGTTTGGATTTTCCTAATCTTTCTAGTAATCGCCAGTGTTGCGTCTTGCAGTCATACGGCGGAAAGCCATTCTGTCATAAGCACGAATACCGAGCAGCCAACAAACGCGAACTCTGAAAAAACAAAAGCCCAGACTGAAAAGATAGAAGTCGGAAATAAAGATAATTCTAACAATTCAAAAAATGTTAAAGTTTCAGCGGATGATTCGATCAAACAAATAGATTTCAAGAATTTTTCATATCCCTGGGGCAGCAAAATAGCCCGACTCAAAGATACGATTACTTTGAAAGACGGTAGAGACAAAATCATCAGAAATGATGGTAAATTGGTTACAAGTTTACCACCTCATACACAGGAGAATTATTTTAGGGTAGATGATGTTGAATATAGAATTGATGATATTTATTACGGAGATGTTAACTCGGATAATGTAACCGATGCTTTTATCTCAATCAGCACATTTACTTATTCCGGCAAATCTTATCGTGGCGACACTACCTGTTTCTACATCTACACAATGAAAGAAAACAAACCCAAATTAATTTGGCAAAATAATTATGGGGAACGTAAATATACAACAGAAAGAAAAATAGAATTTAACAAAGCTCAAAATGAAATAATTTTTGAGATGTATTTTCCATATGAACCAAATGGCAAATTCGTCGGTCAGTTATATCGAGAAACCTATTCGGAGTCGTATGACAGACTAATTTACAAATGGAAAGATAATACTTTTCGTTTAATTTCCACCGAAAATATTCCATATGCAAAACTGCAAATTGAACAACTAGGAATAATAGGATTGGATAAATAGAGTTTTGTCTTGATAATCAACAAGAAAAAAATTCAAAACAAACTTTTCAATCCTTCGTCTAGACCAATTTCCGGTTTCCAATCGAGTTCCTGCTTGATCAAAGTCAAATCCGAAACGTAATTCATCGGCACGGGCGCGGGCAGAGAATTTTCTTCATCAATCGTCGTTTGATAGCCGGAAACGTCCCGCATTTTTTCAAATAAACCGCGCAGACTCGGCGCGTTGTCGCGTCCGCCGCCTAAATTATAAAGTCCGTGTCTGATGATCGAATCAATGAACGCCTGACACGCTTTGGAAAAATCTTCGACGTGCAGAAGGTCGCGGCGCGGTGTGCCGTTTGCCGGAAGTCTGAGCGGTTCGCCGGTGTTGAAAGCGTCGGCGTAATGCGTAACGAAATTCGGCGTGTTGCCTTCGGAATTCGGCGCGTAAACGGTTGAAAGGCGAAAGATGCAGGAACGAAAATTATTTTGATTGGCGTAGAATTCGACGTAGCGTTCGGCGATCAGCTTCGACCATTCGAGCGCGGACTGTCCGGCGTAAACGGTCGGGCATTGTTCGGGAACTTCGAGATAATTGTCGGCGAATCTGCCGTAAACGTCTTTGGTTGAAGCGAAAATAAAAACGGAATTTTCATTCATCGAACGCAGTAGATTAACCGTGCCTTCGACGTTGGTTAAAAAAGACATCTCCGCCGCGTCGGGCGATTTGTCGAGCAGCGCGGCGAGGTGGATGACGACATCGTAATCCTTCACTTTTTGCGCGTCCTGCATATTCAAAACGTCCAAGCCGGAACGCCTCGAAAAATCGTCCGCGTCAAAAAATCGGCGAACGTGCGTTCCCAAAAATCCGCTGCCGCCGGTAACTAAAACTTTCATATTTCAATCATATAATTTTTGCGGGACGCAGTGCATCAATCAGCGGAAAGTTAGCGAATTCGGAAGAATATATTATTTATGCGAATCAATGATAGAAAATTTGCATTTGCTCAACTCTTTTACTTTGCGTCTTTGCGCCTTGGCAGGAAAAACAAAAGCGGTTTCCCGACAAGGCGCAAAGACGCAAAGTAAGACAAAGAGAAGATTTAACATTTTGATTTTCTACTCTTGATTCACATTATTTGTCGTTGTCAATCAGCACCGCGTCGCGGTTGACGGTACCGCGTGAGAAAGCGATTTGCGAGCCGTCGGGCGAAAAGGCGAAATTGAAGATTAAGTTGGAAGTGAAGTCGGTGATTTGCGTCGGCTCGCCGCCGTTCAGAAATTGCCGCCAAAGGTTGGAAACGCCGTCGCGGTCGCGGATGAAAATTATCGCGCCGCCGTCCGAAGACCATTGCAGAGCGCGTTTGCCGTATTCGTCCTGAATTTGATAATCAATTTCCAAATCTTTAACTTCATCGCCGCTGTCGGCGCGGATGACGACGATGTGTTTTTTGCCGACGCGCCAAACCGCGCAGGCGATTAAGCCGCCGTCCGGCGAAAAGGCGTGTGAAATGACCTGAAATTTCGTTAATCGCTGCGGCTCGCCGCCGTCGGGAGCGATGCGCCACAGCGTCGCTAAATCCGCGTCATCGCCCCAGCGCGTGAAAACGATTGATTTACCGTCCGGCGCAAACGTGGCGAAGACATCCAAGCCGTTCGTCAAACGCCGCTCGACGAGTTCGACCGTATCGAATAGATATAAACCGATGTCAATTTTTCCCGCCTGAAAAGCGACCTTCTGATAAACCAAAAGGCGACCGTCAGGCGATGCCGCGCCGAAACCGCCGTGCGCCAACTCGTTCGGCTGCGTTCCGTCGGCGTTGGCAGTCAAAATCGTCTGCCTGCCTCCGGGCATCGCTTCATAGACGATTTTGCCGTCGGGCTGCCAGCCGATGCCGTAGATGCCGTCGTATTTTTCCGCGCCGCTCGTAATTTGTTTGAGGCGGCTCGCGTCATCGCTCGGCATCGTCCAGATATACGCTTCCTGAACGGTGCGGAGCGCGGCGAGGCGTGTGCCGTCGGCGGTCGTTTCCGCGCTTTCATAATTGTTGAAATCGCTGTTGACGCGGTGCGGAACGCCGTCGTTGATGTCGAATTGATAAATTTGATCAATCGGCGTTTCGGCTTCGTTTTCAGCGACGACGAGCAGATGTTTTGAGTCGGGCAGCCACGCGGCTTGCGTAACGACGCTCAAATCCGTCTTAGATACTTTGCGGCTCGCGCCGTCGGCGAGATTGACGATGAGGACGTTCATCACGCCCGGTTCCTGAATCGGACAGGCGATTGATTTTCCGTCCGGCGACCAAACCGGCATTCCGAACAACAGCATCGGTTTTTGGCGCGAAATAAAAACGCGCTCGCCTTCGCCGTCGGCGGCATCGGCGATGACGACGGACGTTTCGCCCGTCTCCGAATCCATCCGCAGAAACGCCATCTATTTGCCGTCGGGCGAAAATCCCACGCCGTTCGTGCCGTTGTCGAGATATAAATCGTCAGCGATTTTTCGCGCCTGACCGCCGAGCGCGGTCGTTTGATAAAGCGTCCCGCGAAATCTCGATTTACCGGCGATGTAGTAAAGCCGATTGCCGTCGGGCGAAAAATTCAGTCCGCGATAAGTGATTTTGGCAGGCGCGATGATTTGCGTGCTGCCGTCGTTTCCCGTCTGCCGAATCCATAAACTCTGTCCGTCGGCGTTTTCCTGTGCGTAGGCGACAAACTTGCCGTCGGCGGAAATGGTTGCCGCGACGATTTTGCCGGTCGTGGTTAGTTTTGTCAGTTTGCCGCCGCGAAATTCGGTCGGCGCATTATTGCCAAAAAATTTATAGAAAGCGAAGCCGAAGCCGGTCAACAGCAGAACCAAAGCCGTCGCGGTGAAAATCATCAATCGCCGACTGTAAGTTTTCGGCGGTGCGGGCAGGTATTTGATCGAAGAATTTTCAGTATCCGGCAAAATCAGCGGCGCAAATGATGGATTTTTAGCGCGATTCGGTTCGCTGCCGGTGGTTTCGATTTCCTCTTCTTCGACGTAATGCGCCGTCGTGCGTTCGCTGAAAACGATTTCTGTCGCCGTACTTTTTGCGTTCGCGTTCAGCGGCGCGACGAAACGATAGCCTTTGCGCGGAATCGTTTCGATGTATTTTCGTCCCGCTTTATCTTCGCCGCGCTTTTCACGGCTGAAGCCGTAACTCTGAACGCTCAAAACTATTTGAGAGCCAGCTTCTAAAAAAATCAAACTCAATAGAAACGGCGACAGCGGCGATTTCACCGCTTTGCCGTTAAAGGAAAAATCGCTGGACACGCAGCAGGCAAAACCGCTAAAATTTAAACGGCAACTTCCCGCCGACGATTTCTCACTAACTTCTATTAAATAAATCAAAATGTCGAAACAAGTCGAAGTCAGAGGTAAAAAATCGAAAATGCCGCCGCACGGCTGGCGGCGAAAATTTCCCATCAAAACTTATCGTGCGCCGGATTTACCAAAACCGTCGTTTTTCCGGCGCGTTCTGCGTCTGATTTTCAATCCTGTAACCGTTTTCGGCAGTGCGCTGATTCTGCTCGGCGTTTTTTTGACGCTCGGATATTTCTGGTTCGATTATTCCGACCGCATTGATTTGTTTTTGAAGGGCGACGTTTTCACGAACACGGCGGGCATTTATTCCGCGCCGAAAATACTGCGGCAAGGCGAAGCGATTACCGGCGAAGAATTGACGACTTATCTGAAATCGGCGGGCTACATCGAAAAAAATCAGCAAGCCGACGCTTCGCGCAGTCGTTATCAAATATCTGCTAATAAAATCGAAATCGAACCCGGCGTAACGGCGATGATTGACGGTAAGAAAAATTTCGATGCGCTCGCCGTCGAGTTCAAAAAAGACGGTAAATCAATCGAAAAAATCACCGATAAAGACGCGGGAAAAGAAACTAAACAGACGCTTCTCGAACCGCAAATCTTGAGTTCCATCGCGGCGGAAGGCGATGGTCGGCGCAAAACCGTGACGTTTCAGGATTTGCCGCCGCAGCTTGTCAAAGCAATCACGGCAACCGAAGACCGCGCGTTTTTCGAGCATTACGGCGTGAACTTTCGCGGCATCGCCCGCGCTCTCTGGCGGCGTTATGAAAAGGAAGACGAAAATTCGCGGCTCAATAATCAGGGCGGATCGAGCATCACGCAGCAGCTCGTCAAAAATCTGCTTTTGAATAACGACCAAACGCTTGAACGAAAAGTTAAAGAAGCGTATATGTCGGTGATTTTGGAAACCAAACTTTCCAAGGAACAGATTTTCACGCTTTACGCGAATCAGATTTATCTCGGACAGCAGAACGGCGTTTCGATTTACGGTGTCGGCGAAGCGTCGAATGCTTATTTCGGCAAGGACGTTTCGCAATTAACTCTGCCCGAAGCCGCGTTTGTCGCCGGAATTATCCGCAGTCCGAATCGCTACAATCCGTATAAAAGGCTCGACCGCGTAACCGAAAGGCGCAATCAGGTTCTTGATTCGATGGCGGAAGCGAACGAGATTTCGGCGGAACAGGCGAACGCGGCGAAACAAACGCCCCTCGAAGTTCGCAAAATTACGAACGGCAAAGATTTACAGGGAATGCCGTATTTTTCGCAGTTCGTAACCGAAGAATTGCCGAAGGTCGTCAGCGACCCGGAAGCCTTGCAGCACTCGCGGGTTTATACGACGATTGACCCGGATTTACAGCGCATCGCTTACAAAATCGTCAACGAAAGACTCGAAAAATTAGACAAATACTTTCCGAAAAAACCGAAAGGAAATCTGCAAGCCGCGCTCGTCGCCATTCGTCCGAAAACCGGCGAAATCGTGGC
Source organism: uncultured Pyrinomonadaceae bacterium (assembly GCA_964244835.1). Taxonomy (GTDB): domain Bacteria; phylum Acidobacteriota; class Blastocatellia; order Pyrinomonadales; family Pyrinomonadaceae. Next base: position 37,425 of record CAXTKJ010000007.1, read on the forward strand.
GATGGTCGGCGGGCGCGACTTTTTAGAAACGCAATTTAACCGCGCCACCGACGCGCAGCGGCAACCGGGATCAGTTTTCAAGCCGTTCGTTTACGCGACCGCGCTTAATTCGGCTTACGAGATGAATTCGCGGGTGATGACCGCCGCAACGATTTTTAAAGACGAGAAAAAAGTTTTCACTTTCGGCAATGATACTTACGCGCCGAACAATTACGGCGATACTTTTTCCAATAAGGAGTTGACTTTACGCGACGCGCTCGTGAAAAGTAAAAATACGATTACGGTTGATTTAGGAATGGAACTGAATATCGGCAGAGTGATGCAGCTTGCCGACAAAGCCGGTCTGCCGAAACCCGAAAAATCTTATCCTTCGATGGCTCTCGGCACGAACGAAGCCACGCCTTTGCAGGTGGCGACCGGCTACACGATTTTTGCCAACCTCGGCGATAAAGTCGCGCCGCTGCCGATCAGCCGCGTAACCGACGGGCAGGGCAGAACGACAACCGCGCCCGTCGCCGAAAAGAAAAACGTCATTCATTCTGATGTCGCTTATATTATGAATGACATTATGAAGGACGTAATCAACAAAGGAACTGCCGCCGAAGCGAAGGCTTGGGGTTTCCGAAACGTCGAAGGCAAAACGGCGTTCGCGGGCAAAACCGGAACTTCACGCGACGGTTGGTTTGCCGGATTCACGCCGGAAATCGTCTGCGTCGTCTATGTCGGATTCGATGATAATGATGATTTAGGAATGAAAGGCTCGGATTCAGCGATGCCGATCTGGGCTGATTTTATGCGCGAAGCGTTGAGCGAACATCCCGAATGGAACGGCGATTGGCAGATGCCCGAATCAATCAAAAAAGCCGAGATTGACACGCGCAACGGTTCTTTGATCCGCGAACTTTCCAACGCCGAAGCCGCGACTGCCAAAACCGAGCAGGCGGTTTTGCTGAAAAATAAAGCGAAGCAGAACTCCAATCAAAACACGAATCAGGATTTGCCGGTTGATGACGAAACGGCGGTTGAAAACAAACCGATTTACGTTACCGACGTGCCGCCCGAATTTCGCCGCGTCGAACTTTTCGTCATCGGCACGACACCCAATAAAACTCTTTTGCCTATTAACGACGGCTTGACCGATGCCGATTTAACCGCGCCGGCACCGAGCGAAACACCGTTCCAAACGTGGCAGGATGCCGGACAGAATCCGAACTCGAATCGCCAACCGCTGACACCCGACCACGACATTCCGCGCATCGAAGTCCAGCAAAATCTAACGGTAATGATTTGCCCGCTGACCGGAATGCGGGCGACGGCAAACTGTCCCGACAAAGTTCCGAAAACTTTTAAGAAGGGCGAAGAACCGCAGGAATTCTGCACGTTTCACGTCGGGAGATGAGGGCAGAGGGGTGAAGGATGAGGGATGAATAAGAAAATGAATCTTATTCATCCCTTTTCTTTTTCGATGAAAGACGAAAAAAGGAATGAATCAATACAAATAGTTTGATTCATCCCTCATCCCTCATCCCTTATCCCTCATCCTTCACCCCTCTGCCCTTAACTTACTGCGGCGTAAGCGTGATGCCCGTGATATTCTCGGTCGGCGAAACGATCTGCGGCGCGTAAGTATAGCGTTTTGACGATACCGTCAGAATATAAGTTTCGCCCGCCGCAACATCGCGGAAAATGAAGTTGCCGAACTTGCCCGTCCGAATCGTCTGCGAATTGCCGCGTGAATCGGTCAAAGTTACAATCGCGTTCGTCAATCCTAAATCCTGCGGCGTGATTACCCGTCCGCTGATCGAGACATTGACCGCCGTCGGCACGAGCGGAGCATTGACGAAAAAGAGTGCTGCGCCCTGATTGGAGACGTTCGGCGCGAATAATCTACCGTCGCCGTTGAACGGAGTCGGTGTTGAAACGTCGCTGCTCGGCGCACCGACGACGACTTTATCGCCGCTGATGGCGACGCTCCTGCCGAACAAATCATTTGCCGCGCCGCTGCTGTCAAACAGTTGCTGCCGCTGTGTCCACGTCGTGCCTGACCGCTCGAAAATATACGCCGAACCCTGATCGCTGTTCGCTCCGACATCATCACCGTTCGCCCCGACGATCACGGTGTCGCCGCTGATGCCGACGCTCACACCAAATAGATCATTTGCCGCGCCGCCGGCAGCGAGAAGCTGTGCCTGCTGACTCCAAGAGGTTTCGCTGCGCGTGAAAATATACGCCGAGCCTTGATCGCCGTTCGCTCCGGTATCATCGAAACACGCGCCGACGATTGCTGTGTCGCCGCTGATGCCGACGCTGATGCCGAAGAAATCGCTTCCTACGCCGCCGGTGGCGAGAAGTTGCGACTGCTGTGTCCAAACGGTTCCGCTGCGCGTAAAAATATATGCCGAACCCTGTTCGTTGTTCGCTCCGACATCATCGCCATACGCTCCGACGACTGCCGTGTCGCCGCTGATAGCGACGCTGTTGCCGAACATATCAAGTGATGCGCCGTCGGCGGCAAAAAGCTGCTCCTGCTGACTCCAAGCGGTTCCGCTGCGCGTGAAAATATATGCTGAACCTTGCCCGTTGTTCGCTCCGACCGTATCGGCGTATGCCCCGACGATCACGGTGTCGCCGCTGATGCCGACGCTGTTGCCGAATGAATCATTTGCCGCGCCGCCGGTCGCCGTCAGTTGCGTCTGTTGCGTCCAAACGGTTCCGGTGCGCGTGAAAACATACGCCGAGCCTTGATCGTTATTCGCTCCGACATCATCATAAACCGCGCCGACGATCACGGTGTCGCCGCTGACGGCGACGCTCGTGCCGAACAAATCAAATGACGCGCCGCCGGTGGCGAAAAGTTGCGCCTGCTGCGTCCAAACGGTTCCGCTGCGGGTAAAAATATACGCCGAACCTTGATCGGTGTTGCCGCCCACATTATCGGAAGGCGCGCCGACGATTGCCGTGTCGCCGCTGATAGCGACGCTGTTGCCTAATTGATCTTCTTCCGCGCCGCCCGCCGCGACGGTTTTCGCTTCCTGCGTCCAGTTGCTGCTCAAAGTGCGAAAGACGAACGCCGAACCCTGATCAATGTTGCTGTTGATGTTATCGGCAAACGCGCCGACGACTGCCGTATCGCCGCTGACGGCGACGCTGACTCCGAACAAATCGCCTGTCGCGCCGCCCGCGCCGTTCAACTGCACCTGCTGCGTCCAAGTCGTGCCGCTGCGGGTGAAAATATACGCCGAACCCTGATCGGCGTTCATCCCGACATCATCGCCGTAGCCGCCGACGATTGCCGTGTCGCCGCTGATGCCAACGCTGATGCCTGAGAAATCATTTGTCGCGCCGCCGGTCGCCGTCAGTTGCGCCTGCTGTGTCCACATTGTGCCGCTTCTGGTAAAAATAAACGCTGATCCCTGATCGGTATTCGCCCCGACATCATCGAGAACCGCGCCGACAATGACGGTGTTACTGCTGATAGCGACGCTGTATCCGAAATTATCATTTGCCGCACCGCCCGTGCCGTTCAACTGCGCCTGCTGACTCCAATTTATTCCGCTTCTGGTAAAAATATATGCCGAACCCTGATCGGTATTCGCGCCGACATCATCGAGAACCGCTCCGACAATCACCGTGTCGCCGCTGACGGCAATGCTGAAACCGAAATTATCATTTGCCGCACCATCGGTCGCGTTCAACTGCGCCTGCTGTGTCCAAAGCGTGCCGCTGCGGGTAAAAACGTAAGCCGAACCCTGTTCAATGTTCGCCCCGACCGTCGCAAAATTTGCCCCGACGACTGCCGTATTGCCGCTGATGCCGACGCTGATGCCGAAATTATCGTTTGCCGCGCCGCCCGTGCCGTTCAACTGCGCCTGCTGTGTCCACATTGTGCCGCTGCGGGTGTAAATATACGCCGAACCTTGTTCAGGGTTCGCCCCGACCGTATCGGCGTACGCGCCGACGATTGCCGTGTCGCCGCTGATTGAAACGCTGATCCCGAATTGATCATCCGCCGCGCCGTCGCTCGCGTTCAGTTGCGCCTGTTGCGTCCAAGTCGTGCCGCTGCGCGTGAAAATATATGCCGAACCCTGATCGGTGTTCGCGCCGACATCATCGAGAACCGCGCCGACGATTGCCGTGTCGCCGCTGATGGCGATGCTGATGCCGAACACATCATTTGCCGCGCCGCCCGCCGCTAAAAGCCGCGCCGATTGCCCGACGGCATCGGGCGCATCGGTTTCATCGGCTTGCCCGCCGGCTTGCCGCGCCGCCTTGACCGCCGCCAACAGCGAATTGTAACCGCCGGTTTGTTTCAGTTGTTTGACCGCTGCACCGCCGCGCAAAGTCGGCAGCGCAGCGGTTTGGGCTTTGATGTTCTGACTGAAGATTGATAATAAACCGGCGACCAGCGCGATGAGCGCGAGTTGAAAGATGGATTTTTTCATAAGTTGTGTTTTTTCTCTGTAAATTAAAGAAAATCGCGGATTCGTTTGATCGGAGTAAGTGAATCGGGCGATTGGATCAGACTTTCGGACATCACAATTATAGGTCTGTTTCAGCGGATTGCAAACGGTATTTTCCGTTCGGTCGAGTCAGCGGGAAATTCTTCGCGCCGTTCGCACCGGTCAAAACAGTTTGCGCCGTGCCGCCGATGCGGAAAACGGAAAACGGATAATGTCGAATTGCATTCATTATCCGTTTCCCGTTTCTTCTTTTGATCGAACGATTACTGCGGCGCAAAGGTAATACCCGTCAGATTTTCAGTCGGCGTAACAATCTGTTGCGCGTATGTGTAACGCTTCGATGAAACGGTCAGAATATAAGCCTCATTCGGTGCGACATCGCGGAAAATGAAAACGCCGCCTTTGCCCGTTTTCACCGTCTGCGCCGCGCCGCGCGAATCGGTTAAAGTAACCGTCGCGCCCGTCAATCCCAAATCGTTTGGCGTGATCACGCGCCCGCTGATCGAAACGCCCGCCGCCGTCGGCACGGCTTGCTGCGCGACGACGAACGGCGAAAGGCTCGTTACCGTCTGCGAAACGGTGCAGGTTTGCGCGGCTGAATTATAGCTCGGCGCAGCATTCGTCGCCGTCGTCCACGCGCCATTTTCGTAATGCAGTGAACGCAGATTGGCGCACGTTGCGGAACTTGTAATGTTCGGCACGTTAAAGCTGACGGTGATATTGCCCGAATAACCAGCCGAAGTGCGAATGTCATACATCGGCGCATTGACAGGCAAAGTATAGCCGCTCGGCAAGGCGGGCAGTTGGCTCGCCGTCAAAGGCGTGGCGACGGTGTTGCCCGCTTGCGTTACATTGCTGAAAATTAAATTGAGATTGGTTAATGGCGTAACATTGACATTTAAACCACCGCCATACGAGAACTGCCTCTGAAATGCAGGTTCATTGCCAGAGCCGATAGACCCGACGTTTGTGCCGTCAGAATTTCCAATATTAATTGCGCCGTTTGTAGAGAAAGCTATTTTTGTTCCTTCACCCGAATAAGAAATTCCACTGGAAATATTGTTGCCGCTTGAAAAAGAAGTCTGATTACTTCCATCGGCATTCATCAACCAAATTCCGCTTGGGCTTTGACTACTGTAATAAATAATTTTACTGCCGTCAGGCGACCAAGCAGGATAAGATGAATTACCGTTAGTGGTTAATCGAACAACATTCGTTCCACTTTCGCTCATTTTGTAAATATCGCAGCCGTTGCTACATCTATAAAAAACCACATTCGAGCCATCATTTGAGTATTGCGGCGCATAATCGTTAATACCCTGATCGCTGGTTGACAATGTTGTATAACCACCTCCAGTTGCATTTATTTTGGCAATAGCCGATTTGTAATATTGACAGCCGCCAAAAGTAGAACAGCCAAAACCTCGATAATCTTCAAAAACAATTTTGTCGCCGAGCGGAGACCAGTAAGGTGAAGATTCGTAGGTGCCAGAGCCGGCAATCGTCACCGGATTTGAGCCGTCCGCATTCATTACTAAAATATCCAGGTCGCCGCCCTGATACCTTGAGAAAACAATTTTAGTTCCGTCGGGTGACCACTTGGGGTTTCGATCACTTGTGTCATTTGTTAGCTGAGTAAAACCCGTGCCGTCAGAATTTTGGGTGGCAATACCGCCATTAGAAGCGCGAAGAACAAGTTTACCTTGAATACTTCCGGTTTGGGAACTTGATCCTTGCGACGCGACGTTTCCGTCGGCGTTGTAGCGGACAACTGCGAAGTCGTTGTTTGCGCCGTTGTAGCTGTAACCGGCGACGACGATGTTGCCGTCGGTTTGCAGGGCGACGGCATTGCCGCCATCGTTTGAATTGCCGATTGCCGTCGTTACTTTGCCGCCCGCGCCGAAGTTGGTATCCAACGTGCCGTTGGTCGTGTAGCGGACGACGGCGAAATCGTCGTTTGAACCGTTGTTGCTGACACCGGCGGCGACGATCTTGCCGTCGCTCTGGATTTTCACCGAGCGGGCGATGTCGAGTCCGCCGCCGATTGGCGTAATAACTCTGCCGTTCGTGCCGAACGAGGTATCGAGCGAGCCGTTCGTGTTATAGCGAGCAGCGGCAAAATCACGATTCGAGCCGTTGTTGGTATCGCCGACCACGACGATCTTGCCGTCCGCTTGAAGCGCAATCGAATCGGCAAAATCATCCGAGCCGCCGAATCCGGTAGAAACAACGCCGCCCGAACCGAACGAAGCGTCTTCCGAACCGTCCGTGTTATAGCGAACGATGCCGAAATCATACTGGTTGCCGAAGGCGGCATATCCGGCGAGAATAATTTTGCCGTCCGGCTGAATGACTACCGAATCGGCATCGTCGTAGGAGCTGCCAATCGCCGTGTGCCTGATGCCGCCCGAACCGAAGGAAGTATCGAGCGAGCCGTTCGTATTATATCTGGCAACCAGAAAATCATCGTTTGAACCGAATTTGCCGAGACCGGCGGCGACGATTTTCCCGTCCGCCTGAAGCGCGACACCTTCGGCATAATCGTCAACGCTGCTGGCGGCGGTCGTAACTTTGCCGCCCGAACCGAACGAAGTGTCGAGCGAACCGTTAATGTTATATCGGACAACCGCAAAATCCGCGTCGTTGCCGATGCTGTAACCGGAAACGACGATTTTACCGTCCGTCTGGATTGCCGCGCTGAACGCTTCATCGTCCGAACTGCCAATCGGCGTGGTAACTTTACCGTTCGTGCCGAACGAATTATCGAGCGAACCGTCCGCATTGTAACGGGCAATCGCAAAATCCAGATTCGAGCCGTTGCTGCTTCCCCCGACGACGATAATTTTACCGTCCGATTGAATCACCGTTCCTCTGGCGAGGTCTTCCGCATTTCTGATCGGCGTAACGACTTTACCGCCCGCGCCGAAAGTCGTGTCGAGCGAACCGCCGCCGGTAAAGCTCGAAATCAGACACACGCCCGCGCTTCCGGCGTTTTGGATATTTTGGATTTCCGATTGCGAAAGTGTGCGGTTGTAGATTTGCGGTTCGTCAATTAGCCCGTTAAAGAAATATGTGTAACTTCCCGCAAAAACCGCTCCCAAATAAACTGCCGCGCTGCTGTTGAAAATTGTATTTACCGTGCCGTTGTTGGTAACGGTTGCCGGAACTTGAACGCCGTTGATGTAAATTTTCACCGACTGAGTTGCGGCATCAAACGTCGCGGTCAGGTGTGAGAAGACGTTTTGAGTTAAAACGCTGTTATCGGTGCGAACTCCGCGAATTGCGCCGTCGCTGCCCCAGATATTAAACTCAATCCTTCCCGTCTGATTATGTGCAAGAAAATAGCTGATTTGGTTGCTGGACGAATCGTATTTGCTGACGATTGACTGGTTGCCGTTCAAATTATTCGGCTTAATCCAAACATCAATACTCAACTGCGTCACCGGGTCGAGAGTCGAACTATCGGCAACGCTCACGCGATCATCCACGCCGTCAAAGCTGAAAGCCTGCCCGACTTTGCCGGTGGCGAATGTCGCGCCGTTGTAAAGCGAACCGTTGTTGTTATTGCCCGAATAATCAAGAACGCTGCCTTCGCCTTTATACCAAGCCGCCAAACCCGACGACGCGGGAGCGCAGAGCGGTGTGCCGTTTTGGAAATTGGCGGTTTGGTTGGCTTGCAGATTGTTGAAAGTCTGGTTGGCGGGCGCGAAGACGTAGCCGTTTTTGGAAGCCGTCACGGTGTAATTGCCGTAAGTATTCGCCGTGAAAGTATAGTTGCCGTTGGCATCGGTGGTCGTCGTCTGCGTTTGTGTTCCGTTCAGGCTGACGAACGCGCTCGGCAGATTTGCGCCGTCGGCTTTGACGTTGCCGCTGATGGTGTAGGTCGAAAACAGCGCGGTGAAGTTTCCGGTTTGGTCGGTCGTGACGTTATTAAAATTCCGGCTGGTCGGCGTAAAGACGTTTCCGGCGAGCGCGGGCGTAACGGTGTAATTGCCGCCTTCGTTGACCGTCAGCGAATAATTGCCGCCCGCATCGGTCGTCGTCGAGCCGGTTGCCGAACCGCTCAGATTGACGGTGACATTGCTCAGAGCCGTTCCGCTGCGCGTGATATTGCCGCTGATCGTATGCGTCACCAAAGACGCGGTAAAGTTCGCCGTTTGATTGCCCGCGATAAAATTAAAACTCTGACTCGCCGGAGCGAAATTATTGCCCGCCAAAGTCGGCGTAACCGTATAACTGCCGCCGTCGTTCACGGTAAACGAATAATTTCCATTCGCATCGGTCGTCATCGCGCCGTTTGAATCCGTGCCGCTCAATGCCACCGAAACGCCGCTCAAAGCGGAACCGCCGCGCGTGATGTTACCGCTAATCGTATAAGTCGCGGTCGGCGTGGAACTATAAGGATTCCGTGCCATTACCACCGTCGCGTCTCTGCGCCCGTAAGCGAAACGGCTGCCGTCGGGCGAATAAGCGACTTGGAAAAGAATGGCGTTAGCATTGGGCTGAGCGTCCGTTTCCTGATTATATGTTTGCAGTAACGCGCCATCGGAAACGCGCCAGATGCGAACCGTCGCGTCCCAACCCGTGCCGATAACGGTTTGTCCATCAGGCGAGAAAGCGACACTTGCGCCCCAATTGTCGAAAGTTCCGAGCGTCTGCAAAAGCGCACCGTCCGAAGCGCGAAACAGTTCGATAATTCCTGTGCGCGAGCCAACTGCTGTTCCTACTTCTTCAATTACCGCGACTATCTGGCTGTCTGGCGAAAAAGCGACGTTTGGAAATGTTCTTGAGAGAATCGCGCTCAGGTTTAAAGTTTGCAGTTCAGTTCCATCTAAAATGTTTAATATCTTTATTTTATTAACATTGCCTGATTGCGTAGCTTTCGCCGCCGCAAATAGTTGGTTATTCGGCGAGAATACGCCGGTTCCGCCATCGTTTGGCAACGTCCGAACAAATGAGTCATCCGATGTTCGATAGAAATATGTAATGCCTGATTGCCCAACAGCGTAAACTTGTCCGTCTGGTGAAAGAGAAAGCAAACCGGTCGGATTGGTTTGTAATATATCTCTAATCAACGAACCGTCATTAGCATTCCAAAATTTAATATGCTGCGATTGCCCGTTAATAGCATCAAGCGTGAGCAGTTGTTGATTATCGGGGGTAATGTATATTTGCTGGATTCCCAAGCCGACGCTTTGCGGGAAGTTAATGTTGCGCCGCGAACTGTCGGCGACGTTCCAGAGATGTATCGTTCCTTTCGGATTATTGGTGGGACCGCTCGAACTGGAATTAGCCGTAACGAGTGTTTGCCCGTCAGACGAAAAAGCGAGCGACGGAACCGGCGAATAACCGAGCGTCGTTAAATCACGCACGAACGAACCGTCGGCGAGATTTAAGATGCGAGTGTTTTTGAACGAAACCGCGATTGACTGCCCGTAAGTCGTAATATCCATCCCTCCGGTCTCGTTGTTCTGACCAGCCGGAACACTCCAAACGATGCTCCAATCGGATGTTCTTCTTAATCTTACTAATGCCGTGCCGTTAACATTAGATACACCCTCAACTAAATACTGACCGTCCGATGAGAATGCGTAAGCTGCCAATCCGAATGAAAAAATGGTACTACTGTCGGAAACTCTAATCACATTGCTGCTGGAATTCGCAATGATATTAGTAACGACATATTGACCGTTCGGTGAAATCGCCGCCGGATAACCGTTGTCCGATCCGCCGATATTCGTCCGCGTTGATACTGGGCTGGAAACCGTCCAGCGCACCAATCTATGATGATCCTGATGAGCTATTTCATATGTAAATCCGTAAACATATTGACCGTCGGGCGAAAAGAGCTGCATTCGCACATCTAATAAAGGGTCTCCGCTTGTGGCTGTAAAATAATTTGAACCGTCGGAAACATTGTAAATATGCTTTCCGGCAATAATCTTTGTTCCGTCAGGTGAAAAACTAATTTTGGCAAAGTCGCTGTAGTCCGTAATTGGAATACTGCGAATCAAAGTTTTATCGGAGATTCGCCAAATATCTATCGCCGCGTCAACTGCCGTGTTGGTATAAGACAAAACAGCAACCGATTGGCTGTCGGACGAAAAGGCGAAAGGTCGGCTGCCGAAACTACACGCTGAACCGGGTCGGCAATAATTGATAGTCATTAACAACACACCATCCGAAGCGCGAGTGATTTTAGAGTTGAAGTCATCGCCCGTTATCACCATTTGACCGTTTGGCGAGAAAAGAGTCGCACTCCTTCGATTCGGTTCGTATTCACCGCCGCGCATCCAGAGAATGTCGGGGCGGCTGTTGACCTGCGGCGATAAGTTTTGTTTCGCGTCGTCGGTCGGCAACGTGTCGGCGGACTGCATCGAGGCGAAGGTCGGCAGGAGGATTAAGCCGATGACGAAGACGGCACAGGCGGCGATTGTTTTGACGATGCGGCGCAGGCGCGGCGCGGTGGTGTTGACGGTCAAGGGGTTCATTGTTTATTTCTCTCCTGAAAAGTTTCTGTTGTTTACTAATGCCCCGAACGCGGGGGAAAATTGCAATTCAAACGGTAAATTTTTCTGTTTCTGTCGCTGACGCGATTGAAGCCGTGTGAACACTCGAAAGATAGGTTTTCGTCATCGAAGATGACTGACAATATAGCGTAGGGTGCAACCCTACGCTTGCCGGATAAGTAGTTTCCGACGCTGGAAGCGTCAAACAAATAACGCGCATTGTGGCTCACCTTTGGCGAGCGAATCGTCTTTATCGCTCGTCGTAGGGTTTCACCCTACGCTATGTTGTCGGTCGCCTTTGGCGACAAAATCCGAGATTGAACACAGCTTCTAAGTTTTGGTCGTGGCGACTACTTCGTCCGAATATGTACCGACGGTTTCGTCGTTGATTAAGTAAATCATTCGATAGCGGCGAACTTCGGGTTGTCCGGCGGCGAGGTTCGGGCGCGTATCAATGCACGGCGATTTGAAATCTTTGTCGAAGAAGCTGAAAACCGTTTCCGCGCCGCGCTTTGATTCGATGATTACGCCGTCAAAGTCGCTTTTTACCCAGTTCAGCATCACTTTGCCGACTTCGGCGGCGGCTTCAAACGTCGGTTTGGCTTCGGCGGGGTTTCCTTTGGCGGCTTCCGTTCCCGTGATTTGGAGCTGCTCGCCGATGGCATCGTTGTAATTGGGCGCGGCTTTGATGCGGGCGATAAATTTGCGAAGTCTGCCGATAACATCCGGCGCGACCAGATTGGCGGGCGGCGCGGGCAGCGTACTCATCGGCAAAGGCAGCGCGTTACTGCCGTCCGCCAGACCGTCGAGCATCTGTTTTTTATACGCCGTCCGCGCCTTCGACTCCGCCGCCGCCGACTGCGAAGCCGTGATAACGTATTTCAGCATCGTCAAATCATCGAAAAAAGCCTCCGTTTCGGTCGGCTTAAAGCCGAGGTTGAGAGCGAGCGGTTCAAACTTCAAAATCAGATTGTCCGCCCAGGACTTGCGCCCGTTTTCGGTCGCCGGAATAAAATCTCCAGTCATAAATCGTTTATCTCCTGTGGTTTAGTATTTAAATAAAACTTTCTGATGAATCGGAAAAGCGTTTTTGCGCTCCGCAAAAACGTTCCTGCGCCCCGCAAAAGTGTTTTTGCGGTTCAGAAAAGCGTTTTGGCGGTTCAGAAAAGTTACCCTGCGCTCCGCAAAAGTGTTTTTGCGGTTCAGAAAAGTGTTTTTGCGAACCGCAGGGTAACTTTTGCGGTTCGCTGAAACTTCCCTGCGGCTCGGAAGGAAGTTTCAGCGAACCGCAAAAACCTTGCGGGGTATTGGAAAATTCCGTCTGACGAACGCTGCCGCCTTTATCATTAAAAATCGTTTAATGTCCGGGGTCGCTCTTTGGGAGTATTTCCGAAACACATCGTTTTTCAGCCGATGCCGAGAATTTTGAATTTACCGGGTAATGCGGTTGCTTTTGAAGAACAACTGTAATATAAATCTGTAAATTGTAAATACTTAAAATTAAGTAGTTTTGTGTCAAATCTCCCGAAAACAATGCCGAAACTGAAACGATTGAGCAATCGTGATTTGGAAATTCTCCAATCCGCACTGTCCGATTTATACGCCGATGTCAGTCAGGCGACGCTGCCGGAACGAACTTTGAGATTTGCGAAGAAAATCATTCCGGCTCATATCGTGGCATTCAATTTTTGGGATGCGAACGGTAATTTTAAAGAGCAAAAATGGGATGACGCGCCCATTCAGCCGAATGCCGAACAGTGGGCGGCGTTTACCAGATATGTTCACGAAAATCCGGTTTATATCGAAGTCGTCGTCAAAAAACGCACCGATCCGGTGATCCTGACGGATTTCATCACGACCGAAGAGTTTATTAAAACTAATGTTTATCGAGAGTTTTACAGTTTCGTCGAAGATAAATACCAGATGGCGATCACGCTCTGGATTTCGTCGGATTTGATAATGACCTGTATTTTTTGCCATAACCTGAAAAACTATTCGGAACGCGACCGCCTGATGCTGTCAACGGCTGCGCCGCATTTGATAAATGCCGTCCGCAACGCTTCCGATTTTGATTATCTGGCTTCCGCGCTCGAAGTGAGAAACAGCGGCGTGATGTCGGTCGAAGGCGGCGGCAAAATTCATTTCGTCAGCGAATTCGTCCGTCAAATATGGAATAAGTATTTTGAACGCGAAACCGTCGAAGCCGCCGTTTTGCCCGCCTGTTTGTCGGATTGGATTAAGAGTAATAATTTGTTTGAGAAGACAAACGATGCGGCGGTTCAGCCGTTCAGGATAAAAAATACGCACGGCGAATTGAGTGTCCGCCCGATTTCTAACAGCCAAACGCTCGAAAAAACCTTTCTGTTTGAAGAAAAAAGAATTATTTCTCCCAAATCGCTCGAATCACTGCCGCTGACAAGACGTGAAGCGGAAGTTTTATTCTGGCTCGCGCAGGGCAAATCCGACCGCGATATTTCTCTGCTGTGTGAAATCAGCCCGCACACCGTTCACAAACACGCCCAGAATATCTACGTCAAACTGGGCGTGGAAACCCGCACGGCGGCGGTAATGAAGGCGTTGGAAATTTTATAAAACAATTTATTTGGCAAACCGGATCGCCGTTACCCTCCAGCGCACGTTGGCGCGGTCGTCTTTGGAAGTGAAACCGTCGAGCGTGGCGAAAACGTGCATTGTATCGTTGGGCGCGAGCGTTTCGGTTAGCAGGGTCGGGATGACGAGGATTTTCTTTTCTTTGATGACCTGATTTTTTACATCAACCACACCGACGTTCAGTTCCAGACCGTTGATGGTTTTGTCGCCGCGATTGCGAAGATCGCCGTGCAGCGACATCTGAATCGTGCCGAGTCCGATGGGCGATTCGGAGGTGCGGTTTAAATCCGTCGAGATAACGATATTTTTCGTGTAAGCGTCAAATTCCGGCGAACCTTCATAAAACGCGCCCGCCATCAACTGCTGTTTCTGCTGTTCCGCCGTCGGCACAAAAGTCAAAAGCCACACGCCGCCCGCCACCAAAACCGCCGCCGCCAGCAACGCGCCGATTAGAACTTTATTGATGCCGCGCGTTTCCTTTTTTTCCTGCAAAAAGTTTTCCATAATAGTCTAAGATTCAAAAATTAGAATTTAGGATTATTAGATTCTTGTTTTCGTTAAAAGTTCCCTTACGTTATCATTTGGTTATCACAAATTCCAGATTCCAGACTGCAAATTTAAATCTGGAATCTGGAATTTGCAATCTGGAATGCTGAAACCTGCTCAAAACCATATCACCGACGCGCCCGAATTCGTCGAAGTCGCGCTGCCTGTGCCGCTTCGTCAAACTTTCACATACCGTCTGCCCGTCGGCTTGCGCGAGAACGTGAAATTAGGTGCGCGAATTCTCGTTCCGTTCGGCAAACGCCAGTTGACGGGTTACGCCGTCGCGCTGCATACACGAATCAACCCTGAACTCGGAATCGAAACGGAAGACATCAAAGACGCGCTCGAATTATTGGATTCCGAACCGCTTTTGACCGCCGAAATTTTGCGGCTGACGCAGTGGGCGGCGGATTATTATGCAGCCGCGTGGGGCGAAATGTTAAAAGCGTCGCTGCCCGCCGGAATCAACGCCAGCGTCGAGCAGATTTACACGATCACGGCTCGCGGGCGCGACGAACTTTTGAAAATCACGGCGGCGAAAACTCTGAAAACGCAGATTCTGCAATTCTTAGCCGAATACAACGAAACGGCGAGCCGCGAATTGTTCCTGCGCTTCGGCGAATCGTCCGCCAAACGCGCCTTGCGCGAATTAACCAAAGCGGGTTGGGCGAGCGTTTTCTACCGAACTTTGACGACGCAGGTCAAACCGAAACGCCGCAAAGCCGTTCGATTACTATCGCCGGAAAAACATCAGCCGAATCAAAAGCCGTTCACCGAAGCCCAGGCGAAAATCGTCGAAACGCTGATGGAATCAGACGGCGAAATTCTTTTTACCGATTTAATCGAATTAACCGAAACGAGCGCGTCAACGATTAACACGCTGGAAAAACGCGGCATCGTCGAAGTTTTCGTCGCCGAAGTCCGCCGCGACCCGCTCGCTAAAGTTGATTTGCCCGAACTGCTGAATTTGACTTTGACCGACGCACAGACAGAAGTTTTAAAGGAAATCAACGCGGCGTTAGAAGCCGGCAAATATAAAGCGTTTTTGCTGCACGGCGTAACCGGCAGCGGCAAAACCGAGATTTATATTCGCGCAATGCAGACGGCTTTGGACAATGGAAAATCTTCGTTGATGCTCGTGCCGGAAATCGCGCTCACGCCGGTTTTTTCCAGACGTTTGCGCGCCGTTTTCGGCAACGCGGTGGCGATTCTGCATTCAAACCTTTCGACCGGCGAACGATTTGACGAATGGCGCAGAATTAAAAGCGGCGCGGCAAACATCGTGATCGGAACGCGCTCGGCTGTTTTCGCGCCGCTGCGTAACGTCGGATTGATCGTTGTTGACGAAGAACACGATTCGTCGTATCGCCAGCACGAATCGCCGTTTTATCACGGGCGCGATGCCGCCATCGTCCGCGCTCATTACGCCAACGCCGTCGTCGTTTTGGGTTCGGCAACGCCCGCGCTCGAATCTTTTCACAACGCGCACAGCGACAAATATCAATACTTAGCTTTGCCGACCCGCGTCGGCAATCGTCCTTTGGCGACCGCCGAGTTAGTTGATATGCGCGAGGTTTTCAAAACCGACGGCAAGGACACGATTTTTTCGCCCGCGCTGCTCGACGCGATTGAAGAAACGCATTCCAGAGGCGAGCAGTCAATTATTTTATTAAACCGGCGCGGCTTTTCGCAGTTCGTTTTATGTCGTTCGTGCGGCGAAACGATTCGCTGTCAGAACTGCGACATCACGCTCACGTTTCACAAACGCGAGGGGAAATTAGTCTGCCATTACTGCAACCACCGCGAACGAACGCCGCGCCAATGCCCGCAATGCGAAGGAAAGTTTTTGTTTTTTATGGGCGAAGGAACGGAGCAGATCGAAGACATTCTGACACGCAAATTTTCCGAACTGAAAATCGCGCGAATTGACCGCGACACGACCGGACGCAGGAAAATGTTCGAGGAAACATTAATGTCGTTCAGTCGCGGCGAAATTGATATGCTCGTCGGAACGCAGATGCTCGCCAAAGGACACGATTTTCCGAACGTAACTTTGGTCGGCGTGATTTCGGTTGATGCCGGACTCGCGCTGCCGGATTTTCGCGCCGCCGAACGCACGTTTCAGTTACTAACGCAGGTCGCCGGTCGCGCCGGTCGCGGCGAACTAGCCGGACGGGTTTTGATTCAGACTTTTTATCCCGAACATTACGCTCTGAAACACGCCCGAACGCAAAACTATGATAATTTTTACGCCGAGGAAATTCGCTTCCGCAAAAATCTAAACTATCCGCCGTTCGTTGCGCTGGCTTCGATCTTAATCAAACACGCCAACTATAATTACGCCTTCGACAACGCACAGATTTTAAGCGATTGTCTGGGCAAATTGAACGCCGAAAAGAACTGCATAATTTTAGGTCCCGCGCCCGCCCCGCTCGCCAGATTAAAAAACGAACACCGCCTCCAGATTTTAGTAAAAGCGCGAAACCGTCAGAAATTGCGCGAAATGCTCGATTTCGCGCTTCACGAAGCGGAGGAAAAGTTTTGCGATTTGAAGATTTTGAATGTCGAGATTGACCCGGTGAATTTGCTGTAAAAGAAAAGAGGCTGCTCGAAGTCGAGCAGCCTTTTGTAAATTTGTCCGAGCAATCATCGCACGAAAACATTCGGCAACGGAATGTCGTTCGAGAAACCGAACGGTTCGGCTCGAAAGCCGCTGGTTGATTGCTGCAAATACCAAATTCCGTTCGACGGTCTGAAAACCGCGACATCGGTTTTGCCGTCGCCGTCATAATCGGCAGGCACGGGTTTATCGTCCGACAAACCGAATCGGATTGATTTTACCGAATTATCGCGGCTCGCCAATAAATACCAAAAGCCGTCCGAAGGTCGCCAAACGGCAATGTCGGCTTTGCCGTCGCCGTCGAAATCTCCCGGCACGACTTTATCAGTAGAAAGTCCGAAATACTCGACTCTCAACGCACCGTTCGAGCTTTGCAGGATAAACCAAGTGCCGTTCCGGTAAACAGCGTAATCTGCTTTGCCGTCGCCGTCGTAATCCGCTGGAATCGGGCGGTCGCCGAGCGACGAAATTCCCAAAAACTGTGTCACGCTCGATTCCGTTGAACTTCGCCGCACATAATACTTATTCGCGCCGCCTATCACATCGTTGATGCCGTAATACGCCGAATCAATTTTGCCGTCGCCGTCAAAGTCCGCCGGAGTCGGGATGACAAACTCGCCGATAAAACTCGTCGCCAACCGATTGACCGTGTAGTTGAAATCCTGACTTCTAAGGATATACCAATCGCTTGTCGGAGAAGGAAGCGGTTTGCGGTGAACGGCGACATCGGTCTTGCCGTCGCCGTCATAATCGCCCGGAACGAGATTGTCGCTTCCCAAGCCCCATTTTAGAGACAAATATCCACCGGAACTTTTCCTGATATACCAGTAACCGTCCGCCGGACGAAAGACAGAAACGTCGGATTTGCCGTCGCCGTCAAAATCCGTTACAGATGCTCTGACAGTCATCAAAGAACTGAGTGTTAAGATACAAATCAACAATGAGAGGCGACTGAATTTTAATAGATTTTTTTGATGATTCATAGAATTTTAATTTCCGCGATTTTCCACAAATATTAGCTAAAGCGCAACTTCGTTATAAACATCGGCGACCGAAAGGCGACAGTTGATTGATTCAAAAAATATCTCTTCGGCGGCTTCGGCGTAAATCCGCACCTTCCAGTCTTTCTCGTCGAGGCGCGAGAAAGGCTCGATTCGCATTACGTCCTGTTCGATCAAAACGTAATCGGTCAAACTTTCGAGAAGAATGTATGATTCCAATTTTTCATTGCGGTCTTTTAAGCGCGTAGATTTTGATAAAACTTCAAAGATGACTTTCGGATTCAGCAGCACGTCCCTTTGTTTATCTTCAAATTCGCGCTCGCCGCAGGTAACGAGAATATCGGGATAAAAATAATTCCCTTTTTCGCCTTAACGCGCATATCGGCGGCGAAAGCGCGGCAGTTCGTTTTTCGCGCCTGCAACCCGATCTCCAAAAACACATTGGAAGCGATGACGTTGTGATTGTCGCTCGCGCCCGCCATTGCGACGATTTCGCCGCCGATGAATTCGTGTTTGTCTTTCGCCGCCCGTTCGAGCGTCAGATATTTTTGCGCCGTGATTGCTTGGCGTTTGTAAGCCGCATTCGTTCTGCTCATTTCGTCTCCTTTTTCCTTTCCAAACTTTAGATCATTTCATTTGTTTCACCAAGATTTTCGCCAAAAAAGGCAAAAGTTCGGTTCGTAACTTTTGCCTTTTACCTTTTTACTTTTGCCTTTCCGTCTAACTGACGGCTTGCGCTTTGACTTCGCCGCCTGTGAATTTGACCTGCGCGTAGATTTCGGCGATGGAGATTTTGCAGTTGATCGAATCAACCGAAATCACGTCGTCGCGTTCGTTATAGATTTTATAAACCCATTGTTTGGCGTTCTGTTTGGCGTAATGTTCGACGCGCATTTCGTCCTCTTTAATCAAAACGTATTCGCGGATGCTCGCCATCGCCAAGTAACATTCCAGCTTTTCGGTTTTGTCCTGAAAGCTCGTGTTTTTGGAGAAAATATCGAACGCGACCGTCGGATTGGTCAGCATATCGCTTTCCTTATCAACGAATTGCGGTTCGCCGCTGACGACGACGACATCCGGGTAACAGATGTGTTTCGCGTCGAGTTTGACCGGCATATCGTTGACGTAAATTTCGCATTTCTGTCCCTGCACGCGGCTGCCGAGGGCGATCACGACGTTTGTCGCAATAATGTTGTTCATTCGATTCGATACGGAATTTGCCAGCAGACGGACGTTGGTAAATTCTTTCTTGCCGGTGTTCGGGCGTTCGGGTTTGACTTGTGCGCCGGTGCCGTTTTGAATCGTTTCGGTTTGGATTAATTCTTTTTCGCTCATAATGCTTCCTTTTTTGAAATTTGATAACTTAAAATTCAGGTTGGATTTCTAAAAGGGGAAAGCACATCTTGTCGGGTTTGACGGCTTTTTAATTATTGCAACCTAAACTTAACTTTAAAATATGTTTATCGAACTGGCAACTTTGGCGGAAAAAACTTTCTCGACGATTACGCAGGGCAACGGCGAAATGAAGATCGCGGGCGCGGCGGGATTGGATATTGCAAAGGCGGAAGAAATCACTTTTCTGGCGAATCCGAAATACACGCCGCAAATAAAAGACACGAAAGCGAGCGCGATTTTTTTGAATGAAAACGAACAGATCGAACGCGCCGACATCGCCGTTTTGCGGTCGAAAGACCCGTATTTGGCTTACACGCGGGCTTTAAGATTATTTAATCCTGAGCCGCTTTTTGTGCCGTTCGTTCATAAATTTGCGGCGATTGACGAAACCGCAACCGTCGCCGACGACGTTTCGATTGATGCCTTTGTTTCCATCGGAAAAAACTGCGTCATCGAAAGCGGCGTAAAGATTTTCCCGAACGCGACGATTTACGATAATGTACGAATCGGGAAAAATTCGGTGATTCATTCGGGCGCGGCAATTCGTGAAAATTGCGAAGTCGGCGCAAACTGCATCATTCACAACAACGCGACCATCGGTTCGGACGGTTTCGGTTACGCGAAAGACGAAAACAAAGCGTGGCTGAAAATCCCGCAAACCGGCAATGTCATTCTGGAAGACGACGTAGAAATCGGTGCGAATACGGCGATTGACTGCGCTTCGGTCGGCGAAACTCGCATTAAAAAAGGCGCGAAAATTGATAATCTCGTTCAAATCGGTCATTCCTGCACGATTGAAGAAAACGCGCTGATTTGTTCGCAGACGGGATTGGCGGGCAGCTCGGTCATCGGCAAACGAGTGATTTTAGCCGGACAGGTCGGCATCGCCGGACATTTGAAAGTCGGCGACGATTGCGTTATCACCGCCAAATCCGCGACTTCGCACGATGTCGCGCCCGGAAAAATTCTTTCGGGAATTCCCGCTTTCGATAACCGCGAATGGCTGCGCTCGATTGCCGCATTTCGGCGTTTAGGCGAATTGGCGCGCGCCGTTCGGAATCTGGAAAAAAGAATTGGCAAAAGCGATGACGACCGCTGAGGCTCATCAGATTTATAAGCACCTTATGGCTGTTGGCGCAGCTTCTTCAACACTTTCGATTTTCAAACCGGTCAATGATTTTATCTGTTCCCGGCTGATCGTGGTCAAAAACGACGGTTTTGCCTGTTTTCTTTTCGATTGAGCCGAGCGGTAACTCACCGTTTTTCAATTCCGCCATCTCCCGAATCTTTAATTCGCGGCGTTTATATCTGCGGTCATTTTCCACGTTTTGGGAGTATCACAACTACTTTTGAAGCTGCATAAACCTATTTTTGGCGTTCTCAATTTTAATTTTCAAATCAGTAAATTCCGGTTTTGGAAGTTCATCACATTTGACCGAATGAACAACCGCCCCTGTTTCTTCGTCCGTAATCCGAATCGTGATTTTTTTGCCTGAAAGCCACGATGATTCCGTTTCGCAATCAACAATTTCATCCAGATAACAAATCCAGCTTCCCGCATTTTCCAAGCCGGAAAAGTCCAGCGCAGCGGCAAAAGCAGATTGTTGTCCTATATCGGCATCCCGCATTCCGCTCGCTAATCCGCCCGCTATCCCGCCGCCTAACGAACTTCCGCGCAACTTTGCCGGCATTCCGGTTGAAAGAAAGAGAAGCTGCTCCTCTAAAAGAATCAATCTGCCCGCGAAGTCATTAACATTTGCGAATAAATCAAAAAAAACTTCCTGAACTTCGCCTTGAACGCCGCGTTTTTTAATTTCATTTTTTATCAAATCAACTACATCTTTTTGGTACTGGTTGATATTGATTGACCCCATCGCTATCAATTCATCGTCGGAAACTCCTTCAATTCGCTTTTGAAAATTTTCTAAAATGCTGCTGCTCATAACATCGTTTTACTCCTTTTATAAACATTCGCACGCTGATTCTGTTTCTCCGGCTGCGAGTTTTTAATATAATTCGTATTTATATTGGACGTTTTTCGTTACCGTGACAGGAATTCCTTTTTTGGTCGCCGGAGTGAATGTTATTTTTTTAGCCGCCGATATTGCCGCTTCGTTCAATCCGTATGGTAATCCGCTCACCACCGAAATGTCCCCGATCTTGCCGTCGGCGAGAAACGTAACTTTTAGCGTCACAGTCCCCTGAACATTATTTTTTCGAGCTTCTTCGGTCTCAACCAGCTTTGGCAAACTTAGCAGCTTAAGCGGAGTGTCGCCGAGTTCTATCGAAGGTTTTTCGCCGACGAAAAGCGTTGCCGAATTTGTAGTCGGTAAATCCAATTCTCCGAAAATAAAAGTTTTATCGGCGGCAAGCGGTTCGGTATCACCCGGAAGATAGCGTCTGGTTTCCAATTTTTCGGTAATAAAGTATGTTTTTGAATTACCATCGAAGCCATTCCCCGAACCCGTTCCGTAACCATTGCCCGGAGTTCTCGGCGGAATGAAATTAAATTCAAGTACGCCCCACGTTTCAATCGGTTTGCCGCCAATTATAGTTGGCGGAAACTTGCTTGCCAGAGCCGCCGTTTCCGCCGCCGCTTTAAAACGGGAATCACCATACAGCATCGTGGCTTTTGTTATATTTCCGTCGCCGCTGACGGTAACATTTACCGTAACTTTTTCGTTTAGTCCGATTACGTCTTTCGGATAAACCGGCTGTGCCAGATATTTCGCCCGCAAATTGATAAATGTTCCCCAAACTTCCTCCTTTTTTCTTTCCTCTTTTTCAGCTTTACGCTCATATTCATCGGCTGTTTTTCTGGAACAATCAGCAAGTTTTTTGTAGGCTGCGGCGCGTTTGTTATAGACGATTGGGAAGTTCGGATTACG
The DNA here is from genome assembly GCA_964244835.1 of uncultured Pyrinomonadaceae bacterium. Classification (GTDB taxonomy): domain Bacteria; phylum Acidobacteriota; class Blastocatellia; order Pyrinomonadales; family Pyrinomonadaceae. The sequence continues at coordinate 59,454 of CAXTKJ010000007.1, forward strand.
GCTGATAATGAAAGAAAACTCGTCAACGGCTTTTCTCAGTCCAAAAAGTTCGCAATCGTCTTTGCTTAGAAAAAGTTCGCCCCGCCCGAAAAAAAGAGGTAAGGTGTTTGGTTGAAGTTCGATTGCCTTATTTATATCGCTCAAGGCTTTGTCAAAATCTCCCTGTTGGAAATATGACTCGAAGCGCATCCGATAGCCTTCCGCCTGGTCGGGAGACAGGGCAATCGCCTTTGTGTAATCCTCAATCGCCTCTGAAAATTTGCTTGCCGCATAATAATTTAATCCGCGATGATAATAGTAATTGGCGACATTCGGCGAAAGATAAATCGCCTGCTGAAAATCGTCGAGAATGGGTTTTACCCGGTAGTCGTTGATCGAAAACAAGCGGGAATACGGACTTTCTCCCGCAGACATCTGATTCGTCCGTCCGCGTTCAAAAAATGCTTCGGCGTAATCGGCTTTTAATTTGATCGCCTCGCCGAAAGCATTCCTCGCCGATTGATACTCGCGTTTGCTCTGATGTTCCTTGCCGCGTTTGAAAAAATCTTCGGCGGTTTGCGAAAATCCGAAGCAATAAAAAGTCAGGATTTGTAAAAAGATGATTCCGGCTCGTTTAAATCTGAATTGCATATCTTCTCTCTCTTCTCTTGAATCACATAAATTCTCCGACCAATCGAACTAAGTTTTAAGATAATTCGGCTCATTTATTTTGTTCCAACTTTTTAACCGTCTTTTCATCGGCTTCGGCTTCGGCGGTTTTGCCGAGTTGACGATAGGCTTTGGCTCTCAAACGATAAGCGTTGACATTATTCGGTTCTTTGGTGAGATAAAGACTGAACATTTTAACCGATTGGTCGGACAATCCTTTATCGAGCGAGACCAAAGCGAAATTGTAAAGGCTCACCGGTTGGTTCGGATTGATGGACATTGCCTGTGTAAAATCGGCGACGGCGCGTTCATAATTGCCGGCTCTCGCATAAACTACGCCGCGACTGTTAAAAGCGCGAAAATCCTGCGGGTCGAGTTTGACTGCCTCCGAAAAATCGGCAATGGCTTTTTCGTATTCTTTGAGCCTGCTATAAGTTCTTCCACGGTCAAGAAAGGCGGCGGACGACTGCGGTTCCGCCTCCAAAATAGCGGTCAGACGTTTGATCTGGATTCTATTCACTCCCTCATCATCTGTAAACAGTTCATTCTTTCTGGACGTTCCCAGATAAGAATCCGTCAATTCCGCGTCGGTCAGCGGTTTGGGCGGATTGCCCGCTAATCGAAGTCTAACTTTTGCTCTTCCCGGCAATAATTTTTCCACTTCACTTTCGTCGGCTTCCGCCAGCGCGATTTTGCCGACGGCGCGATAGGCGGCGGCGCGTCCTTCTAAAGCCTGTATCGGACCCCAGGACAGTTCACGCTTTAAGGCTTCGTTAAAATCGGCGATGGCTTCCTCGTATTTGCCGAGTTCGACGTAAATCTCTCCCCGCTCAACAAATCCCGAACCGGACTTTGAACTTGTTTTTATCAGCGTCGTCGCGTCGGTAATTGCCTTTTTATAATCGCCGTAGGTCAGGTAAAAATTGATTCGGCTTTCATAAGCATCATCGCTCGACGGATTTAGTTCAATCGCTTTTGCCAAATCATTTAAGGCTTCCTTAAAGTGGAAATTTCCGCCGTCCATAAGAAATGCGGCGCGGCGGATATATGATTGCTCATTCTCCGGCTCCAATTCGATAATCTTGTCATAATCCGCTTTTGCCAGAGCATAGTGATCTTTTGTGTCGTCGCTAAATAAATAGGCTGAAGAAAAATAAGCTGAATAAATTTTGACACGGCTGAGGTAGGCTTCGAGATAATCCGGCTTCAATTCGATGGCTTTGTTTAAATCGGCAAGAGTTTTTTCGTAATTAAAATCGAGCGGAAGAGTTTTCAGACAGTCGCTGCGTGTCTTGAAATATTCCGCCTTGCGCGGATTGAGCCGGATGGCTTTATCCAAATCCTTGACGGCTTCCTGGCAACTGACCGAGGCTTTCTCGACTCCGCGCCGAAAATAGTCTTCCGCTGAAAGCGGCTTCCGCGTTTTTTGCGCGATGCCAAAACTCGCCGTTACCAAAATTACTATAAAAATGAATGCTGAATTTTTCATATTTTAAGTTTCCTTAGTTACTGCTCAGTTAATGTTCTAAACGTCTTTTCGTCGGCTTCCGCTTCGGCGGTTTTGCCGACGGCACGAAACGCCCGCGCCCGCGATTTGTAGGCGAGGGTAAATTTCGCATCGAGTTTGGCAGCTTCGGTAAAATCGGCGACTGCCTTTTCGTTTTCGTTTAGCTTCAGATAGCTCAGTCCACGATTGTAAAAGGCTTCGACGCTTTTGTTGTTTATCTGAATCGCGTCGCTGAAATGCTTGACGGCGAATTCATAGTTGGTTTTATTGTCTCTTTTTGCCCGTACCACTCCGCGATTGATTAAATATTCGCAGCGCGAATTGAGGTCAAAGGCGTTTGCAAAATCAGTTTCCGCCGAAATCCAAAAAAGTTGATTGCTCAGTTCGTTTAGCTGCAAATAAAAATCGCCCCGTTTCCAAAGCGCAAGATCGCTTTTCGGATTGAAATTTACGAGTTTGTTCAACTTTAAAAGATGCGTGATATGGGCTTTTCTAAACTCTTCATCGGATATTTCCCCGTCTTTATCCAAATCCTTAGAAACGATGGCTTCCTCATAACCCGACATTTCCTGAAATCCGATTATTTGAAATTTTTCAGGATATTCGATTACGGATGCCTTACCGGATATTACAGTCCCACCAGTATCTGCGGGCGGGTAGGAAAATTTGCCGATTTTCATTAAATTTTCAGCCTTTGCAAAATCAGCGTCGGCTTTTGCCGTTTCGCCGACATACTGATAAACATCGGCGCGGTTTTGATAAATTTCGGCGTTTCGCGCATCAAATTTTAAAGCACTCGTGTAAGCCTCAATCGCTTTCTCAAAATAAAATCCGGTGGTGTAAATATTGCCGGTAAAAACATAGACCGCCGCGATTTTTGTCGGATTTTTGCTTTTGCCGGACTGAAGTTTTCGGAGAGCCTGTTCACCATCCGCCAGAGCTTTTTCAAACTCGTATTGTTCCAAATAAACATTCCCCCGGCGCAGGAGAATTGACACATCAGCGGGTTTTAATTCAATCGCCCGACTTAAATCGGCGAGCCGATTTTCAAAATCATCGGAAGCCCAAGTATCTGTTCTGAGAAGATATGCCTCGACGAAATCGGGTTTGAGACTGATGGCAGTATTGAGGTCATTAATATCTATTGCCCCGAAACAAGTTCCCTCAATCTCATCAAAGTTTGCCTTGGCACGCTGAAAATAAGATTCGGCAAAGTTGGGATTGATTTCGATTGATTTACTGAAATTGTCATACGCCGAATTGCAAAATTTCTCTCGATTTTTCTCGGTCTTTGCAGTGTTTGCCGTCTTCAAATCCGTCAGACCCGCAAGATAAAATTTGTCTTGAGCCGCGCTTGAAATCGCCGTTCCTAAAATTACAATAAAAATGAATGCTAGATTTTTCATAACCTCTGAATCCTTTTCCTATTTCAAAATTTTCCGCTTCCATCCGGCTTTTTATTTTGCCTTTCACTTTGATAAGAAAATTGGGGAAAAACATTTCAGATTATTGGTAATGAACAAAAAATAGTGCTTTTTATTTGTCCACAGATAAACACAGATAGAATCAGGATTGAAATCATCTGTATTTATCTGTGGACAATTTTTCTGTGATTCACGGCAGCCTTACTTTTTGTTCACTACCAAACGATTAAGGTTTCAATCAATTTCGCCGCCCGCTACCGCTGCTGCGATAACACAGCCGCCAAAATTTGCCGCGCCGCCTCGAGTTCTTCGTCGGCGTAATTTTTCGCGCCGTTGACCGGAAACGGAAACTTTGCGCCGGAGATTTTCCTGATTAAATTAACGGCGATGTCGCAGGCGCGTAAAATTTCGGAAAGTTGATTTCTTGCGGAAGCAATCATTTCCTCGCGCTTTTCCTCGACGAACATCTGACAGAAACCGCTGCCGGCGAGCGGCGTTTTATCGCCCAAAACCGGCATCAATCCGCGCAAAGCCCAAATTTGTTTGATGTAATCCACCAGTTCCAGCAGTTTTTTCAACTCGTCGTCTTTGGCTTCGCGCAGGCGTTCTAAAAATTCGGCGCGCGACTGCGGATCGCCGAGCTTTGCCAACGCCGCGAGACAGCCTTCGCGCACTTCCGATTCCAGTTCGTCGCGGCAGAGTCGTTTTAATTCGTCAACCTTCGCGTTGGCGAGACGACCGATCAGTAAAGCGATTTCTCTGCGGTGCTGCGGGTCGGAAACCTGCGAATAGGCTTGCATCAGTTTGGCGTAGCTTTCTTCGGACAGATTATTTTTCAAGCCGTTGAGGGCGGCGGCGCGAACAGTCGGCATCTCGTCGTCGAGGGCGTTGACGAAAACATCTTCCAAACCACTGCCGCCGCTTTCCTTCAAAGCGCGAATCGCCAATTCCCGCACAGTGTCGTCCTCGTTCGAGACAAGCGGCTTCAGAATCGGACTTGCAAAACTGCCTAATTCCCTCGCCAAAAGCATTGCCGTCGGGTCTTTCTCTAAAATTTTTTGGGTTAGTAAATCCATTTTTTTCTTTTGCTCCTCGCTCGGCTTTTTTTCGACAGCCGGCGGCGATTTTTGTTTCGGCTTTTCAGTCTGACAACTGATGTTCTGCAAAAAAATCAGGCTGACTACCGAAGCTAAAAATATACGTTTGATAAACATTGCCCGTTTATATTCCTTTCGTTCTAATATGGTCCCGCCGTGCTTGAAATCGTGTTTCGCGCCGTTTTATATTCGGGATCGGTAATATGATTCTTCGTCCGATTATTCACGTCGGTCAAATCCTTCATCGTCACCAATCCGCCGCGATAGCCGCCTTTGCCGAGCGCGACACTCATGGTACCGTAACCGACATCCAACGGCGAACCGGGCGGCGGAGTCGTCGTAAATGACGAGGAGTTGGAATGGTGCATCAAACATCGTCGCGCCCAGGTGTCGTCCCGGAAATTATTGGCGTTGGCGGCAGTTCCGTCCGGCGTACGGTTGTCAACGTGCTGCAAGCCGAGAAAATGTCCGACCTCGTGCGCTAAATCATTCGCTAAATAGTGCGTGTCGAGATGACGGTCAAGCGTGTTGTCGCGGTCGGCTAAAATGATGCCCGGATTGGTTCTGCCGTTCGTCGGATCGTTAATGAAAGCGCGGCTGAAGCCCCAGCCTAAAAACCCCGCATCGGTCTGAGCAACGAAATAAGCGTTGATGCTGGACGGCACGTTTCCTGTTCCGAGCAGCGCGTCGTGTTCCGTCCACACGATTTGTCCGGCGGTCGTCGCCGGGAACGGCGTGTTGACTATCGGCGCGTCGTTGATGACAATGCCGTAATGCCGCCAGAAGGCTCTCGTCATAGCGATAACCGCGCCGATATTAGCCTGCGATGCCGCGCTCGCGCCGGTCGCATCGGAAAGGGTAACGCGGTGCGGAGTTAAATTGACGCTCATTTTCGTGAAAACCCAAACGCCCAATTCGGCGATAACGACTCCGGTCAGACTGCCGTAGCGAATTTGCAGACTCGCCTTTTTGGGCATCGCGTCGCCGTTGCCCTGCACGCCGGTTAGTCTCAAAACCATCGAAGACTCGGCGGGAAGCTGATTTTTATTGCCGACGATCATCGTCGCTTCATCGCTGCTGGTCGCAAAAAGCGGCGCGGTTTTATCAATCCGCTCGCGCACGATTCTGACGTGAATATCGTCGCCCTGCATCACGGGAACGACCGGACCACGGTCGAATTTGCCATCGGTATATTTGCGAAAACTGCCGCGATTGTCCACGTCCGGGAACTCGAAAACCGGCTCGCCTTCGATTTGCCGCTGGAAGCGAATCAGACAAACGCGCTGCGCTTTATAGATTTGATATTTGAAAGCCATAAAAATTATTCTCCGAAATCGGTCGCCAGACGGTTTTGCGTCAAAGCGTCAATTTTCCCGTCGCAGTTTAGATCAGTGTCGGCTTGGAAATTCAAAAGCGAACGGTCGCTTTTACTGCCGAGTTTGCCGTCTATGTCGCCGAGTTCGTAACCGAGCAGGGACAGACGACTCTGCACACCTTTCTTGGTCGTTTTCGGTTCAATCGAACTCAACGCCGAAATCTGATATTCCGTATCGAAAATTTTCAAAATCGCGGGCGTGTTCGACGGCACGAGAAACGTCACGCTGCCGTCGGTGGTGGTTTCAAACACCGCGTTTTTGATAACTGTTTTGCCGCCGTCGGTCGAAAGCGTGTAAGGCACGCCGGCGATGCCGCGTTGCACATCGGTTCCCTTGATGCCAGGAAAAACCTGAAACACGATCCTCACCCGATTGAAAGTTACGGTGTTGCCGTGCGCTGTCCCGCTCGCCGATTTTGAAACTTCCGCCATAAATTTCTCCTTACTGCCAATCGTGCATCTGCTGAATTTTTTCTCTCGTCGCCGCGCACGCTTCGCCGCTTTCCGGCAGCCCGTGTTTTTTTTGAAATTCAAGCAGCGCAGCTTTGGTTTTTTCGCCGATTGTGCCGTCGTTTTTGCCGCATTCAAAACCGAGATTATTCAGCCGCGCCTGCACGCCGCTCGTTTCCCGAACCGGGTCGAGATGCCCGAAATCGAGCGGTATAAAACCGACGATCTCCGCGCCGTTTTCGTCCTTCGGGTAAAAAGTTACATATCCCGAATGCGCCTTTGCGCTGATTTCCTCTTCGAGTTTTCCAGTGCCGTCAGTCGTGCCTTCAAAAACTTTTTCGTCAATCGTCAGCTCGTAACGGGTATCGGCGAACGGCTTTCCGTCTTCGTCTTTGACGACGAGCCGAAATTTCGTTTTCTCTTTTTTGACGACGAAATGATGCGTCTGCTCGGTCGCCGCGTCAACTTCTTTTAACTCGTTGTCGGGAATGAAAACAACATCGTACGGGTAAAGAATATTCGGATTCAAACGCTCCTTGATCAGTTCGGCGTTTTCCGGGTGATCGTAAATGGTGCGGTAATTTTCAAAACCGTACTGATGCGCCAAACTCGAAAAACATTCGCCCTGTGCCGCCTTATGATATTTTCCCATCGCCGTTCACCTCTCTTTTTTGAAACTCAGTTAAAAGTTACGCCGTTTTTGGAAACGGTCATCTCGCTCATCGAACCGAACGCGAAGACGACGGTTTCGTCGGTTTTATTGTCCGGTTTCAGACTGTCCACGCCGACCGGCGAAAAAACGATCATCTTGCGCGAAAGAAATTGTCCGTCGTCGGCATACTTATCAATCGTCAGAATGATTTCGGGAAAACCCATAGTTTCGTAACCGGGTTGATTATTTCGCAGATAAGCAAACATTCCGATGCGGCTGGAATGCTTATCGGATTTGCGGCTGACGCTTAGTTTGTTGCTCTGTTTGCCGTTCAGACTTCTCGACACGATGGCGTAACCTTCGCTGACTTCGAGCGTCAGACTTTTCGTGCCGATCCATTCTTTAATCGTTAAAGTGGCTTTACTTTTGCCCATCGCTTTTCTCCTTCATCGGCGAATCGTTTGCGCGAGTTAAAACGATTCGCCTCGAATTTCAGCCGATTATCTTTTGAATAAATCAGATACCGACCGGTTTAAATGTGTCGCATTCGAGTTTGACTGTTTGTTTAGCGGCGTTTCCCGAGCCGCCGCCGACGGCATCTTTAACTTTCGCGCCGTAACAGGATCCGCTCGCTGTAAATATATTTTTGCCGTCGCTGTCCCGCAAAAGAAAACTGAGGAAGACGTTAAATTTGACTTTCTTGTTTTTCTTCAGATTGGGGAAAAGCGATTTATATTTATCAGGCGGCTGCCATTCGATTGTAAATGCGTGCTTGCCGTCATCTTTAATCTCTCCCAAAACCAACTTGACGTTTTGTTCATAAGGGGTTCCTTCACCGTTTTCGACCCGATTTATTTTGCTGTGTATTTTGCTGATCGCTACGCGCGGGTTAATCATTATTTTGTCGTCGTCTGAACCCAGCGACATATCCACTATCATTTTGTTGCTCATAATTTTTCTCCTTTTCGTTTGATTTCTATCGTTTTTCCCTATATCTCGGCGACAGAATTTTTCATCTGCGCCGGATTGTTGCTTTCATTCAAAAAGACCTCATTTCCCTGCCGGACAGCCGACCATTTCGTCTTCGATAAACCGGGCGTAGCTTGCGCCGTAAGTTCCGCCGCCTGAGTAATCCTGTTTAATGTTGATGTAAGTCGCGTAGCAATACGGGTGATCGCTTTTCGTGTCGCGCAGATAGACGACTCCGTGTTTGTAGCGCGCCGTCGGCAGACCGTAATCGTTTTTATCAATCAGCCACGCGGCTTGCTCCAAACCGATGGAGAAAATTTTGTAATCGGCGATTTTCGTCAGCACGCCCTTCATCAATTTTTCCTCTGCCGCGTTGTGAATCGTGTATTTGGCGATGTTCGATTTGTAACTCGGCAGTTTCTGCGCGGCAGAGGCGGCGAGCGCGGTGAAACCGTCGTCAAAGCGTTTTTTCGCGCCCGGAGTCATCACCGATTTCCATTTATCCTCGAATTCGGCGCGTTCTTTCGGCGATACTGCCCGCCACATCCATTCGCCGCCCGTCCCGTTGACCAGATAGAGATAATCGTTTGCATTGTATTTATCAACGTCTTTTTTCGCTTTGGCGAGTTCGTCGAGAAACAAACCGAGACGCGCGTCTAGTTCTTCATACGGCGGATCGTCCTGCTTATTTTCGGTCGTCGTATTGTTGTTTCCATTTTGATTGTCATCGCCGGTCGTTACCGGCGTATCGGTCGGTGTCGGTGTCGTTTTCGGTTTCTTGATCTTCGGAATTTTCGGCAGCGTAATCGTAATCTGCGCCAGAGATTGCCCGCCGAAAATTGTCAGGATTAAAAATGTCGCCGTTAAAATATATTTGTTTTTCATTTGTTGATTCTCCTTCTGATTTTTCTTCTTGTCTTTGTAAAACTCTGAACAGGTGCAGCCGTTACGCTTCCGAATTTAGAATTTCACTGATTAAATAGCCCGTTACCTGAAAGCCGTCTGCGGAATTTTTTCGAATGCCTTTTTGTGTGCCGACTGAAACCGTCAGTTTTCCGCCGGTGCTGAAAACCGTGTTGATGTCGGCTTCGCAGTTGACGAGAGGCAGTTGGAAATATCCGCGTGAATCGGTGCGGGCGGATGTTTTTTCCTGAGCGTTCACCGTTTCTCCAATCCAGATTTCCGCGTCGCTGATCGGGCTGCCGTTGGGTCGGGTAATATGTCCGACGATTGTTCCTGCGTTCATCATTTCTTTCTCCTCATCGCCGATTTTTGCGGCGGCTTTATTTTGTCTTTCATATTGATAAGACATTTCGGAAAAAACATTTCAGGGTTGATGTGAAAATTTTGAAAATATTTTTTCGGTGCGAAGAAACACAAAAGGGGAAGACGCGGAGTTTGAAAATCAAACTCCGCGTCTTCCCCTTTTTCAGGTTAGTTAAATTGTCGCGTTAATTTTTAACTAACCGCCCGCCAGGGCTTCGGGAAAATTCGCCAGTTGCCGTTGATGTTGACCAAACCTTCATAAACCATCCCGACGGTTTTACCGGGTTCGACGAAATCAAAGCGGTAAATTTTCACGCCGGGTTTCAAATGCGGCGCGACATCTTTCCAGCCGCCCGCAAAATCCTTCGCCGCCGCGCCCGTCCAGCTTTTCACCTCGTCGCTGGTCGAAGGATAAAGAATCACATCGGTTCGCGCCGCGTCATTCGTCGTCAAAACCATTTTTCCCGCTTCCCACGCCGGGTCGTACAATGCCATCGCTTTTGCTGCAAATTCGGCATCGAAAACCGCTTCGTAATCGGCTTTCGTCGGGCGCAGCTGCTTGCTCAACGCCGCCGTGTCCGCGCCGGGTTTGGCGAATTCCTTCAGCATCGTTTTCGCGCCTTCCTCATTCGCCGGAAAAGTGCTTTTCGGTTCGGTTTTGACGGTCGTTTCGGTTATCACGGTATTTTGCGCCGTGCCTTTATTCGTCGCGGTATCTTTCGAGCCGCAGCCGGTCAAAGCGACGTTCGCCGCCGCTGCCATTAAAAATAAGTTCATCAAGTTTCTTTTCATAGTTTTAGTTTCTCCAAAAATTTAAGTTTTGTTTATAAAAATTACGGCGCGGTAAAGCCGGTCAGAAAATTGCCGTAAAAAGCCTCGGTTTTCCACGCCGCGTGACAATTCTTTGTGGAATACGGCGGATTCCTCCTTACAGACTTTCCGCGATGTGTTCCGCTCCGATTTGTTCGCCGTGCCTGCCGTCAGGCATCGTAAAATAATTTTTCGTGACGACATAGACAATCCTGCCTGTTAATAAAGTGAGGGCGATTCCCGCCCAGAAGAAGAAGAAACCGCCTAGTCCCGTAGAATAAGCCGCGACATAGAGGGCGAGATAGAGATTTGCCAAAAACCAGGGAAAGAATAAAATCCAGACTCCGAACAGGACGATCAATTTCGGTCGCTGCGTCGTCGCTTTTTGCAAAAGAAACGATTCGGCGCGAATCGTTTTCATCGGATCAAGATTTGAATTTACGTTGAGCAATGCGCCGCATTCTTCGCAAATAACCGCCGAAATCTGATTCGGAGCCAGACACGAAACGCAGACTGTCATTTCCTGATCGCCGTTATTTGTAAAATACTCCTCTGAATTATTTTTCATTCTCTTTAATCCTCCCGATTTGATTCGTGTTTTATTCAAACCAAATTCGTCTTTCATACTGATAAGACAATGCGGGGAAAAACATTTCATATTATTTTCCGTAAAGAAAAAAAGAGCCGCTTTTTAGCAGCTCTTTTTCGATTAAACATCACGAAAGATTTATTGAAATTATCGTGACGGCAATCATTTGACTCCCGCCGGACAGCCGACGAGGATGTCGCGGATAAATGAGGCGCGGCTCGCCGCGTAAGTTCCGCCGCCGGCGTAATCCTGGATGATATTGACGTATGTTTCGTAGCAATACGGATGGTCGGCGTTGGTGTCGCGCAGGTAAATCAAACCGTTTTTGTAACGCGCGTTCGGAATGCCGAGGACGTTTTTATCAATCTGCCACGCGCTTTGCATCAAGCCGGATTTGAAAATTTTGTAACGCGCCGGATTCGTTAAGACCCGTTTCAACATCGCTTCCTCCGCCGCATTATGAACCGGATATTCGCTCATATCGGGCAGATAAGTCGGCAGTTTTTTCGCCAGCGCGTCGGCGAGCGGCGCAAGCAATTTGTCAATCTCGTCTTTGAACGCCAATGCGTTAGCACCTTTCAGCCATTCGCTTCGCGCGTTTTGGGAAACGGCGTAGAGCGCGACATCTGAACCGCTGCCCATCGAAGTTTTCGTCGCCGGTTCATAATCGTTGACCGCCTTTAAAGTCTTGGCGATGTCGTCACGATACGACATTAGCCACGGACTATTTTTGATGTCGTCCGTCTGTCGGTCGCCGAGCGCGCACGGCAGATATTCGGCGCGGTTGGCGGCGATGTCCGCCCAAACAGCGGGATTTTCCTGATACGGCAGAAAAGTATCGGGACGCGCGGCGAGATTTTTCAACTGCGTTTCGATCTGCGCCAGTTGCGCCTGTCCGTTTTGCAGTTCTTCTTTCATTGCCTTGACGTTGACGGAATACGGCAGACGAAAAGCGTCGCCTTTGAGCTTTTCAAAATCCAGTCCGCGTTTTTTGGCGTAGCATTCCAGATATGGCGCGATCAAATCTTCGTTGCCGTATTTGATTTTTCCGAATGCCTGAATATCGAAATACGGATAAACCGCATTGGCGCGAAACAGATATTCGTTGTCCGTGCCGTCATCGAGCGTCGCCTTGTAAACGCCGCCGGTTTTCGAGATTATTTTGACCGTCTCTAAACTGCTGCCCATCACGCCGACGGCTTTGCCGCCCGCCTTCAGATTCGCGTCGTAATTGGCAGGCGCGTTTTCGTTGGAATACGGATCATCATCCTGAGCCGCAACGGTCAATGAACCCGGCGCAGTTAAAAGAAAAAATACGAGCGTTAAAATTAATGTTTTCATCATTATTCCTACAATTTTTTTGTGATTAAGGCGCGACCAATCCGGTCAACGGATTATCCTGAAGAGCGGCGGCTGTCCACGCCTTCGCATTGTATTTCTCAAGTGATCTGTAATTTTGACGGGAATGCCTGACTTTTAGGTTCTCGTGTTTTTCGTATCTTCAAAACTTAATATTGTTTGAAGGAAACTTCTCTAAAATATAAATCCATAGTTAGTGTCTTAGGGTAACTGCCGATAGCCTCATACATAATAATTCGGCTGATTGTGACATCGGTGAGTGTGTAAACAAATCTCAGGATACGCTTCCCGTTTTTATGATAATCAGACTTCAATTCTACTTTTTGAAAATGAACTTCGTTTTGTCTAGTGTTAGCCCCACTGTATTTCTGGAGTAACCGGTATGAATTTTTATCAGCAATCTGCACAACCGATATGTTATGGTTTTTGTCATATCCCGGTGATGTTCCGCTAAACTTTATAGACGACGACAGAACCGCAGCATTAAAGTCCAACAATGGACAGATTAAAGCCCGATCACCGTCAAAATTCGGTATTGTCATAATTGATTCTTTTCCCATTATTTACATCTCCTTAATAAACTGAATTTTTCTTTCCGGCGAATGACTTTTATGTTCTTATTCAAATGCCTTTCATATTGATAAGACGATTAGGGAAAAACATTTCACATAAATTTCGACAAGAAAAAAGAACCGCTTTTTCGGCGGCTCTTTTTCAATAAAACTTATGCTGTTTTCGATTCTTAAAAATCTACTTTCGATAACGTTTTCGCCTGAAAACAGGCATTTATCTACTTTACCCGGTATATGTAAAAAGACTTCTCCAATAATTCCCGACTACAGTTTCTTGCTTAAAGGAAACCTTCGCAGAGTGTAAAATCACCTCTCTAAGGAAATTACGTTTGACTATACTATTAGCTTCCGCTATTTCTTCAGCATCAACTTTCGCTTGCGCCGTGTTGACACTAAATGTTCTATTAAAAGAGAAAATGTTATCTACTTCGACATCTGAGAGTGTAAATATATAGCGGCTGATAAAAGTCTTTTCACCAGGCACATATCCGGTTACCAGTCTCATTTCTGGAAATTTAATTTTATTCCCTTTCTCAATGTAACTAATGCCCCAAGAGCAAATAATGCTCGGCGCGCGTCCACTCTTCGCTGCGTTCAGCCCGCTTATACCGCCATTTCCGGTTCCGGTTGCTTTATCAAAGTGAAACAATCGGGTTCTGTAAGTTTCACCTTTGGAATCTTGCACGCTGGGTACTTCCAGATAGGTTATATATTTCATAATTGATCTCTCCTAGAATCTGATTTAAGGCGCGACGAATCCGTTCAAAGGATTGCCGTAGAAAGCATCGGTTTTCCACGCCGCCGCGTTGTATTTGTCGAGCGTTCCCATAATTTTGACGGGAACGACGGCTTTGTATCGGTCGAGCGGAATTTGCGAGGCAAAAGCGTTCGGCGCAAGATACCCGTTCGGCTGAACGGTGAATTTCGTTTCGCGTACCTGTTGTCCTTTGTAGAAAATTTTAACGGTGTATTCGCCGGGTTTGTCTTTCGTGTAAACGCCGTTCGGATTTTCGCGGGTATAACCCGAATTTAATCTGTGTTCGACCGGATCGAGGCTTTCGACGCGGAAATTTTTCCAGTTAAAAGTCCACAAAGTGTAGCGGCAATTTTCCGTGTTTTGAAAACAGCTGTCGGGATTGCGTTTCCCGGCGAAAGTGCTGTCGTCGTTAATCGCGCCGCCGTCGTCGGTCGAAGTGATCTGCTGGTTGTTTTGAAACAGTCTGGCTTCAAAATCGCTCGCCTGCAAATCGCCTTTGAACCACAAGTAAATCGTCGGATGCGGATCATAATCCCACGAATCGTTCCAATCAAATCCGACGTAGCCGACGGGCAGACTCCAATCGTTGTCAACGTAAAACATCGCCTGATTTTTATAGCGCGGCTCTTTCGGATTGAGCAGTGTTTTGCCGACTTTGAATTTGCCCTGAAACACGACTTCTTTAGTTTTCGCGTTGAGCAAACGCACGCCGTAAGTCCCGGCGGCATCAATCGCTTTGGTGTCGAAAATTTCGTTCGCATTGCGGGTTTGACGATCTTCGACCGGCTGGCTGAACCAGAGCGAACCGTCAGGATTGAGCCATTCGACCTTGTAATGAATCGTCTCGCTTTCGTCATAGAAAAGCCCGAAATGAATCAGCGGAATCCAGCTCGAATGATTTTGTTCATTCGGCGTTTTCCAGTAATTATTGGCGGTATAAGTCTTTATATTAATCGAATCCTTGAGCAAAATAGGCACGCTGGTCGGCGCAGGCTTCTGCATAAAACCAACCGCGCTTTTCGATTTCGATCCCGAATTTTGATTTGCGTTCGTGTTCTGCCCGGACGAAGAATCGCCGCCGTTCGTTTTCGGCTGCTCGGTTTTCGGTTTGCCGATTTTCGGAATTTTGATATTAAACTGCGCCGAGACAGTTTCAAAGCCGCTCGTCAAAACGAATAAAAACATCACCAGTAATCCTAATTTTTTCAACATAATCTTTATTTCCTTTTGCCTTTTTAATTTTATTTTTGCCGTTCAAATCTCTTTGCTCGCGGAACGTCGTCGAGCGATCAAAAACGCCGCTGCGACACCAACGCTCACACCGATTCCGCCGCCCTTCATACCCGGCGAAAGTCCGAGCAAATCGCCAAGAAAACCGAACAGCAGTCCGCTGACCAGAGCGACACCGAGCAAAATCGCAATAACTTTCCACCAGCTAAAAGTTTGCATATTAATCTCCGTTTACGGCGCGACAAATCCGTTCAGCGGATTGCCGTAAAAAGCATCGGTTTTCCACGCCGACGGATTCCATTTCTCCATACTGCCGACGATTTTCACGGGAACGACGACGCGGTAATCTTTAAGAAAAACCTGATCGGAAAAAGCGTTGCGGGCAATCCAGCCTTTCCCGTCAACGGTGAATTTCGTCTCGCGCACTTGGTCGCCGTTGTAGAAGATTTTCACCGTGTATTCGCCCGGATGGTCTTTCGTAAAATAGCCGTTCGGATTATTTAGTCGGGCGTTCGGCGAATTATCAAGCACGAAGTTGTTCCATTCAAACCCCCACAAACTGTAAGCGCAAACTTCCCGTTTCAGATAACAATCTTCGCCGCGCTCCGCTTCCCGGTTGATGTTGCCACCGCCTTTGTCGGTCGTGGCGACGCGCTGGTTGTTGTAATAAAGTTCGGCTTCAAATTGATTGCCGTCGGGAATGCCTTTGAACCACATAAAAACTCTGGGGCGCGTGTGAACGTCGTAATCCGTCCAGTTTTTCTTAAATCCGACGTAACCGACGGGCAGATGCCAATCGTTCTCGATATAAAACAGATTTTTATTTTTCAGAGACGCTTCGAGCGGCATTTTGCTGACTTTGAATTTCCCCTGGAAAACTGTTTGACTCGTTTTCGTGTCGGTGATTTTCAAGCCGTAAGTTCCGACGGCGACGATGGCTTTCGGATTGATGTCAACGCTTTCATACGGACTTCTGAGCGTCGGAAAATCGTCCGACGCATTAATCATCTCCAGCGGCTCGCTGAACCAGAGCGAACCGTCCGGGTTAGACCAATCGGCGGTATAACGAAGTTTCGGCGAACCTCTGACATACATTACGTCGAAACTGACCTGCGGCAGCCAGCTCGTATAATCGTTCTGGGTTGGAGCTTTCACATATTTCGCTTCGTTGTGCGTTTTGATTTCCAGCGTTTCAATCAAAACTTTCGGCACGTTCGTCGCTTCGGGGTCGGCTAAATACTCGCCCTTCTGCGCCGGACGATTTTCGGTCGGTCTTCCTTCATTCGGCGTTGGCGGATTTTCACCCGCGCTCGGTTTTTCAGTTTTCGGTTTATTGATTTTCGGAATCTTGATATTGAACTGCGCCGGAGTTTTTTGGCACACGCCAATTAAAACGGCGAGCGTTATCAATACTGTAAAAACTGTAAAAAAAATCTTTTTCATTCGTGTTTTCCTCTCAATGCGTTTCGATTTGATTGCGTTTTTTACTTGCTTTTAAGTTGCGTTCATCTTGATAAGATATTTTGCGAAAAACATTTCACGGAAATTTATGCAAAATAAAAAAGCCGTTCGCGCGAACGGCTTTTTGGCGATGCAATTTAATTTCGGGCGACGTTTTAAGATTTAATTATCACCGGCTTTTTTTGTCTGATCGGTTGATGAATCATTTTTTATGTTCGCTAATTCTTTCAGTTCTTCAACTACCAGATTCGAGTCCCACGATGTAGATTTGACGTTCGGGGAAAAATTTGTTTTCTTTCCGAATTCCGAAGGTGTTTTCAGATAAATCATCGCCGGACGCATATCGTCAAACCATAAAATTTTGTCAATATTCGATAGCGGAACGGTGATTTCCTTCCGATAATTTGAAACGTATAAAAAATTATCGTCAACACTCAGTTTTTTAAGTGCTTTGGTCATCATAAAAAAGATCGCAGCGGAAAGAATCAAAAATACGAACACAAAAACGGCGGCGACGGCATTATTATTCCGGTCATATAAATAAATTGCCGCCGGTAAAATCGCCGCGCATATCAAGAAAGAAACGGGCAGAATTATTTTATAGAAAAACGTATCTTTCGATGATATTACTCGCTTCATTGATTTTTAGATTTTCCTGAAACAGCGATTAAATTTTATTTCGCCGCCGCTTCCGCGCTTTTTATTTTCGCCAGTTCGTTTATTTCGGCGACCAGCGGGTTTGCGCTGAACAACCTGAAGCCGTAGGATTTCGGCGTAAAGACGATTTTGCTGCCGAAATCCGACGCGGTTTTCAGATGAATCGTTACCGGATGTCCGCGAATCCAGACGATTTCCGTAACCTTTTCGATGTTCGATAAAGGAATCGAAATTTCCTTCGAGTAATTTGAAACGTATAAAAAATCGTCGTCAACGCTGACGACCATAAATTTCATCACCGTGAAATAAAAAATCGCCGTCGCGCCGATGCCGATGCCGACGAACAACACCTTTAACCACAGCGGCGAGTTATCCTTTCCCAGAAAAAAAATCGCTAGAGTCATCATAGTCCACATCACAATCCAAATTCCGGGCAGAACTATTTTCGGCAAAAAAGTCAGACTCGATGATAGTTTTCGTTTCATAGCTGTTTAATTCTTATCTGAAATTTATTATTTTCGTTTCATTTTCGCGCCCTTATTGAACGGCAGATTTTCGGCGAATTCGATCCAGGTGTCAACGTCCGCGCCGCCGCCGCCGAGCGCGACGATCTTATCGTCCTTGATGACATACAGCGGCGCGGCGCAGGTCGCGGCTTTGGAAAGTTCTACGCCGTTCGCTTCAAACGAAAAATCCATCGTCTTTTCGCCCGACTGACAAGTTCTGGCGAGATCGGTCTGCAACGCTTTTTTGGCGGTGTCTTCGTCCGCGTGAACGGTCATCATATAAATCACCGATTTTTTAGAATCGTTTTCGTAAATGCCGACGAAATTTTGTTCACTTCCCCAAATGTTGCCCTTCGGCGGATAGCGGTTTTTTAATTTGAACTCGCCGTAGGTAGAAGTCTTGACCGAATCGGGCAGATTGTCTTTAGAATCGGCGGGAAACATATTGCGGTAGCCGAAAAATCCTAAAACGCTCGTTACTAAAATACCGATCAGAAAAAATCCGGCGCAGCCGAGCAGCAAACCTTTGCGGCTTTTTTTCGGCGCGGCGGCAATCGGCGGTGTTATCACATCCATTTTATTTCCGGCGTTCGGATATAAATTCTCCAGGCTGCTCCACTGCGTTTCGCCCTGCCGAATCGCCGCGTCGTTCGGCGCAAGTTCGCCTTTTTCCATCATTTCCAAAACCTTCGCTTCTTCAAAAGGTCCAAGCTGTTGTCCGTTTTTCGATACGTAAATCTGCATAAATTTTTCTCCTGAATCAGTTTTTCGACCAATCGTTGTTGTCTTTCAATTTGATAAGACATTCGCCGAAAAACATTTCATCCGAAAATTTATGTTTTTGAGTGAAATGTTTTTTGAAAATCTTCTTATCAAATTGAAGTAAAAATTTTTAGTTAAATAATTTGGGATTTGTGATATAAAACAATCTTCCGAAAAACTTTAAAGGAGAGAACAATGAATAAAAACATCATCAATTTAACCGCTGTGTTAGTAATTGTGTTGTCGGTCGGATTAGGTTGCAGTAAATTTAGCTCGTCAAGCCAACCGCCTGCCAACAATGTCGCACCGACCAATTCAACAGTCGCTAACGCACCTGTAAATACAACCAAAGAACCAACCGAGACTAAAACTTCCAAAGTCGAAAAAGCCGATTTTACAACGACCGCCGAAGAACTCGATAAAGAGTTCACGCGCAAGGGTGTGAAGGATTCGGATTTGGAAAAATACTCGAATAAAAACATCGCCGTCAGCGGCAGAGTCAGTATGCTCGTTACCGAGAAAAAAGGTACGACGCAGCCGTGGGTAACGCTTTACGCGCCCGGAGTTCTGCACGGTGTCAGCTGCTATTTCGACGATGCCGACGTTGACCAGATGAAGAAATTAACGATGGACAAACCGGCGAAAGTGCAGGGTTTCCAAAACGATTTTATCGTCCCGGAAATCTCGCCGCGCCTCGACCACTGCGTCGTTTTGGAAGGAAGTTAGTCAAGGCAAAAGGTCAAAGGCAAAAGTTCGGAATTTATTTCTTTACTTTTGCCTTTTACCTTCTGCCTTCCAAGTTTGCCCATTCGCCCGATTGGATAAACGCCGCCCAGTAGAAAGGATGTTCGCGTCCTTTCTTCTTTAACATTTCAAGCTGTACTTTTCTCAAAGCCGCGCCGCGTCCCATTCCCGTCTTGAGATTTTTGTAATAATCCGTCATCAATTCGCGGGTCGCATAATCGCTCACCGACCACAGGCTCATCACTAAAGATTCCGCGCCGGCTAAGGTGAAAGCGCGGCGCAGACCATAAACACCTTCGCCGTTTTTGACTTCTCCCAAACCCGTGTCGCAAGCCGACAACACCACTAATTTCGTTCCCCAGAGATTCAGATTCGCGGCTTCGAGCGCGGTTAAAATCCCGTCGTCGCCCGCGCCGGTTTTGCGTTCGTTCGCGCCGGTCAGCGCGAGTCCCGAACGCAGCAGCGGATTTTCAGGTTTGGCATCGTCGTTCGCCGCCGCTGCCGGGTCGGTGTTCTGCAAAAAGAAACCGTGCGTGGCGATGTGCAGAAGGCGCGGCGCGTTCGTCTGTTTGAGCGCGGTTTCAGTCGCCTGTGCGCCGGTCAGCGACGCGGCATCGGGAAAGACGTTTTGGATGTCCCGCGCTTCCCGAATCGTTCCGGCAAGCGGCGCGAAAAAGGTTTCCGATAAATCACGGGCGGCGGTTACATTTCTGCGCCGTCTCACGCCGTTGTTGTTTTTTTCGCCGGTTGTAACTTTGGTGATTTGCTCCGACGCGGGCGGTTCGCCGAACGTCGGATTGGCGACGATGAGCGATTTGCTTTTGCTCGCCTGCGTCGTCTGCATTCGCAGCAAATCGCGCCCGCTGGTCAGATAAGTGAACGCATAATTTTCAACCAAATAAGAATTTTTCTCGTCAACCAGAGCCTCGAACGGAATGAGATTTAACGCGCCGTCGGGTGAGATGAGCAGTTGTTTTGCATCGCCCGAAACGGCGCGCACCGGCTGCATTATTTTTTCGTCCATCGCACGGGCGAGCAGTCGCGCGTCTTTGCTTTTCGGGTCGCGCAGAGACGCTCGCCATTCGTCAATCGCCCGGTCAATCACTTCCGCGTCGCCGAGTTCCTTCCACTGCACGTCGCCTGTTCGTCGAATGATGTAGGCAATATAATGCGGCTTGTCGTAGGCATCATTGCCCTGCTGCGCTCGCGGATTGAACGGACGATAAACGGCGAATTCGACGAGCGCGGCATCAGCCGGAATCTGCCCTTTGACCGCATCGAGCGTTACCGTTTGCGAAACGGCGCGAAATTCGGCGCGGCGGCTACTGATTTCGGCTTCGAGGTTTTCCTTCTTCTCGGTCAGCGCGGCGATTTGTTCGCGCTGTTCATCGAGCGTCGTTTTCGACGATTTATCGAGCGTGGCTTCCGCAAGTTGTTCAACTATCGAGTTCAATTCGTCGAGCAATTTCTTGTCGTTCGCGTCCGCCCGCGTCCGCAAAGCAGCGAAGGCATCGGACATCGCATCAAGAACGCGCCCTTTACGCTGCAAAACGAGCAGCGCAGCGAGCGCGGCGGCTTTCGGATCGTCGGGCGCGAGACTGACGTTCATCGAAATCGAGCGCGACGTTTTCTTTGTCGTCAAATCTAGCTGGATCAATTTTTGCCGTTCCGAACCGATTGCCAGATTCAGCGCGAGCGCGGTCTCACTGCGTTCTTCGGCGAGCGTGTAAAACGCGAGCGCGTCAGCGGCATCATTCAAAGCCGCATAAGTTCCGGCGATGCGGTCGAGCGATGTCAGCGTGTATTCGTGATACAGACCGCCGCTTTTTTCGGCGACGGCGAGCGCGGCTTTCTGTGCTTCCAAAGCCTTCGCATAATCACCCATTTCGGTATGAATGCCGGAGATATTTATCAATAGCGGCGCGATGTTCAAATGATCCTTGCCGAGCGTTTTTTCGCGGATTGCCAACGCCCGTTCATAAGTCGCCAGAGACTGAGCGTAATCTTTGCGATGGCGGAGGTTGTTGCCGAGAGATTGCAGCGTCAGCGCGTAATCGTTGTTTTCCGTCCCGATGGTTCTTTCGTAAATCGCCAGCACGCGCCGCAGGATCGGTTCGGCGCGGTCGTAATCGCCGTTCGTTTGATACAACGTGGCGAGATTGTTAAGGATATAGGTCATCACGACGTTATCCGGCTCGAATCTTTTTTCGCCAATCGCCAAAGCCCTTTGACCGTATTTTTCGGCTTGCGCGTTGTCGCCCATATAAAACCGCAGCGTCAGCAAGCCGAGCAGTTGCACAGCGATGCGCGGATGCTCTGCGCCCAGAGTTTTCTCAGTTGCTGCCAAAGCCTGACTGAACATTTTATCGGACTTAGCGAATTCGTCCGTGGCAAGATATACCAAACCCAGATAGCGCAGCGTATCAACCGTTCGCGGATGTTCCGCGCCCAACGCTTTTTCGTTGACGGCAAAGGCGCGTTGGAGCGTCGCTTCGGCGGTCGCGTAATCGCCTTTCCGCCGCTGCGCCGCGCCCATCCGGTTCAGTAAATATCCGAGGTAAGCATCGTCTTTATCGAGCGACCTTTCACCGATTTCCAAAGCGCGGGCAGCGGACGACAAAGCCTCGTTATATTTTCCGACGAGATCGAAGTCTTCCGCTTTTGTACTGAGAACGTGCGCTTCGTAAAGAGCGCGGTCGCGGTCGGTCGCCGCCCGCATTTCCGCTAAACTGATTTCATAACGTCCCGGCGAATTTTTATATTTCGCCCGCACGTCCAAACGATATTCGCCCGCCTTTTCCGCGACGAATCTAATTTCTTCCCGTTCCTTTAATCGCGGCTCGTAATCGTATTTGGTGATTAAAACGCCGTCCGGCGCGTAAAGCTGCGCGGCAACGTCAACTTCGCGCTGTTCGACGGCGATTTTCGCGTATTGTCCGGCGGCGAGTTTGATGCGATAACCGTGCGTTTCCCAATCGTTCGTTAATTCGCCATCAAGCGGCTTGCCTGATTCGAGCGTAAAGATTTTTCCGGCATCGTTTTTATTCTGTCCGAAGATCGGCGCAGCAAGCGGAAAAACGAATAACGCGAACAGAATCGCTAATCTGAAAACATCGAGTGTTAGTGAGCGAGATTTTAATCGAAACATAAATGCGCCTCCGCGATATTTATACCGTCAAAAATTTTCCGGCTTTCTAATTTCAGCGTTTGCCGGCGAGGTTTGCCCATTCGCCCGATTGAATAAATGCCGCCCAGTAAAACGGATGTTGAAAATTGTCTTTTTTCATCATTGCGATCTGCGCCTGCCGCAGAGCCGCGCCGCGTCCCATTCCCGTCTTGAGATTTTTGTAATAATCCGCCATCAATCGCCGCGTCTCCGAATCGCTGACCGCCCACAAACTCATCACTAAAGATTCCGCGCCGGCAAGCACGAAGGCGCGGCGCAGACCGTAAACCCCTTCGCCGTTTTTGACTTCCCCGACTCCCGTGTCGCAGGCAGAAAGCACGACTAATTTCGTTCCCCAAAGATTCAGATTGGCGGCTTCGAGCGCGGTTAAAATCCCGTCGTCCGGCTTTCCGTCGCGCCGGTTCGCGCCTGCCAACGCCAGCCCGGAACGCACCAGAGGATTTTCGATTGTCCCGACCGCTTTTGCGCCGCGCACTGCCGACGTTGATGCGCCCGCGTCTTCGAGAAAAAAGCCGTGCGTAGCGATGTGCAGAATGCGCGGTGCGGCAGTTTGTTTGAGCGCAGATTCGGTCGCCTGATCTTTAATCAAAAACGTCGCGTCGGGAAACAGCGTTTGAATCGAACGCGCTTCCTCGCCCGTCGCGCCGAGCGGCGTGAAATAAGTTTCCGATAAATCGCGGGCGACATTCACGCCGCGCCGTCTCCGACGATCCGGTTTATTTTTCGTGTTGGCGGCAATCATTTCACCCGGCTCACCGAACGTCGGATTAGCGACGATGAGTGATTTGTTGTCATTCTTTCGCACGGTCTGCATCCGCAGCAAATCGCGCCCGCTGGTCAGATAAGTGAACGAGTAATTTTCGATCAGGTAACGATTTTGTTCGTCAACCAGAGCCTCGAACGGGATCAGATTCAAATCGCCGTCGGGCGAAACGAGTAATTGCCTGATTTCGCCCAAAACGGAGCGCACCGGCTGCATTATTTTTTCATCGGCGGCGCGGGCAAGGATTTTTACGTCCTTTCGTTTCGGATCACGCAACGCGGCGCGATAGTCTTCGAGAATTCGATTGATTTCCTTCGTCTCTCCAATGTCCTTCCAATGCGGTACGCCGTCATTTCGCAGAATATAGGCAGCATAGCGCGGTTCATCGCCGCCGGATTTTCTGATGCTTGCCGTCAAATCGGACTCGACCGGCGTATAGACCGCGAACTCGACCAATGCGGTATTTGCGGGAATCAAAGACTGCACGGCATCGAGCGTTACCGACTGCGATTTCGTGTAAAGTCCGGCGGCGCGGCGGCTGATGTCGTCTTCCAGTTTTTCGCGCTCGTCAGTCAGCGTTTTGATTTTCGCGTTATATTCGGCGAGCGGCGCGTCTTCGCGTCCGTCGAGAATCAGTCCGGCGAGTTCGGTCGTCGTGCCGTTTAATCGGTCAATCAATTTTTGGTCTGCCGGATCGAACCGCCGCCGCAGTTCGATTAAATTATTCGAGAGCGCGTCCATCACGCGCCCTTTCTGCCGCAGAACGGTGGTCGCCGCCAGTTCGACGGCTTCCGGCTCGGCAGACGCGAAACGGATTTGCAGAAAAATGTTCTGATTCGTCTGCTCGGATATTTTTTCGAGATAGGCGATTTTTTGCCGTTCCGAACCGATTGCCAGATTCAAATTCAGACCGCGCTCGTCAATCGCGGCGGCGCGTTTCTGAATTTGCACCGCCTGTTTGATGTCGCCCTTCTGCGCGAGCAGCAGCGCGAGTCCGTTCAGAGCCAAACTGACGGTCGAACTTTCCGGTCCGTAGGATTCTTCCCAGATTTGCAGAGCGCGGCGAAAAAGCACTTCGGCGTGTTCGTTTTCGCCTTTGAGCATTGCTAAGTGCGCGAGGCTTAAAACCGTAAAGCCGGTTTCCGGGTGATTCGCGCCGAGCGTTTTTTCCTGCGTCGCCAAAACTCTTTCGTAAATCGCCCGCGCCTGGTCCAATTCGCCGCGATTCTGCGGAATTACGGCGAGCGTCGCCAGTACGCCTAAAACTTTCGGATGTTCAGGCGAGTAAAGTTTTTCAAAAATGGCGAGAGCGCGGCGCAGAAACGGCTCCGCCTTTTCGTATTCCTTGATGTCAACCAGAGTTTTGCCGAGGTTGTAGAGAACCACGCCTGTATTGTTGTCTAATTCGCCGACGCTCTTTTCCTGAATCGCCAGAGCCTGCAAATAAAGTTCTTCTGTTTTCAAACGGTCGCCCAGCGATTCGTAAACGGTTCCCAGATTGACCAGGCTCGCGGCAGTTACCGGATGATTCCGCCCGAACACTTTTTCGCGCAGCGTCAAAGCCCGGTTGTAATACAGAATCGCGTTTTGAAAATCTTCCTTATAGCTGTAATCGGTGCCGACTAAATCGAGCGTCATAGCGATGTCCGGGTGATCGGGTTCGAGAATTTTTTCGCGGACGGCGAGAACACGCAGATTCGTCTGCAAAGATTCGTCGTATTTGCCCTGCGCTTTTTGAATCCTGGCGAGCAGCGTGTAAGAGGTGAGCGTCGTTCGGTTTTCCGCTCCGACCGTTTGCAAACGCATCTCGATCACACGCTCGACTTTGGCGCGCGCCTCATCGTATTCTCCGGCAGCCCAAGCGCGTGAGGCTTCGGAATATAAAGTGCGCGATTCGAGCAGCGCGTCGTTGACGGGTTTGGCGGGGCTGATTTCGACCAGTTTAATTTCGTATCTTCCGGCGGGCAGAAGTTTGTAAACCGGCTGCACTTCGAGCCGGTAGATGCCGTCCGCCTTCGCCACGTATTCAAATTTTTCCGGGCGGTTCGGGCGCATCTCCGCGTCGAAACTGACCAGCGTTTTTCCGTCGGCATCCGTCAGCCGCGCCTCCATATCAATGCCGTGCTGTTCGAGCGCAATGTGCGCGTACTGGTTGGCGGACAAAAAGATTTGATAACTGTGTTTCTGCTCGCCGCCGATTTCGCGTTCGATAGTTTTACCGATTTCAAGCGTAACCGCCTCCGGCGCAGTTTGCGCGACGGCAGACTGCAAAAACGCACAGCCGATTAGCGCATAAACAAGACAGAAAAATTTTCCGGCGACAGTCGGCGTTTTAAGGAAGGGAGACGATTGATTCATAAAATGCGCCCTCATTGAAACATATTGATTTTATTTGATGAGTATTATCGCACAATGCGGAAAGAATAGTCGCTGATAATTTCCTCTGCGCCGTCCGCCGCAATGCCGGTCAGTTCAATGGAATAA
Source organism: uncultured Pyrinomonadaceae bacterium (assembly GCA_964244835.1). Classification (GTDB taxonomy): domain Bacteria; phylum Acidobacteriota; class Blastocatellia; order Pyrinomonadales; family Pyrinomonadaceae. The sequence goes on from CAXTKJ010000007.1 coordinate 84,723, forward strand.
ACTCCGACTTGCAATAGTTTGGCGGGGAATCCGACATTTAACCGGGCGTTGCCGCCGATTGATTTTGATTTCAATTTGCCGCTTTGCCATAGAACGCGGTTGTCGGATGGATTTCGTAAAACGGCGCGGTAAGCAATGTATTCGTCAGTTTCGAGTTCCAAAGTCGCCCGGATTCCGGCGGTTCGCGCCGGAATCGAGACAGTTTGAATCTTACTTCCGCCGCGCAGGGAAGGCGCGAGAATAAACGCTGCGATGCCGCCGTTCGGCGCGGAAACCGGCGGCGTGTTTTGAGCGACGCGCTGCTGTTCGTTAAATTTCTGCTGTTCGGCGAGCCTTTGTTTTTCCTGCGTTTGTTTTTTCAACTGCTCTTCGAGTTGTGCGCGTTCTTCACGAACCTGCGCGAGTTCCTTTTCGGTATCGGCACTGGCGACGCGCCGATTGGCGATTTCATCCTGCAACTGTTTTTCGCGTCCGGCAAGTTCTGACTCTCGCTGCAAAAGTTCCTGCCGATTTTGATTTTCCTGGCTGATTTCAGTCCGCAGGCGCAAATTTTCATTCCACAGCCAGCCGCCGAAAAACACCAGTGCCAGAGCCGCCAGCGCAAATCCCCATTGCAGCGACGGACGCGGAATCATAAAAATTCCTGAAATAATTTCCGCTAAACTGCGCTTTGGTTTCGCTTCGGCAAATGCGGCGATTTCCTTTGCCGGCGCGAAATGTTTTTCCGTGTGAATTTGCAGGGCTTCAGCAAACTCGACTTTTTGGCGGCGCAGCGGCGACGCGAGATAATGCGCCTCGAATTTTTGAAGCGTCGCGCTGCCGAGTTCGCCGCGAACGTAATTATCCGCCAGTTCGTTTTCGGCAGATTCGAGTGCGACGGCGAAATCGTCGTCGGTAAAACTCAATTCGTCAAAGCGTTCCGCGTCCGCTGCGGGCAGAGAGCCGAGCAGATACTCGTTCAGCATTTGATTGTTATATTTCTGTTCCTTCATAAATGCGGACGATGGCTTTTAAAAGCCGTTCCAAATTTATAAGACAAAATCGAAAAAATATTTCATTGACGGAAGAAAAAAATTTTATTTGCCGAAAAATTTACGTTTCAAACATTTAATTTTCGGCGGCGCATTTCCCGACGCAGCCTTGCAATTTTTCGCGGATGCGACAGGCGCGAATCGTCAGCGCGTTCGTCGAAATACCGAGTTTTTCCGCCAGAGCGCGACGGTTTTCGATCTTGATTCGTTCTTCGCCGTAATAATAATTGATGATAATATCACGGCTCGCCGCTTCTAATTTCTCAGTGCAGTGTTCGAGACAAACGAGCATTTTTTCTTTCAGGTCTTTCTCTTCGTCATCTTTCGCCGTCAATTCATTCGACTTCGGCTGTTTTAACACATCGTCGAGCGGAACGCTTTTTTTATCCGCGCCGCGCAATGATTCCATAAACACGAACCGCGCCGTGATGTAGCAATATTTCGCAGGCGTTTCGCTTTCGATTTTTCCTTCTTCTTCAAGGCGGCGGGCGACGCGATTTAAAGTTTCGTCGGCGAGTTCGTCGGCGTTCAAACAATTTTTGCGGTCGAAATAAGCAACGAGCCGCCCGCGCATTTCGAGGTATTTACGACCATCGGAATTTTCACTTTCATCCAGCCAATCGAGCAAACGGGCAAAGGCTTCGGAAGTTATCGCCCAATTTTTCTTCGATTCCGCCTTTTGCATAAGAAAACTCTTCGACCGCTCGATTCGCTGAAATTTAATGTTGTCTTGATTTTCAGGAGAAAAATGTTTCCGGTTAGTATTCAAGTATGGAAAAATGCGCGAATAAATTCAAGCGTTTTTAATGAAACCGTTTTCCGCTAATCGCCTTGAAAACAAAAAAGACACCTTCTTTTTGAAGATGTCTTTTTCGACTTATTTCAACCGCTTCGCTATTTTCGGTCTTTAAAACTGTCGTAAAGCTCGGTGTGGCGGCTCGTCAGCGGCAGCAAACGTCCGTTGATGAAAACGTATTTGACATTCGTGCGCGGTTCTAAAATATCGCCGTTGGTAACGACAATATTGGCGATTTTGCCTGTTTCGAGCGAGCCTAATCTATCGGCGATGCCGAGGATTTGCGCTGGGTAAAGCGTTACGGCGCGTAAGGCTTCGTCCTTCGGCAAATCAAACGCGGCGGCGAGTCCGGCTTGAAAGGGCAGTTCGCTGACCATCGCGCCGTTGTCGCCGGTCGAGATGGAAAATTTCACGCCCGCCTGTGCCATTTTCGCTGGTGCTTCCAATAAATAATCATACGAATCATCGTCGCGCACGGGCAAAGAATGAATATTTGTGTAAATAACGGCGATGTTATTTTTCTTCAAATCGTCCGCCGCCTTCCACGCTTCCTGACCGCCGAGAATGATCGCTTTGATTTTCATTTCGCCGACAAATTTTGCCGCGCTGCGAATGTCGCGCTCGCGTTCGGCGGTGAAAATCACCGGCTTTGCGCCGCGCACATAATCTTTTAACGCTTCCATTTTCAGATCGGTCATTGGCGCGGGCAGCGATTTGTCTTTGGCGTAGGCTTCCTGCGTTCGCGCGTAATTTTCGGCATCGCGGAAAAGTTTTTTTAGTTCTTCGATGCGCTGGTCGCGGCGTTTCAAGGCTTCGTTGAAATCAATCGGCGTTTGCGGTCCGAACGGATTAAAACCGCCGCCGGTCGTGATGCGCGGAAAATTGATGACGAGTCCGAACGTCGGGACAACCGCCATTTCCGCCTGCGTCGAACCGTTTAGATTGATGACTGCCGCCTGCCCGGAAACGATGCCGCCGGTCGGCATCGAAAGCACGGTCGTGATGCCGTTGATGCGCGTTACGTTAACGTGCGACGAATGCGGATTGATGCCGAGAATCGCTTTGGCGTTCGAGTTCATATCGCCGGTTTCGGCAACGTCAATCGTTCCCGGCGCACCACCTTCGATTTCCGCCAAACCGAGATTCGTTCCCGCGTCAATCATTCCCGGATAAACGCTCAAACCCGTGCCGTCAATTTTCTCCGCGCCGTTCGGAATCGGAACATTGCCGCCGATAGCCGCGATTTTTCCGTCTTTAATTACGATAGTTCCGCCGGAAATTGTCGCGCCCGAAACGGTTACGATTCGCGCATTCGTAATGACGAAAGTTCCCGCTTTGCCGGTTTTATTCTGCTCCGAACCGTCGCTCTGCGCGGAGGCGGTAAGCAGTAAGCAGTAAGCCGTGAGCAGTAAAACGCCCGCGCGAAAGACAAAGTTTTTCATTCGTAATTCGTAATTCGTAATTCGTAATTTCATTATCGTTGTCCTCCGTCTTCAGCATCATCTAAATCGGCGCGGCGTTTTTCCTTCGGAATCGGCGGTGCGGTCGCGCCGCTTGCGCCTGCGCCGGGAGCGCGGTTGACTTCGATTTTTTCCAATGCTTCGCGTTCCTTTTGCAGTTCGATTCGTTTCGCTAAATCCTGCTGGCGGTCGAAATAAATTTCGCCTTCGATCATCGTCATCTCCGGTCGAGCGTAAACGCTGAACGGGTGCGCCGTCCAAATTACGATGTCCGCGTCTTTGCCGACTTCAATCGAGCCGGTGCGCTTGTCAATGCCGAGCTGTTTCGCCGGATTGATGGTAATCATCTTCAGCGCGTCTTCTTCGGGAACGCCGGTTTTGACGACCTTTGCCGCGTCTAAATTTAAGCGGCGCATTCGCTCGTCCGAATCGGAATTGATCGAGACATTCACGCCCGCTTTCCACAAAATCACGGCGTTTCCGGGAATCGAATCGTAGGCTTCGAGTTTGTAGCCCCAATAATCGGAAAAAATCGAAACGCCCGTGCCGCGCTTGGCGATTTCCGGCGCGATTTTATAGGCTTCCAAACCGTGCTGTAATGTCGCCACTTTGAAACCGAATTCGTCCGCAATCAACATCAGGTTCAAGTGTTCGTCCGACCGATAACCGTGCGCGTGAACTAACCTTTTCCCTTCCAAAACTTCGACGAGCGGTTCTAATTCCAGATCGCGGCGCGGCTGAATCGTGGTTTTCTTGGCGCGAAAATCGTCCCATTGTTTTTTATAATCTCTGGCGCGAACGAATGCGTCGCGGATCACTTCCATCACGCCCATTCGGGTTCGCGGATAACGAAAAGCCGCGCCCGGAGTCGGGTTAAAGTTCGTGCGTTTCGGGTTTTCGCCGAGCGCGAATTTAATTCCCGGCGGCGCGTCGGGAATCGGGAAATCTTCGACCGGCTTGCCGTATTTGAATTTGACGACCGTGTTCTGCCCGCCGATGGCGTTTGCCGAACCGTGCAGCAAATTCGCCGACGTTACGCCGCCCGCCAACGCTCGATAAATCGAAATGTCGGTCGGGTTCAAAACATCGCGGATGCGCGCCATCGAAGTAACCGAAAACGAAAATTCGTTCACCGCGTCCATCATCGTGTGCGAGTGGCAATCAATAATTCCAGGCGAAACAAACTTGCCCGTCGCGTCAATAATTTTCGCGTTCGACGCGGCTTTCAAATCCTTGCCGATTTTCGCAATCTTGCCGTTCTCGATGAGAATATCCGTATTCTCCAAATTCCCGCGCACAGCGGTTAAAACGGTCGCATTGCGAATCAAAACCTGCGTTTTCGCCTGCGCTAAAAGAAGCGTCGGCGACGTTATCAGCAGTGCCAATAGAAATAAAAATGTATAAGCCTTTTTCATTTTTCTCTTTTGAATTACAAAAATGTCCTGTATGATGAAAGTCAATTATGGATCCAACCACTATCTTCGTCGTCGCAATAATTTCCGCTACGGTGACGATAGTGTCGTTGGTGCTGTCAATATTCGGTTCGTCGTGGCTCAACCAACGCAATAACGAGCGTTTAATTGAATCGCTGCGCGGCGAAATCAAAGCCGAATTCCAATCGGTTCGTGCCGAGATGAAAACGATTGAGACGAAAATTGACGCGATTGATGCTCGCGTTTCCCGCATCGAACGACAGCTCGAACAACTTTTCAAACCGATGCTCAAATAATTTTCACGGCGTTTTCGTTCCGCTGAACGGAATCGCGCCCTGCGGTGTCGTAATCGTCCCGCCGATTTGATTGCCCGTAACTTTGCCGCTGACATCCAAATCAATCGTTTGCCCGCCGAATTCGACGGTTGACGAAAAACTGAATCCTTCCGCCGTGATTTTGCCATTTTTGATCGGCGCACTGCCGAACTCGCCCTGAATCGTTCCCGTCAAAGTCTCGCCCTGCTGCGTCAAATTCCAAGTTCCCTGCGTCGCCTGTCCCGGAATCTCGATGCTGACCGCGTAATTGCCGCCGACGTTCGCCGTTGCGGACTGTTGATTCGCGCCGCCTGTTTTCGGAGCGGTCGGCGTTTTCGGTTTTTCCTTCTGCTCGAACATTTTGCCGTCCACGACGACGTGCGTAATTGTTTTATCTTTCGATAAAATATCGCCGCGCGAAACGGTCAGGTTGGCGATTTTACCCGTTTCGATTGTTCCCAAACGATTGTCCACGCCGAAAATCTCCGCTGCGCTCAAAGTCATTGCTCTGAGTGCCTGACTTGACGACAAACCGTTTTCGACGGCTTTGTTGGCGTTCGTCGTAAAGTCGTTGATGTTCGTCATTCCGCCTGACTGAAAAGCGAATTTCACGCCCGCTGTTGCTAACTTCGCCGCAGTTTTCGGCGTTTCGGCGCGAAGGCGCAACAGCGTCAAACTTTCCGCGTCGGCTTCGGGCGAAGCGGTCGCCGTGCGTTTCGGAAAATTCAGCGAAAGCAAAACCGGAACATTCGCCGCCTTCAATCTGTCCGAAACTTTCCACGCTTCCTGCCCGCCGGAAATAATCGCGTTCAGATTAAATTCCTTCGCCAAATCCAGAGCGCGGACGATTTCGATTTGCGTGTTGGCGTTAAAGACAATCGGCATCGTGCGGTTCAAAATCGGAAACAACGCTTCGAGCGATTTGTCGGCTTCAGGGCGTTTCATTCCACGCGGATTTTTGTCGTAGGCTTGGCGGTTAATCTGCAATCTCTGCGCGTCGAGCAGCATCTGTCGAAACACGGAAAAAGTTCCCATCAGAGAAGTCGGATACTGCCCGGTGCGAAGCGTCGTAAACGTAAAATGTTCAGCCACGACGGGACGAACCGCCATTTCCGCGACCGAATCGCCCGCCAGATTTATCAAAACCGACTGCCCGTTAAAAAGCCCTTCGCGGGAAACGATTAGTGCCGTCGTAAATCCGGCGTTGCGAACCGTTTCAAACTGCGCTTCGCCAACTTTCAATTCGTCAAACGCCGATTCTTCCGGCTGTAATCCGGCGGGATAATTTGAATTCGACGCGGGCGCGTTCGCCGTCGTCGGCGCACCTTGTCCGGGCGGGCGCGGCGCGGGCGCAGTCGCCGCCAAACCGAGATTCGTATTCGCGTCAATCAATCCCGGATAAACGGTCAAACCCGCGCCGTCAATAATTCGAGCGTCCGCCGGAGCTTTCAGATTCGCGCCGACCGCTTCGATCAAACCGTCGCGCACGACGACCGTGCCGCGCTCGATTGCCGCGCCGGAAACCGTTACGATTCGCGCATTGGTAATCGCAAAAGTCTCGCTTCGTGTCTGCGCCTGAATCGTTGAAGCGAGCCAGAGAAACGCGAAAATTGCGATGGAAAACCGCAAGATTAGATTTTTCATAAAAGAATCGAAAAGAAATTGGTGTAAATGGAACTGCCGAATTTCTACGCAGTATAAAACAAAATGTTTCAGAACGGAAATAACTTCCTGAAACATTTACCATTCACCATTTACCATTTACCATTAGAAGATATGAGCGCGATTATACTTTTCGACGGCGTGTGCAATTTTTGTAACGGTTCGGTGAATTTTATTATTGAGCGCGACCGAGGAAAATATTTCAAATTCGCGCCGCTGCAATCGGAAATCGGACAGCGACTTTTGAGCGAACACGGCATTGATAAAACCGACACCGATTCGGTCGTGCTGATCGAAGACGGCAAGGCATACATTCGCACGACTGCGGCTCTGCGAATCGCCCGAAAATTAAGCGGCGCGTGGCATTTGTTCTACGGCTTTATCATCGTGCCGTCGTTCATCCGAGACTTTTTTTATAAACTATTCGCCAAAAACCGCTATAAAATGTTCGGCAAACAGGAAGCGTGTATGATGCCGACACCGGAAATCCGTGAGCGGTTTTTAGCAATGAATTAATAAAAATTTTCAGCCGCGAACAAACACGAAAGGACACGAAATTAAAATCGAGTTTATTTCTTTTTCGTGTCCTTCCGTGTTTGTTCGCGGCAAAATAATTTAGGAGAAAAATATATGAAAGCAATCTGGAACGGCGAGATTATCGCCCAGAGCGACGAAACTATCGTCATCGAAAGCAATCACTATTTCCCGCAAGACGCGATTATCAAACAATTTTTCGCGCCGAGCAGCAAACATACGCATTGTCCCTGGAAAGGCGAAGCGAGTTATTACGATGTCGTCGTCAACGAAACCGTCAATTCCGACGCAGCTTGGTTTTATCCCGAACCGAAGGAAGCCGCAAGCGAGATCAAAAACTACGTCGCGTTTTGGAAGGGCGTGGAAGTCATCGCATAGAAAATTAAAGCCTATGAACCCGATTATCAACGAAGCGAAAAACACAATTCTCATCGTCCTCGGCATTCTGTCGGCGGCGATGGGCTTGAAGGGTTTTCTGCTGTCGAGCCATTTTATTGACGGCGGCGTAACCGGCGTTTCGATGCTTTTGGCGCAGGTTTTGGGATTTCCGCTGGCGATTCTGATTTTCGTCATCAACCTGCCGTTTATTTACATCGGCTACCGGCAAATCGGCAAAATTTTCGCGCTGAAAAGCACTCTGGCGATTGCGGGTTTATCGCTCTGTCTGGCGTTTATGAACTTTCCCGATGTTACGTCCGACAAACTTTTGACGGCGGTTTTCGGCGGACTTTTTATCGGCGCGGGCATCGGTTTGGCGATTCGCGGCGGCGCGGTTCTGGACGGCACGGAAATCGCCGCGCTGCTCGTCAGCCGTCAGAGTTATCTGTTGAAAGTCGGCGATGTCATCTTGATTTTCAACGTCTTTATTTTTCTGTCGGCGATGTTTCTGCTCGGCGCGGAAATCGCGCTCTACTCGATTCTGACGTATATCGCCGCCTCGAAAACGATTGATTTCATTCTGCACGGCATCGAAGAATTCACGGCGATCACCATCATCTCGACGAACCACGAAGCCATTAAAGAAGCCATCACCGTTCGCCTGCATCGCGGCGTAACCGTCTATAAAGGCAGCGGCGGCTTAGGCACACGCGGCGCGGTCAACGAAGAACGCGACATCCTATACTGCGTCGTTACACGCCTCGAAATCGGCACGATCAAACGGGTCATCAGAGAAATTGACCCGAACGCTTTTGTAACCACGCATTCGCTGTCCGAAGTTGACGGCGGCTTGATTAAACGCGCGGCTTTGCATTGATTTTTGGTTTAACGGGCAATGCCCGAAAAATTATGTATGAATGGATTCCAAAGAAAGGCATTTCTCTTGAAGCAATCGAAAGAATGCGACGGCACTTCCACAAACCAAATTATCTGATGGGCGAAGCGTGGTTTAACACTAAGAAACGGCGTTTGTATCCTGAACTAAACAAGAAGGAGACATTTGCCGCCATCAAAACGACAGATTTATCGTTGATAATTTTTGAAATATCTTCCGGCACGAAATGTTTCGGTCATTATAAAGAATGGGACGAATGGTTCAAGTATCTATTACCGGATTTAATTATTCGCAGTGAAGAATTTCAATATTTTAACCAAATGCTTCTTCAAGATGTGATAACCGCATTTATGAGTATTTATTGGAAAGGCATTCCCGAAGAATACAAAGGTTTCAGAAATGATGTAATTAATTCCTTATCGCTTTGCTTAATGAATGAAAATTTATGGTTTGATTACAAAAAGGAAGATAATCAAACGATAAATCTCAGACCGACTTTTCTTGATTCTTATTTAAACGGTCAAGATAAATTGAAATTATTTTGGGATTGCGGATCATCCGACGAAAATCTTTCGGCAATGATGTTTTTTTGCCTGAAATACTTAAATACTGATGAAATTATTACTTGGGTAAAATCTTTGTTTTCGATTCAGGATATTTACTGGAAAGGTGCGTTTTCAGTTTGGCTTTTGGGGGCTTATGATTTACTGCACGAGCCGATTATCATTCCTTCAATGATAGAAAAAACCGTTCCCAACATCAGTTGGGATTATTCTTCCGGTTTGGGTTCCAGATATGGTTCGATTGATGCCGAACATCCGCCGCACGAAGATTTTAATGACAATAAGGATTTTATTCCTTATGAAAATTCACAAATATTTCTCAAAGAAATTCGTCAGCAAATATCGCCGGAATTGCTTATTGATTGGGCAGAACAATTTGCTCAAGATTCGCTTGTGGCAGAAGGCAGTTACAATGTTCCCGAACTTCTTTTAGATAAAATTTCACGCTAAATTAATAGGCTTTTATTGAGATTATGCAATCCTTAACGACTTTAGAATACGGAAAAATGCTCGCGCTCGTGGCGCGTTACGCGAATACGCCGATGGGCAGAGATTTGCTAGAAGATTTGCAGCCGCTGACTGATCGAAAACAGCTTGAGACGGATTTGCGGGCGATTGACGAAACGATTCGGCTGAATGAAGAAAAGCAGATTTCGTGGAGTTTTGCGGAATTGTCTGACCCGTCGGACGCGGTGGCGATTTTGAAGATTAAGAACGCGACGCTTGAACCGGCGACGCTTCTGGAATTAACCAGACTTTGTAATCAGGCGTTGTTTGCGCGGTCGGCGATTCAGCCGGAACGCGAATTTGCGCCGACTTTGTGGAGCCTTGTCGAGCGGATTCCGAATTCGCTGTTTCCAGCAATTGAGCGCGTTAACCGCAAACTTTTGCCGTCGGGCGAGATTGACGATTCGGCTTCGCCGGAATTGATGCGGTTGCGGCGCGAGATAAATTTACAGCGCGGGCGACTGCAAAAAGCGTTGGAAAACACGATGCGAAGCGCGGGCGACGCGATTCAGGACCAGATTGTGACGCAGCGCAACGAACGGTATGTGATTCCCGTCAAGGCTGATTTCCGAGGGAAAATTCAGGGTGTGGCGCACGGCTTTTCGTCGTCGGGCGCGACGGTTTTTGTCGAACCGCTCGAAGCGATTGAGGCAAACAACGAACTGCAAAACCTCAAAGGCAAGGAAGAACGCGAGATTGCGAGAATACTATTCGCGCTGACCGAAGATTTGCGCGAACAACTGCCGGCAATCGAAGCGGCGGTCGAAGCGGTCGTCGAATTGGATTTTATCAAAGCCAAAGTCGAATTCGCCCGTAAATTTAAGGCGGTTGTGCCGACGATTTCCGACGATGAAACACTTGATTTGATTGATGCGCGGCATCCTTTGTTAGAGGAAAATCTGCAACAGTCGTCCGTGTCAGAACCGCCTGCGTTAGCGGGCGGGTCAACCGTGATTAACAGAACCGTCGGCGCGGCAACGAACCCGCCCGCTAACGCAGACGGTTCTGACAAAAAAATAGTTCCCGTTTCGTTCAAACTCACCAAACAAAACGGCGTGATGATAATTTCCGGCGCAAACGCGGGCGGCAAAACCGTCGTGATGAAAACCGCCGGTTTGCTGTCGTTAATGGCGATTTCGGGTTTGCCAGTTCCCGCTCGTGAAGCGACTGTTCCCTTTTATAAATCGGTGCTGGCGGACATCGGCGATCATCAAAGTTTGTCGGCAAATCTTTCGACATTTTCGTCGCACATCTCGAACATTGCCGGAATGATGCAAAATTGCGTCGCGCCGTCGCTGGTTTTGTTAGATGAAGTCGGCACAGGCACTGACCCCGACGAAGGTTCGGCTTTGGGCGTGGCGATTGTTGATTATTTTCGGCGCAAATGCGGCGCGCAAATCGTCGCTTCGACGCATTATCGCGGATTGAAAATCTACGCGGCGAACGATGAAAATGTGATTAACGCTTCGGTCGAGTTCAACGAGAAAACTTTGCAGCCGACGTATCGTTTATTAGTCGGTTTAGCGGGCGCGTCTTCGGGAATCGAGATTGCCCGCCGCTTTGGAATCCGCGATGAAGTCATCGCCGAAGCGCGTGAAAATCTCGACTTTTCCGCGCAGGTCGCCGAAAATTATCTAAAAAATCTGCAATCCGACTTGAAGACCGCCGAAGAATTGCGAAAGGCTTTAGAAGAAGAACGCGAAGCCGTCGCTTACAAATACGCGACGCTCGAAATCGAAGCCAAAAAACGCGAAAAGGAACGCCGCAAACAATTTGAAACCGAATTAGCCGAAACCGTCGCCGGATTTGAAAAACAATCGAAGGCATTTATCAGTTCCATCGAAGACAAAGCCTTAAAAGCCAAACTCGAAAAAGAAAGAATTAGCCGCAAAGCCGAATTAAACCGCGCCGTTTTGCAGAAAGCGCAAACAAGCGTTCAGCGTTCAGCATTCAGCGCGACAGATTCGGAAAATCAGGAAAATGCGATTGACGCGCCGCTCACCATCGGCGCGAAAGTCCGCACGAGTTTTGGTAGCGTCGGCACGGTTGAGAAAATTGACAAGGATTCAGCAGAAATTCTAGTCGGCGCAATGCGTCTGCGCGAAAAAATATCGAACCTCCAAGTCGTCGGCGCGGCAGGCGAAATAAACAAACAAACGCGCGGCGAAAAACTGCAAACGCAATCGAAAAATTCCAATCTGCGCCTCGACACCGAAGACATCAGCGCGGAATTAAACTTAATCGGACACACGACCGCCGACGCGGAATACGAAATTGACCGCTTTCTCGACGAAGCCTATTTAGCCGCGCTTCCCAGAATCCGCATCATTCACGGCTTCGGCACGGGCGCGTTAAAAAATTTCGTTCACCATTTTTTGAAAGGACATCCGCACGTCGCCAAATACGCCTTCGCGCCGCCCGACCAAGGCGGAAATGGTGCTACAATAGCTGAGTTAAAACAATGAACGGAGAAACACTATGAAACACTCGAAAAATCTATGGATTCTTTTAATTGTGTTGGCGGTTTCGCAGATTTGTTTCGGACAAAATGTTGAAGATGAACAGCCAACAGAAAATTGGCTGAAAAAATATATAGGTTATAACGAAACATTTCTTTATCATCGTTTCGACCGTTACTCAAAAGATGACGTTGTTAAATTTAGAGAAAAATTCGACTCGCTGATTGGCTCGAAAAATACTGACGAATGGAATGGCACATATTCAGACGGATTTGATGATTCAGTAGGTTTTTCACAATTACATTTGAAATCTGGCGTTGGTTTTGCGAGTTTTTACGTGTATACCTGTCAGCCTGAACTTCGCCGTCTCAACTACGGCAAAATAATCCAAACCGATGAAATCATCAAACTGATTCCTGAATTCGGCAAAGATTCTCCCAGAAAGTCTCAGCTAGTTACTTACGTTAAAGTTAAATGGGGCGATAACCGATATTTGGTTGAAGATTCTTCCCTTTCCGCCTTCGCTGAAAAGGCATCTGGAGTTTACATCGAACCTGATGATAATTCAGAGAACAGGATGAAATGGAGTAATTATTGGGTTTCCATAACCAGCGAAAATGTACCGACCGGCTTGCCGAAATTTCCCGGAAGCTATAAAAAATTTCAACGGAGTCCGATTGAAGCTGAAATTATTTCGGTCGGCGCGAGAACGGTTGAAGAAAAAACGCTAGGTAATTCGTCTTACTCCGAATCAGCTTTTTATGAAGTGACGATTGATGCCGGAAAGAACAAGAACATAAAAGAAGGAATGACTTTTAGAATACCCGAAATTGAAAGTGAAGTTTTTATTGTCAAAGTTAGTGCCAAAACATCTGTCGGACTAATTCACAGAGATATAGACGAAAATGATAGATCCGATCTCTGTCGGAATGATGAATTTAATCAAATTCCTTGTCCTAAAATCAAAACGCCTCTTAAAATCAAAACTATTGTTGGGGTTTTAACCTGGTGAATATTTTGACTGAGACTCGATTTTATCAAGCGAAAATTTCTCGTAAAATACGAAATAATCTTGCCGACTTTGACAAAACAATTCGCCTCCGATATATTCAAAACTTATTGAAAATGGTTTTCAATTTCAAATACAAGAGTTTTCGATATGTCGAAGAATCTTCTGTAAATTAAAAATCAAATTTAAAAACAAGAAGGCTGAAACGCGGCAACGTCTCAGCCTTTTGAAGAACACTTTGCTTGACCGAGGACTTTCAGATCATCAGCCGTTGTTGTGTCCGCGAATTATCGTAGCACAATCTTCGGAAAACATCAGCGCGAATTTCGGCGAATGCCGCCGCTGAATTTCATTTTTGGAGAAACTGCGAATGAATTCATCTTTTCTGCAAACCCGACAGCCGACGGATTTCCCTTCAATTTCTTCGAGTTTTTTCAAATCAAATGAATCGCTTTTTCATCGTTATGGGGGCGAACGGCGGCTGCTCGTCTGAAAATCCGATTAAAAAACACTAAAAAATTTGAAGGAGAAATAAAAAATGCCCGTGAAGAAAAAACAGGAAAAAGGTACGACGGATTTTGAAGTTTTTTGTTACGAATCGGACGAAGGCGCAATTTGTCTGGAATTCGGCGAGGCTAACATCAGCTTTTCAAAAAAGCGATTCATCGAATTCGCCGACAAATTGAACGAAGTCCGCCAGCAGGTTTTGAAAGAATATATGCTTCAGCGTCAAAGCAGTCCGCAGTTTATGGTCAACAGCACTTATCACATTTAGGAGCGAGAAAAGAAGGAATGAAATTTAACGGAGCGAAGGTAAAAATGTCGCGGGCGTTGGGCATCGCGCTGACACCAAAAGCGCAAAAATATATGGACAAACGCCCGTATCCGCCGGGACAGCACGGGCAAGGACGAAAACAAAAAAAATCGGTTTATGGAACACAGCTTTTGGAGAAACAGCGGCTGCGTTTTCAGTACAATATTTCCGAGCGGCAGATGCGAAATTATTTTGAAAAAGCGGCGCGGAAAAAAGGCAAAACCGGCGAGGTTTTGGTGCAGTTTCTTGAAGCGAGACTCGACGCATTCGTTCTGCGTTCAGGTTTAGCCAGAACGATTTACGCGGCGCGGCAGTTTGTCGGACACGGACACATCGAAGTCAACGGCAATCGCGTTGATATTCCGTCATATCAAATAAAAGTCGGCGATGTCGTTTCGATCAAATTGGCGAGTCGCCAAAACATTCACATTCAGCAAGCCGTTGATTATTCGCCGCCGCCGCCGAATTATATCCAACGCATTCGTCCGGGCGGTTTTGAAGCGGCGTTTTTAAGAATTCCGGCGCGTGAAGAAATTCCCGTAATCGCCGACGAAAATATGATCGTCGAGTTTTATTCTAAATAATTTTACAAGGAGAAAAATAATGAGCCATTTCAACGAATCTGAAAGCAACGAAACGCCGCAAAAATTACAAGTCTGGATGTGCCAAAGCTGTCAGGCGGTTCATTTCAAAACCGGCAACGTGATGCTGAATTTCACACGCGCCGAGTTTGCCGAATTGACACAAGTGATGCTCGATATTTACAGCCACGAGTTCGGCGGTCTGGAATTTTATCGAATGCTCAACGCGCTCAATCAGCCGGATGACACGGTTTTATTGAGCCAGACGATTTCTTAAATTAGTGCTAAACGGTAAGTGGTAAGTGTTGAGTTTCGATTTCTCATTCACCACTTACCGTTTAGCACTTACCACTAACAAAATTATGAGCAAGAAAAAATGCTGCAAAAAATACAAAACAGGAAAGCAGTGCAAAAAATGTCCTCTGCGCGACTGATTTGCGGAAACGCACCGCTCGTCGTGTCTAATTTCGATGATAAATTTTTCGTTTAATCAAGCGCAGCGGCTTGAATCTGAACAATTAAAATTTACAATGGAGAAACTATGACACCAACCACGGCAATCGAAACGAACGATTTAAAGTCAGTTTGGGCAAATCTGCGCGAAGAAAATCCTTCTTTGAAAATTCGCAATGCGGCGGAAAAGTTAGGCGTGAGCGAAGCTGAACTTTTAGCGACTGAAATCGGCGAAACCGTCGTTCGATTAGAGCCGAAATGCCCGGAAATTTTGCAGGAATTTCACGCGCTCGGACGGATTATGGCGTTGACGCGCAACGACGAAATCGTTCACGAACGCAAAGGCGAATATGTGAACGTCGAGATTATGAGCGGACACGGCAAAATGGGTTTGGTGTTGGGCGACGACATTGATCTGCGAATTTTCTTTTCAAATTGGCATTTCGCTTTTGCCGTAACGAGTGACAGCCCGCGCGGAACGATGCACAGTTTTCAATTTTTCGACGCGGACGGAACGGCGGTTCATAAAGTATTTTCGCTCGACGAAGCGCGTCTGACGGAATATCAAAAAATCGTCGGTAAATATCGCAGCGCAGACCAAACTCAAACAATCAAGGTTCAGCCGAAAGCGGAAAAATCCGCCGAGAAAGCTGACGCGGAAATTGATGTCGCCGAATTTCGTCAAGCGTGGGCAAACTTAAAGGACACGCACGATTTTTTTCCGATGCTGAGAAAATTCGGCGCAGCGCGTGAACAGGCTTTGCGGCTTGCCGCGCCGGAAATGGCGCAGGCGGTTGACGCGAAAAGTTTTCGATTTGTTTTGGAAGAAGCCGCCAAACGCGCATTACCGATTATGGTTTTCGTCGGCAATGCCGGAATCATTCAGATTCACACCGGCGAAGTCGTACGAACTTCCGACGCTCGCGGATGGTTCAACGTCCTGGATGAAAATTTCAATCTGCATATTGACCAGGACAAAATCGCCCGCGCCTACGTCGTCAAAAAACCGACCGTTGACGGAATTGTAACGAGCCTCGAATTATTCAACGCTGCGGGCGAAAACGTCGCGCTGTTTTTCGGCAAGCGAAAACCCGGAATTCCCGAAAGCGAAGCGTGGCGCGAATTGATCGCCGATTTGCTGAAAAAATAAGTGGTTGTCGAAACTTAAACGAAGCGAGTATTTTCAGAATCGAAAAGGCTCGCTTTTTTTATTGACTTCAAAAGAAATGCTATATTTAACCCGATGTCAATCTTAATTGCCGAAGACAACAACGCGCAGCGTCATTATTTAAGCGAACTTTTGAGCAAAGAATTTTCCGCGCACGCGCCCGTTATCGAAGCTGAAGACGGCGAAACGGCGGTCAGATTAACTCTGGAAAAACGTCCGACGCTGTGCATTTTCGATATTCAAATGCCGCAAATGTCCGGCGTGAAAGCGGCGAAAGCCGTCTGGCGCGATTACCCGAAGGCGCGAATAATTTTCTGGACGCAGTTTCCGCACGAAATCTACATCAACGAAATCCGCAAAATCGTCCGTTCCATCGAACCGCAGCCGACTTACGGATTTATCCACAAAAACAATCCCGAATCGCGCTTTCTGCGCTTCGTCGCCGCCGTTCTCGAAGACGGCGCGGATATGATTGATCCGGCTTTTAAAGACTCGTTTCAGCGTCCGCTGCTGACCGAATTTGAAGCCGAAGCATTGCGCTATCTCGCGCTCGGACTTTCAAATTGGGCAATCGCCCGCAAATGCAGTTTGAGTTTGCGCGGTGTCGAAAGCCGTCTGGCGACGCTTTACGAAAAACTATTCCTCGAACATTCCGAAGGCACGGCGAACGAATCTTATGACCGGCTCGCCTACAACCCGCGCACCCGCGCTTTCTGCGAAGCCTTAAAACGCGGTTTGATAAATTCTGACGAACTTGAAAAAGGTGAAACCGAACTCGCCGACTGGCTGGAGCGCGACCGCCTCCGCTTTCAAAAAGAAGAAAAACCCGCCACTGATAAACACAAATGAACACGGATTTTTGCAATTTCAAATTCCAAATTCCAAATTCCAAATCAGTTTGTGTTCGCTCATTCTGCTTAATTTTTGTTTTACCTTTTCTCTTCCTTAATTCCCTTTCGCAAACGCCGTCCGAAACGCCGAAAGAAACGTTGCCGTCGTTTGCACAGAATTTTCACCAATGGGGCGCGGTTACGCTTTTCAACGGTTTGCCGTCGGACAATGTGCGGGCAATCGCGCAAACGCCTGACGGCATTTTGTGGTTCGGAACAGACGGCGGTTTAGCCAAATTCGACGGTCGCCGCGTCGAAGCCGTCGCGCTCGAAGGATTAAAATCGAATCGAATTTTAACGCTCGAAACGAATAGTGCGGGCGACCTTTGGATCGGCACGGACGCGGGCGCGGCACGATTTGCAAACGGCAGATTTTATCCTGTTGCCGAAACCGTGGGCAAACCGATTACGGCAATTTTGATTGGCGAGATTACTAAATTTATTAGTCCTGACACGATTTACTCCGCGCACTTTAAACCCGACGGTTCGCTCGAAGTTACCGCTTCCGAATCGCAAAATTTACAATTTACAACCGCCGCGAGAATCAAAACCGGCGAAACAATTTACGGTTCACGCGGTCGCGGTTTGATCGTCGAAAACGAGACGTTTCAGGAAGTGATGTCGCGCCCGCGCCCGTTTTTCGTCAACGATTTGAAAACGGATTCAAACGGCGATTTATGGATCGGAGCGCAGACAGAAAAAGGCGCGAGCGGTCTTTTTTATGCGAAGGATATTTTTCGACCTGTCCAAATCGGTGAAAATCTGCAAACGGTTACGGCTTTGCAAACACAGCCGAACGGCGACGTTTGGGTCGGCACGGAAAAGCAGGGTTTGTTGCATTTTCGAGGCGCGGACGAACTCGAACATTTTACATTTGAAAACACGGCGGGCGGACTTCGTTCAAACAAAATCTACGATCTTTTCATTGACCGCGAAGGCGTTTGGTGGATCGGGACGAATCGCGGCGCGTGTCGGTTCGATGCTTCCAGCCCTTTTAACCAGACGCTTTCCGACGATGCCAACACGAATTTTGTCCGCACAATACATCGCGCTGAAAACGGACAGATTTTCGCCGGCACAAATCGCGGTTTGTATCTGTTTTCCGGCGACAAATGGATTCAGGCGGAAAAATTTCCCTCCAAAACGATTTACGTCATTAGCGAAGATACGACGAAACAATATCTAATCGGCACACCGAACGGACTTTTCGATTGGGAAGGCAAACAGAAAATGCCGGGTGATGTCCGCGCCGTCGTTAAGTTTCAAAATAAAACATACGCGGCGATTTTCGGGCGCGGCATCGTGCAAATCGAAAATAACATTTCTGTTTTCACCAACGATTCGCCGACCGCGCTTTTCAGCGACGGCGCAAAACTCTGGATCGGCACGGCGAAGGACGGCGTTTTCGCATTTGACGGCAAAGAAACCAAACAGGAAGCCGCGCTCAATGGTTTGCGGGGCGCGGCGATCAGAAAAATTACGAAAGACGCGGACGGCAGCTTTTGGATTTCCGGCGAGCGCGGACTTTTCCGTTATGAAAACGGCGAATTAAAAACCATTATCGAAAATCAGGACGTACGCGACGTGGCGATCATCGGCGCAGACGTTTGGGCGGCGACGCTCAAAGACGGACTTTTTCACCTTCGTTTCGACGATAATTTCGGCTGGCTGATTTCCGACATCAACGTCGAACAGGGTTTGCCGTCGGAACAGATTTTTTCGATTTTGCCGGTTGAAAACCGCCTGCTCATCGGCACGAATCGCGGCGTGGTCAACTACGCGCCGAGCGCGGTTGCGCCGCAAATCGTGGCGACCAGAGTTTTAAGTCAGAAACTTCACAACGCCGAAGAATTGCGCGATAAAATCGCTCTCGACTATCCGCAAAATTCCCTGCTCGTCGAAGTTGCGGGTTTGAGCAGCCGCACTTTTCCCGAACAATTTCAGTACGAATTTTTCCTGAAAAACTCCAAAGGCGAAATTGTCGAAAAAGAATTGTCCGGCGATGCACAGTTTTCGCCGACTAATCTGGCGGCGGGCGAATACCGCATCGAAGCCCGCAGTTTTAATAAGGATTTGCTCGCGTCCGCGCCTTTAATAATCGAATTTTCAATCGCGTCTGCGCCTTTTCCGTGGACGGCGACCGCGCTCGGCGCATTGCTTTTTATCGCCGTTATCGCCCTTATTTGGGCAATCATCGAGCGGCGCAGAATCGCGCAGAGAAACCGCGAACTCGCCCGTGCGCGTTTTGATTTGGCAAACGAAGCCGAACGCGAACGCAAGCGAATCGCACAGGATTTACACGACCAAACGCTCGCCGATTTGCGAAATCTGATGCTGATGTCGGACAAACTGCCGTCGGATAATTCAGAATTTCGCAATGAAATCGAATCAGTTTCGACCGAGATTCGCCGCATCTGCGAAGATTTGAGTCCGTCGGTTCTGGAAAACGTCGGTCTTGCGCCCGCGCTCGAATTTCTGCTGTCGCACACGATTGGAAATCATAAATTTTCCGCCGCCGAAAACATCGAAGAACGTATAAAGTTTTCCGCCAATGAACAAATGCAGATTTACCGCATCGCGCAGGAAATTTTGAACAACATCAAACGCCATTCGGACGCGAAAACGGTGGCGATGACAATCGAAATTTCAGAAACGAATGAATTTATTTTAACGATTGAAGACGATGGAACTTTTTTCGATTCCAAAGACATAACCTCAAAAGGTCGCGGCATCGGCAACATCAAATCCCGCGTTTCCTTAATCAAAGCCGTCGCCGTTTGGGAAAAATCCGAAGGTGGAACGCGCTTTACACTTCGCAAAAACTGATTGATCGGAGCGCAGGCTGCCTGCCTGCACTGAGCGCGACAGCGCGAAAAAAAACGTCGCGGTTCAAATAAAGATAATTCTACGCTAACGCTTTTTCGCATCAAAAAACGATGCTCATTGCAGGCAGGCTGCCTGCGCTCCAATCTTTTTGACTGTGGAATTCCACATCGCTCAAACCGCAAAACCGTCCCGCGCTTTTGTAGATTAACCCGTTCAAACTTCAACTTCGAGAGCCGATAATCGTTTTCAAGTTATGCGATTATCCAACAGAAAAAAAACCATCATCGGCGCGATGATTTTAATTTCGTGCTTCGTCATTTTTCAAATTTTAAGAGTCAAAAAGTCTGCCGAAACGACGCTCGCCAACGAACGCGCCCGCCTTTTAGAACAAAATCGCGTTGCCTTTGAAAAAAGGACTCTCACACCTCACTCTTCTCGCAAAATTCAGATCATTCAAAACACTCTCGACACGCGCTCGTTTATCAAATTCAAAAATGATTATTACGCCGCGACCGGCGGCGGACTCGCGCAGTTTGACGAAAGCGGAAAGCGCGAAAAACATTTCACCGTCGCCGACGGTTTGCCTGAAAGCGATTTGACGGCATTGACGGTTTTCGAGAACAAACTATTTATCGGGACACGCACGAAAAACCTCGTCGTATTCGACGGCGAGCGGTTTGAAAATTACGTCTTCACCGACCGCCAAATAAACGCCGTAACCGCGTTTGCCGAAGCCGACGGACGGCTTTTGATCGGAACTTTCAGCGGCGGTTTGCTTGAATACGACGGCGCGAATTTTACGGAGATCAAAGCCGACGGAAAAAGAATCGCGGCGATTAACTGCCTTGTAAAAAACGCGGCGAAACTCTACGTCGGAACATTCGACAACGGCGTTCACATTTACGAAAACGGCGTTTGGACGCAATTTACGACCGCCGAAAATCTGCCTTCCAACCGCATCGTCGGCATTCTGATAAAAGACAAAAATCTCTATGTCGCTACTGATTTCGGTCTCGCAGTTCGGCAGGAAAATTCGTTTCGCACACTCGCCAATCTGTCCGCTCTGTCGAGTGCGGTCGTGTGGAACAATCAAATTTTGTTAACGAAAGACAGCGGCGAAATTTACGTTTTCGATGATTCGCTTAAAGAATTTTCGGCGGCGAAAAATCTGCAAAACTCTCGATTGACGACGGTTGAAAACAAACTTTTTCTCATTTCAAATCAGGGAATTTCCGAAGTCGAAGGCAAACGTATCGTGCCGTTTGCCCAAGCCGAAAATGTTTCGCTGACCGACAATTTCGCATCGGCGTTGGCTTCCGACCGCGCCGGAAATTTATGGGTTGGCACATTCCGGCGCGGCATTGATGTTTTTTCACCCGACGGTGTAAAGCTGAAACATATCGAATCGGAAGCCGTCCGCGAAATAAATTTTTTACAGGCGAATGATGAAACGGTTTCCGCCGCGACCGCCGCCGGAATCGTCAATTTCAAACGGGATTTTTCATTTGAAAACACGGCGAAAAACGAAGGTTTGCCGTCGAATTCGATCACGCATTTCTCCGGCGATTACACGGCGACCGCAAAGGGCTTGGCGTTTCGTGAAAACGGTAAGTTCCGCGTCCTTTCGACCGTGCAAAATCTGCCGAGCAATTCGATTTACACGACCTTAAAAGTCGGGCAGAAACTCTACGCCGGAACGCTCGGCGGACTGGCGCAAATCGAAAGCAATCGCGTTGTCCGCACGTTCAAAGATTCCAACTCCAACCTGACGACCAACTGGGTAACGGCACTCTGTCGCGCCGGTGAAAGAATTTTTATCGGAACTTACGGCGGCGGGATTTTCGAGTTGCTGCCGTCCGGCGAAATCCGGTCGTTTGGAACGGACGCTGGAAAATTCGTCGTCAACCCGAACGCGCTTTTCGCCGATGACGAGCGGCTTTACGTTGGAACTTTGACAGGCGCGAAAATCCTTGATTTACGAACCGGCGAATGGCGTAACGTCAAAAATATTCTGCCGTCGGAAACCGTGATGAGTGTCGCGGGCAACAACGAAAATATCTATTTCGCCACCGCGAACGGCATCGCCCGCATTGAAAAAAGTTATTTTGCGAAAGGAGAAAATCAATGATTTTTTATAAACCGAATTTCAAATCTCAAATCTCAAGTCTCAAACTAAGAATTTTATTTTTATTCGTACTCGTCGGCATTTTAATTTTTGCCTTCTGCCTTTCGCCTTTTTACTTTACCTTGGCGCAGTCGGGCGTTTTGATGCCTTTGCCGACGGAAAAACCGGATGCGAAAATTTTATCGCTCGCCGTGATGAACGTCGAAATCGTGATTGACAACCAACACGCGACGGTCAAAGTTTTGCAGATTTTCGACAATCACACGGCGAACACGCTCGAAGGAAAATACGTTTTCGCGCTTCCCAATCAATCCTTGATTTCCGATTTCGCCGTTTGGGACAGCGACGTGCGAATTCCGGGCGTGATGATGGAAAAAAAACGCGCCAACGGAATTTACGAAGCAATCAAACAGCCGCAGACGATTGACCCAGGAATTTTGCAGACGACTGACGACACGGCGAGCGCGAAAGGTTTTTCGGCGAAGATTTTTCCGATTAACGGTTACGGCACGAAGCGTTTGGAGATGGAATACACGGAGGATTTGGCAGTTGAAAATCTCACATCGCATTTCACGTTTCCGCTGAAACCTTCTTACGGCGAAACGCAAATGATCGGCGAGTTGAATCTGAAAATCCGCGTTCTCAATGATTTCGATTTCGCGCCGATTTCGCCGGACAATTCGGCATATCCGCTGCAAGTTTCCATCAACAATCCGCACGAATTCGTCGGCGAATTTCACGCGGCTAACGTCGAGCTAAACGAAGATTTTTCGTTCGATTATCAAATCAACGCGCAGGAAAACGCGCTTTCGATTCTGGCTTATCGCGCACCCGAAAAGATTTCCGCTTACGACTTGCAGGACCCGAATCTTGCCAACCGTTCGGCGGACGGATTTTTTTCGGCGAACGCGCTTTTCGCCGGTCAGTCGAATGCCGAAAAATCGCCGAAGCGCATCGTGCTGCTGCTCGACACTTCCCTTTCGATGTATGGCGACAAGCTGGCGCGGGCAGTCGAAGCGACGGATTTTTTCCTGCACAATCTCAGCGCGGCGGACGAATTTAATTTGATTTTATTTAACGACGAAAATTTAATTTTCGCGCCGAAACCTGTGGCGGCGACGGCGGAAAACGTCGAAAACGCTTTGCAATTCGTCAAGAATTCCAGCATCGGCGGCGGCACGAATTTAAAACTGGCATTTGAAAAATCAATCCAACAAACCGCGCTTTTTTCGGGCAACAGCGAAAGACAAATTGTTTTAGTTTCCGACGCGAACCCGACGCTTGAGACAACGCAGACGGAAAACATCGAACGCATTTTCGATAATCAAAACGTCAGACTTTTCGCCTTTGCTTTGGGCGCGAACGCCAACACGAAACTGCTCGAAAAGCTAACGGCGAAAACGCACGGCTATTTCGACCAGGCGCGGGAAACCGAAGACATCGGGCTGAAATTAAAAACATTTTTCGATAAAGTCGGCTCGTCCGACATTTCCAATCTAAAACTCTCCTCGTCAAACGATGCGAATCTTTACGATGTCTATCCGAGTCGTGAAAATTCGTTTTTCGGCTCGAATTTATCTTACGTCGGACGTTATAAAAATTCCGGCGCGCAGACGTTTAATTTTTCGGCGGGTTACGGCGCGGAGACGATCAATCTTTCGCGTGAGGCGAATTTGCCGGAGTTTGAAGAAACGCATTTTTTCCTGCCGAGAGTTTGGGCGCGGGCGAAAGTCAACGCGCTGATCGAAGCGATGAATCGGAGCGGCGAGCGCGAAGATTACATTGCGGAAATTATCCGCCTGTCGGAAAAATATAAATTCGTTACGCCTTACACGGCTTTTCTCGCCGCTCCCAGAGCATTGCTCCGCCCGCGTCTGATTCAACCGGGAGATCCGGTGATTCGTGTCAAAACAGACGAGTCGGTAACGGAAGTTTTCGCCGTTCTGCCGTTCGGCGAAACATTGCCGTTGAAATTTTTGGAAACGGAAAAAGTCTGGGAAACGCGCTTTCTCGCGCCCGTCTGGATGACCGACGGAACTTATAAATGCCGTCTGCTTTTAACTGACAAAAACGGCAGCGGTTACGCGGAAGAAAAAACCTTCGTCGTGGACAGCCGCGCTCCGAAGGTAAAAATCAATCTCGAAAAAAGCACTTTCCGGGCGGGCGAAGAAATCAATCTGCGCGTCGCCGCCGACCGCGACACGAACCGTCTGAACGCGAAGTTTTACGGAGCGAAACCCGTACCGATTTTATGGTCGAGTCAGGAAAAAACGAACGTCGGAAAATTGAAAATTCCCGACGGCGCGGCTTCCGGCAAATACGTTTTGACCGTCGCGGCGGAAGACTTCGCGCACAACCAGACGACTGAGGAAATTCAGATTGAGGTGTTGGGAAAATGAGAAGAAATTTAACCACAGCTAGACACGGATTAACACGGATAATTTCAAACAGAATGGACAGAATTTACAGGATAAAACCTTTTCTTAACCGGCGTTTATCGGTGTTCATCTGTGGTTCAATGATTTTTCTTTTGCTTGCTTCCGCCGGTTATTTTTACCTGAAATTTTCGCTGAAAGTTTCCGCTGAAGAGATTGGCGGCGAAATTGAAAAGGCGATTTTCGTGCGTCAGGAATTTTTCGGTGCGGAAGCTATTGTACCTTTGCCGACCAATGAAGCGCGGGAAAATCTAGCGCGTCTCGCGGAAAATTCGGGCGAAAATCCGGCGATTCTGGAACGGCTCGCCGGACTCGACGAAAAGCTCGGAAATTTCGATGCGGCGGAGAAAAATTTGATTCGACTGTCAGAAATAGAGACGGCAAAAACCGACGCGCTCGCGGCTTTCTATCATCGCCGCGCCGCCTTTGAAAAGGAAGCCGAAGTTCTGCGGAAAGTTTTGTTCACGACCGATGCGGCGAACCGCGCCGCCGCGTTTGAAAGATTGATTGATCTGGCGCGGGTTCACGATTTAAAGTCTTATTTGACCACCGATTTTTACGCGCAGGTAATCGCCGAAAATCCATCCGCTTATTTGATTTTTGAAAAGCTGATTGACCGGCTCGCCGAAGAAAAAAACTACACCGAAGCCCTAAAATTTGTCAGGCAGGCGAAAGCCCAATTTCCCGAAAGAAAAAGTTTTTTGCTCGCCAAAGAAACTGAAATCCTGCTCGAAAACAATCAGGCGAAAGAAGCCGAAACAGTTTATGTCGCCGCATTCGATCCGCTTTGGTCGGACGAAGAAGCCGGCAGATTTTATGAATTTCTGAGCAGCAATGACCGCCTGAGCGAATACGGCACAGAACTCAAATCAAAGTTCAAGAAAAATCCCGCTGATTTTGAGACGGGAATCCGGCTCGCGCTCTATCAAAATTACGATTACAGCTATAACGGTGAAGATGTGGTTACGCCGATTATTTTGAAAATCAAGGCGGCGAAAAAATACTGGACGACTGCCGAACTCGTAACGGCGACCAGAATTCTGTTGCGAAAAAATCGCGGCGCGGCGGCTTCGAGGTTTCTATACACGCTTTATCTGCGCGAAGATTTTCAGGGCAATTCCGAACAACGCGCTCAAATTTTATATCAGCTTTTTGAAATGTTCGCCGATGCGGAAAATCAAAAACTGCCGTTGGTAAAAGGCGATTTGCGGTTTTATGAAGATGTCGCGCAGAGCGATAAGAATCCGGGAATTGCGACCGGAATATTGTCTTTAATTTTCGCTGACACGAATCCGCAAAATCGTCTGGCGGAACAGGAAACCGCCGCCAATAAATACTTCAATCGCGCCGCCGCGTATCGAATTTTCGAGGAATATAAAAAGGAATCGCCGACGGTTTCGCCGACGCTCGCGCAGATGTATCTCGATTTAATAAATTTATACATCAAAACCAAAGAGCCGGAAATCGCCGAAAAGATTTTGAACGAATTCGCCGAACGCGGCGAAAATTCGGCGGATTACGCGGGCGCGGCGATGAAGCTCGCCGAAGGTTTTTCGGCGATGAAAAACGAAGCGAAGGCGCGTGAAATTTATCAGAAGGTTTTAGATTTCACTGGCAAACAAGGCAAACCGCTCGCGCCGAAGCCAGTTGAGTATGCGGAAGATTCGACCGTTGCCGAAAGCGTTTCGACAAATAATTACTCATCTTACCGGGACAAACCGCCGAACAATTTTACCGACTATTTGACCGTTGAAAATGCGGCGGCGACTTACGCCGACATTTTGGAAATCTATGTCAATTCGCTGGCGAAGGAAAAAAAGACAGTGGAAATTCTCGCGCTTTATTCCGGCGAAATCGCCAAATATCAAGACGAAGAATGGCTTTATGAAAAGCGTCTGGCGTGGCTGGAGCAGACGAATTTGACCGAAGAAAAATTACAGTTCTATAAAGCGTCGCTGGCACGTTTTCAGAACGATAATTGGCGCGATAAATTAGCGCGTTTTTTTCTGCGCGAAAAACGAAACGATGAATTTGCCGCACTCTCCGAAGATTTAACCGGCAAACTAAACGATGCGGAAGTGCAAAATTACCTGGCGCAATTCGTGGACGGAAAAACGTCGGCGACGGAATTTGAAAAACAACTTTATCTGAAACTTTATCAAACCGCACACGCACGTTTTCCGCACAATGCGGTTTTCACGAGCGGACTTTTGAGTTTCTATAACGTCCATAAAATGGAAGCCGAATGGCGCAAACTCGCCGCCGAAAATTATTTTGAATCGAAGGAAGTCCGTGAAGCGTTTCTCAACCGTTTAGCCGGAAAAAACGAGCTGCGACCTTTTCTAAACGCCGCGCAAAACAAGGAAGGCATCGTTTACGAATTGTTCCGCGCCGATGCGTCGGCACGTTTATCGAATTACGAAAACGCGGTCGCGGCGTATCGCAAATTGAACGAAATTTATCCGCACACGCCGGAATTTTCCGAACGGTTGATTGCGCTGACGCGCTCACTCGGACAAAAAAATCGCGGGCTTTTGAACGAAGCGGCGAATGTTTCCGTGAACGCCGCCGATTACGAGATGGATTCCGCCGAACGGCGCACGCGCAGCGGCGAGATTTTCGCCGAACTCGGCGATTACGGCAAGTCGCGTGAAGAATGGGAAAAATTGATTTCGACGGCGAGCGGAACACGCGAAATTTATCTCGACGCGGCGACGGTTTATTGGGATTATTTTCAATACGACGACGCGCTGCGAACGATCAAAAATCTGCGCGTTAAATTTGCCGACGAAAATCTTTACGCTTTTGAAGCGGGCGCGATTTTGGAATCGCAAAAGAAAACCAAACCGGCAATCGGCGAATACGTCAGAGCCTTTCACGACAGCGCGGACGAGGAACAAAAGGAAAAAACGAAAAAGCGGCTGGCGAAACTGGCGAATAAAAATGACGGAAATCTAGCGGCGATTAATGCGGTTTTTGCGAATAAAATCGCCGCCGGAAAAGCTGATTTCGCGGCTCTCGGCTACGCGGAAATTTCGTCGGAAACGAAACAAAAAGACCACGCCGCGCTCGTCTTAAATCGCGCCGTCGCCGACAGCCGCGACACGAAATTTCTCGAAGCGGCACAGTCTTTTTATCAAACCGAAAACGATCATCCGGGCGAACAAAAAGTTTTGCAAAGGCTCGCCGAAACTGCGGAAAATCCGCGTCGTACGATTCGCTTTCGTCTGCAGTTAGCGAAAAGTTACGAAGACGACCGCCAGCGCGACGCGGCGAAAAATACGCTCGAAAATTTGGTGCGTGCCTTTCCGACGAATTATGGCGTGTTGACCGAAACGGCAGACGTTTACCGGCGTTTGGGATTTGCAACGGATGCCGTCAAGGTTCTGCAAAACGCCTTGCCGAAAAGTCGCGGCGCGTATCAAAATGCGATTGCCGCGAAACTCGCCGATCTTTTGATTCAGACGAATCAACTCGATTCCGCCGAACGGATTTTGATGAAACTGCACGACGAAAATCCTTCGGACACGGAAATTTTCCGACAGTTGGCGCGGGTTTGCGTGCGGACGAACAACGCGGAATTGATGCGGAAAGCGTTTGACGAAACGGTGAAAGCGTTGCGGGCGAGAGATGTCAAAGATCGCCGCGAACTCGACGACCAAATCGCCGATTTGCGCGAGCCGATGATTGACGCTTTTACGCGGACGAAAGATTATCGCGCCGCAGTCGAACAGCACATCGAAATCATCAACCGCGAACCCGAAAACGAAACGCTGACGGAAAACGCCGTCCGTTATGTCAAGCGTTACGGCGGCGCGGAAACACTACGCGATTATTATCTGAAATTGTCTGCCGAAGCCTTCAAAAATTATCGTTGGAACGTCGTGCTGGCACGGATTTACGAAGCCGACGGCGACCCGGCAAACGCCGTCAAGAATTACGAAGCGGCGACAATAAACCAGCCGGAAATGCCGGAACTTTATCTGGCAATCGCCGAGATTGAGACGAAGCGCAATAATTTCGACCAGGCTTTGAAAAATCTCGACACGGTTTTGGAATTGACGAACGACGCGCCGGTTTATGTCAAAAAGAAAATCGAAATCTTGAAACGCGCCGGACGCATTAGCGAGATCGAAACGGAACGCGCCAAACTGCCCGTTGAAGAAGAAAAGAAAATCACGACTGACGAGTTTGCCGAAGCCAAAAAACTCGATTCGAGCGAGAAAGAAAAAGCGCGGACGCTCTACCGAGCGGCTTTCGCCAAATTGCAGGATAATCCGCTCGACGGTGAAATGAAAACCGCCGATATTTCAGCTTACATTCAATCGGTGCGCGAAGAAGAACCGCTCGATCAAATCGCCGGACGGCTTTGGAGTCTGCGCGAAAAATTGATTGAAATCAGCGATGCTGATAATTCGGTGAACGCAGGCGAAGCCCGAAACCGTCTGCGAACCGTGAACGCCGCGCTGACGGAAACGGTCGGCGGCATCGCCGTAAATTACGGCACGGACGAAGAACGCGCTGCGCTGCACGAAGATTTGCGAATGCGAATCGAATCAACTGCGCCCGCCGACCGTCATCAAACTATTTTGACGATTCAGGACGTTTGCGTTCGCGCCGGTTTCGGCGATTTGGAAGAAACGATTTTGCATAAGCGCGTTGACGAAGCCGCGTCCGATTCAGACCGAAAAATCGGCGTTCGCAATCTCGTCAATTTCTATAATGAACGCGGCGCGTATCAGCAAACTTTCGACGTGCTGGAAAAATACGCGCTCGACGACGCGCCGCTGCTGGCGGAAACGGCGCGAACCGTCGGCAATCGTGAAGAAGAGTTGGAAGCATTGCGCCAAATTTATTGGAAGCCGTCGGAAAAACT
>CAXTKJ010000007.1:113941-125239 GCA_964244835.1 uncultured Pyrinomonadaceae bacterium
GAACGATGCGAACGTCTTCAGGTTTTTAGAAATTCTACACGCCGAAAACCGCGAAGAATTAAAATCCGTCGCCAAAAAATCTTCCGTTTTCCAACTGCAAACGATTAACTTTCTGCTCGGCAAAGGCGAGAGCGAACTGGCGCACGACGCAATCGAAAACGCCGCGCTGCCGTTGGCTTGGAAGGCTTCGCGCCACGCGGAAACTTCTTTGGCGTTGAAGGAATTTGACGACACGGCGGAGTGTTACTTCTGCGCGGCTTTGCAATTCGATTCCATCGGAAATCTGATTAGGCAAACGCCGGATCAAAAGAATTTTTTAATCAACGACGACTGGTTTCGGCTGACGCGAGAATATGGTGAATGGCTTGACGAAAAGCGCGATGAAAGCGCGGCAAAATTTCTGCCGGCGATGACGGAAAATACACCGGAAAACGCGGACGAACAATTCAAGCTCGGAGAATTTTATTTGCGTAAAAAAGAATTCGGAAAGGCGATTGAACATCTGAAATTAGCGATTGAAATTGACAATTTCGTGGTTGACGACACGACGAAAGCGGCAACGCTCGGCGCGGCGTTTTATCTGTCGGGCGATGAAAATTCGGCGCGGGCGGAATGGGAAGAAGTTTGGGCTTATGACGATATTGAATCGTTGGAAAAAGGCGCGGCTTATTTCGACGCTTTGCACAAATACGGTCTGAATCGTGAAGCGCGTGAGAAAATGCCGCCGATTATCATCAAATTTCTGGAAACGAGTAACGCCGAAAATTCGGAAGAATTTCAATCGCTGATCCGGCAAATTGCGGCATCGTTCGACGACGAAACGGAAAAGGCGAATTACTTCCGGCGTATTATGGAAAAGCGTTTGACCGATAAATCTTTGGCGGCGATGCTTTTGAACGAAAATTTGCTTGCCGCCGACGCACAGAAAGAATTTTACGAACTGCTCATCAACCGTTGCGACAAAATCGAATACGGCGATTACGAATTTGCGGCGGTGAAAAACAGAGTTTTCGGCGGCGGCGATGCTGAAGCAATTTACGAACAGGAAAACGAATATAAAGTTGACGAACCAGAAAACGACCGCCTCGAATGGCAGCGGAAGTATCTGGAATATCTGCTCGACCGCCGCGAAAACGTCCGCACGGCAACGCTGATCGCTGAAATCGAAAAAGATTTGGACGGTCTTTATGCGCGTCCGGCGTGGCTCCGGCTGGCGAAAATCAACGCCGAAGTTCGCGCCGGAAAATTCGACCGCGTTGATGCCGAACAATTCATCGGCATCAATATCCCAGACGCGGCGACGACGATCAACGCGCCGAACGTCGAACGGTTTAACGAAGTGCGGCGAATCCTGACGACGGAAAAACGCGACGCGGAAGCCACGCAGATTTCCGAAGCGTTCTTTGCGCGGATGCTCGCTCTCGGACGTTTTGACGCGGCGAATTTTTCAGGTTTTGCCGGCGTTTATTTTCAGAGAAATGAAGCGGAAACGGCACTGCGCGTTTTGCGTTTGATGATTGACGCGGGCGATGAAACCAAGCGCGAAACGGCTCTGGCGGAAATTTCCGTGTTTGAAACGATCAAGGCGCGGGCGGCAGACGCGGCGAAAATCGAAAATCAAAATGAGACTTTTCCGAATCAATCCGACGCGCTCAAAAACGCCGCCGAAATAGCTGCTGAATTTGATCAGATTGATTCGGCAATCGCTTTTCGACGGACGCTTTTACAAATCAATCCGAACGACGCGGACGAGAAAATCGCACTTGCCGAACTGCTCGAACGGCGCGGCGAAAAATCCGAAGCGGAAAATTTATTGACGGAAATTATCAACGACCGCAATGCTTCGCGTTCGGCGCGTTGGCGGGCGCGGCTCGTTTTGCAGACGGAAATGCCGAACATCGCGTTCGATTCGTTGTCGCAGTTTTACAACGGCATCGCCGCCGTCAAAAACAATCAGTACGACGCGGCGTTTGAATTTTTTCAACGCGCTTTAATCGCCGACAAAAATGCGGCAAACGATTCGCGGCAGGAATTGATTGCACTTTACGCGGCGTTCGATCAGCCGTTCGCCGCCTTGAAAATTGCGGCGGCGGATAACTCCGTCAAATCCGTCGAATTGCTGCAAACGCTTTCCGAAGCGGCGGAAAAGACCGGCGATTTTCAAAAGGCAATCGAGTTTGAACGAATGAAACCGAACGGCGGAAATGACGAGCGCGTCGCCCGCCTGCAAAAACTTTCCGAAGAAAAAAATCGCCGCGCCACCGATTACACGGTTAGCGAAACGAACACGAGGAATTTATGAAACTGAAATTTATCATCGCGCTGTCGGCGATTGCGCTGGCGGCTTTTATCGTATTTTCGCAAATCAAGGTGAAACCATTCGCGCCCGCCGAAGACTTGCCGCGCGGCGCGTTGATTTACGTTCAAATCGGCGATTTGCCGACTTTCTTTAAAGTTTGGAACGAATCGAAGCTAAAGGAAAAACACGAGACGAGCGAAAATTTCAACGATTTTTGGGGCAATCATCTCGGCTTGAAAATCCTCAGCCGCTGGGACGAGTTCGACACGGCGGCGGGCTTTCCGCTCAATCTGGAAACCTTCTCGAAGCTGGCGAACAAGCAGGCGGCGATTGCCGTCTATGACATCGGCAAACTCGAATTCGTTTTCGCCGCTCCCGTAACAGACGAGGTTTTCGCGGCGACGAAATTCGTACAGAACAAAGATAAATTTACGGAAGAAACGCTTTCTGACGGCACGACGATTTACCGCGCCGCCGTCGAAGCCGACCGTGGACGGCAGAAACAGGAATTAATTTTCACGAATGCGAAAGGGCGTTTCATTCTGGCGACGAGCGAAAAACTTCTGATGCAGACTTTGAATAACATCAACGGCGGCAAAACGAAAAACCGCCTGATTAACGAGCCGAACTTTAAAATTTTAAGCGAGCAAACCGTCGCGCACACGGCGACCGTTTGGGTCAATCAAACCGCTTTGAACGACGATTATTATTTCAAACATTACTGGCTGATGTCGGACGCGAAGGAATTGAAAAACATTCGCGCCGGAATGTTCGATTTTGAAATGCAGGAAGGAAAACTAATCGAAAAACGCCGTTTTTTGCTGAACGAAAAAATCAGCGTCGCGCCGATCAACCAAACGCAGGCAAATGAAATACTCGTTTTTCTGCCGGAAAATATTCCGTTTTACAAACTGGAAAAACCTCGTTTGAAAATGCTCGACGCGGCGATTGAGCGCACGATTTTTGAACGCCGCGATGCAGAAGATAAAGCACCGGCACAGACTTCTTCCGCCTCGTCCGACGATTATACGAGCGGCGACTACGAATATTTGGGCGACCAATTTGACGAAGCGATTGATGAAACGGACGACGAAACGGCTCAAACGGGCGCGGCAGATTTCGACTTTTCGGCGACGCTCCGATCCGCCGCGCCCGAAGCGATTCTGACTTTTACCGAGCCGCGTATCTTGCCCGCGCCGCGCTTCGTCGAATTTCGCCGCGCCGCTGTTTTCCATCTCGCCGCGCCGACAAATTTTAACCGCGCCGCGTTTGAATCGGCGATTGAAAAAAATTTCGCCGCGCAGATTTTAGTCGCTTCGCCGAACGTGAATGTCAAGTGGGAATCGAAAAGCGAAAACGATGCGTCGTGGCGCGAGCTTGATTTTCCGATGCTCGATCAAACCGCCGCTTACGCCGTGCGCGGCAGCGAACTGATTTTGACCAACGATGCGGATTTTCTGCGCGAAGTTCTTGCACGAAAAGGAGAGAAATTCGTTGAGATTTCTACAACGCCTTTTTCGGAATTGACGGTTATAAATATCGAACAAAGAAAAACGGCTTTCGACGAAGTTTTCAATCGGTTGGAAGATAAAGCGGCGAGCGGCAATTTTTTTACCGGCAATATCTCAAGCCTGCTCGATTCGATTTCGGAGGTGAAAAGAATCGAGATCAAAAAAAATTATTCGCCAAACAACTTCGAGGAAGAATTGATTTTTCTGTTCCAGTAGTTTTATGACGATTTTTGAATGAGTGCGACCGCTGAGGCAGAAACCCGCGCGTTAGCCAGGGTGCTAAAGACGAATGTTTTGCATCCTTGCTAACGCACGGGTTTCTGCCGTTACATTTCAAAAGAAAAAAGCGCGTTGCTGCAAACGCGCTTTTTTCTTTTGGGCGTTCTACTGAAAAAACTACTGCGCCGCAAATTTGTAAATAATGACACCGCTCACTTTGACCGGCTCTTTGCTCAGAAGAGTCGGGTTAAATTTGCTGGCGCGAGCCGCGTTTTC
The DNA here is from genome assembly GCA_964244835.1 of uncultured Pyrinomonadaceae bacterium. Lineage (GTDB taxonomy): Bacteria > Acidobacteriota > Blastocatellia > Pyrinomonadales > Pyrinomonadaceae. The sequence goes on from CAXTKJ010000007.1 coordinate 118,247, forward strand.
CGCCGCCTGACGCAGCAATGGATGTCCGCTGACGGCGTTTGCCGACGTTACATTTCCTTTTTCGTCAATCGCCACCTGCACATTCACTTCACCGGCGGCGCGAATCGCTTTAGCGGCTGGCGGATACGGCGGTTTGACCAGGTTGACCGCTCTGCCGTTGATTACGCCGAGCGAAACTCTCTGATTGGACGGCGGTTTTACTTCTTCTTTTTTAACGAACGGCGGCGGCGGAAGCGGCTGTTTGGGAACGGTTACATTGTCTTTGCCGTCGCCGTCCAGCGTTCCGCCGCCGAGTTCAAGTCCTTTGCCGTTCGGGTTGGCAGTTTCCCTATACGAAGCGGCGTTGGCAGCATTGGCATTATCACTGGAGAGAACGGTTAAATTATTCGGATTGCGCGGCGGCACAGTTGATTTCTGATTGCTGATTTTAGTCGGCGCGATTTGCGGCGATTCGCTGATGTTCTGAATAATTTCCGTGCGCCGGTCGGCGTTTGGCGCGGCTTCTTTCGCTCGTTTCGGCTGAATTTCCGGCGGCTTCGGCTGATCTTCGACGGTTGTCAAAGGCGCGACTAAATCCGACATTTCCAGATTTCCGGCGTTCATTCCCAAATCCTTGGCAAATAAGCTCCACAAAATTCCGCTGAGGAAAATCGTGCAGACGATGAAAAATGTGGACAGCATAAATCCGCCGCGACGTTTATTTTCTTTATTATGATCGTTTGATTCGACTAATTGATTAAACATATTTTTTTCTCCTGATTGCCGGTGCCAGCCGAATTCGGAAAACATCGTAAAGTTAGACACCGCGATTTTCGATTTGTTCCCCGGAAACTGAAAAATATTTTTCGCGCCGATAAATTTTTCGTTTTTTGGTAAATTTATTAAACGAATGCGTGAAAAATTTCCTGTAAACTTTCTGCCGGTTTTTCTTTTCCTGCTCGGCGCGGCGTTTTGTCTGACGGCTTGCCGCAGTTCGCGGAAAACTGATTTACGAAAGCTCGCGCCGCGCGAAACGATTCTTTATCTCGAAACGAACGATGTCGCGGCGACGCTCGACGCTTTAACCGCGAGTCCGGCTTTTCAGACGCTCGCCGAAAAAAAAGATTTTTCCGCGCTGGTAAATGTTCAAATGGTGGTTGCCGTTACAGGCTTTGAAACTTCGGAAAAAGATTCGACTCTAAATCTGAAACCGCGTTTCGTTGCCGTCGCCGACATTCACGCCTGGAACTGGCAAGCCGTTTCGCTGGTCGAAAATCAGATTGATGGTTTCGTTAGAAAAAACTACGGCGCAGCGGCGAAAGTTGAGCGAATTGAAAAAGACGGCGGCGCGTTTTTCACCTGGACGGCGGAAGATTCGCGCCGCGTTTTCGCGTTCGTGCAGGACGGTTTGATTTATTTCGGCAATGATGCGGACGCGATTGAAAAATGTCTGGCGGTGAAAAAAGGCACGGGCGAAAGTTTGGCGCAGAACGAATCTTTCGCCCGCGCTTACACCGAAAATAATCTGGCGTTCGGCTATGTTTCCAGCGAAGGCGTAAAACAAATCGCCGCGCTCGCGGGCGTTTCGGTCGCCGTTAATGCGTCGGAAGAAGCGGACGAAAGGAGTTTTATTGCACGGATTCTGCCGCAGATTCTACAAAATACGACGCAGGAAATCGTCTGGACGGCGAATCGTGCGAGCGGCGGAATCGAGGATAAATTCTCGGTTGCGTTAAAGCCGGAAACAGTTTCGGCGTTGAAAGATTTTTTAATTTCAGATTCCGTCTCGCCGGATGATTTTAGCGAATTTCTGCCGTCCGATACTTATTCCGCCACCCGTTACAATTTTAAAAACCCTTCGACGGCGTGGCGCGGTTCGATTCTTTTGACGGCGCGAAACACTGACGCTTTGAGCGGCAAAATTTTAAGTAAGTTTTCGGATAAACTGCTCGAACCTTACGGCATCGGCGCGGCAGAAAGTTTTTTAGATTCGATCACCGCGCCGATTTTAACGGCGCAGTTCGACGCGGAAGGCGCGAAAAGCGTTACGATGGCGACGATTGCAGATGCCGCGAAATTGAAACTTTCAATCTTGGAAGAAATAGATTTTAATTCGCCGCCGGAAAAAAAATTCGACGCGGAAATTTGGTTTTCGGCGGACAAAAATCTGGCGGCGGCATTCGTCGCAAATAAAATAATTCTGGGCGACGGCGAAAGCGTCTTGAAATGTCTGGCGGCGCGGCAAGCTGAAAAAAAAGCGGCGAATAATTCGGCGTTTCAAAGATTTACAGCGAGCCGCGATGTCGCCGCAACTTTCGGCACGGACGCTGATTCGGCGGAGAAAATCGTCGCGGTTTTGGGAAACGCCAAGAACGCCAATTTGAAATTGGCGACGTTCTACACGATTGAAACGCGCCTGACCGCGAGCGGTTTCGAGCGCGTAACCGTTTCCGATTTCGGTTTTATCGGAACGATTTTGAAAAACCTGAATTAAAAGTTCTGAGTCCCGCCTTTAGGCAGCAGTTTTGAAAAGCCTCATAAAGGCGGGACTCAGAACTCTCGCCGAGTTTCTAGCTTTTTCTTTTCGCGTTTGCCCGACGGCTTTTCGCTTTTAATCGGCGTGCATTTTCTTCGATCCAATTTTCCGCCTGCTCAAATTGGGCGAATTTTTTTTCGTCGCGGCGAAATTGCGGCGTGTGGTTATAGCGTCTGCCGTCGCGGTGTTTTGTCGGGTGAAAAATGTGCAGCATTTCGTGAAAAACGACGAACTCGACGACGTAGAGCGGAACTTTCGCATCGTCCAAAGTTTTGCTGATGACAATCGTTTCGTGCGTCGCGTCGTGATGTCCGAGAATTCGATAAGTCTGCCGCGCCGACCAGGTTAAAGTCGGTTTCGGAATCGAACTTTGGAAATAAATCGCATTTATTCGCAGAAAAATCTCCGTCAGATTGTAGATTTCGCCGATTGGCGATAAAACGATTTTGCGTCCTTTCGTTTTTTTATTTTCCTGCGCTTTTGTCTGAATTTCACGACTTTTGATATACGCTTGATAAACTTCGTTCGCGGCGGGCGAAACTTTTTTTCGTAAAATCTTGGCAGTTAAAATAAAAGCTAAAGCTCTCTGAAAGTTCATCGGCGCGTCGCCGCAGAGAGTCGCCAAACGCACTAAAATCTTTCCTTCGCGTCGCCGGATTGTTTGATTGAGTCCGACGTAAGGATAAAATTCGACGGTGATTTTCGGCAAAGTATTTGCACCATCGTAAAATTTGAATGCCTCTTCGTAAAATGTTTTTATCAGTGAAAGATTGTCGGGCAAAAAATTGTTGGTCATAGTTTAACTGATAAATGTTGACAGATGTCTTAGCAAAATGCTATTCGTTTTAATAGCTCAAGAATATCGCTTTCGAGCGATGTTCTTCAAACTCAACCAAAAGAGAAATGGCTGTCTCTGAATCAAACCCGACGACCGTAAAAAATTTCTCTGCACCCAACGCTCGCGGACAGATAATTCTTTCTGCCATTATCAACGAACATCTGGTAACGGGCGAACCGATTGGTTCAAAAATAATCGCCGAAAAATTTGCGAATGCTTCCCGATTCAGTTCGGCGACGATTCGCAGCGTGATGAGCGATTTGGAAGATTTCGGACTGGTCGAACAACCGCACACCTCAGCCGGACGAATTCCCACCGACCTCGGCTATCGTTTTTTTGTTGACAATCTGCTCGGTGTTCTGCGTTTATCAGACGAAGATTTGCGACTTATAAACAAGGAGTTAGGTTTGAACGAACCCGATTTATCAGCCGCGCCGGACAGGTTGATGGAAAGAACTTCACAGCTTCTTTCGGCTCTTTCTCAAAATGTCGGCATCGTCGTTTCGCCTTCGCTGGCGAAAGACCGATTGCAGCATATCGAATTCGTTAATTTGTCGGAAAAGCGAATTCTCGTCGTGATGGTTTCCGCGCCGAATATCGTGCATAACAAGATAATTCGGCTCAAAGAAACTTACACGAACGAAGAACTCGACCGCACTTCAAATTATCTGAACCGCAAATTCGGCGGTAAAAGTCTGGCGGAAATTCGCGGCGCGATTCTCAAATTGATGCACGAAGAAACCGCGCTGTTCGATAAAATGCTGCAAACGGCAATGATTCTTTGCTCGCAAAGCATCGAAGACGAAGCGGACAACCAAGGCGAAGTTTATGTGGACGGAACTTCAAACATTCTGACCAAACGCGATTTCGCCGACCTCGACAGACTGCGGGAACTGCTCCGCACGATTGAAGAAAAATCGAGATTGGTGCAGATTTTAACCGGCTGCATCGAACGCGATCCTTCGATTAAAGGCAGCGTGCAGGTAATTATCGGAAGCGAAAACGAGGCTTCTTCTTTGCAAAACTGCACACTCATCACCGCGCCGTACCGCATCGGCAGCGGCGAAACGGTCGGAACTCTAAGCGTTCTCGGGCCGACCCGCATCGAATACGCCCGGATGATTTCGATTGTCAGCTATGTAGCAAGCATTCTCGAACGAATGATGTCGAAAGATTAATTTCGCCGTCGAAAAAAAATTACACGACAATTTAATTTTTACAAGATGAATTCCAACCCAGATTCACAAAATACAGCGGATTACTCCGAAGACACCGAAACGTCCGAAGAAGTTTCGATTGACGAATTTTTCCGCCAGCTTGAAGCCAAGGAAAAAGATTTGGATATTTCGTCCGAAATGGTCATCGAGATCGAAGACGATGAAAGTTTTGACGAAGAGGCGGCGGACGAAATTCCCGAACCGTCGCTGCTTTCAATCGAACCGGAAAAAGTCGCGCCGCCCGTCATTTTTCAGGATGATGTATCGAGCAAACTCGAAGTTCTCACGCTGCGAAATGAACTCGTTAAACTTCAAACTCAAATGACCCGCGTCGAAAACGAACGCGCTGAAATGTTTGATATTTCGCGCCGCCGGCACAGCGAATTCGAGAATTTCAAAAACCGCACCGAACGCGAACGCGAAGAAACATTCCGCAGTCAGTTAGGCAGTCTGGCTTTTCAAATGCTGCCGGTGTTGGACAATATGAGCCGTGCGCTCGATTCGACCAAAACTTTTTCCGAAGAGAAAACCATTGAGTTTCAACAGTTTTTCAAAGGCATCGAACTGGTTAGTCAGCAGTTGAACGAAGTTTTGGCGGAAATGGGCGTTGAACCGATAACGGCTGTCGGCGAAAAGTTCGACCCGCACCAACACGAAGCCGTCGCCACCGAAGTAACCGACGAGATCGCTTCCAACACGGTTACGGAAGAATTGATGCGCGGCTACCGAATCGGCGAAAAAATAATTCGCCCTTCAATGGTCAAAGTTTCCGTTTCTACCACGTCGGGCAGTCTGCCCCAAAATTTGACGCTTTCCGAAAAAAACCTCACCGCCACCGAATAGCTTACAAAGATTAAAACCGCCGGTTAACGGCAACCCGAAAATAAAAGTTATGAGTAAAGTTATAGGCATTGACTTAGGCACGACCAACTGCTGTGTTTCCGTTTTAGAAAGCGGCGCGGTTCAAATTATTTCCAACAAAGAAGGCGGCAGAACTACGCCGTCCGTCATCGGTTTTACCGAAAAAGACGAGCGGCTGGTCGGACAAATCGCCAAACGTCAGGCGGTTACGAATCCGACGAATACACTTTATGCCGTCAAGCGTTTGATCGGTCGCAAATTCAATTCGCCGGAAGTCGAAAAGATGCGCGAAACCGTGCCGTTTGAAATCGTCGAAGCCCCGAACGGCGACGCGCACATTCGCGTTCTCGACCGCAATTACAGCCCGCAGGAAATTTCGGCGATTGTTTTGCAGCGGCTGAAACAAGCGGCGGAAGAATTTTTGGGCGAACCCGTTACCGAAGCGATTATCACCGTTCCGGCGTACTTCGACGACGCGCAGAGACAGGCGACACGCGATGCCGGAAAAATCGCCGGTCTCGAAGTCGAACGCATTATTAACGAGCCGACGGCGGCGGCGTTGGCTTACGGTTTCGATAAAAATAAATCGGAGCGCGTCGTGGTTTATGATTTGGGCGGCGGCACATTCGATATTTCGATTCTCGAAATTAACGACGGCGTGTTTGAAGTGCTTTCGACTTCGGGCAACACCTTCCTCGGCGGCGAAGATTTCGACCAACGACTGATAAATTGGCTGGTCAGCAAATTTAAAGAAGACAACGACATTGATTTGAAGCAGGACAGATTAGCCTTGCAGCGTTTGAAGGAAGCGGCGGAACGCGCCAAATGCGAACTTTCGAGCGTAACGGAGACGACCGTCAATCTGCCGTTTATCGCGGCTGACGCAACGGGTCCGAAACATATCAACACGGTTTTAACCCGCGCTAAATTTGAAGAACTCGTGCAGGATTTGGTCGAGCAGTCGGTCGAACCGTGCCAGAAGGCGTTGTGGGACGCGAAACTTCAGCCGTCGGATATTGATAAAGTGATTCTCGTCGGCGGGCAAACCCGTTCGCCGATTATCGCCCGCACGGTAACGGAAGTTTTCGGTAAAGCACCGTCTTCGGAAATCAACCCGGATGAAGTGGTGGCGATGGGCGCGGCGATTCAGGGCGGCGTTTTGACGGGCGATGTTAAAGACATCGTTTTGCTCGACGTTCTGCCGTTGAGTTTGGGACTGGAAACGCGCGGCGGTTTGTTCGTCAAACTGATTTCGCGCAACTCGACGATTCCTCTGAAAAACACGATGACTTTTACGACCGTCGTGGACAACCAGCCGTCGGTCGAAATCCATATTTTGCAGGGCGAACGCGAAATCGCCAACGCTAACCGCAGTCTCGGCAAATTTGAACTCGTCGGTCTGCCGCCCGCGCCCAGAGGCGTTCCGCAGGTTGATGTCTCGTTTGAAATTGACGCGAACGGCATCGTCAGCGTTGCGGCGAAAGATAAAATGACCGGCTTTGAACAGGCGATGCAGATCACGCCGTCGTCGGGACTCGCGCCGGACGAAATCGAGCGTTTGA
>CAXTKJ010000007.1:125249-136937 GCA_964244835.1 uncultured Pyrinomonadaceae bacterium
AATCGGAAAATTTCGTCGAGAAAGACCGCAACACGAAAGATTTGATTATGCAGAAAAACCGGCTCGACTCCTTGATCAAAAATACGCGCAAGGCTCTGACCGAATTCGGTTCATCGCTGCCGAAGGCGCAAAGTGAAGCCATCGAAACGATTTTGTTACAGGCGGAAGAAGGCTTTGAATCGAACAATATTGACGAACTGAAAGCCGTCTATACCAACGTCGAATACGCCGCGAATCAACTAACCGAATCCTTGATGGCGGCGGTTTAGGAAAGTAAAAAGTAAAAAGGCAAAAGGCAAAAGTGAAGACAAATTCCACACTTTTGCCTTTTGCCTTTTTACTTTTTACCTTTTTACTTATTGATGTCTTTGCCGGTGTTGCTGATCGCATCGCCGACGGCATCAACCGCGTCGCCGACACCGCGTTTGAATTTACCCCAGGTTTCCTGACCTTCGCCTTCAGCATTCTGCACTTCGCCTTCGGCTTCCAAATCACGGTCGCCGGTAACTTCGCCGACTTTCTCTTTAACCGTTCCTTTCACCTGTTCCCATTTGCCTTCCGCTTCGTCTTTATTTGGTATGGACATTTTATTTCTGCTCCTTAAATTTAGTTTGAACGCTCGTATCATTTTAGAACGAAATTCGCGCGTCTAAACGATTATCAGCAAATAACATTCCAACCAATCCAAAATCCAAAATCGGCAATCCAAAATCGAATCACATTCCCTTGTAGTTCGGACCGCCGCCGCCTTCGGGCGTAACCCAGTTGATGATTTGATACGGATCCATCACGTCGCAAGTTTTGCAGTGAACACAGTTCGAGAAATTGACTTTAATTTCGCGCCTGCCGGTTTTGGCGTTGTCTTCCATTTCATAAACCGCCGCCGGACAAAAGCGTTGACAAGGATTGCCGTATTCCTCAGCGCACCGCACGGCGCAGATTTCCGTGTCGAGAATATGCAGGTGTGAAGGTTGGTCTTCATCGTGCGAAACCGCGCCGTGATAAACGTCTGTTACCTTGTCGAAAGTCAGTTGATTGTCGAATTTCAAATCGGGATAACGCTGCTTGATGTTGTCGCCGTGATAATCGTATTCTTCCAACTTTTCCATCCGCAAATGTCCGGCGATATGATGCTCCATCGGCAAAAAGCCCCACGAATAACCGCCCGTTACAAACTGCAAACCGCCGTTAATCAGAGCCGACCAGCGACCCGATTGGAACGAAGCGTGAAAATTGCGGACGGCGTAAAGCTCGTTATAAATCCAGCTCGCATTAATTTTGTCGGTGAATTTTTCGAGCGCGTTCGATGTAAAATCATTGTGGCTGAACGCATAAACAATCGTTTCCGCCGCCAGCATTCCCGACTTCATCGCCGTATGAATTCCTTTGATTCTTTGCCCGTTCAAAAACGAAGCGCAGTCGCCGACGAGCAATACGCCGTCCGCGTAAAGTTTCGGCATCGTGTGCCAGCCGCCCGCGTTAATCGTCTTCGCGCCGTATTTCAGCATCTTGCCGCCCGCTAAAATCTCGGCGATTTTCGGATGCGTTTTAAATTTTTGAAACTCGGCGTGCGGGTCAATCAGCGGATCGAGATAATCCAAGCCGGTAACGTAACCGATGCTGATGACGTTGTTTTTCATCCCGTAAATCCAACCGCCGCCGTAAGTTTTTGTATCAGATGGAAAACCGAGCGTGTGAACGACGCGACCTTCTTCAAAGTTCCCTGCCGGAACTTCCCAAAGTTCCTTTACACCGAGCGAAAAAACCTGCGGCTCTTTGCCGTCGTCCAAACCGAGACGCTGTACTAATTGTTTCGCCAAAGAACCACGCGAGCCTTCGCCAAGAACCGTGATTTTCGCTAAAAGGTCAACGCCGGGTTCAAAATTCCCTTTCGCCTCGCCGTCTTTGCCGATGCCTTTATCGCCGGTGCGAACGCCGATGACGGCATCGTTTTCGTCGTAAATAATTTCCGCGCCGGGAAATTCGGGAAAGATATTAATTCCCGCTTCCTCGCATTTTTCGCCGAGCCATTCGCACATTTTGCTCAATGAAACGATATATTTGCCGTGATTTTGCAACGGTGGCGGCGTGATCGGCGAAGCCAGTGCGCGATTTTCCGTCAGATACCAGAACGCATCGCTCTCGACCGTCGAATCAACCGGACAGCCTTGCTCCAAAAAGTCCGGCATCAATTCGCGCAGCGCAATCGGGTCCATCACCGCGCCCGACAAAATATGCGCTCCGACCACTTTTCCCTTCTCGATAATCCCGATTTCCAGTTCGCCGATTTCATTGCCGGGTTTCCTGCCCAAAGCGACGAGTTCGTTATGTTCCTTAACCGCATTTTTCAGATGCAGAGCCGCCGCCAGATTCGCCGGACCCGCGCCGACAAAAACCACGTCCATTTCGAGTTGTTCGCGTTCAATCATATTGTTTTTCGATAAAATGAATAGCCGTTCAGTTGTTATAAATATAGCAAAGTATTGTAGAATCCTCTAGTCGGATTCTTTACAAAAACATTCAATTCAGCGAGATATGCCGCTCGTTTCAAAACGCAAACATATTTTATTATTGAGATTGAGCCTGATTTTGTGCGCGATTCTGTTTTTCAATCAAAGCTGCCGCCAGAATACGAAAATTTATTCTATTCCGAACAACGAGATGCCGCGCAAAATTCTCTGGGCGTGGGAGCGACCGGAAGATTTGCGGTTCCTCGACGCGAATAAATTCGGAGTCGCATTTTTAGCGCAAACGCTGACGCTGAAAAACGATGAAGTGATTCTTAGCTCGCGCCGCCAATCTCTGCAAATCGCGCCGAACGCTTATCTGATCGCCGTTACGCGCATCGAAACGGATAAAAAATCCGAACGCGCCGATTTATCCGCCGAACAGAAAGAAAAAGTTGTTAATTTAGTCAAAAAAACGCTAGAATTACCCAACGTCAAAGCCGTGCAGATTGATTTTGACGCGATTGTTTCCGAGAGAGATTTTTATCGCAGTATTACCAATAATCTAAAAAAACAACTGCCCGAAAACACGCCGCTGACGATGACGGCGTTGGCTTCGTGGTGCGTCGGCGATGCGTGGTTTGCAGATTTTCCGGTTGACGAAGCCGTTCCGATGGCGTTTGAAATGGGCGCGGACAATCAAACGGTTCGCAACTTTTTGACAAACGGAAACGATTGGCGCGAACCTTTATGCCGCAACAGTTACGGCATCGCCGTTGACGAACCGTTGAAGGTAAGTTTCCAACCGAACCGGCGGTTTTTCTACTTCAAATCGAAGGCGTGGGAAAAGGCTGACTTAGACAAACTCGATTAACAGTTCGTAAATTAAATTTTACGGCGTTCGGCAATCGTTCTGAGTTCCGCCTTCAAGCGGCTCTTGCGCCCGCGAAGCGCGGCGGGAAGCCGCCTGAAGGCGGGACTCAGAACACTCGAAAACTAAATTGACAGGATAATTAACAATTTTATTTATGAAAAACTACGTTCGCTTTTTTGTTTCTATCGCATTAATTTTCGCTTTTTTATTTAACGGTTTGCCGGCGGCGAAAGCCTGCGGACCGTTCACGGTTGACCCGCTTTTTTCATTCACGAAACACGGCGAATATCCATTGGAAAGCTACACGAACGGCAAAGTCGGGGTCGTGCCGAATTCCTACGGACGCATTTCCCTTTTCGTCTTCTACCGGCAGTTGAATAACACGCCATTGGCGGCGAGCGAGCGGCAGCAGGTCGTCGAGGCGATGAAACACCGCATCGGGATTCACGTTTCAGACGCAGAATCAGCACAAGCCGACAATAATCAAACGGCGGACGAACCCGATTTTTATCAGAACTGGACGAACGCCAGAGCCAAAGTTTTGGCGGACAAATCAACCGTTTCGACCGAGAAAAGAACGCCTAACAATTACAGTTTCTACGAAAATTGTCTGGGTGATTCTTTTAATACCGCCGCGAAAACCTTGAACGAACGAATCGCCAAGTATGGTGTCAACGAAAATACGAAGGAATGGCTGAACGGTCAGGACGCGGTTTTCTCGAACTGCGGCGGCGAAGGCGGAATTCCGGCAGCAGTCGGCGCAAACGCTCCCGAATGGCTGGTAAAAGATCGCCAATATCAAATCGCCGCCGCACTTTTTTACGCGGCGAAATTCCCGGAAGCCCGCGATAATTTTACAAACATCGCGGCTGACAAAAATTCTGACTGGAATAAAACCGCCAGATTCATTATTCCGCGAACTTACATTAGACAGGCGAGCTTCATCGAACCGGCGGAAAGTGCGGCGAACGAGGCGGAAAGAATAGCGTCGGAGCAGAAAGCGAACGCCGAAAAATCGAAACTTTTGCAGCCAGCCGCGACGCAGTTAAAAGATATTTTAGCGGACGCTTCGATGAGCGATTTTCACGCTTCGGCGCGGAAAATTCTCAACTTAGTGAAATTCAGATTGGACGCGGCGGGCAGACAGAAGGAATTAGCCGCCACGCTTTCCGAATCGAACGAAAATTCAAACATCTACAACGATTTGACCGATTACGTCTGGTTGCTCGACAAACCGCAGAGCGACGCTTCGGCGACTGGCGCGGATTTAGATCAGAAAGAAGCCGAAGCCGCCGGCAAAACTTACAATTATGATTACCGTTTGAAACTGCGCGATTTGCCGCCAAACGTCCGCGAAGCCGAGTTGACCGATTGGCTTTACACTTATCAAGCCGTTGACGGTTTCGCACACGCTTACGAAAAATGGAAGGAAACGAAAAGCCCTCGCTGGTTGGTCAACGCAATTTCGCACGCCGACCGAAACGCGCCGCAAACGCCGGAACTTTTAAGCGAAGCGGCGAAAATCCAAAAGAATTCCAACGGTTACGCGACCGTCCGATTTCATCAAATTCGCCTTTCGCTCGAAGCCGACAAACGCGGCGAGGCGAAGAAATTATTAGACGAAGTGATGGCGAATAATTTTGAAAGCTATCCGATTTCCGCGCAGAATAAATTTCTCGCGCAGCGAATGATCGTCGCGGAAAATCTGGCTGAATTTCTCAAATACGCTCAACGCAAAGCCGCGACTTTTGTTTACAGCGACGACGCGAACGAAGAAGGCGATGATTTGAAAAACGATAAAGAGTTACAGCCGTGGGCGACGCGCTCGATGTTCGACGAAGACGCGACCGCGTTTTTCAACGAACGAATGCCTTTGTCAATTTTGCGCGAAGCGGCGTTGAACGAACAGCTTCCCGAACATCTGAAAAAGTTTTTAGTTGAGGCGGTTTGGACACGCGCCGTGCTGCTCGGCAACTCCGAGATCGAACGCGAATTCACGCCGTTGATGACGCGCTACGCGAAGGAATTCGCACCGACTTTTGCCAATTATGCGAACGCCGCCAATGCGACTGACCGCGAAGCCGCCGCGCTGCTCGTGATCTTAAATAATCCGGTCATTCAGCCATACATTCCCGTCGGTTTCGGACGCGGCGATTCGTCGCCGGAAGTGATTGACAGCATTCGCGGCAACTGGTGGTGCGCCGAAGACGAAGCGACGAAAGACGAAAGCGGTTACGACCGTTACGGATTTAATTACCCGAAAAGCTATCCGAATTTTCTGTCGGCGACGCAAACAGCCGACGCGCTTCGTGAACATAAACAACTCGTCGCATCCGGCAATTCAGCGACCTATTTATCACGTCGCGCCGTCGAGTTCGCCAACAAAAATCCGAATCAGCCAAACACGCCGGAAATTCTGCATTTGGCGGTTCGCGCCACGCGCTACGGCTGCACCGACGCGAACACTTTGAAATACTCGAAAACGGCGTTCGATATTTTGCACAAAAAATATCCGAAATCGCCTTGGACGGCGAAAACGCCTTATTTTTTTGGCAACACTTCGACGGAGTAATTAGAACTCCAATTGCATCAATTCAGAGCTTGTTACGCATAATAAAATATGCTTAGTTAGAAAAAGATTTTATGCTGAAATTGAATTTGTTTTGTATTACGGCAGTTGCAATGTTTGTGAGTGTTCTGTCTGTTTGCGGTCAATCGTCGCAAGCCGGAGCGGAACAAGAGAAAAGTTCCTCGAAGTTTGTTGTTGGAGCAGGCGAAGTCCTAATGCCGCAGGGATATTTTTTGCTTATCAGGAAAGGACAAAAAATCGGAGCTATCCGGTTCACAAATATCGTAAAGGGCATCAAACCGGGAATAGGGCAGGCTAATTACGAATCCTACTTTCAAGACGACGGATCATTGTCGTTTATCTCCTCGAATGTTCGTAAGCGAACCGGCAAAATCAATTTGAAGCCGCTCAAAGGAGTAGGGCGACTCTCCTTTCAGTTTGGAAGTGACAAGATTAAAATTGGAAAATGGTCGTTCTTCACTGGTTCTCCGGGAGCAATAGATATGTATCCGTCTTGGGGAGATGAGAAAGATTACGGTTATGAGTTTGCACCTACTTCCGCCGATAGTGTCGAGGAAATAGATGTTTCTGACAAACGGCTCAAATGGTTTCGATTCAATGCCGACGAGCGGGTGGAGTTGACGGCATCCGAACTGCCAAAGTAACAATCGCCTTAAGCATAAATTTTGCGGAAAGGAAAATCGCGCAATTAACTTGGAGCTTGATTGTTGGGAAAAGCATTCGCATCGGTGATTTCCGCTGACGTTAGTTTTTCTTTATAACTCAACGGCATCGAACGAATTTTTTTATCTTTGTCGGTAACGAGATGCAGAGTTTCGCCTTCGGCAAGCAAGGTTTCGTCGGAGGCGCGGTAAATTTCGTAGATAAACCGCAGCGAACGACTGCGAATTTCTTCGACTCTGGTGCGGACGGTCAGCAAATCTTCGTAATAAGCGGGCGATTTGTAGCGGCAGTAGCTTTCGGCGACGACCATCAGGGCGTTGTCTTTTTCCTCCATTTCCTTGTAGGAAAAACCGCGAGCGCGGCAAAATTCGCTGCGACCGACTTCAAACCAGACGAGATAATTGGAATTGTGAACGATTCCCATCTGATCGGTTTCGGCATAGCGGACGCGGATTTCTGTTTCGTGCCAATCCATTGAAAGTGGTGAGTGGTGAGTGGTGAGTGGTGAGTTTCGGAGAGTTTTCCACTCACCACTCACCACTCACCACTCACCACTAAAAAGGTTCTGGGAGACAGGGATTCGAACCCCGATAGGCAGATCCAGAAACTGCAGTCCTACCATTAGACGATCTCCCAACACTTCATTTAATTTATTGAGTGCAAAAGGCATTGTCAAATGCTTTGTTTTGATGTGCGCTTGCACAACCGATTTTTGCTAGGCAAAATTGTAATTTATGTCGGCAGCGGAAAAGGACATCATCAATAATCGTCAGGCTTACTTTGAATATCACATCGAGGATAAATATGAAGCCGGAATCGCGCTTTTGGGAACGGAAGTTAAAAGCGTGATGCTTGGGCGCATTCAGTTGAAAGAATCTTATGTGGCGGTCAAAGATGGCGAAGTCTGGCTTTTGAACGCGCATATTTCACATTATTCGCACGGCAATATCAATAATCACGATGTCTTGCGAAGCCGGAAATTACTGCTGCACCGGCGCGAAATCGAAAAACTGGAAAAGGAAACGACGCAGAAGGGATTGACGCTCGTCGTAACGCGGGTTTACTGGAAAAACGGGCGTATCAAATTTGAAATCGGCGTGGCGAAAGGAAAAAAACTTTACGACAAGCGCGAAGATTTGAAATCAAGAACGATTGACCGCGAAACCAGAGCGCAGATGAAGGAAAGATAAGTTGAAAGAATCGGTTGGTTAAGTTATAGTCATAAAGAATTTTGCGGGAATTTTACAAAATTTAATAAACGGTTAAACGGAACTAATTTTATAAAAGAGGTCAAGAATGAAAGCTCAAATAATTACTGAAAATTTTCAGGATGCGAATGTCGAAGCGTTGGCGGTCGCCGTCTTTAAGGATGAAAAGCCGACCGGCGGAATTTTGCAGGAATTGGACGCTTTGACGGGTGGAAGCGTCGCGGCAGTTATCAAATCCGAAGAATTCAAAGGCGAAGCGGGCGATGCCGCTTATTTTGTTTTTGAGGCAAAGGGCAAAGGCAAAGCCAATCGCCTTTTGCTCGTCGGGGTCGGCGAACGCGCTGATTATAACGCGCCGCACGTCGCAGTTTTAGCGGGCGCGGCGACCAGACATTTCTTGAAAAAGAACGTCAAAAGCCTCGCGCTCGCGGCGCGTTTTGACGGCGACGCAGGCGAAGCGGCGGCGTGTGCGGCGCAGGGCGTGACGACCAGCCAGTTTGAACTCGATAAATATCGCGGCGACCGCAAGGATAAAAAATTAGACAACTTCGTTTTGTTCGTCGAGAACGGCGACGCGAAAAGTTTGAAAAATGCTTTGCAACACGGCGAAATCGTCGGCGATTCGATGAACTTTGCCCGCGATCTGGCGAATGAACCGCCGAACATTCTGCACCCGACCGAGATGGCGAAACGCGCCGAAAAAATGGCGAAAGACTGCGGATTGAAATGCGAAATCCTCGACGAAAAACAGATGGCGAAACTCGGAATGGGTTCGCTGCTGTCGGTTTCCATCGGTTCGGAACAGCCCGCGAAATTGATCGTTTTAAAATACGAGCCGAAAAAATCAACCGGCAAAAAAGGCGAACTGCTCGCGCTCGTCGGCAAAGGCATCACGTTCGACACGGGCGGCATTTCGATTAAACCGTCCGAAGGAATGGACGCTATGAAATACGATATGTCGGGCGGCGCAACCGTCATCGGCACGATGCGGGCAATCGGGCTTTTGAAGCCGTCGGTTCCCGTTTTGGGAATTGTCGCGGCGGTCGAGAATATGCCGGACGGCAAAGCGACTCGTCCAAGTGATGTCGTTACCGCATCGAACGGAAAAACGGTGGAAATTTTGAACACCGATGCCGAAGGTCGTCTGGTTTTGGCGGACGCGGTTCATTACGCCGAAAATCAAGGCGCGACGACCATCGTTGATATGGCGACTTTGACCGGCGCGGTGATTATCGCGCTCGGCGATTTGAACACGGCGATTTTGGGTAACGATCAAGAATTAGTTGACGACATCATTAACTGCGGTAAAGAAGTCGGAGAAAATTTCTGGCAGTTGCCAATCGGCAAAGATTACAGCAAATTGATTAAATCCGACATCGCCGACATCAAAAACATCGGCGGCGGACGGCGCGCCGGAACGATTGTCGGCGCGGTGTTTATTCAGGAATTCATCAAAAACGCGAAATGGGCGCATCTCGACATCGCTGGAACGGCTTGGTCGGACGAAGCCAAACCGCATCAATCGAAAGGTCCGACGGCGGTCGCCGTTCGCACGTTGATCAAATTGGTCGAGAAATCGCAGTAAGGGCGGAGAGTAGAGAGTGAAGAGTGGAGAGTAAAAGGTTGTAAAGCAATCGCGGCTCTCCACTTTTTTTTGTTTCTTTTCTTGGTTTTATCTCTCGACTCTCGACTCTCCACTCTCCACTCGAAAACAGACATTGACAACCGACCCTGAAATCCTGTTTAATCCTTACAATCTTTCAATCTTTCTATGAACCGCAACCCATTTAATTTCTTCGCTGTTTTAGCGATTTTAATTATCGTTACGGTTTCCTGCGTTTATCGTTCGAGCAGAAATTCGGAGTCGAATAATCCTTCGGTCAATGCTCCTGCTAATGAAGAGACGACCGCGCAGAAGTTTAATAAAGCGAACGAAAATAAAAAATCCGACGACGGCGATTTTTTGGTCGAGCATCTGGCGGTCGGCAATCCGCGCTACGTCGAAATTGACCGGCAGATTAAGGAAGAAAAGTTACTTGAAAAGGCGGCGGATAAATTAAACCGCTCCTTGATTCTGCCGCACGACATCAAGCTGGTAACGAAAGACTGCGGCGAAGTCAACGCTTTTTACGACGGCGATGCGCGTTCGGTAACGGTCTGTTACGAATTGATGGAGCATTTTTATACGGTTTTTCGCACCGACGGACTGAGCGAAGAGAAAGCCTATAAAAAAATGTTCGATGCCGTGCGATTCGCCTTTCTGCACGAAATCGGACACGCGCTGATTGACGTTTATAATCTGCCGATCACCGGCAGCGAAGAAGACGCGGCTGACCGCTGTTCATCGTTTATCAACCTGACGGAACTCGGCGAGGATGGCGTAAGAGCCGTGCTTGCCGCCGCTGATGCCTTCGCCATTGAATCGAGAAATCCGTTGGCGAACCGGCGCAATCTGGCGGACGAACATTTGCTTCAGGAGCAGCGATTTTACAATTCACTGTGTATGATTTACGGGTCGAACACGACGAAGTACGCATACATTTTAGAAGAGCAATATCTTCCGCGAGAACGCGCCCTGAAATGTCCGCAGGAATTCGGGCGAATGGTGGACAGTTGGAGCAATCTGCTCGCGCCCTGGCGGAACAGTTAGGAAGAAAAAAGATTGTCTGGATTCAATAAAAAAGCGGGAGAAAAAATCTATGAAAAATACGCTGTATAAAACCGTTTTCGGTAAAGATTTAAAATTAACGGCTCTGCTCGCCGTCGGCATTTTGATTTTCGTCGGCTTAGGCTGCGGCGGCGGCGGAAGTTCGAGCAGTTCCAAGCCGGTTCCGCCGGAGTATTTCGGCGTTTGGACAGGACAGGACGGAACTCTGATTACGATTCGCAGCGACGGCAAAGGCGATTATAAATCCGGCGGCACGACGGTTGACGGCGGTACGGTCGCCATTGACGACGCGAAAAAGGAATTGAGTATTACGTTTTTCGGCATCGGTCCGTCGAAGAAAATTGACAGCCCGCCGTCCGGCGACGAAATGAAGCTCGACGGTGTGATTTATAAACGAAACGGCGGCGGTTCGACGACTTCGAGCGATACGAAAAAACCCGTCAGCGATTCGAGTCCGACGACGAAATCGGGCGAAAAATCCGACGCTTCGCTCGGCGAAATTCCGCAGGGCGACGAGTTGCAGGAATTGGTGCAAAATAATTTGGTGCAGTTTAACGATGCCATCCAAGCCGCTGATTTTACCGATTTCTATCCGACGATTTCAAAGCTTTGGCAGCGTCAAAGTTCTCCGGCTAAACTGAAAGAGATGTTTCAGACCGGCATTGATAATAAAATGAATTTCGGTGAAATCAGAACAATGGGAGCGAACTTTTCCCCGAAACCGCGTTTTGATGATTCCAAAGGATTCAAGGAACTGATCGTCGAAGGCAGCTACGACACTTCGCCGACCCCGACGAGATTCAAGTTAAAATACATACCCGAAGGTAAAGAGTGGAAGTTGTCGGGAATTTTCGTTGACAACACACGATAAAATTTCTAGAGAAATCTTAATAAAAAATACAGGAGAAAAGAAAATGAAAAAATCAAACTACGGAAAAAACACGATGTCGGCGATCTTTGCGATGCTGGCACTTATTTTAGTTGTCATCGGCTGCGGCGGCGAGAAACCGTCCGCGCCGCCGACCGAAGCCGAAGCGCAGGCGTTGGTTAAAGATACGATGTCGCAATTCGCCGACGCGGTTGATAAAAATGATTTCGCGGCGTTCAAGGCGAATTCGTCGAAGGAATTTCAGACGCAGTACACCGATGATCAGTTGAAAACATCGTTCAAAGTTTTCACCGATCAGAAAGCGGCAGTCGTGCCGATCTTGCGCGACGCGGCGAAAAAGAATATCGTT